>JAHJRA010000023.1:0-61023 GCA_018831045.1 Gammaproteobacteria bacterium | reverse complement strand
TGATGCAAGCAAATCTTGAAGTTCTCGAAGGTCTGGTTCGGCGCTTGGACATTGACGTGCCCATGGATCAGTTGGAAGCCGAAGTGCAGAACCGCCTCAAGCGTCTGGCACGCAACGTCAAGATGGATGGGTTCCGTCCGGGCAAGGCGCCACTTGCGGCTGTTGCGCGTCAGCATGGTCCAGGCGTACGCCAGGAAATATTGGGCGAAACGCTGCAGAGCCGGTTTGGTGAGGCGGTACAGGCACATAAACTCAAAATTGCAGGTTATCCGCGATTTGAGCCAAAGGCTGGCCAGGCCGCTGCCGCAGAAATGACTTTCAGCGCCAGCTTCGAGGTCTATCCTGAGGTCAATATTGACGCGTTGGACTCAGGCAAGATCAATCGCCCCGTTGTTGAATTGAGTGATGCGGATGTGGCGAAAACCCTCGAAGTGCTGCAAAAGCAGCGTCGTACATTTGAAGTTGCTCAGCGTGCTGCGGCAGAAGGCGATCTGGTTAAATTTGATTATCAGGGCACCGTCGACGGCGTCGCATTTGAGGGGGGTAAGGGAGAGGATTTTACTGCGGTGATTGGCGAAGGTCGCTTGCTGAAAGATTTTGAGCAAAGCTTGGTCGGACTGGAAGCCGGTGCCAGCAAGGGCTTCGATGTGACTTTCCCTGCTGAATACGCAGCCAAGGAACTTGCGAGCAAAACCGCGCACTTTGAAGTGCAGGTAAAAGAAGTTCAAGCTCCTGTGCTGCCGCCGGTCGATGCGGAATTCGCCAAGGCGTTGGGCGTGGAAGATGGCGATGTGGAAAAGCTCAAGGCTGAAGTGAAAGCGAATCTTGAGCGCGAAGTAAAACGTCGCGTACAGACGAAGCTGAAAGAGCAAACCATGGAGTTGCTGTTGCAGAAAAGCACGCTGGAACTGCCGCAAAGCCTGGTAGCAATGGAAACCGATCGTCTGTTGAAAGCGACTGAAGCCGACATGCAGTCACGCGGGGTTCAGACCATGAAGCTTGTGGCCGATATGTTTACTGGACAAGCGGAGCGCCGCGTGCGTTTGGGTTTGATTCTTGCCGAAATTGTGCAGGCAAACAAGCTGGTGGCGCAGCCCGAGCAGATTCGTGCATTGATACAGGAACAGGCGCAAAGTTACGAAGAGCCTGATCAGGTCGCGCAGTGGTTCTACCAAAACCCTGAGCGGATGCAGGAAATCGAGTCTCTTGCTCTGGAAGAAAACGTTGTAGCATGGGTCGGTGGACAAGCTATGGTTGAAGACGTAACAACCACTTTTGAAGAACTGATGGGACGTGCCTGATGCATATCGATTTCAATAGTGATATTTCCAATTCTCTGCGCCATGAGCCGCAGGGGCTGGGGCTGGTTCCAATGGTTGTCGAGCAAAGCGGGCGTGGAGAACGTGCGTATGACATTTACTCGCGCCTGCTTAAGGAACGTGTCATTTTCCTTGTTGGTCCGGTGAATGACTCGACGGCCAATCTGGTGGTTGCGCAAATGCTTTTCCTGGAATCGGAAAACCCCGACAAGGATATTTATTTCTATATCAACTCGCCTGGTGGATCGGTTTCAGCTGGCATGGCAATTTACGACACCATGCAGTTCATCAAACCGGATGTATCCACGCTTTGCATCGGTCAGGCAGCCAGTATGGGGGCTTTCCTGCTGACGGCAGGAACTAAGGGGAAACGTTATTGTCTGCCGAATTCACGCGTAATGATTCATCAGCCGTTGGGTGGGTTTCAAGGGCAGGCGTCGGACATCGCGATTCATGCCAAGGAAATTCTTTACCTGAAAGCCCGTCTCAACGACATGCTGGCTAAGCATTCAGGGCAAAGTATTGAAGTGATTGAGCGTGATACTGATCGTGATAATTTCATGAGTGCGGATGATGCTGTGAGTTATGGCCTGGTCGACAAAGTGTTGACGACCCGTGTCGAAGCAAGTGCTAAATAAGGGAACAGGCATGGAAGACAAAGGCTCGAGCGACAAACTTCTCTATTGCTCCTTTTGCGGTAAAAGCCAGCATGAGGTGCGCAAGCTGATTGCTGGGCCGTCGGTGTTCATTTGCGACGAATGTGTCGAGTTGTGCAACGACATCATCCGCGAGGAAATCCAGCAAGCCGATAACCAGAAGAGTGGTGCAAGCTCCGATTTGCCGACGCCGCATGAGATCAGCAGCATTCTTGATCAATATGTGATCGGTCAAAGCCAGGCCAAAAAAGCGTTGGCGGTTGCGGTTTACAATCACTACAAGCGTCTGCGCAGCAACTCCGGTAACGGTGATGTCGAGTTGGCCAAGAGCAATATTTTGCTGATTGGGCCGACAGGGTCGGGCAAAACACTGCTTGCGCAAACGCTGGCACGCCTGCTGAACGTGCCGTTTGTTATTGCAGATGCGACGACCCTGACCGAAGCCGGTTATGTAGGGGAGGATGTCGAGAACATCATCCAGAAACTGCTGCAAAAATGTGATTACGATGTGGACAAGGCCAAACAAGGCATTGTCTACATCGACGAAATAGACAAGATTTCGCGGAAGTCTGATAACCCTTCAATCACCCGGGATGTATCAGGTGAGGGCGTGCAGCAGGCACTGCTCAAGTTGATCGAGGGTACGACTGCTTCCGTCCCGCCTCAGGGTGGCCGCAAGCATCCGAACCAGGAGTTTGTCCAGGTCGACACCAGCAATATCCTGTTTATCTGCGGTGGAGCGTTCAGTGGGCTGGAAAAAGTTATTCGAGGTCGCACTGAAAAAGGGGGAATCGGGTTTGGGGCTCAGGTCAAGAACGTTGACGATACCAAGCGTGATGTTGAACTGTTGCATCAAGTCGAGCCAGAAGACCTTATCAAGTATGGCTTGATTCCAGAGTTCGTTGGCCGTCTGCCAGTCGTCACGACGCTTGATGAACTCGACGAGACGGCGCTGGTGCAGATTTTGACCGAACCGAAGAATGCGCTGACCAAGCAATTTGCCAAACTGTTCAAGATGGAAGGCGTGGATCTCGAGTTTCGTGAGGAAGCGCTCAATGCTATCGCCAAGCGCGCTCTGGCGCGTCGCACGGGAGCACGAGGCTTACGGTCCATCATTGAACACGCATTGCTCGACACCATGTATGACTTACCCTCGCTCAAGGGCGTAAGCAAGGTCGTGGTGGATCAAAGCCTGGTTAACGGCGAGGGCAAACCCTTGTTGATCTACTCCGAGCAGGGCGAGCAGCCATTGGCTGCTGGCGCCTGAGTCTGATTTGGGCCGACTTCGTTAGCCGGCTTACTTGAAATGTGAACTATGCCCCCCAGCTAGGGATGTGCGTGGTTTATCGCCACGCATCCTTTCCTCAACCCTGCCCAGGAAAAAATGATGAGCGACAACGTATCCAAGGAACAGATTGATCTGCCGCTGTTGCCATTGCGAGATGTAGTGGTGTTTCCCCACATGGTCATACCGCTGTTTGTCGGTCGCCCCAAGTCGATCAAGGCGCTGGAAACATCGATGGAATCCGGTAAAAGCATTCTCCTGGTTGCGCAAAAAACTGCCGCGCAGGATGACCCTACACCTGAAGACCTGTACGACACGGGTAGCGTTGCTACAGTGTTGCAAATGCTGAAACTGCCCGATGGCACAGTCAAGGTGCTGGTGGAAGGCAATCAGCGAGCCCGCGTGATCGATGTGACTGACGCGGGCACTCACCTTACGGCGCGTGCAGAAGTTTTGCCGGCCGAAGGTGAAGAGTTGGTTGAAGTGGAGGCCATGCGCCGTGCGCTTCTGACGCAGTTTGACCAGTACGTCAAACTCAACAAAAAAATTCCACCGGAAATCCTTACTTCCTTGTCAGGGATTGACGAGGGCGGTCGTCTGGCTGACACCATCGTTGCACATTTGCCCTTGAAGCTTGAACAGAAGCAGGAGGTGCTGGAAATGATTGGCGTGAATAAGCGCCTGGAGCATCTGCTGGGTTTGCTGGAAGGCGAGCTTGATATCCTGCAAGTGGAAAAACGTATCCGTGGCCGCGTCAAGCGGCAGATGGAGAAGAGTCAGCGTGAGTACTACCTGAACGAACAGGTCAAGGCGATTCAGAAGGAGTTGGGCGACATTGAAGAAGGCGCCGAACTGGAAGACCTGGAAAAACGCGTCAAGGAAGCCAGCATGTCCAAGGAGGCCGAAGCCAAGGCCATGGGCGAGTTGAAAAAGCTGCGCATGATGTCACCTATGTCCGCTGAAGCCACCGTGATTCGCAGCTATATTGAAGCGATTGTTGGTTTGCCGTGGAAGAAAAAAACCAAGATCAGCAAAGATTTGGTCAAGGCCGAACTAGTGCTGGATCAGGATCATTATGGTCTTGACAAGGTGAAAGAGCGCATCCTTGAATATCTCGCGGTACAACAGCGCGTAGATAAGGTAAAGGCGCCAATCTTGTGTCTGGTCGGGCCGCCCGGTGTGGGTAAAACCTCGCTTGGGCAATCCATTGCGCGTGCGACTAATCGCAAATTTGTACGTATGGCTCTGGGCGGTGTGCGTGACGAATCCGAGATTCGGGGGCACCGTCGCACCTATATCGGGTCGATGCCAGGCAAGATTCTGCAAAGTCTGACCAAAATTGGGGTGAAAAATCCACTTTTCCTGCTTGATGAAGTGGATAAAATGGGTCAGGATTTCCGTGGCGATCCTTCGTCAGCGTTGCTGGAGGTGCTCGATCCCGAGCAAAACCACACCTTTCAGGATCACTACATCGAGGTTGAATACGACCTGTCGGATGTAATGTTCGTTGCAACGGCAAATTCGCTCAATCTACCCGCACCCTTATTGGATCGGATGGAAGTGATTCGTCTATCGGGTTATACCGAGGACGAAAAAGTCAATATTGCCGTACGTTATCTTGCACCCAAGCAACTCAAGGTTAATGGCATCAAGGAGAGTGAACTTGCAATCGCTGAGTCCGCCATCCGCGACATCGTGCGGTATTACACGCGAGAGGCCGGCGTACGTAGTCTTGAGCGTGAGTTGTCTAAAATCTGCCGCAAGGCGGTAAAGGCATTGTTGCTGAAGAAGCAGACGAGCAAGATTTCGGTCACCTCGCGTAATCTGGAGAAATACTTGGGGGTGCGTCGCTTCAGCTTCGGTATTGCTGAACTGAACAATCAGGTTGGTCAGGTCACCGGCCTTGCTTGGACCGAAGTCGGGGGTGAGTTGCTCACGATTGAGGCGGTTGCTTTGCCTGGACGTGGCAAAATGACCACCACTGGCAAGCTCGGTGAAGTGATGCAAGAGTCAATCCAGGCGGCTTTGTCGGTTGTCCGTTCCCGTGCGCGCAAACTGGGCATTCAGGATGACTTTTATCAGAAGCGCGATATCCACATTCATTTGCCGGAAGGCGCTACACCAAAAGACGGCCCTTCTGCGGGCATCGCAATTTGCACTTCAATGGTGTCTATTCTCACGGGTATTCCGGTTCGGGCAGATGTGGCGATGACGGGAGAAATTACGCTGCGGGGTGAGGTTCTGCCAATCGGCGGTCTGAAAGAAAAGTTGCTTGCAGCACATCGTGGCGGGATAAAGACGGTTTTGATCCCGCATGAAAACGTCAAGGATCTGACAGAAATTCCAGATAACATCAAAAATAAACTGGATATTCACCCGGTGAAATGGATTGATCAGGTTTTGGAATTGGCACTCGAGCGCGCACCTGAACCCTTAACTGATGAGCCGGAAACTGAAGCGGCCGCATTGCCCGTACAAGAGGAAGAATCGGTCAACGGGGCAGCTTTGAAACATTGAGGTTTTTTGAGCTCCAAGCTAATCCTGCGCTAGTCGCAGGATTTTTTGTCTGTGGCTTGAAAACCGCTTGACACAAGCTTTTGTGGGTTGTTATAAAAGTGCCCACAGGGTTTTCCTGTACCACTTGATTGAAGGGGATAACACGTGAACAAGTCTGAACTGATTGACGCAATCGCCGACTCGGCCGACATTTCCAAAGCCGCTGCTGGCCGTGCACTGGATGGCGCTGTCGAAGCTGTCAAAGCCGCACTCAAAAAAGGTGACTTGGTCACGTTGGTAGGATTCGGTTCTTTCTATGTTGGTGAGCGTGCTGCTCGTACTGGTCGTAATCCACGTACAGGCGATTCCATCAAAATCAAAGCAGCTAAAGTACCCAAATTCCGAGCAGGCAAGGGACTGAAAGATGCCCTCAATAAGAAGTAAAAAATACAATTTGTATTTGGCAAACTAATTAAAATGGTCGTATAATCTTGGTCTTCGTAGGGTGCTTAGCTCAGTTGGTAGAGCGTCTCCCTTACACGGAGGATGTCGGGGGTTCGAGCCCCTCAGCACCCACCAGCAGTGGAAAATAAGCGGTCAATCAAGTTAGTAGTGCTGATTCATTTAGCACAAGGGAGTGGTAGTTCAGTTGGTTAGAATACCGGCCTGTCACGCCGGGGGTCGCGGGTTCGAGTCCCGTCCGCTCCGCCAACACTAAAAGGCGAACGAAAGTTCGCCTTTTTTCATTTCTGTTTTCGATCCCTCAAATCAATTAATTCGACTGGATTTATTCACTGCAGGTGAAGACGCGGGACGTAAAGTGCGCGAGAATCCAAGTTGATGTTTTTCTGGAGTAGACGCCGTGCTTGAAGCAATCCGCAACCACGCAAAGGGCTGGTTGGCTAAGGTCATATTGGGCTTGATCGCACTTTCCTTCGCGCTTTTTGGCGTGGATTCCTATATGTCGGGAGGCCAGGGCAGTGGTGTGATTGCCGAGGTGGGTGATGTAGGTGTGTCGCGCGAGGATCTGTCTCGTGAGATACAGGGTCAAACTGACCGGATGCGTGAATCACTTGGTTCCTCGTTTGATCCGGCGATCACAGAAACAGCTGCGTTTCGCAAGCAGGTGCTCGATAGTTTGATTGATCGAAAAGCCTTATTCCAGGACGCGCAGCAACTTAAAATCATCGCACCCGATGCCTATGTTGCTTCCGTGTTGATGCAGATTCCCGCATTTCAGCAGGACGGCAAGTTTTCACCACAACGCTATGAGGCAGTTTTGCGCCAGAATAACCGTACGCCTGCTCAATTCGAGAGTGAGTTGCGGCAGTCTTTTATGCTGGAAACAGTCACCAGTCCGGCATCGCTCGCGGCATTTCCATCAACGACTTCTTTGACACAAATAGCCCGTCTGGTAGCGCAACAACGTGAAATCTCCTGGGTTGATGTTTCAGCATCTACTGTGGCGCCCCAAATTAAACTGACGCCGGATGAGGTTGATCAATATTACGCGAACAACAAAGTGGCTTTTACCGAGCCTGAACAGGTCCGTGCAGAATATCTGGTGCTGGATCGGGCCAAAGTAGCAGCAAGCATTGCGGTCAGCGACCAGGCTGTTACGGACTACTATGCTTCTCATGCAGCTGAGTTCGGGGTGCCCGAGCAGCGCAGTGCAAGTCATATTTTAATTGTGGCTGATAAAAATGCAGATGCCGCTACGCGCGCCAAAGCCAGAGCGAAGGCGAATGAGCTGTTTCAGACGTTGCAAAAAGCACCTGATCGTTTCGCTGAACTGGCGCGTACGCAGTCGCAGGATCCTGGGTCGGCAGCACAGGATGGTCACTTGGGAAGCTTTGGACGCGGCATGATGGTCAAATCTTTTGATGACGCTGTATTCAGTATGAAGCCCAATGAAATTCGTGGTCCGGTAGAAAGCGATTTCGGCTACCACGTGATTCGTCTGGATGGCATTCAGGCAGCTCAGACTGCTCCGCTGGCTAACGTACGTGCAGCAGTGATAGATGAATTGCGCAAACAGCAGTCACAAAAAGTCTTTGCGGATTTGGCGGATAACTTTGGTAACCTCGTTTACGAAAACGCCACTTCATTGCAGCCGGCGGCGGCGGCTACCAAGCAGACCATTCAGCAAAGTGCGTGGATGACGGCCAGGCAAGCCCCCGCGCCATTTGATCATCCCGGTTTGCAGGAGGCGGTGTTCAGTTCGGAATCGCTCAAGTCGAAACAAAACACTGAAGCGATTGAAGTTCAGCCGGGTGTTTTGGTGGCCGCGAGGGTGATCGAGCATCGTCCCGCACGAGTGCGCCCGCTGTCCGAGGTTAGGCCGGAAATTGAGGCCAAGCTGCGTGCAGAACAGGGTGCGCGTTTGCTGACCAAGCAAGGCGAGGCGACTATTCAAGCCTTGTTGAAAGGGAATGAGGCCGGCATGAGTTGGTCAGCTTTCCAGATAGTTGGGCGTCAACCTTCGGCCATGCTGGATGCGACAGAAGCTAAAGCGGTGTTCAGGGTTGGGACTGACAAACTTCCGGCCTACACTGGGTTCGTGCGTCCTGATGGTTCTTACCGCATTGTGCGGGTGAGCCGGGTTCTGGATGCGCCCGGCCTTGATTCGCGTTTGCTGACCTCCATTGAGGCGGGCGTGATGCAGGCGCAGCAGCAGGCGGACATGCAAGCGATGCTTGCACTGGTGAAGGCCGGACAAAAAGTGAAAATTCAGCCCAACGCGATCGAAGGCAGATGATCCAGGTTGCAATAAAGCTCGCATCCGCGAACTAATTTGGTCAGTCAGCCTGCTGTACGAGCGAGGGTGGAGCTGTGTCCGGAGGGCTGTGTTGAGGCTGCCTAGTTGAGCCATCAAAATACTCGATCACTCGGCACTTGTTCAAGGTTTGCAGTCAATAAGCGCTTCCGCCCTGCTTGCGAGATGCTTTTCCTCGCCTGAGTGGGCTTGTTTGTGTTGACATAAGAACACAGGGCATTTCAGAGGATGAATGAACTCGTACGACCTCGCTGTTTTGATGCCATTGATCTGGAGTCGGCGCGGCAAGCATTAGCTCGTGTTTTGCCCGTGGCGGAAAAGGATACTTCATGGCGGGCGCTGGATTATGCGCATGCTCATTTGGACAGCAGGCTTTTTTCCCACAGCGTAGGGACGGCACTGATTGTTGCCGAATTGCGCGTGGGCGCGGATGCCGTAGCTGCGGCGTTGTTGCATGCCTGTTTGGACACAGCTTCTGATATTGATGTGGCCTTTGGCACCGCAGCGCGACTGGCACGTGGGGTGGCAGCCATGGCGCGTATCGAAACCCTGGCCGCCAGCACGACGGACAAACGCATCGATCCACATGCTCAGCTTGAAGCGCTGCGTCAGATGGTGCTGGCGATGGTGGAGGATATTCGTATTGTGCTGGTGAAGCTGGCCGAGCGGACTCATGCCCTGCGTTGTGCTTCCGGCATGGATGCTGCTACCCGTGAAATGCTGGGGCAGCAGGCGCGTGAGTTGTTTTCTCCCTTGGCCAATCGCCTTGGCGTGTGGCAAATCAAATGGGAAATGGAAGACTGGGCATTTCGCTACCTGGAGCCAGACACCTATAAAACCATTGCGACCCAGCTTGATGAAAAACGGGTCGATCGCGAGGCCTACATCAAGGGCATTGTCGAGCGTCTGCAGGCTGAGTTAGCGCTGCATGCAATCGAAGCGGAAGTGAGCGGTCGCCCCAAGCATATCGCAAGCATTGTCAACAAGATGCGGCGCAAGCGCATGAGCTTCGAGCAGTTATATGACATTCGCGCAGTGCGTGTGCTGGTCAAACATGAGATCGACTGTTACACCGTGCTGGGTTTGGTGCATAACCTGTGGCAGCCGATTCCGGGCGAGTTTGACGATTACATTTCTCAGCCCAAGGGCAATGATTATCGCTCGCTGCATACAGCGGTGATCGGGCCAGAAGAACGTGCGCTTGAAGTGCAGATTCGCACGTTCGACATGCATCAGCATGCCGAACTGGGTGTCGCTGCTCACTGGCGCTACAAGGAAGGTGGTAAACAGGACGCGCAGTATGAGGAAAAAATTGCCTGGCTGCGGCGCATCCTTGACTGGAAAGATGACGTTGCCGACAGCAGCGAGTTTACCGAGCAGTTCAAGACCGAATTGTTTCAGGATCAAGTCTATGTACTGACGCCGCAGGGACGGGTGGTGGCGCTCGACCGTGGAGCAACACCGGTAGATTTTGCTTATGCGCTGCATTCTGATCTTGGGCATCGTTGTCGTGGCGCCAAGCTTAATGGTGCGATGGTTCCGCTTAACACCTCGCTTGAAAACGGCCAGCGAGTCGAAATCATTGCTGCCAAGGAAGGTGAGCCGAGTCGTGACTGGCTTAATCCGGCTCTGGGTTATCTGGTCACACATCGCGCGCGATCAAAAGTCCGGACGTGGTTCCGCCAGCGTGACGTTGGAGAACAGGTAAGTTTGGGGCGCACCTTGCTGGACAAGGAACTGAAACGTCTGGGGGTGGTGGACACGAACCAAGAGAAGCTCGCGCAGCGACTCAAGTTCGGAAAGGTGGACGAGTTTTTTGCTGCACTGGGCCGTGGAGACGTTGGTCAGCGTGATTTGATCAATGCCTTGCAGGAACCAGGAAAATCTGCCCCTGCGCTGATTCCAACGGCCAAACCGCGCATGCGCGCCAAATCAGGGAATTCGATCATTATTCCCGGACTGGGCGATGTGCCAATGACGCTGGCACGCTGCTGCAAACCGCAACCGCCTGATCCCATCGTCGCCTACACCACGGTCGGACGCGGTCTTACCGTTCATCGTGCTGATTGTTCCGCGCTCAGGCGCGCTAATCCGGAGCGGATGTTGGCGGCCGAATGGGCGCTTGATGCCGGTGCGGCTTTTGAGGTGGGTATTCAGCTGAAGGCGTTTGATCGCCAGGGATTGCTGCGTGATATTTCCGATGTGATCGCCAAAGACCGACTCGACGTGCTGCGCGTGAACACCGAAAGCCATGGTGAATACGCCACCATGCAGATTACCGTGCGCATCAAGGAGCTTCAGCAATTGTCCCGTCTGCTGGCTCGTCTACAGCATGTGCAGAATGTGATCGAAGTTCGGCGCGCGTAAGTGCGCCAGATTTTTTGACACGGTCTTTCAAGCTATGACAGCTCAAGTCGCTGTTTTCGATCCGATTGCAGATCGTGATCGCCATGTGTTTTTAACTTGTGCCCGTCAGTTGATCCACGTCTCGTTCTGGAGCATTTGCTGACCCAGGTGATGGTCAATCCGTTTTACCCGCCCGCTTACGCGCGGATACTCGGGGTGTCATCCGGTGAAGGAAGGGCGACATTCTGCCAAGGATAGGCAACCCCCCGCCAGGCAGCTATTGCTTATGTGCTGGACACGCCGCATGAATTTGTTGCGCCAGCAGCTGTAACCCCGCAAAGGATAAATCAGCGGTGCTAAAACTCAAGTCGCTCGCTTCCGTGGGGTAATTGTTTGACAAGGATCTGAAATAGGCGGGGTCGTAATGTTGCGTCAACAGATTGAAGACCAATTCCTCCCATGAATGTTGGTTGGCCAGATCTTGCCACGCCAGCACGGTGTCATTGCCGCGCAGCGTAACCAGATGGGAGAGCTGGGTGTTGATCAACGCGGAATCGAGGAGAAAGTGCGCGTAGTCCTCAACGAGCAATTGGACACGCGCTGCAAGGGGTACCTCCAGCCGAACACAGGAACTGGCGCGCATTGCCACGAGAAGCGTATCAGGAACGCGCAACGCGCCGATTTTCTTGCTTTCCGATTCCACAAAAACCGGACGTGCGGGATCGAAACGGGTTAGTGCGTACCAAATGGCACTTTCGAAGCTTTTTTGGGAGGGTTGTGGCTGGTTTGGCAGTGCGCCTAATAAAGAGCCACGATGAGCCGCCATCGCTTCGAGATCCAGCACTTGCGCACCGTCATTAGCAAGTGCCTGCAGTAAACGGCTCTTTCCGCTGCCAGTCGGGCCGCATACGACACGGTAATTGAGCTGCGCAGGCAAATGGACAAGTTCGGCGATGACATGCCGACGATAGGCCTTGTAGCCACCGTCGAGTTGCACCGCACCGAAACCGATCTTTTGCAAGATATGCGTCAAGGACCCGCTGCGGCTGCCGCCACGCCAGCAATACACTAACGGGCGATACGATTTGGGCTTGTTGGCCAGATAGCCTTCGAGATACTGCGCAATATTGCGCGATACCAGCGCCGCCCCGATTTTTTTTGCCTCAAATGAGGACACTTGTTTGTAAAGTGTGCCGACCCGTTCCCGTTCAGTGTCATTTAATACAGGCAGGTTAATCGCGCCGGGTATATGGTCTTCTGCATACTCGCCAGGCGAGCGGACGTCGATTACTTCATCAAAAGTGAGGAGGTCTGAAATGGTGGTAACGCTCAAGCTGGCATCGCTTTCTGACAAGGTTGACATTGACTGGTGAACGCGATTTTCACACAACTGCCGATTGATGCAGATAAGTCGCGCGATATCGGTCCACCATGAACCAATAGACAATTGGACCATGGCGCACCGGCAGGCAAGGTCAATAGCATCAAGCCAGACTCAGGCTGCATGCAGAGTTGGGGTGCGTGTGATTCTTGAAGCGGATTACCCAGCCAGAAGAACTGGCCGGATCAAGCTTGCTACGTCGAATGGACTAACCTGACGCAGATGTTTGGGGGCGTTTCAAATAAGCTTTAATGACAAAGCTTGCTTGTCTTCTGCGCGTCGACCAATAACCGGCGCTTTACGGCGATCAGCAGCAAGGGTGGGAGGCAATGCGGCATTGCGCGAAGCAATGCGGCGATCACCCAGACGGCGTTCAAGTGGAATGAATTCAACTTGATAAACAGGCAGTGCTGACATGGTCTAGGGTCCAACTTGTCAAGATATTGACAATATTAGCTGAAATCTCGACATATGCAATAGCGCTAATAGACCGCTTGTTGATTGAATTCACCCGTCCATCTGCAATGAAGCGGTATTTGTCCATGATGACGTCAAGTTACGGCTTAAAGCTTGGCCGAACGAACAAGGCGCTGCTTTTCGCGTTCCCATTCGCGGTCTTTTTCGGTTGCGCGTTTGTCGTGCTGTTTTTTGCCTTTCGCCAAGCCAATGTCCAGTTTGATGCGCCCCTTTGAAAAATGCATGTTCAGCGGCACCAAGGTGAAGCCGGCGCGCTCTGTTTTTCCGATCAATTTGTTGATTTCAGAGGCGTGCAGAAGCAGTTTGCGCGAGCGCGTGGGGTCAGGCAGGATGTGCGTGGATGCAGAAAGTAGCGGGCTGATATGACAGCCGATCAGATATACCGAACCGTTTTTGACGACGACGTAGGCTTCCTTCAATTGAACCCGGTTCGCGCGGATGGCTTTGACTTCCCAGCCTTCGAGCACGAGTCCGGCCTCGAATTTTTCCTCGATGAAGTAATCGTGAAAGGCTTTTTTGTTATCAGCGATGCTCATGGTGTAAGGCTTCAGTACAATCTCCAATTTTACAGGGCTTCAGGCATTCATGGCGCGTGTAGAAAAAAGTGTGCTGGTGTCCCATACCCCGGAACGTATGTTTGAGTTGGTTGATCGGGTTGAGGATTACCCGGTTTTTCTGCCCTGGTGCGGAGGCACCGAGTTGAAATTGCGAGATGAGCATCGAACGGTGGCGACAATTCATATTGCTTACATGGGGATACGCCAAAGTTTCACCACTGAAAATATTAAAATCCATCCGCGCGAGATGCGTATTAAATTGCAAGATGGACCTTTTTCCGAATTGTCAGGCGATTGGTTGTTTTCTCCCTTGGGGGACGATGCGTGCAAAGTTGAATTCCGACTTCAATACGCATTTTCCAACCGGATGCTGGAAACGATTCTGGCACCTGTTTTCAGTCACATTACCAATACCTTTGTCGATGCCTTTGTGCGTCGCGCTGACGAGGTGTATCCCGTATGAGTATGAATCCGGTGTCAATCCGCGTTGAGGTGATTTACGCGCTTCCTGAAACCCAGCCCCTGTTCAGGGTGGAACTTGCAGAAGGCGCAACGGTTGATGACGCTATTCGCGGGTCTGGCGTGTTGGAGGCCTTTCCGGAAATCGATCTTGCCAAAAACAAGGTCGGGATTTTCAGCAAGTTGGTCAAGCTGGATGAAACCGTGCGTAACAAGGACCGGGTGGAGATCTACCGGCCGCTCATTGCGGATCCCAAGGAGGTCCGGCGTAAACGTGCGGATGAAGGAAAAGTCACCAAGAAAGGTGGGGGCGCTTCAGCAAAAGCCGATCTGGCGGATGCCGGATAAAGCCCGATCTACTAAAAGCGAACGCTATTTACAGAACTGGGTGACGCTTTCCTGGCTGCTGGCCAGCGCGCTTTCGCGAGCCGAGTCATCCATGTAAACACGCTGCCCTGCCGCATTTGTCGTGTAGATGCGCGGGGTGCTGGCGTTTTGCAGCGTGCTGAGATTTTTACGCGCTTTATCGCAATTTTCGCGGGCGATGCGTGTTTGTTCGGCCTCTTTTTCCGCCTTGTCGCGCGCATCCTTGGCTTCTTTGCTGCGTTTTTGGTAAGCCTGATCCCTGGCGTCAAGTGATTGTTTGGCCTTGGACGTGGTTTCGGCTTGTCCTGCGGAACTGGGTTTGATCGTCTGGCTGTTCAGCGTGGGCGGCTGATCAGTGTAATGAACCTTGCCTTGCGCATCGGTCCATTTGTAGAGGTCGGCGTGAGCGTGGGCAGAAAACGCCAGCACGCCCCAAACCAAAAGCCTTCCGGCATGAGTCCGGAAGGCTTGATGGCCCGAGCCAATCAATTTATTCCCCCACTTTAAGTTGAGGATAACCGGTTTGTACGTTGCTCAGCTTGACGTGTTCGCTCGCCAGTTTTGATTGTTTGATCACGGTTGCGCTGTCGAGTTTGGCTGCAGCAGCTTCGGCGGCCTTCAGTGCATTGTCTGCCGTTGTCCACAAAGCGTTCTTTGCCTTGGCGGCCTTGACATCAGCCTGCGCAGCGTTCAGGGCGGATTGTGCTTCGGCGCTGATGGCGGTGGGGGCGGACTGGGCAGCCGGCTCGTAAGTACTGGCGCAACCTGTCAGACCCAGCAGGGTAGCGGACATCAATGCGAATAAAAACTTGGACATTATTTATCTCCTCGGGTTGTAGTGTGTTCATGGAGGGAGAGCGGTTGATGCCCACCCGTATTCATGCTGTCGCAAAGTTAGTCGTATCACCCGCATGAGTCAACCATTTGCCATGCAATTAGCCTTGGTAAATTACGACCAAGTTTTAGGCGGAGCCAGTGGGCGGTTTGTGCGGGCGGTGCCGGGTACGTATAATTCCGCTTTGCGTTCAAGGAAAGCCCATGCGTGTTTTGCAAAAAGCGCTGACGTTTGACGACGTTCTGCTCGTTCCCGCTCATTCCGCCATCCTCCCTCGCGAAGTCACGCTTTCGAGCCAGTTGACCCGCACTATCACGCTGAATTTGCCCCTGTTGTCTGCCGCGATGGATACGGTGACCGAAGCCCGTTTGGCCATTGCGCTGGCGCAGGAAGGCGGGCTTGGCATCATCCACAAGAACATGAGCGTCGAATTGCAGGCTGCGCAAGTGGCTGCAGTCAAGCGTTTTGAGTCGGGTGTCGTCAAGGACCCCATCACCGTTGCACCGCAGATGACGGTGCGCCAGGTGCTCGCTATCACCCGCGCAAAACACATTTCAGGTTTGCCGGTGATAGACGGCGGCAAGGTCGTTGGCATCGTCACCAACCGCGACTTGCGTTTTGAAACCCAGCTCGATCAGCTGATTGCCAACATCATGACGCCGAAAGAGCGCCTGGTGACGGTGAAAGAAGGGACAAGCCGCGACGAGGCCATGGCGCTGTTGCACAAGCACCGCCTTGAGCGCGTGCTGGTGGTGAACGATGCGTTCGAGTTGCGCGGTTTGATCACCGTCAAGGACATTCAAAAATCCAGTGAACACCCCCTTGCATGCAAGGACGCAATGGGTCATCTGCGCGTGGGCGCAGCGGTCGGCACCGGCGAAGGCACTGAGGAGCGCGTGGCTGCATTGGCTGCTGCAGGGGTCGATATCATCGTTGTGGATACTGCGCACGGTCATTCCAAAGGCGTGCTGGATCGCGTCAAATGGGTGAAGCAGCATTTTCCCGAAGTGCAAGTCATTGGCGGCAACATCGCCACAGCCTCGGCGGCACTGGCGCTGGTTGATCATGGCGCGGACGCGGTCAAGGTTGGTATTGGCCCGGGTTCGATCTGCACCACCCGCATGGTTGCCGGTGTCGGCGTGCCGCAGATTACCGCGGTGTCCAACGTGGCTGATGCCCTGGTGGGCAGCGGCGTCGGCGTGATTGCCGACGGCGGAATTCGTTACTCGGGCGATATCGCCAAGGCCATTGCAGCGGGTGCGAGTTGCGTCATGCTGGGCGGCCTGTTGGCGGGCACCGAAGAAGCACCGGGGGAAGTCGAACTGTTCCAGGGGCGTTCGTATAAATCGTATCGTGGCATGGGTTCGCTCGGTGCGATGCAGCAAGGTTCCAGTGACCGCTATTTTCAGGACAACGAAAAGAGTGCCGAAAAGCTTGTCCCCGAAGGCATCGAAGGCCGTGTGCCCTACAAGGGCAGCGCGCTCAGCGTGATCCACCAGCTGATGGGCGGGCTGCGTTCGTCGATGGGCTATTTGGGTGTCGCCACCATTCCCGACATGCATGCCAGGGCCGAATTCGTCGAAATCACCTCGGCCGGCGTGCGTGAATCGCATGTCCATGATGTGCAGATCACCAAGGAAGCCCCGAACTATCACGTTGAGTAAGCGATCAGGGGCGGGATTCAGGGTTCAGAAAAAGTCACGCTGCGCGTGGCTTTTTCTTTAATGCCCCGTGTTCCTGCCTCCTGAGTCCTGATCCTTTATGCCCTGTGGGCACCGAATCCTGACCCCTGAAAACCATGCACCAGAAAATCCTGATCCTCGACTTCGGTTCCCAATACACCCAACTGATTGCGCGGCGCGTGCGCGAGGCTGGGGTTTACTGTGAACTGCATTCCAATGACGTAACCGATGCGTTTGTTCGGGACTTCGCGCCGTCCGGCATCATTTTGTCGGGTGGGCCGAATTCGGTTTACGAAGACGAAACACCGCGTGCACCCGAGGTGGTGTTCACGCTCGGCGTACCGGTGCTGGGCATTTGCTACGGCATGCAGACCATGGCGGCGCAGTTGGGTGGCCAGGTCGAGTCTGCTGCCAAACGCGAATTTGGCTATGCCGAAATCCGCGCGCGCGGCCATACTGCGCTGCTGCGTGACATCCAGGATCGCGTCAACGATGAAGGCCATGGCCTGCTCGACGTGTGGATGAGCCACGGCGACAAGGTCACCGCGCTGCCGCCCGGGTTCAAGCTGATGGCGAGCAATGCGGCCACGCCAATTGCCGCCATGGCCGACGAGGACCGCAAGTTTTACGGCGTGCAGTTTCATCCCGAAGTCACCCACACCCTGCAGGGCAAGGCGCTGCTTGACCGTTTCGTGCGCGATCTGTGCGGTTGCGCGGGCGACTGGAACATGCCGGACTACGTAGACGAAGCCATCGGCCGGGTGCAAAGCGAAGTGGGCAGTGATGAAGTGATTCTGGGCTTGTCCGGCGGCGTCGACTCCTCGGTGGTTGCGGCCTTACTGCACCGCGCCATCGGCCAGCAACTCACCTGTGTCTTCGTCGATAACGGCTTGCTGCGCTTGAATGAGGCCGAACAGGTAATGGCGACCTTCGCGCAAAACCTTGGCGTCAAAGTGATCCATGTCGACGCCCGCGATCGCTTCATGGATGCGCTCGCTGGCGTGTCCGACCCCGAGCAGAAACGCAAGATCATCGGCCGCGAATTCGTCCATGTGTTCCAGGAAGAAGCCGAAAAGCTGCCCAAGGCCAAATGGCTGGCGCAGGGCACCATCTATCCCGACGTGATCGAATCGGCCAGCGCCAAAACCAAGAAGGCGCACACCATCAAGAGCCACCACAACGTCGGTGGCCTGCCTGACACCTTGCACCTCAAGCTGCTGGAACCGCTGCGCGAACTGTTCAAGGATGAAGTGCGCGAACTCGGCGTCGCATTGGGCTTGCCGCACGACATGGTGTATCGCCATCCGTTTCCCGGCCCCGGCCTCGGTGTGCGCATCCTCGGTGAAGTCAAACGCGAGTTCGCCGAACTATTGCGCCGCGCCGACGCCATCTTCATCGAAGAACTGCGCGCTGCTGGCTGGTACGAAAAAACCTCGCAGGCCTTCGCCGTTTTTCTGCCGGTCAAATCCGTCGGCGTCATGGGCGATGGCCGTACCTACGATTACGTCGTGGCACTGCGTGCCGTCGTCACCAGTGATTTCATGACCGCGCACTGGGCCGAGCTGCCCTATTCCCTGCTGGGCAAAGTGTCCAACCGCGTCATCAACGAAGTGCGTGGGATCAACCGCGTCGTCTACGATATCTCGGGCAAGCCGCCTGCGACCATCGAATGGGAGTAAGGCTTTGAGGGGGTGGGCGAGGGGCCCCGCAGAGCGGGGAGCGACCCGCCGAAAAGGCCCGTCCGCGACGCGCAGGTCGTGATTTTTCGATGCGCTATCGGAGCGGGTCAGTAATGCCGACTGTCGCCGTCATTGGCGGCGGTCCTGCGGGTTTGATGGCGGCCGAAGTGCTGTCCCGGGACAAGTTCCAGGTCGAGTTGTTCGACGCGATGCCCTCGGTTGGCCGCAAATTCTTGCTGGCGGGCGTGGGGGGGATGAACATCACCCATGCCGAACCGATCGAGCCTTTTCTGTCGCGCTACGGCGCGCGCATTGCTGAAATCAAACCCCTGCTCGACGCGTTTCCACCCGCCGCGCTGCGCGAGTGGATTCATGGGCTGGGGGTTGAAACCTTCATCGGTTCGTCGGGGCGTGTGTTTCCCAAAGACATGAAAGCCGCGCCGCTGTTGCGCGCCTGGCTGCATCGGCTGCGCGCAGCCGGGGTGCACTTTCATGTGCGGCACCGTTGGTTGGGCTGGCACGAATCGGGTGCATTGCGTATGGCGACGCCAGAAGGCGAACACCTTGTTCACGCCGACGCGGTAGTGCTGGCATTGGGTGGCGGCAGCTGGGCGCGGCTGGGGTCGGATGGTGCGTGGGAGCCCTTGCTGATTGAGCGCGATGTTGCCGTGTCGCCTTTGCTGCCATCGAACTGTGGCTTCGACGTGGCCGGCGGCTGGAGCGAGCATCTGCGCAGCCGCTTTGCCGGGCAGCCGCTGAAAACCGTGGCGCTGCGTTTTACCGACGCGGCCGGATGCCGGCACGAACGCAAGGGCGAGTTGATGCTGTCCGATCAGGGTGTGGAAGGTGGTTTGATCTATGCGCTGTCCGCCCCTTTGCGCGACACGATTTCGGCACATGGCGCGGTCACGCTCGAACTGGATCTGGCACCTGACAAAACCCTGGAGCGGATCATCGCCGAAGTCTCCCACCCGCGCGGTGCGCGTTCGCTGTCCAGCCATCTGCAAAGCCGCGCCGGGCTCAAGGGCGCGAAAATGGCCTTGTTGAATGAAGTCCTGTCGCGCGAGCAATTGAACGATCCGATCCAGCTCGCCCACGCGATAAAATCGCTGCCGCTCACGCTGGTCTCCCCGCGCCCGCTCGTCGAGGCGATCAGCAGCGCAGGCGGCGTGCGCTTCGACGCGCTGGATGAAAACCTGATGCTGCGGTCCATGCCCGGCGTATTCTGTGCGGGCGAGATGCTCGACTGGGAAGCGCCCACCGGCGGCTATCTGCTGACAGCCTGTTTCGCCAGCGGGCGAGCAGCGGGGCAGGGCGCCTTGAACTACTTGGCTGGCCAAATTAAAAGCACGACACCATGCTGCGACTGACTGAACTCAAACTTCCGCTCGACCATCCCGCAGACGCCTTGCGCGCAGCGATCCTGCAGCGTCTTGGGCTGAAAGACGACGAACTGCTGAGCGTCAGCATTTTCAAGCGCAGCCACGACGCGCGCAAAAAACACGCGCTGCTGCTGATTTACGCCGTCGACATCGAAGTCAAAAACGAGGCGGCGCTGCTGAAGAAATTCCGCACCGACCGTCACCTCGCGCCGACGCCGGACATGGCGTATCACTTCGTCGGTCACGCGCCCGACCATGTCACTCATCGTCCCATCGTCGTCGGCTTCGGTCCCTGCGGTATCTTCGCCGCGCTGGTGCTGGCGCAAATGGGCTTCAAGCCTATCGTGCTGGAACGCGGCAAGGCGGTGCGCGAGCGCACCCAGGACACCTGGGGGCTGTGGCGCAAGCACACACTCAACCCCGAATCCAACGTGCAGTTTGGCGAGGGCGGGGCGGGGACGTTTTCCGACGGCAAGCTCTACAGCCAGATCAAGGATCCCAAACATTACGGGCGCAAGGTCATCGCTGAATTCATCAGGGCGGGCGCGCCGGAAGAAATCCGCTACGTCGCCAAGCCGCACATCGGCACCTTTCGTCTGGTGGGCGTCGTCGAAGCCATGCGCCATGAGATCGAGTCGCTGGGCGGCGAAATCCGCTTCCAGCAGCGCGTCACGGACGTGCTGATCGAGGAAGGACATGTACGGGGCGTCACGCTCGCCAGCGGCGAAACCCTGCGCAGCGATCACGTCGTGCTGGCGCTCGGCCACAGCGCGCGCGACACCTTCGAGATGTTGCATGCACGCGGCGTGTTCATGGAGGCCAAGCCTTTTTCCATCGGCTTTCGCATCGAGCACCCGCAGTCGCTGATCGATCACGCCCGGCTGGGGCCGAACGCGGGCAATGCCTTGCTTGGCGCGGCGGATTACAAGCTGGTGCATCACGCCAAGAACGGCCGCTCGGTGTACAGCTTCTGCATGTGCCCGGGCGGCACCGTGGTGGCGGCGACCTCCGAACCTGGGCGCGTGGTGACCAACGGCATGAGTCAGTATTCGCGCAACGAGCGCAACGCCAATGCCGGGATCGTCGTGGGCATCACGCCGGCGGATTATCCGGGCGGGGTGCTGGCGGGCGTCGAATTGCAGCGCCAGCTGGAATCGCGCGCGTTTGAACTGGGCGGCGGCAATTATGATGCGCCGGCGCAACTGGTTGGCGATTTCCTGCAGGGCAAAGCGTCCACCCAACTCGGCAGTGTCGAGCCTTCGTACAAACCCGGCGTGCATCTCACCGACCTGGCCTCGGCACTGCCGGATTACGCGATCGAAGCGATCCGCGAAGCGATTCCCGCGTTCGATCAGCAGATCAAGGGCTTCGTCATGCACGACGCGGTACTGACCGGCGTCGAGACTCGCACCTCGTCGCCATTGCGCATCACGCGCGGCGACGATTTCCAGAGCCTTAACGTCAAGGGGCTGTATCCGGCGGGCGAGGGCGCCGGTTATGCGGGCGGGATATTGTCGGCCGGGGTCGACGGCATCCGGGTGGCCGAGGCGGTGGCGCTCCGTTTGCTGGGGCGGGCTGCTCCGGCAGGCGCAACGCAGCCGCCAGATCCCGAGGACTGCGGTTGCGCCGGCTGAGGCCGCCGGTCTTGCGTTCAGCTTGACCGGCTTCCGTCCCACGCTGGATTGCGTGTCCTGATCGTCTTTCACTTCAACGGATAAAAAATCAAGCGATGCGGGCTTGTTTTTGCTTCCATGATTCGACTATTATTAAAATATGGAAACAAAAGACGCCGTCATCGCTCTGTCCGCACTGGCCCAGGCTTCCCGCCTGGCGGTGTTTCGTACGTTGGTCCAGGCCGGACCGGCCGGCTTGTCGGCGGGGAAAGTCAGTGAACTCACCGGCATCCCGCCGTCATCGCTGTCCTTCCACCTGAAGGAACTCAGCCATGCCGGGCTGGCGGTTGCGCGACAAGACGGCCGCTTCGTCATTTATACCGCGCAGTTCGAGGCGATGAATGACCTGGTGGTTTACCTCACCGAAAACTGCTGCGGCGGCAACCCCTGCACGCCTGTCTGTTCCCCCGTCTGTTCCACCGAAAAGGAGCCATCATGAAACGCCTGCATGTCCACATTGCGGTCGCTGATCTCGCCGCCAGCATCAAATTCTATTCAACGATGTTCGCCAGCGAGCCGAGCGTGACCAAGACCGACTACGCGAAATGGATGCTCGACGATCCGCGCGTCAATTTCGCGATTTCGGCGCGCGGCGCGGCGCCCGGCCTCAACCATCTGGGGGTGCAGGTGGAAAACGCCGACGAGCTGGCCGAGATGAGCGGCCGCCTGCAACAGCTGGAAGCCGACGTGATCGAGGAAATGGGCACTGCCTGCTGCTACGCCAAGTCGGACAAATACTGGGCGACCGACCCCACCGGCATCGCGTGGGAAACCTATCACACGCTCGACAGCATTCCGGTATTCGGCGCGCCCGAAGACGGCGCAGCACACGCAGGCGGCTGCTGCGTGCCTGAGCCGGCTGTGGCAAAAGTTTCCGGCTGCATCCCGGTCCAGGGCCAGGCGTCTGGCTGTTGTTGAGCCTTTGTTAATCCGCTTCATTTAAACCCTCCATTCAACCTCAAGGAAATCCCGTGACTCAACCCTATACCGTGCTGGTGCTGTGCACCGGCAACTCCTGCCGCTCGCAAATGGCCGAAGTGCTGCTGAACCATGACCTCGCCGGCCAGGTGCGCGCGCTCTCCGCCGGGACCCGGCCGCAGCCCAAGGTCGCTGACGGTGCCATTGCGGCGCTGAAAGAAGCGGGCCTGAACACCGACGGTCTGCACCCGAAGGACATCGATGCGGTGATGAATGAAAACATCGATCTGGTGGTGACCGTGTGCGACAACGCCAAGGAAGCCTGTCCGATTTTCCCCAAGCCGATTCCGGCGATTCACTTGCCGTTCCATGACCCGCACGGCGAACCGCTGGAGAGCTTTCTCGCCGTGCGCGACGACATCCGCACGCGCCTGATTGCGGCGGTTCGCGAGAAGTTTGGCCTGCAGGCCGCAGCCTGAGCTTTCCAGCCGCCCCGGAGATATGTCATGACTGAACCCGTCTACAACGTGCTGTTCCTGTGTACCGGAAACTCGGCACGATCGATCCTGGCCGAAGGCCTGCTCACCCATCTGGGCAAGGGCCGTTTTCGTGCCTTCAGCGCAGGCAGCCATCCGGCAGGGCAGGTCAATCCGTTCGCGCTGGAACTGTTGGAAAAGAACCATTTCGAAACCGGCGATCTGCGCAGCAAGTCGTGGGACGAGTTCGCACGGCCCGATGCGCCGCATCTCGATTTCGTCATCACCGTATGCGATAACGCGGCGGGCGAGGTGTGCCCGGTGTGGCCGGGCCAGCCGATGACTGCTCACTGGGGGATTCCCGATCCGGCCGCGGTTGCAGGCACGGATGAGAAGAAGCGCCACGCCTTCGTCGATGCGATGAATCAGCTGCAGCGCCGCATCTGCATGTTCGTCAGCCTGCCCTTCGCCACCCTGGACGGCATGAAGCTGGAACAGGCTGTACGCGATATCGGGAAAACCGCATGAGTGCGCCAATGTTCAATGGCGTTCGCCCTATGAGCGCGCCAACTTTTATGAGGTTCGCAGGATGAGCGCACAGTGTGAAGTCACCGCCAAACGCGCCGCTGCCGTGCCGATGAGCCTGTTCGAACGCTGGCTCACGCTGTGGGTGGGCTTGTGCATCGTCGCAGGCGTGCTGCTCGGGCAGTTTTTCCCGGCACCGTTTCAGGCGCTGGGGCGGATGGAAGTCGCGCAGGTCAATCTGCCGGTCGGCCTGCTGATCTGGGTGATGATCATCCCGATGCTGATGAAGATCGATTTCGGCGCGCTGCATCAGGTGAAATCGCACTGGAAAGGCATCGGCGTCACGCTGTTCGTCAACTGGGCGGTGAAGCCGTTTTCGATGGCGCTCCTGGCGTGGATTTTCATTCGTCACCTGTTCGCCCCGTATCTGCCGGCGGAACAGCTCGACAGCTATGTGGCGGGCCTGATCCTGCTGGCTGCCGCGCCGTGCACCGCGATGGTGTTCGTGTGGAGCCGGCTGACCGGCGGCGATCCCTATTTCACCCTGTCGCAGGTGGCGCTCAACGACGCCATCATGATTGTCGCCTTTGCCCCCATCGTCGGCCTGCTGCTTGGGCTGTCGGCCATCGTGGTGCCGTGGGACACGCTGTTCATCTCGGTGGTGCTGTACATCGTGATTCCGGTGATCCTGGCGCAGATCTGGCGCAAGCTGCTGCTCAAGCGCGGACAGGCGGCGTTCGACGCGGTGATGGCGCAGCTTGGCCACGCCTCCATCCTGGCGCTGCTGGCCACGCTGGTGCTGCTGTTCGCGTTTCAGGGCGAGGCAATCATCCAGCAGCCGCTGATCATTGCCTTGCTGGCCGTGCCTATCCTGATCCAGGTGTTCTTCAATTCGGGGCTGGCTTACTGGCTGAACAGAAAAGTCGGCGAAAAGCACAGCGTCGCCTGCCCGTCGGCGCTGATCGGCGCCTCCAACTTTTTCGAACTGGCGGTAGCCGCGGCGATTGCGCTGTTTGGCTTCCAGTCCGGCGCGGCGCTGGCCACCGTGGTCGGCGTGCTGATCGAGGTGCCGGTGATGCTGCTGGTGGTGAAGATCGTCAATCAAAGCAAGGGCTGGTACGAAGCGGGTTTGACACAGCGCTCATAACGCATTCAGGTAGCCCGGCCTTGCCGCCGGGACGCAAACCTCACCCTGACGCCGCCACAGAACGTACAATTTCCGGCTTGATGCGTTTTGGCGGTTATGCGTTAACCGAGTGAGTTCTGTGGCTGATCCCCGTTTTCCTGTTGTAACCTGGTCTGAAGCTGGCCAGACCCGAACTGCCCGCTGGCGTTCGGAAAACGGCACGCCGCCGCCCAAGCGGGTGATGGCGGTGGATGACAGCATGACGGCGGATGTCGCCTATCGTCTGGCCAGCGAGGGGACGGCGCTGCTGTGGCGCAGCGATTATCAGAACGCGCGCCAGCTGCTGCAGGCGATGGCGCGCCGCATCGACCGCAAGCCGCGCAAGCCTGCCACGTCGCCAATCGAATCCTTCAATTTTCACCGCCAGTTCCAGTCGCAGCGCGCCCGCACGCTGGGCATGCTGCTGCTGCCGCTGGACGCCGACTACAGCATTCCGCTGCGCCGCGCGCCGGACGTGCGGCAAGCCTGCATCGAGGCGTATGGCGCGCTGCCGCATGGCAAGGATCAAACCGCATCGCTGGTGTCGCTGCGCGAGCTACTCGGCGTCATCGGCGCGCACGAATGGCGCAAGCAGGGCGTCGACATCCCCGCGCTGGGCGATCGGATTCATCCGCACTACGGCGTGTTTTCGCCGGTGCGTGGCGAGTATCTCGATCTGGTGGCGAAGACGCCGCTGCCATCGCTCGAACGCGCTTTCGATATCGGCACCGGCACCGGGGTGCTGGCGGCCTTGCTGGCGCGCCGTGAGGTCAAGCAGATTATCGCGACCGACCAGGATCCGCGCGCGCTCGAGTGCGCGCGCGAAAACATCGGCCGGCTGCACCTGAAAGCGCAGGTCAGCGTGGTCGAGGCCAATCTGTTTCCGGACGGCCGCGCGCCGCTGATCGTCTGCAACCCGCCCTGGCTGCCTGCGCGCGCCAACTCGCCGCTCGAACACGCGGTTTACGATCCGGACAGCCGCATGCTGCTGGGCTTTTTGAACGGGCTGGCCGCGCATCTCGAACCCGGCGGCGAGGGCTGGCTGATCCTGTCCGATCTGGCCGAGCACCTGGGTTTGCGTACGCGCGACAGCCTGCTGGCGGCCATCGATGCCGCTGGGTTAAAGCTGCTGGAGCGTATCGATACCAAGCCGACCCACCCGCGCGCAGCCGACGCAAGCGATCCCCTTCACGCCGCGCGCGCAGCCGAGATCACCTCACTCTGGCGCCTCGCGCCAGCGTGATTCAGTTATTCAGATTCAAGGATTCCAGCCATGCAAAATCGCCGTCATCTTTTCACCTCCGAATCCGTCGCCGAGGGACACCCCGACAAGATCGCCGACCAGATTTCGGATGCCATCCTCGATGCCTTTCTGGCCGAAGAACCCGCGGCCAAGGTCGCCTGCGAAACCCTCGTTGCCGATAACCTGGTGGTGATTACCGGCGAGTTCAAAACCGCCCGCCGCGAACTGTTCGACGAGATTCGGGACCGTGCCGAATCAATTGCCCGCCAAGTGCTGCGCGACATCGGCTATCGCGATGCTGAAACCGGTATCGACCCCAACACCTGCGAAGTGCAGGTGCGCTTCAATCATCAGTCGATCCAGATTCACAAGGGCATCACGCTGGCCGGCGGCGACATCGGCGCCGGCGACCAGGGTTTGATGTTCGGTTATGCCTGTGACGAAACTCCCGACTTCATGCCTTATCCGATCTGGCTGGCGCATCGCCTGATGCAAAAACAAGCCGAGTTGCGCAAATCCGGAGCCTTGCCCTGGTTGCGCCCCGATGCCAAAAGCCAGGTCACCGTTGCCTACGAAGGCCAGAAAATGGTCGGCGTCGAAACCGTGATCATCTCCACCCAGATCGCGCGCGACCTCGATCCGGCCTGGGTCGCGCAGGAAGTGGCGCGCGAAATCGTCGATCCCCTGGTGCCGATGGCGCTGCGCACGCCGACCTTCAGGCTGTGGGTCAATCCCGCCGGCCCCTTCGAAATCGGCGGTCCCAATGGCGACACCGGCCTCACCGGCCGCAAAATCATCGTCGACACCTACGGCGGTTCGTGCCCGCACGGCGGCGGCGCGTTTTCCGGCAAGGATCCCACCAAGGTCGATCGCTCGGCGGCGTACATGGCGCGTTACATCGCCAAGAATCTCGTCGCGGCAGGCTATGCCAAACGCTGCCTGGTCCAGCTGGCCTATGCCATCGGCGTGGCCGAGCCGGTTTCTCTGCTGATCGACACATACGGCACCGGCACCGTGCCCGATGAAAAGCTGGAAGACATGGTGTGCTGCGCCTTCAAGCTCACCCCGCGCGGCATCATCGACAGCCTGCAACTGCTACGCCCGATCTATCGCCAGACGGCCGCGTATGGTCATTTTGGGCGCGCCGAACCCGATTTCACCTGGGAGCGCGTGGATCAGGCGCAGGCGCTGGCGGCCTGTGCCGGGTAAGGGTATCGCCTTGCCGGCCTTCGGCCTGCTGGTGCAGATCGCCGCCACTTTGCCGGCGCGCCTGAGCGGGGCGCGACAGGTGGCGGTGTGATGACTGCGCGCACTATCCCGACATGACAAACGGCCCGGCGAATGATCGCCGGGCCGTTTTAATTGATCTGGAACAAGCCGACAGCCCGGGGCCGTTCAGGCTGCGTTCGCACTCAACCGACTACTTGGCCTTCGGTTTTTTCTTGGAATCAGCCAGTTTGATTTCAGCCACTTTTTCGCGCCACGCATTTAGATCCTCATCTTCGATTTCGAGCTGAATGGCCATCACGTCCAGGAGGGTGAGCGTCCTGTCTTCCAGTCTGCGCTTGAGTTTTGAGCGTGTTCTCGACAGCAGCCGTTCGGAGGCTTCCTTATCCAGAAGCCTGGCTTTTTCGAGATACTCATCAGAAGGCGTTTTTTTCATCGCAACTTGACCCTTTTTTAGAAATCCGCAGCCTTGGATGCTACAACTTTAGCGGCCAGGCGCGCTATCTTGGCCAGAGGATGTTTTTTCAGCCGCCGGTCATCGACATGAAGCGCAGGATCTTGTGCGGCGCTTCGCGGAATTCGTGGCGTTCGGGCTTGAGATTGATCGCGCCGATGATGGCGACCTCCAGCTCGGCATCGCTGCAACCGCCGCGCAGCAGCGGGCGGAATTCGAATTTCTCATCCTGCCCCAGGCACATGTAAGCCGTGCCGTCGACGGCGATGCGGATGCGGTTGCAGGTTTGGCAAAAGTGCTGCGACATCGGGGTGATGAAGCCAACGTTGAAGCGACCGTCTGCCGTGCCGAGATAGCGCGCGGGACCGCCGCCGGGGATCGCGGTCTCGATCAGATTGAACTGTTTGCGCAGACGCTCCTTCACCGGTTGCAGGTCGAGAAATTCCGCGTTTTGTCCGGTGTCCCCCATCGGCATCGCCTCAATCAGACGCAGCACAAACCCGCGCTGCATGCAGAAAGCAACCATCTCGTCGATTTCGTCGTCGTTGCTGCCGGCGAGCGCCACCATGTTGAGCTTGATCGGCGAAAAACCCGCATCCTGCGCGGCGGCAAGCCCGGCCATGACTTTGGCCAGCACGTCGCGGCCGTTGATCTGTTCCACCCGCGCCTGTTGCAGCGAATCGAGGCTGACGTTAAGCCGCGTGACGCCTGCCGCTTTAAGCGCCTGCGCGTGTTTGTCGAGCTGGGTCGCGTTGGTCGACAGCGACAGATCGTCGATGCCGGGCAGGGCGGCGATGCGCGTGGCCAAGCCTGAGATGTCGCGCCGCAGCAGCGGTTCGCCGCCGGTGAGGCGAATGCGGCTGACGCCGAGCCGCGCAAACGCGCTGATCAGGCGCTCGATTTCATCGAAGGTGAGCCAGTCCGCTGGTTCCTCAAAACCCTTGAAGCCTTCCGGCATGCAGTAGCTGCAGCGCAGGTCGCAGCGATCCGTCACCGATAGCCGCACGTAGTCGATACGGCGCCCGAACTGGTCGATGAGGCCGGGCTGATCAGCGTACGGGGAGAGGGTCATGAAGGCTGGCTGGCAGGAAAGGGTTATATATGAAAAAATATAGCCTGATTCGCTCGATCTGACAACGCATATGAAAATATTCGGCATCGCAGGCTACAGCGGCAGCGGCAAGACCACGCTGATCGAGCGCGTGCTGCCGCTGCTGGTTGCACGCGGGCTCAAGGTGGCGGTGATCAAGCACACCCACCACGACTTCGACATCGACCGCCCCGGCAAGGACAGTTGGCGCGCGCGCGAGGCGGGCGCGGCGGCGGTGCTGTTGTCGTCCGACCATCGCACCGCGCTGTTGACCGAGCATCGCGATGCGCCGCCGCCGCTGGCCGCTTTGCTGGCGCAGCTGCCGCCGCCGTGCGACCTGGTTCTGGTGGAAGGCTACAAGCGTGAGCCCATTCCCAAACTGGAAGTGCACCGCGCGATAACCGCCAAGCCCTGGCTGTATCCCGAGGATCCCCATATTCTGGCGGTGGCGTCTGACATCGAGCCGCCGCAGGCTCTAAACATCGCTTCGCCACAGGCTTTTCCCCGCATCGACCTCGATGCCATTCAAACCCTTACTGACTTTATTGTGAACCATGCTCTCAGCCACCCAACTGCTTGATGCCCTGCTCGAACGCGCCCGCGCGGTCAGCGAAACCCAAACCGTCGCAGTGGCCGCCGCGCTCGGGCGCGTGCTTGCTGCGCCGCAAATTTCCGCCATCACGGTGCCGCCGCTCGACAACAGCGCGATGGATGGCTACGCGGTGCGGATGGCCGACATGGCGGCAGCGGGCGTGAAACTGCCGGTGTCGCAACGCATCCAGGCCGGTGAAGTCGGCGTGCCGCTTGCTGCGGGAACCGCTGCGCGCATCTTCACCGGCGCCCCGGTGCCAGCGGGGGCGGACGCGGTGTTGATGCAGGAAAACTGCACGGCCGACGGCGAAAGCGTCGTCATCAACCAGCTGCCGCGCGCCGGTGAAAACATCCGCCGCGCGGGCGAGGACATTCAAGTCGGTGCGCACATTCTCGCTGCGGGTACCCGCATCGGCGCGGCCGAAATGGGACTCGCCGCATCGGTCGGGCTGGCCGAGCTGCCCGTGTTGCGGCGGCTGAAAGTGGCGTGCTTTTTTACTGGCGACGAGCTGGTCACCCCCGGTCAGGCACTGCAGCCGGGGCAGATCTACAACTCCAACCGCTACACGCTGACCGGGCTGGTGAACGGCCTCGGCTGCGAACTGATCGACCTCGGCATCGTGCCCGACACGCTGGCTGCGACCGAAGATGCATTGGCCCGCGCTGCACGCGAAGCGGACGTGGTCATCACCAGCGGCGGTGTCTCGGTGGGCGAGGCGGACTACGTGAAAGCGGCGGTCGAAAAACTCGGCGCAGTCGAAATGTGGAAAGTGGCGATGAAGCCCGGCAAGCCCATTGTGTACGGACGGGTTGGGCACGCCGACTTCATCGGCCTGCCGGGCAATCCGGTGTCGGCTTTTGCCACCTTCTGCCTGTTCGTCAGGCCGTTCCTGTTGAAGCGCATGGGCGCAAGGCAGGTGCTGTATCGCGCCTTCCCGCTGCGCTCGGCCTCCAGCTGGCTCAAGGCGGGCGACCGCCGTGAATTCCTGCGCGCCCGCATCGAAGCGGATGGCCGGGTGGCAATCTATCCCAACCAGGGTTCCGGCGTGCTGACTTCCTGCGCCTGGGGCGATGGCTTCATCGACCTGCAAATCGGCCAGACCCTCCAGCCCGACGACTGGGTGCGTTTCATTCCGTTTTCGGAGGTGCTCGGATGACCCTGCACGTGTTGTATTTCGCCCGCCTGCGCGAGCGTTTCGGCGTGGCCGAAGAATCCATTGAGTTTGAGGGTGTCAGCGTTGCGGATTTGATCGCGACCCTGCAAGCGCGCGGCGGCGTGTGGGCAGAAGAACTGGCGGCAGGGCGCGCATTCCGGGTAGCGGTCAATCAGGAAGTCGTCGCGCTCGATGCCGCGATTCCCGATGCGGCCGAAGTGGCGATTTTTCCACCGGTGACCGGAGGCTGATGGCATGAAGGCTGGCGCAATGAAAGTGGTGGTGCAAAGCGAGCCCTTCGACCTTGGCGCGGAAGTGGCAGCAATGAGCCAGAAGCGCACCGACATCGGCGCCATCGCCAGCTTCGTTGGCCTCGCGCGCGACAGCAACGACGGCAGCGGCGTGCAGGCGATGACGCTGGAGCACTACCCAGGCATGACCGAAAAGGCGCTTGTCACGCTGGTGGACGAAGCCTGCGTGCGCTGGACCCTGCTCGACGTCACCGTCATCCACCGCGTCGGCCGCCTGCTGCCCGGTGACCCCATCGTGCTGGTGGCCGTGGCCAGCAGCCATCGTGGCGAAGCCTTCGCCGCATGCGAATTCATCATGGATGCGCTCAAAACCCGCGCACCGTTCTGGAAGAAGGAAGAAACCTCGGAGGGTGAACGCTGGGTGGATGCCAAGGCCAGCGATGATGAGGCGGCGGAGCGCTGGGATTCGCGTTGAGAGCGGATTGAGATAGGGTAGCATCCCCTTTTCTTCTTTCTCGGGGGGGGACCACAAGCGCAGCTTGTGGCGGTCCGCTTGACTGATAGGCTCCATTCTGAGCGGCCGAGTTCAGGTGTGCCAACTAGCGCTTGTCGTATGACTTGAGGATTCTGTGTACGTTGAGCACAACTAGTGCAGCGCCGAGAAAGAACGACGCAATTCCGACATTCTGAGACTTGAAGGTTTGCCCAAAGAAGGAGAACTCGGTTTCGCCTTGAGAGCCGAGAACAACGAGAACCACGCCAAGAAGCGCGAGCACTGTTCCGAACCAGAATGACCAATGCGCCAACAGCGATAACAGTGAGGGTTTGTCATGGTGCTGCATAAGCTCTCTCGTGACTGTTGACACTTCGTCGTGATCTTCGCCCGACACGACGATTTCCTTCTGCCGAGTTTCAAGGTTGTAACTTACTCTGGCAAGACATCGAGTACAGACCCCTTTCTCTACTTTGCCGCCACACATGTAGCAGAGCTTCGGTTCGTCCATTGCGACTCCTTTGTGGCTAACGTTTAGCTTGAGGGGCGCGAAGCCGGCTCGCCAGCGGAGCGTCCCACTCTAAGCGATGGTTAGCTTCGCCGTTGCCGCATGTTTTGGATGAAAAAAACGTGTCCATATTGATTCTCTCTTTCGCGGGCATCCCAAATCTCCTTAAAAGCCAGCCCTACGCCAATTGGATTGACGAAAATTGGCGAAGGAAGATTTGAGCCAATGCCGGCAAGTACGGATTGGCGAACATTAGGTCTTACATCGCCAGCCAGTCGCCATAAATCCTCTTGAATGCGCTTCTGAAGCGCGTCATCCAATGGAACTCCGCTTCCCATTAATTCATAGACTGCTTTCCGGAACGACTTCACACTCCTGTCCTGCCTAAGCTCCAAAATTTCATCCCAACTTAGGCAGTCAAACTCTGGAACGAGAAGCCCTCCGCTGAACAATTCATGGCACTGCCCGTTTGCCAATGCAATCTCATTTTCAAGAGCCCGACCAATAATTGGCGAGTAGTTCGGGACAATATCTAGCCCTTCGGCTTTCGCCAAGATGTTCAGTCCTATATCGGCATAAAGGTCACCGCTGAGTTCTTTTACATCATCGATATCAAATGCATAGGAGTTAGCAGGAAGTTCATTTTGTCGCCTGACCTCAGAAAAGCAAAACTCACTAATCCTATTTTGAGTCTCCTCTGGGATTACCTCATATTTCATTGATTCAAAGCGCTCTGCGTCTCGAACTACATCCCAGCAGTCGACGAAAAGATTCTGAAAGCGCTTATTAGCACCAAGAGAACGGCGCTCGGAAAGAGACTCGCCTGTCGAGATAAGCATTGAGACCACTTCAGCAAGCGACTTGATCCCAAAATCGCCAATGGGTGCGCCATGTCGGTTGAAAATGATGCGGTCAAAGAGAATCGCATAGCGCTTCATCAAGCCATCGCCGGAGATGCCTTCCCTCTGAAAGTTGTACAAGCTTGGAATTGATGAAATGACGTCCATGGTCTCTGAAGCTAACGTTGGAGGTAAGGGGCCGTCTGGAGGCGGCACGCCGGAAGACGGTCCCGCTTGACCGAAGGGTTAGCCATATAAAGGACGCAATGACGCAATATCATGTGTCCAGCAAATAGACATATCAACACATGCTCCTAGAGCGCCAATATCCTCATTTTTATTCGCCTCGCCTGCGGTGTAGATAGTCCCCTTGTAAAGACCAACCAAGGACAATTGATCGTCCTTTTCTATAAAGGCTGGCCCACCCGACATACCTGGTGCACCAACCCCGTCCAGCAAGAATTCACCGATCCGATCTTTGATTTGTGTGCCGGCAACAAATCGAGTTAATACAACGGGAATTGGTTGGTCTTCTCCACGTGTGCTGAATTTATGGGGAAAGCCAACGATATAAATTCGATCACCCGGAAATATCAAACTTCTATTGAAGTTAGCTTCTTCAATAATATGCATAGGTGAGGTATCGAACTCTGGCAGAGGGATTCTGACCGCATCATAGCGATTAGGAACTACAACCTTTACGCTATGTAGATCGGTACTTCGATCCACGGAATCTTGATGCCACAGAGGTACCTCCACACCATCGACAGACTTGTAGAGCGAGATATCAAAGGCTCTCAAACCGTGAACGACAAAAGCGCAAACCGCCCCTCCTGCGGGTTGTTCAACTGCATGCTGTAAAGATATTCGAAGCTTTCTCCGCTTTGACGCCTTGTAATCCATTGGCAGCTGGTGCATATCGAAACCAGTTACGACGTGCCAACACGTATACAAGAACAACCCGCCCCGCTCATTTAGGAGAAACCCACTTGCGTAGGCACCTGCTATCTCATTTCCGCCGTCATCCAAGCACTGAACCATTACAGCTTTGTGTGAAAGCATACTGCGTTGAAAAAATAGCGGCTCAGGCATATCGGCTAACGTTAAACAGCCGTCACGTGACGGAATAAAAGATTACCGGACATGTCCGGTAATCTTTGGTCGAGTAATAACTTGTTGATTCATATAAGTCGAATTGTCCAATAAGACTAACCCGGTCTGATATTGCCGAGCGTTCAGAAACAAGCGCGAAACACCGGGTGCGGCATGATCAATTTCGTGGTTTCCAATATTTGATGGATGGGCGAAATCGCGGAATTCGTCGAAACCTTACGCGATTTCCTGCTCCAGCGTGAAACCCGCCCCGCCATCCTGCCCGAGCACCCGCACCAGATACGGCATGATTTCCGTGAGCGTTTTATGCAGGGTCCACGGCGGGTTGATGACGAACATCCCGCTGCCGTGCATGCCGAAGCCGTCCGGCGACGGGGTGTGGACGGTCAGCGCAACGTGCAGCCAGTTCTTGATCGGCAGGCGCTTGAGCTTGCCGGGGAGTTGCTGCGCTTCAGGGCGCGCGAGTTGCGGATACCAGACCGCATAGGTGCCGGTGGCAAAACGGCTCAGCCCTTCTTGCAGCGCGGCAATGACATTGGGGTAGTCGTCGCGGGTTTCGTAGGGCGGATCGATCAGCACCAGCGCGCGGCGCGGCGGTGGCGGCAGCAGCGCCTTGAGGGCGTCGAAGCCGTTGGCGGTGGTGACGCTGACGCGCCGGCCCTGATTCTCGAAGTTGTCCTGCAAAATTTTGCTGTCGCTGCTGTGGAGCTCAAACAGGCGCAAGCGATCCTGCGGGCGCAAGGTTTGCAGGGCGAGCCAGGGGGAGCCGGGATAAAACCGCAGGCTGCCGTCCGGGTTGCAGGCGCGCACCAGATCGACATAGTCGGCCAGCGTGGCGGGTAAATCCTCGCGGGCCCACAGCTTGCCGATGCCGCTTTCGTATTCCTTCAGCTTGGTCGCATAGCCGGTGTCCAGTTCATACAGACCTGCGCCCGCATGGGTGTCGATGATCCAGAACGGTTTGTCTTTTTGCCCGAGGTAATGGCTCAACTGGATTAGCAAAAAGTGCTTCAGTACATCGGCGTGGTTGCCGGCATGAAAGGCGTGGCGGTAGCTCAGCATGGTCAGAATGTTTTGGAATGGCGGCCGGAGTGTTGCATATTCTGGCGAATTCCGCCGGGCTTGTGCCTGATCAAACGGCCGAATCGCGCCACATGCGGCGGACGGCCAGAAATCCCCGATACCCCCATTCCAGCCCATGCACGATGCCGGGCAGCCCGGCGATTCGGCCGGCCAGGCTGAACGCGGGCAGGGTCTGCCACAGCGCGGCGAATGCGCGGGCACCCGAGATCAGCTGGCCGTCTGGCCAGCGTGCGTACAAGCGGGCGTAGGCTGCGGCGCGGCTCAGGTCTGCACCGAGTTCGCTGTCAGTGCACTGCGCCAGATTGACCCAGCGGATGCGGTCTGCGCCGCGCTGGCGCTGGTAAAAGCCGATTTCGCGCGAGCACACCGGGCAACCGCCGTCGAAATAGACGGTGAGCAGGGCAGGGGTGGGTGCGTTCATGGCGGGTGTCTGGATGCAGGTAATGAGAGGTCGGACTGAATTTACTGCATTTACTGATTGCCATCCTTGACATTGGTTCTACTTCGAACTAAATTGGTTCTAACACGAACCAAGTGAGCGATGAATGAGCAAGCAAGCCGAGTTTCTGCCGACCGTACAAGCCCTGGTGCAGTGTTACCAGGCGTTCGAGCTGGATTCTGCCGCGCATATCCGCGCGCTGGGGCTGACGCCGCCGCAGTTCGACATCATCGCGACGCTGGGCAACACCAGTGGGATGACCGCGACCGTGCTGGGCGAGAAAACCCTGATCACCAAGGGCACGCTCACCGGGGTGGTGGATCGCCTGGTCGAGCGTGGCTGGGTGGAACGCGCCGCGCACGACAGCGACCGCCGCTGCCAGATTGTGCGGCTGACGCCATCCGGCGAGGCACTGTTTGCGCAGGCCTTTCCCGCGCACATGGCGCACCTGGCGGCGTGTTTCGCCGGCGTCAGCGCAGCCGAGCATGCGCGCTGGCAAACCGCCTTGCACGAACTGAAACGGCTGTTCAAAAAGGAGACGCTATGACGTCGACCCTGCGTTACACGACCCCGGCCATCGTGCTGCACTGGCTGGTGGCGCTGCTGATTTTTGTGGGGTTTCCGCTCGGCGTCTACATGCACGAGTTGCCGCTGTCGCCGACCAAGCTGCAGCTTTACAGCTATCACAAGTGGATCGGCATCACGGTGTTGCTACTGGCGGGCCTGCGCGTGGTCTGGCGGCTGACCCACCGGCCGCCGCCGCTGCCCGACAGCGTGGTGCGCTGGCAGCGTCAGGCGAGCGCGGTGGTGCATGGCTTGCTCTATGTGTTGATGCTCGCCATTCCGCTGTCGGGCTGGCTGATGAGTTCGGCCAAGGGTTTCCCGGTCGTGTGGTTCGGCGTGCTGCCGCTGCCGGATCTTGTCGACAAAAACCGTGAGCTGGGCGACCTGCTGGTCGGGGTCCACCAGGCTCTGAACTTCACGCTGCTGGGGCTGGTCATCCTGCACGTGGCTGCGGCACTCAAGCACCATTTCATCGAACGCCAGCCTTTTTTGCAGCGCATGGGCTGGAGCAAACAGGAGCAGTTATGAAACCGACGATCAGGTATTGGGCTTTGCTGGTGGCGCTGGCCACGCCTGCGGCACACGCGGTGGAATATCAAACCGTGCTGCCGAAGCAGAGCGCGATCAGCTTCGAGTTTCGCCAGATGGGCGTGCCGGTGGCGGGCGGCTTCAAGCGCTTTACTACCCAGATGCGCTTCGATCCGGCCAAACCCGAGGCCGCCAGCGCGCGCATCGAAATCGACCTCGCCAGCATCGATGCCGGTTCGGTGGAAGCCGACGATGAATCCGCCGGCAAGCTGTGGTTCAACCGCAGCGTGTATCCCAAGGCGATTTTCACTGCCAGCCAGGTGCGCGCGCTGGGCAACAACCGCTATGAAATGCGCGGCACGCTCACGCTCAAGGGCAAAAGCCGTCCCCTGGTCGTGCCGGTGACGTATCGGCCCGGTCAAAACGTCGCGACCTTTGACGGCGCGTTCATTCTCAAACGCCTGGAATTCGGCATCGGCGAGGGCATGTGGGCCGATGTCGCCACCGTTGCCAATGAAGTCCAGGTCAAGTTCCGCATTGCCGCCAGCGGCAAATAACCCGTTGTCCCTTTGTTTTCAGGAGAGTTACATGAAACGCCTTGCCGCATTGATCGCCCTTGCCGCCGTTGCCACCAGCGCCCAGGCCGTGCCCGAAACCTACACCATCGACAACAGCCACACTTACCCGCATTTCACCTATACCCACCTGGGTTTTTCCAAGCAGACGCACAAGTTCGACAAGACCACGGGCACGGTGGTGCTCGATCGCGCGGCCAAGAGCGGTTCGGTGGATGTGACCATCGATGCGACTTCGGTCAACACCGGTTATGCGCTGTTCAATGAGCATATTCAGGCCGCGGATTACTTCGATACCGCCAAGTACCCGACCCTCACCTTCAAGTCGAGCAAGATGACGTTCAACGGTGACGAGCCGGCCAGCCTGGTGGGGGACCTCACCATCAAGGGCGTGACCAAACCGGTGACGCTCACGCTCACCCACTTCAAGTGCATGCCGCACCCGATGCTGAAAGTGCCCGCCTGCGGCGCCAACGCCACGGCCACGGTCAAACGCTCGGATTTCAACATGGGCAAGAATGTGCCCTACGTCGGGGATGAAATCACCCTGACCCTGGCCATCGAAGCCGTGAAGGTTCCAGCCGCGGCCCAATAAACAGCTGACGGACGGTCGCCAATTCGACGCAGGCTGTTGGGTTTCCAACAGCCTGCTGTTTTTTTGAGCGGGCGACCAGCACGCTGTCGATCATAAGCTGTTGTTTTGTTTGGTGATCTGTTTTGTCTGGCCTGGCGGCCATACATGGCATGGCGGTTGCAAGTAAGTGTGCACGGCCCTTCTGGGCATCCACCTTAGGAGCACCCAATGAACCGCCTTGCCTTGTTGACCGTACTCGCCGCCTTGACTGCTTCTGCCCAGGCAGCGCCCGAGACCTACGTGATTGACAACAGCCAGACGGTTGCGAATTTCAGCATCAGCATGCTGGGTGTATCGAACAAGGCGCACAAGTTCGAGAAAGCCAGCGGCAAGGTAGTGCTTGATCCAGCGACCCAGACGGGATCGGTTGAGGTGGACATTGATGCCGCCTCGGTGAATACCGGCATCGCGATGCTCGATGACAAAATACAGTCAGCCGACTTTTTTGATGCGGCCAATTTCCCGCTGATCCGCTTCAAATCCAATAATCTGACGCTGAATGGCGATCAGATCAGCCTGACAGGCGATCTCACCATCAAGGGCGTGACCAAGCCGGTGACGCTGTCGGTGACCCGCTTCAAGTGCTCGCCGATTTCCGGTTTGCAGGGCGACACCTGCATCGCCAATGCCAACGTCACGATCAAGCGCTCGGAGTTCAACATGGGCAAGTACCGCTTTCTTGCAGGCAATGACGTTGCCTTGAATCTGGTGATCGGCGCGGTCAAGGCGCAGTCGCCGGTTCAAGTGGCGAGCCGCCTGTAAATCAAGCCGGCCGTGGCTAAAAAATGAGCAGGATCAATGGGCTGAGCGGGTAAAATGGCGTTTTGCTGTCTGGAACGCCCCCTGTGCAACCCCATCAACTTGAATTACTCGCGCCTGCGCGCGATGCCGATATCGGCATCGAAGCCGTCAACCATGGCGCCGATGCCATTTATATCGGCGGCCCCTCGTTTGGCGCACGCACCTCGGCAGCCAACGAAGTCGCCGACATCGCGCGGCTGGTGGCGCACGCACACCGCTTCAACGCGCGGGTGTTCGTCACCCTCAACACCATTCTGCGCGACGACGAGCTGGAGCCCGCGCGGCAGCAGATCGTTCAGCTGTATGAAGCCGGCGTCGATGCCCTGATCATCCAGGACATGGGGCTGCTGGAACTCGACCTGCCGCCGATCCAGCTCCACGCCAGCACCCAGACCGACATCCGCACCCCGGAAAAGGCCCGCTTTCTGCAGGACGTGGGGCTGAACCAGATCGTGCTGGCGCGCGAACTCGACCTCGCGCAGATCGCTGCCATCCGCGCTGCCATCCGGCCGGAAACCACCCTGGAGTTTTTCGTCCACGGCGCGCTGTGCGTCGCCTACAGCGGCCAGTGTTACGTCAGCCACGCCAATACCGGGCGCAGCGCCAATCGCGGCGACTGCTCGCAGGCCTGCCGCCTGCCGTATCAGGTTCTCGACATGGAAGGGCGCATCGTCGCGCACGACAAGCATGTGCTGTCGATGAAGGACAACAACCAGAGCGACAACCTGCAGGCGCTGATCGATGCGGGCATCCGCAGCTTCAAGATCGAAGGCCGCTACAAGGACATGGGCTATGTGAAGAACATCACCGCCCACTACCGCACGCTGCTCGACCAGATCATTGAACGCCGTCCGGAGTTCGCGCGCGCCTCAAGTGGCCGCACCACGTTCGCCTTCACGCCCGATCCCGACCAGAATTTCAACCGCGAATTCACCGACTATTTTGTGGGCGGACGCAAGGACGATATCGGCGCCTTCGACTCGCCGAAAAACGCCGGCCTGCCGATTGGCTATGTGAGCAAGGTCGGCGACAAGTGGGTCGAGCTGTTTGCCGATTCGGCCGATACCGTGCTGAACAATGGCGACGGTCTGTGCTACTACACCTTGCATAAGGATCTTGCCGGCCTCGCAATCAACCGTGCCGAAAAAGTGGGCGAGGGCAAGTGGCGCGTGTTTCCGAAAGATCCGATCGCCAGCTTCAAGGATTTGCGCGCCGGCACACTGCTTAACCGCAACCGTGATATGAACTGGGTGCGCATGCTGGACAAGGAATCCAGCGAACGCCGCATCGGCGTGTGGCTGCGGCTGGAAGAAACGGACGCCGGGTTTGCGCTGACGCTGGCCGACGAAGACGGCCACAGCGTCACCGTGGCCGCGGATCATGCGCAAGAAGCCGCCAACGATGCCGCCAAAGCCGAAGCCACGCTGAACGCGCATCTCGGCAAGCTTGGCGCTACAGCCTATGAGGTCAGGGGCATCGCACTGGAACTGTCGCAGCCGTGGTTCGTGCCGGCATCGTTCATCAACGCCTTGCGCCGCGATGCCATCGCCGCGCTGGATGCCGAGCGCGCTGCCGCTTACGTGCGGCCAGCGCGCGCGCCGGCAGTCGAACCGCCCGCCCTCTACCCTGAAGACACCCTGAGCTATCTCGCCAACGTCTACAACCACAAGGCGCGCGATTTCTACGCCAAGCACGGCGTCAAGGTCATCGCTGCTGCGTATGAAAGCCATGAGGAAGCGGGCGAAGTCTCGTTGATGATCACCAAGCACTGCGTGCGCTATTCACTGAGCCTGTGCCCGAAGCAGGCCAAGGGCGTCACCGGCGTGCAGGGCACCGTGCGCGCCGAACCGCTCACGCTGATCAACGGCAGCGAAAAGCTCACCCTGCGGTTCGACTGCAAGCCGTGCGAAATGCATGTGGTGGGCAAACTCAAACCCGCCGTCGCCAAGGCCAGCGTGCCGCTGAGTTTTTATAAAGCGCGACCCGGCGTATGAATGCATCCGGATGTCTGACGGAGGGTGGGGCAGGGTTGAAAGCGTGATGCGCGGGGCTGGTCGAGCCGGTTAACAGCGGGTCAGTCAGGCCTGAGGGTGTCCTGATCGTGCATCTGCAATTTATGGGTTCGCCGCACGTTCGATCAGACACGCGTAGTCGCCCATCTCGAATTCACGGCAAACCCAGGGCCGGTTTTCGTAAATCGAGCATTTCATGTTGTCGCGGTTCAGGGCCGCACACCAGCCATCTTCCAGCCGCGCCATGTGCCAGCAGCCCCACTCGTCAACCTCGATGAAATGCTCGGGCACGCCGGTATCGGTAATGAGCATGACTTCCAGCCGGCAACAGCAGGCCTGACAGTTGGCACAGGTCACCTCGGCATCAGGCAGGGGGGGCGATTCGATGGTCATGAATTGATTTTCAGTTTTGAAGTGCGTTCAATGCCGGGTTTCGCCCCAGTCAGAAAACGTAGCGATCAGCGAAGTTAGAGGCGGGACCGTGAATAAACCGCTTTCATTGCATGAACAGTTTGCCGAACGTCAGTTTAGACGCAGGCAGCAGGCAGCTGTAAACGGAATCCTTGTAGCCTGGATTCCTTTGCCGTGAGCGGTATTCAGTTTTTCCGGTCCGATCAATGATCTTGACCCCCCTTGATTGGGTTTGTGCCGTGGATACGGGCATCCGGGTGCAGAAGGCGTTCGACGCCCGCCACAAGGACAAGATGACCCCTCGTCCCGTAATCTCGATGCGGGCGGCGCAACGTGCGGTTGCTCCATGTTGCCGGTGCGGCTAGACTCACGGGCTTGCTTTCGATTGTCTGTTTCGTGAATTTCCATCTCACTGCCCCCTATGCCGCGCCGACGTGAGTCCCGCCCCGCGCCCGCGCTGGAACTTAAAACCACGCGGCTCGCCGGGATACAAATCATCCTCAACAGCGCCGAGCATGCTGTGTTGGCCGCCCACATCAGCACCCTGTTTGCCGCGACGCCGGATTTTTTCGGCGGTGAAGCGGCGGTGTTCGAGTGCGGACGGCTGCCGGCCGACGCGGTCTCGCCCGACTGGGCCTGGCTGGCGCAGGAGCTGAAAAGCCGCGGGCTGAATCCCTTTGCCGTGCAGAACGCATCGCCCGACCTGGTCGCAAGCGCCAGGCAGGCTGGGCTGCTGGTGCTGAATGCTGCGGCGCCTGTGCCGGCCGCTGTCACGGCTGAACCGGAGCCGGAACCTGTTGCGGCTCCTGTGCCACAACCCGTCGCGTCCGCCGCTGCGCCCACGCTCATCATCGACAAGCCGCTGCGCTCAGGCCAGCGGGTGTACGCGGCGGGCGGCGACATCGTGGTGCTGGCGGCGGTCAACCCCGGCGCGGAAGTGATCGCCGACGGCAGCATCCATGTGTATGCGCCGCTCAAGGGCAGGGCGCTTGCAGGCGCGCTCGGCGACACCTCGGCACGGATTTTCACCACCCATCTCGAAGCCGAACTGGTCTCGATCGCAGGCGTGTATCGCACTTTCGACACGGCGCTGGATGCGTCTGTGGCGAAGAAGCCGGCGCAAATCCGCCTGACCGACGCGAGCCAGATCATCATCGAATCTCTCTAATCCCACCCAGTAAAAAAGGAAGCTCTGTGACCACCATCATCACCGTCACCTCCGGCAAGGGCGGCGTCGGCAAGACGACCACCAGCGCATCGATCGCCAGCGGCCTGGCCATGCGCGGCTTCAAAACGGCCGTGATCGACTTCGACGTCGGCCTGCGCAATCTCGACCTCATCATGGGCTGCGAACGCCGCGTGGTATACGACTTCGTCAACGTCATCCAGGGCGACGCCAACCTGCACCAGGCGCTGATCAAGGACAAGAACTGCGACAACCTGTTCGTGTTGCCTGCGTCGCAGACACGCGACAAGGATGCGCTCACCGAGGAGGGCGTGGAGAAGATCCTCAAGGAACTGGAACACCAGGGCTTCGACTACATCGTCTGCGACTCGCCCGCCGGCATCGAGCACGGCGCGATCATGGCGCTGACCTTCGCCGACGTGGCCATCGTCGTCACCAACCCGGAAGTCTCGTCGGTGCGCGACTCCGACCGCATTCTCGGCATCATCCAGTCGAAAAGCCGCCGCGCCATCGAAGGCCGCGAGCCGGTCATCGAACACCTGCTGGTCACCCGCTATTCGCCAAAGCGCGCGGCCGAAGGCGAAATGCTGACCTACACCGACATTCAGGAGTTGCTGCGGATTCCGCTCTTGGGTGTCATCCCCGAATCCGAGGCCGTGCTGCACGCGTCCAATCAGGGCATCCCGGCGATTCACCAAAAAGACACGCCGGTGGCCGATGCCTATCTGGATGCGATTGGCCGCTTTCTCGGCGAAACGCACCCGCTGCGTTTTGTCGACTACGAAAAACCGGGCCTGTTAAAGCGCCTGTTCGGAGGCAAGTAATATGTCCTGGCTCTCCCACATTTTCGGCGAAAAGAAACCCACCGCCTCGGTCGCCAAAGAGCGCCTGCAACTCATCATCGCGCGTGAGCGCGTGGGCCTGTCCGGCCCGGATTTCCTGCCCGATCTGCAAAAAGACCTGGTCGCGGTGATCTCGAAATACGTCAAGATCAACCCGGAAGACATCAAAGTCGGGCTGGAAAAACAGGGGAATTTCGAGGTGATCGAAGTAAACATCGTGCTGCCCGAGATCCGCTGACTCACGCGTACCTCAGTCCCATTCAAAGACACATAGCTTTGGGCAATCGGGAAGTCGCATGTCGGTGCTGCTGGCGGCGGGCAATCTTGCCACCCCCAAGCGCGAATCAGTCGAGCACGAGTCGGTAGCCCACCCCGGATTCGGTGCGGATGTGGCGCGGCTGAGCCGGGTTCGCTTCCAGTTTGCGACGCAGTCCGGTCATGTAAACGCGTAGATAGTGGGTGTCTTCGGCGTGGCTGGGTCCCCAGACTTCGCGGAGCAGTTGCCGGTGGGTGAGCACCCGGCCGGCGTTGGCAATGAGCAGGGCGAGCAGCCGGTATTCGATGGGAGTGAGGTGAATCTCGGCCCCGTCCCGGGTGACCTGGCGACGAGCCAGATCCACCGTGATTTCCCCGAAGCTGACCAGCGGCCCTTCGCCGCCGGCCAGGCGCGTGCGGCGCAGCAGGGCGCGCACCCGTGCCAGCAGTTCCGCCACGCCGAATGGCTTGGTCAGGTAGTCGTCCGCCCCGGCGTCGAGGGCGGCCACCTTGTCGGTCTCGTCGACCCGGGCCGACAGGATGAGGATGGGGACGGCCGACCAGCTGCGCAGGTCGCGCACCACATCGACACCGTCACGATCCGGCAGACCCAGATCGAGGATGACCAGGTCGGGCTTGCGCGTGCCGGCCTCCACCAGACCACGTTCTCCTGTGCCGGCCTCGACCACGTGGCAGCCTTCGGCTTCCAGCGCGGTGCGGACGAAGCGGCGGATCTGCGGCTCGTCCTCGATGACGACCACGGTAGGTGAAGCGGCGCGCAGATCCTCCATCAGGTTTCAGTCTCCGGGGGAACAACGGGCGGCTCGCCAGCGGGCAGGGTGATGACGAAGCGGGCGCCGCCTCCCGGGCGGTTCTCTCCCCGCACCGTTCCCTTGTGGGCTTCGACGATGGCGTGCACGATGGCGAGGCCAAGGCCGACCCCGGCCACTGAGGACTCGTCCTGGCCGCGGGTGAATTTCTCGAACAGGATCGCCTCGCGGCCGGGCGGCAGCCCCGGTCCGTTGTCGTCCACGGTGATGGTGATGCGGTCGCCTTCGTTGCGGGCGCTGATCTCGATGCGGCTGCCAGGCGAGGTGTATTTCGTGGCGTTCTCCAGCAGGTTGCAGAACACCCGCTCCATCAGCACGCTGTCGAACTCCAGCAGCGGCAGGTCCGCCGGCAGGTCGACGTGCACCTCGTGCCGCGCCAGCGGGATCGCCAGGATCTGCAGGGCGGCGCCCACCACTTCTTCCAGCGGCTGCCATTCGCGCTTGAGCTGGACATGGCCTTCCTGCAGCCGCGCCATGTCCAGCAGGTTGCTCACCAGAATGCTGGTGCGCAGCGATTCGGTGCGGATGGCCTGCGCGATATCGGCCTGGGCTTCGGGCAGGGGCGGCCCGGCCAGCGGCAGCGAGTCGGCCAGTCCCGCCAGCACGGTCAGCGGGGTGCGCAGGTCGTGCGACAGGGCGGACAGCAGGCCGTTGCGCAGCCGTTCGGATTCCATCCGCACCAGCGCCTCCTGGGCCACTTCGACGTAGTGCACCCGTTCCAGCGCAAGGGCGATCTGCGCGGCGAAGGTCTCCAGCAGGCGCGCCTGTTCAGGCTGGAACAGTAAACGTTTCTGGTTGGGCAGCAGCGCCAGCACGCCGCGGGTGCGCATCGGGGCTTTCAGAGGCAGGTAGTACATCGGCGCGCCGGGCAGACTCTGGGTGCCCATCCCTGCCGGCAGTTGATGGTCGTAGACCCACTGAGCAATCGCCGGATCCAGCGGCAAATCCTTGTGCGGCAGAGGCGTGGGCGCATGCAGTTTTTCCTCGGCGTCCGGCAACAGGATGCAGACCTGGGACTGGAACAGTCCTTCCAGATGGTGCCGTGACATGTCGACGATATTTTCCGGCAACAGCGCGCCCGCCAGTTCCCGCCCCAGTTCGTTGAGCGCACGGGTGCGGCGTTCGCGATAAAGGGCGACGCGCGTCTGATAGCGCAGGCTGGCGGCGACGTTGCTGATGGTCAGGGCGGCTGCCAGCATGATGGCAAAGGTGAGCAGATGGCGGGTGTCGGCTACGCTGAAGGAAAGCCGTGGCGACACAAAGAAGAAATCGAACGCCAGCACGGAAAGGAAGGAAACCAGTATGGCCGGGCCCCTCCCGTAGCGAACCGCCACCCCAACCACGCCCAGCAGGTAGAGCATGATGATGTTGGCCAGATCGAACCAGGGCATCACTGCCGTTGCCAGCGCGGTGGCGAGTGCGCATACCCCGCCTGCCCAGACATAGCCCAGCCAGCGGATCTTGGGGGCGGGTTCCTTATCCAAGGTAAAGGGCTCGGAAATCGCCTTGCCAAGCATCGGTGCTTCCGCCTCGTGGGCCACCACGTAGACGTCGACATCCTCTGCCAGCGCGGAGAGTCGGTCCGACAGCGGCGCACGCAGCATCCGCGACAGCCCGGTACGCAAACTCTTGCCCACCACCAGCTTGGAAACGTTGCGGCCGACGGCATAGGCCAGCAGGGTGGGCACCTCCTCCTGACCGGCCAGGGTGACGGTCTCCGCGCCCAGTTCTGCGGCCAGTGCCAGGGTGCGCAGGATCTTGTCGCGATTGCCCTCGGACAGCCGTTGCAATCGCGGCGTCTCGACATAAACGGCAATCCAGTCGGCGCGCAGCTTGCCCGCCAGCCGGGCGGCGGCACGTACCAACCGGTCCCCGCCAGCGCCGGGACCCAGACACACCAGCAGCCTTTCCTTGGCCTCCCACACTTCGCGGATCGCCTGGTCGGTGCGGTATTCCCGCATCTGTGCGTCCACCCGGTCGGCGGTGCGGCGCAAGGCCAGTTCGCGCAGGGCAATCAAATTGCCCTTGCGGAAGAAGTTGCGGATGGCGCGCTCGGCTTGCTGGGCTAGGTAGACCTTGCCTTCCTTCATCCGCTGCAGCAGTTCGTCCGGCGTCAGGTCGACCAGGGTGACTTCGTCGGCGCGCTCAAACACCCGGTCCGGCAGGGTCTCGCGTACCTGGATGCCGGTGATGCCGCCGACAATGTCGTTGAGACTTTCCAGATGCTGCACGTTGACCGTGGTCCAGACGTCGATGCCGGCCGCCAGCAATTCCTCCACATCCTGCCAACGCTTGGGATGGCGCGAACCGGCCACGTTGGAATGCGCCAGTTCGTCCACCAGGATGAGAGCGGGCTGACGCGCCAGCGCCGCGTCCAGGTCGAATTCGCGCAGCTCACGACTCTGGTAGGACACGACCCTGGGCGGCAACAGCTCCAGCCCCTCCAACAGTTGGGCGGTCTCTGAACGTCCATGCGTTTCCACCAGCCCCACCACCACCTCGGTGCCCTGTTGCTGCAGCGCTCGCGCCGCGCTCAGCATGGCGTAGGTTTTGCCGACGCCGGGACAGGCGCCGAAGAAGACCTTCAGCTTGCCACGCTGCGCGCGCTCAGCATCGGCCTCGATACGGGCAAGCAGGGTGTCCGGGTCGGGGCGGTTATCTTGCTCGTTCACAGGCATGGGATCAGTGTACTTTCAGCGACCGTCGGACGTACGCATCGAATAGGCGCCAAGCAGTTGCTTGCGCACACGGCGGCGGCGTTCCGCCTCGCAGTCGCAGGAACAGCTCAACTGGCGTCCCCAGGAAACCGACTGGCGGGCCGGATTCACCGTGTGCGTTTTGCCGCAGACCGGACAAACGTGGGTTGTCATTTTGACCTCCCCGTCAGATGGCACGTTCGGCATAACGCGCGAGGTCTGATGCGGCGCCATGGGTGTGTGCTGAAACCAGGAATACCTCCCGCTCATGCGGTGCACCAACCGTGAGTGCGAGGCTGACAGAGGCGGCTCCGGCGGCGGCTACGGCCAGCCGCAATGGCGTTGGCCAGTCTGCCAGGTAATTCAGCAGGGCTGCGGTACCCATCGGGCTGGCGGGGAAACGGCCCTGGGCAATCTCCCGACCCCCGGCGCGCGTTGCAACCTGGATGTCTTCACCCACCAGCGCAAGGCCAATCGATATCTTGTCGACGGTCGAGCGGGGCTCCTTTTCTTGACGGGCGATGTTCATGTCAATTCCTGTTGTTACGATGATGTCAGCCTAATCGTTGCCACATCAAAATGTCGTAAAGATTGGTCTGGTGGATATTAAGAATCGCTAAGAACGCTTGCCTGGATGCTTCAGAAAACCCGACCGGCTTCAGCGACGTCACGATGGCGACCCGGGCCATTCATCGAACTTCCAGTTGAGGTAATCGACCGCGCTGCCCATGGCAGCCGTGACACCGTAGTGCAGCCCCAGCATGACCTCGGCAGGAAGCTCATGGTTGTAGCTGGCATCCCGGTACATGGTGCCATTGGAATCGGCAGCGCCGAACTGGTCGTCCAGGTTGTAGGAAGCCTTGAGGCCGAGCCCATTTCAAATCACGCCGGCGTAGGCTTCCAGGGTATCGAAATGGGTGGCGCCGGGGTCGTAATACTCAAGCAGGCTGACGTTGTAACTGACATCCTCCCCCAGCTTGCCGTTGAAGCTGTACGGGCTATCCTCGGCAAGCGCCGGCAGGGACGCCATGGCGGCCAGCAGGATGAGGGGGCGCAATGCGGTTGGGTACAGCAGTTTCACTTACTGGATTTCCTTTCATGTTTCCGGGAGTGCTTGTGAGCCAAGCTGTTCACAACGACCCATGCGAATAGCAGGGGGACGACGAGTGCGGCAATCGCCATCAAAAAATTCAGGACTTCCATGGAATCCTCAGGATTTGCCCAGGCGGTCCAGCGCCAGGTTCAGGTTCAGCACATTGACCCGGGGTTCGCCCAGCAGGCCAAGCTGGCGCCCCTCGGTATGGGCATCGATGAGCTTGCTCACTTCAGCTTCGCTCAAGCTGCGGATACGGGCGATGCGGGGCGCCTGCCAACGGGCGGCGGCCGGACTGATGTGGGGATCGAGGCCGCTGCCGGAGGCGGTGACCAGATCCACCGGGATCGGCGCAGTGTTGGCCGGATCGGATGCCTTGAGCGCATCGATGCGCGCCTTGACTGCTTCTTCCAGCGCCGGGTTCAGCGGCCCCAGGTTGGAGCCGCTGGAGGCGCCGGCGTTATAGGGAACCGGACCGGTGGATGACGGGCGACCCCAGAAGAATTTCGGATCGGAGAAGGGCTGGCCGATGAATTCCGAGCCGACCACTTTGCCGTCCTGCTGGATCTGGCTGCCGTTGGCCTGGTGCGGGAAAACGGCTTGAGCCAGTCCCGTAACCAGTGCTGGATAGAGCGCCCCGGTGAGGACGGTCAGCAGGGCAAGCATGAGCAATGCGGGTTTGAGTTCTTTCAACATGATGGCTCCTTAGGCGAGGTGGAGGCCGACCAGAATCAGGTCGATGGCCTTGATGCCGATGAAGGGAACGACGAGGCCGCCCAGGCCATAGACCAGCAGATTGCGCTGCAGGATGGCCTCGGCACCGAGCGGACGGTATTTGACGCCCTTCAGTGCCAGCGGAATCAGCGCGACGATGACCAGCGCGTTGAAGATCACCGCAGACAGGATCGCGCTCGCGGGCGTGGCCAGCCCCATCACGTTGAGCGAATTCAGCGCTGGGTAGGTAGTGGCAAAGGCGGCCGGGATGATGGCGAAGTACTTGGCGACGTCGTTGGCAATCGAGAAGGTGGTGAGCGAGCCGCGCGTCATCAGCATCTGCTTGCCGGTCTCCACTACCTCGATCAGCTTGGTCGGGTTGGAATCCAGATCGACCATGTTGCCGGCCTCCTTGGCAGCCTGGGTGCCGGTGTTCATTGCCACCGCGACGTCGGCTTGCGCCAATGCCGGGGCATCGTTGGTGCCGTCGCCCGTCATCGCCACCAGCCGCCCTTCGGCCTGGTATTCGCGGATCAGTTTCAACTTGGCCTCGGGCGTCGCTTCGGCGAGGAAGTCGTCGACCCCGGCCTCGGCGGCAATGGCGGCGGCAGTCAGACGATTGTCGCCGGTGATCATCACGGTCTTGATGCCCATGCGGCGCAGTTCGGCGAAACGTTCCTTGATGCCGCCCTTGATGATGTCTTTCAACTCCACTACGCCCAGCACGCGGGCGTGGCCATGAGAATCAGAGCGGCCGGTTTCGGCCACCACCAGCGGCGTGGAACCGCGCTTGGCAACCTGCTCGATCAGTCCTTCCACCTCCGGCGGGAAGTGGCCGCCTTTTTCTTCGACCCAGGCGCGGATCGCGTTGCCCGCACCTTTGCGAATTTCGCAGCCATCGAGGTCGACGCCGCTCATGCGGGTGTGCGCGGAGAAGTGAATGAAGCTCGCGCCCAGCTCCTGCACGTCACGCCCGCGCAGGTTGAATTTCTGTTTGGCCAGCACCACGATGCTGCGGCCTTCCGGGGTTTCGTCGGCCAGTGAAGCCAGCTGGGCGGCGTCGGCCAACTCCTGCTCGGTTACGCCGGATGCATGCAGGAAACTGCTAGCCTGACGGTTCCCCAGCGTGATGGTGCCGGTCTTGTCCATCAGCAGCACGTCGACGTCGCCCGCCGCTTCCACAGCACGGCCGGAAGTGGCGATGACGTTTTTCGCCATCATGCGGCCCATGCCGGCCACGCCGATGGCGGACAGCAGGCCGCCAATGGTGGTCGGGATCAGGCAGACCAGCAGGGCGACGAGCACGGTCACGCTGACCGGCGATCCACTGCCCGCTGTTTGCACGCTGAACAGCGAGAACGGCAGCAGGGTCGCGGTGGCGAGCAGAAATACCAGGGTCAACGCCACCAGCAGAATGGTCAGTGCGATCTCGTTGGGGGTCTTCTGGCGTTTGGCGCCTTCCACCATGGCAATCATGCGGTCGAGAAAGGTTTCGCCGGGGTTGACCGTGATACGGATCACCAGCCAGTCGGACAGCACCCGGGTGCTGCCGGTTACGGCGGAAAAATCACCGCCTGCCTCGCGGATCACCGGGGCCGATTCGCCGGTGATGGCCGACTCGTCCACCGAGGCCACGCCTTCGATCACTTCGCCGTCACCAGGGATGAGTTCGCCGGCGGTGACCAGCACGACGTCGCCCTTGCGCAAATCCTCGGAGGGGACCACGTGTGTGGCGGCGTCGTGGCGGGGTTCGAGCAGCTTCTTGGCCAGCACCGTCTTGCGCATGCCTTTCAGCGCTGCCGCCTGGGCTTTGCCGCGGCCTTCCGCCACCGCTTCGGCGAAGTTGGCGAACAGCACGGTGAACCACAGCCACAGGGTGATGGCGAGGATGAAGCCGGTCGGGGCCTCGCCTTGGCCCATCAGGGCCTGGACGAACAGGCCGGTGGTTAGCAGGCTGCCCAGCCAGACCACGAACATCACCGGGTTCTTCACCTGGTGGCGGGGCGACAGGCGCTTCACCGAATCCCAGGCCGCCGCCTTCAACAGGGCAGCGTCATACAGCGTTTGTGTTTTATGCATGGTGATTTCCTTATTTGACCGAGATCATCTGCAGGTGCTCGACCACCGGACCCAAGGCCAGGGCCGGGACGAAGGTGAGCGCGCCGACGACGATCACGGTACCGATCAGCAGGAGCACGAACAGCGGAGTGTGGGTGGGCAGGGTGCCCGCCGAGGCCGGAACGATCTTCTTGGCGGCGAGCGCGCCGGCGATGGCGAGCACCGGGATCATCACCCAGTAGCGCGCCAGCAGCATGGCGAAGCCAAGCAGCGTGTTGTAGAAGGGCGTGTTGGCCGAGAGTCCGCCGAAGGCGCTGCCGTTGTTGTTGCCGGCCGAGGACAGGGCATAGAGCACTTCAGAAAATCCGTGCGCACCGGGGTTGAAGATGCCCGCCAGGCCCGCGTCCAGACTTACCGCGAGCGCCCCGCCGACGAGCACCGCCAGCGGCGGCACCAGGATGGCGACAGCAGCCATCTTCACCTCGAAGGCCTCGATCTTCTTGCCCAGGTACTCGGGCGTGCGTCCGATCATCAGGCCGGCGACGAACACGCCGATCAGCGCGAACACGATCATGCCGTACAGGCCGGATCCGACGCCGCCGAAGATCACTTCGCCCAGCTGCATCAGCCACATCGGCACCATGCCGCCGAGGGGCGTGTAGGAATCGTGCATGGAATTGACCGAGCCGTTGGAGGCGGCGGTGGTGGCAGTGGCCCACAGCGCGGAGTTGGCGATGCCGAAACGGGTTTCCTTGCCTTCCATGTTGCCACCGGCCTGCAGGTCGGACGCCTGCGTGGCGAGGCCCAACCGGTCGAACAGCGGGTTGCCCGATTGTTCAGCGATCGCCGTCACCGCCAGCAAGGCGGTGAACACGATCGTCATCGCGGCGAGGATGGCGCCGCCCTGGCGCATGTCGCCGACGAAGCGGCCGAAGGTGAAGCACAGCGCGGCCGGGATGAGCAGGATGGCCAGAACTTCCAGGAAGTTGGCGAGTGGCGTCGGGTTCTCCAGCGGATGCGCGGAGTTGACGTTGAAGAAGCCGCCGCCGTTGGTGCCGAGCTGCTTGATGGCGATCTGCGAGGCAGCCGGGCCGGCGGCGACAGTCTGCTCTGTGACGGCAACTTTCTCCATGACCGGCTGGCCCTGGGCGTCCTGCATGGGCTGGCCGTCCGGAGCGCTTTTCGCCCGTTCGTATTCATAGGGCTGGACCAGTTCCGCCTTGGCGTAGGGCGAGAAGGTTTGCACCACACCCTGTCCCACAAGCGCCAGTGACAGGATCAGGGACAGTGGTAGCAGCACGTAAAGCGTGGAGCGCGTCATGTCGACCCAGAAATTGCCGACGCCGCCGGCTTCCTTGCGCGTGAAGCCGCGCATCAGGGCCACCACGACGGCCATGCCGGTGGCGGCGGAGAGGAAGTTCTGCACGCTGAGCCCCAGCATCTGGGTCAGGTAGCTCATGGTCGTCTCGCCGCCATAGCCTTGCCAGTTGGTGTTGGTGGCAAAGCTGATGGCCGTGTTGAAGGCCGAATCGGCCGTGGTGTTGGCGAGGCCCTCGGGGTTGAGCGGCAGCCAGACCTGGAAGCGCTGCAGGGCGTAGACCGCGAGGAAGCCCATGAGGTTGAAGGCGATCATCGCGAAGGCATAGCGGGTCCACGGCATGTCGTCGCCCGGCTTGACGCTGCAGACACGATAGAAGGCGTTTTCCACCGGCTTGAGCCAGCGGACGAAGCCCGGCATTTCGTCCCGGTAAATGCGGGCCATGTAGACGCCCAGCGGCCATGCCAGGCCGATCAGGGTGATCAGGTACAGACCCAATTGCATAGTGCCATTGGCAGTCATGAAAAGTCCTCCGGGTAGAACAACACGGCCAGCAGGTAGGCGAAAACGCCCACCGCGGCGACCAAGGCGATCAGGTAAAGGGTATTCATCAGCGTTTCCTCAAGCCGTCGAAGACGGATACGAGAACAGCCGTGAGGGCGAAGAAGCCTACGCCCAGGGCGATATAAAGCAGATCCATGACACTTCCTTCCAGCGTGAACGGGGACACCGGACTATAGGTAGCTGTCGCTAAAGATGGGGCTAAGACTGGGGGAAAAGGTATTAAGAAAACATAAAGCTGCGGGGCCAGCTCACCAGGGCGTGGGAAGGGGTTTTCAGGCAGCGTGGCTGACCAATCAGGACAGTTTTCCGGTTACCGGTGTCTTGTCCGACATGGGAAAAGAAGGGATAGTCACAATCGTCCGGACACCCCCTTTTCAGCATTCTGGTTGGCCGGTGCCAGCGACTGAACGGACGTTCGGCGCGCAAGCCATGACCGTCTCTTTAGGGTTGAGGGTGTGAATTCACCGTGCAGGAAGCGGCCACTCAGCTTGAAATCTAATCAACAGGTGTGCAGCGCATAGCAGACTTGGTTTCTATTTGTGAGCACTCAAAGAACGCCCCGCGGTACGACTCATCGACAAGGCTGTAAACAGTACGCGGCAGGCCGGCGTAGTCCAATAACCTACTCATCAGGCAGCTGGACAAAACCCGTTGACCCCGGATTTCGAACGGGTCGCTGACGCTGCTGGGTCTACACCAAGCCAGTCCACATTTCAGTGAATATCGCTTATTTAGAAAACCCATGGATTTATGATGGTTTTATACTGACTGCTGCTCTTTTGTCGCCAAGCCTTTATCAAGTGAATCTTCTTTATTCCAAACGTTACCCAGATCGCCACATCCTGGTCATCACGTTTTTTGTCATGCTGGTCTTGCTGGTGCTCGACCAGTTGATCGACAGCCTTGTTGCCGAGAATGATGCGTCCGGCATGTTCGGGCCAGCGGGCCTGTGGTCAGACAATGTGCCACACGTGCTTCTGGCCATGTTCGGCGCCCTGCTTTTGTACCGTTATGTCCAGCCTTTCGCTCAGAAGCTCAGGGAATCCCAAACCATTCTGACCGAGGCCCTGCGCAAGAATGAACTGATCCTGCAACACGCGGGCGAAGGTATCTATGGTCTGGACAACCGGGGCCGGATGACTTTCGTCAATGCTGCGGCCGAGCGGATGCTTGGCTACTCCAATGAGGACATGGGCCACGATCTCGTTCATCACATCACCCATCGCAGAAACTGCAAAGGCTGTTCAGTGCCCGTCGAGGAATGTTCAATACTTGCAACGTGCCATGATGGCGCGCTGCATCTCTGCGATGACGCGATTTTCTGGCGAAAGGACGGGCGTCCCCTCGACGTGCAGTACATCAGCGCCCCGATTCTGGAAGCGGGGCTGATTACCGGTGCGGTGGTGGTTTTCAGTGACAACACGGAGCGCAAGCGGAACGAGGCCACCCTCGCCCGGTGTCAGCATATTTTCGACCATGCCGAATGGGGCGTGATCGTCTTCAACGTCGCGGCAGGGCAGATCGAACTGATCAATCCCGCGTTCGCGCGGATGCACGGCTACCGGGTGGATGAGCTTGCCGGCTGGTCGATTGCCGAATTCTTTGCGGAGGAGTGCAGGGCGGATCTTCCCCGCAAAATCCAGTTGATCCACGAGACCGGCCACCACATATGGGAATCGTGGCACGTGCGCAAGGATGGCAGCCGCTTTCCGGTCCAGATCGATGCCACTGCAGTCAAAGATGAGGCGGGCGAGGTCCTGTATCGGGTCGTCAATGTGCAGGACATCACGGCGCGCCGCCAGATCGAAGATACGCTGCGCGAAAGTGAGGCGCATCTGGCCCAGGCCCAGGCCCAGGGCAAGCTCGGGAGCTGGCGCCTGGACATCCCCAACGATGTGCTGGAATGGTCGGCAGAGGGCTATCGCATCTTTGGGATGCCTCCGGGGACGCCGCTCAACTACGAGGGTTTCCTGAACTGCGTCCATCCTGACGACCGCGACTTTGTGAATCATGCCTGGCGTGCTGCCGTGGCGGGGGCTGCCTACGATATCCAGCATCGCATCATCGCCGACGGCAAGATGAAGTGGGTGCGGGAGCGTGCGGAGCTGGAGTATTCTGCCGAGGGCGAAATATTGCGTGGCGTGGGCACCATTCAGGACATCACCGAACTCAAGCGGCATGAGGATGAGCTGCTGCGGTCCCGGCAAAGCCTGCGTGAACTTGCTGCGCACCATGAAAAAGTCCGGGAGGGGGAGCGAACCCGCATTGCCCGGGAAATTCATGACGAACTGGGACAACACCTTACCGCTCTGCGGATGGATGCGGCCATGCTCAACATCCGCTTTGGTGCGGACCATCCCGATCTGGCGCGCCAGGTTGCCGGCATGAAAAAAACCATCGATACCACGATCGGGGTGGTCCGTAATCTGGCCACTTCATTGCGTCCCGGGGCGCTGGACATGGGGCTGGTGTCGGCGGCGGAATGGCTGCTTTCCGGATTTGAGGAGCGCACCCAGATCCGTTGCCATCTGCATGCGCCAGAAGAACATCTGGATCTGGACGAAGAGTGTGGCACCGCCGCATTCCGCATCCTGCAGGAATCCCTTACCAACATCACGCGTTACGCCAACGCCGTGGAAGTGAACGTGCGCATCGAATGGATCAACGGCATCCTGGAAATGGATATCCGCGACGATGGCGTCGGCTTTGACCCTGCGGAAGTGCGAAGCCGCAAGACGTTCGGCTTGATGGGTATGCGCGAGCGTGCGCTCCAGTTCGGCGGCGAGTCCCGCATTGATTCCAGGCCGGGTGCCGGAACCACCGTGCGCATTCGAATTCCATGCGTCCGGGAGGTGGCCTGATGATTCGCATCCTCATCGGCGATGACCATGCCATCGTCCGCCAGGGACTGCGCCAGGTGCTGGCATTGATGCCTGAGCTCGAAGTGGTCGCCGAGGCGAAAAATGGATGGGAGGTGATCGAGCATGTTCGCACCCATGCGCCCAATCTGCTGCTGCTGGACATGAACATGCCCGGCCCGAGCGGGGTGGAACTGATCAAGCGGATTCGTGAGGAGGCGCCGCGCCTGCCTATTCTGGTGCTCTCGATGCATGGAGAGAGCCAGATTGCCGGGCGGGCCATCAAGGCCGGCGCGGCGGGTTACCTCACCAAGGACAGCGAACCCGAAACCCTGATTCACGCCATCCGTCAGGTCGCCAGCGGTGCCCACTATATCGAGCCGGCCGTCGCCGAACGCCTGTTGTTTCAGCCCTCGCCAACGGACACGGCCGAGCCGCACACCGCGTTGTCCGATCGCGAATACCAGGTCTTCCTGATGCTCGTCCAGGGACGGGGGGTGATGGAGATCGCCGAAGCGCTTCACCTTTCCGCCAAAACCGTCAGCACCCACAAAGCCCGTCTGCTGAAAAAAATGGGACTGGACAATCTCAGCGACCTCGTGCGCTACGCCCTGAAGCACGACCTGACCTGAGGATTCCCGCCGTGTAGGGATATTCCTACACGAGATTCCTGTTCGACTGACCCCCTCTCAAGGACATCCGCTGATACGGATGCGGTTCGACGCGCCGTTACTTCCCCTATCTGTATCTTGGGGGGGCTTCGGTGAAACTGTTGATCGTGGACGATTCTTCGGCCGTGTATGGCCGATTGCTGGAGATGCTGGGGGGGGTGGAGCACCTCACAGCGCTTTCCATTGCGCGTTCCCTGCATGAGGCAGTGGAAAAGAGCCGCCTGTTGTGTCCGGATGCCGTCGTGCTGGATGTGCGTCTGCCCGATGGCTGCGGTCTGGATGCCCTGTCCGCGATCAAGAGGGATTCCCCAAACACCCGCGTGTACATGTTCACCAACCAGATCGAGTTCCGGGATAAAGCCCTGCGCGATGGCGCCGATGGTTTTTTTGACAAGTCCATGGAATTCACGGCGCTGGTTGCGAGACTGCTGGGCGTGGCTGACGCTTCCGTGCCGGGAAGCGGGCTATGAAAATAGTCTGGACGGACGATAACCGCATTGCGGCGCTGGTGTGGGCGCTTTGCGTCGGGCTCGGCCTGCTGGGCGCGGCCACAGCCTTTTCCGGCGCCGCGTTCGACATGGCCTGGGCAGGCGGGACGGCGCTGGCGGGGATGCTTGCCGGCGGCTTACTCGCCAGCCGGGTTCGCCGTGCGCTGGCGAGCGCCCGGCGTGAAGCGGAGGAAGCCAGCTCGACCGCGCTGCAACAGGCGCCCGGCGGGCTGGATGATCTGTGCGGTCAGGTGCTGCCCATCTGGAACCGCCAGATCGAAACCGCCCGCAGCCAGACAGAAACCTCTCTGGTCGACCTGGCCACCTGTTTCGGCGATATCCATCAGCGCCTGGGGGCGGCACTGGGGCTGTACCAGAACAACGGCAGCGGTGAAGCAGATGTGATGGCCATGCTGGAAAAGGGACAGGGCGATCTATCTAACATGCTCTCTTCGCTGCGCGCCGGTCTCCAGGCCAAACAAGAGATGCTTGATCGCATCCGTGAAGTGGCCCGGTTTTCCGATGAACTCAAGGCCATGGCCGGTTCGGTTTCGGCACTGGCCAACCAGACCCAGCTGGTGTCGCTCAACGCCGCCATTGAGGCGGCCTGGGCAGGCAAGGCAGGTCGCGGGTTCGCCGTGATTGCGGATGAGGTTCGCAAGCTTTCCACCCAGTCGGGGGAAACCGGCAAGCAGATCACCTCCCGCGTCGAGAGCGTGACGCATGCTATCCATAGCGCGGTCGAAATCGCAGAACGCTATGCAGACCAGGATGCCCGTGCCATGCGGGATTCCGAGCAACTCATCGAGGGCGTGCTCAATGTGTTCCGTGGCGCGGTGGAGCATCTGACCCAGGCGGCAACCCAGTTCCAGCATGAAGGCCGGGCGGTGCAGGAGACGGTTTCCGGCGTCATCGTTTCCCTCCAGTTCCAGGACCGGGTCAGCCAGATTCTGTGCCAGACCATGGACGACATGGCGCGTCTGGAAGGCGTGTTGAACGAGAGCCGTGAGCGTGAAGCTGGCGGGGGTCCTGTCCCCCCCATTGACGTGGCAGCGTGGCTCGAGCAGCTCTCCAGTACCTACACGACGCTTGAGCAACAAGACAACCACCAGGGCATGCAAAGCAACGCGCCTGGCAAAGCAGCTGAAATTACTTTCTTTTAGGAGCAAAAATCATGGCCAAGACCATTCTGATCGTTGACGACTCGGCATCTGTCCGCCAGGTCGTGGGGATGACCCTGAAGGGAGCCGGCTACGACGTCGTCGATGCCGTGGACGGCAAGGATGCGCTGACCAAGCTGGATGGGCGCAAGCTGCATCTGGTCATCAGTGACGTCAACATGCCCAACATGGACGGCATTTCCTTCGTCAAGGAAATGAAGGCCAAGCCGGCCTACAAATTCACCCCCGTGATCATGCTGACCACCGAAGGCAGTGAGGCCAAGAAGCGCGACGGCCAGGCGGCCGGCGCCAAGGCCTGGGTGGTCAAGCCCTTTCAGCCCGCCCAGATGCTGGATGCGGTGTCGAAGCTGATCCTACCGTAAATACCTGGAGCCCTCATGGAACTCAGCAGCGAACACCACGAAAACCGTCTGTGCCTGCATGCCGTCGGCGAAATGACCATCTATGACGCCGCCGAACTCAAGCCCGCCCTGCTGGAAGCGCTCGGCCAGAGCGATGAAATCGAGATCAATCTCTCGGGCATCAGCGAGCTCGACACCAGCGGCGTGCAATTGCTCATGCTCTTGAAGCGGGAGGCGGTGGCGGCGGGCAAGAAGCTGACGCTGTCCGGCCACAGCCCGGCGGTGCTCGACGTATTCGAGCTGCTGGGACTGGGCTGCTGGTTTGGCGATCCCCAGGTGCTGCCGACGAGCGCAACGGAAAGGAGGGCGGCATGAATCTTGATCTGGGCGATGCCCTGCAAACCTTCTTCGCGGAAAGCCGCAGCCTGCTCCAGGACATGGAGGAAGGCCTGTTGCGCCTGGAAAGCGCCCCGGACGATGCGGAAGCCATCAACGCCGTATTCCGGGCCGCCCACACCATCAAGGGCTCCTCCGGACTGTTCGGGCTGGACGACATCGTCGCCTTCACGCACAAGGCGGAAAATGTGCTGGACCGCGTGCGCAACAACGAACTGGCCTTGAGCGAAGACCTGATCGGCCTGTTCCTGGGCTGCCGCGATCATATCGAACGGCTGGTGGACATCACGGCCGGCGCGGCGGAAATGGACGCCGACACCCGTCAGCAGGGCGAAGCGCTGGCGTCCCAGCTGAGCCAGTACATGGGGGAATCGGCCGCCATGCTGCCGGTCGAGATGAAAGATGCGGTGCAATGCCTGGGAGGGGAACAAATGGCGGGCGATGCCTGGCACATCTCCCTGCGTTTTGGCAGGGGCGTGCTGAAGGACGGCATGGATCCGCTGTCCTTCATCCGCTATCTCGGCACCCTGGGCGAGATCGTTCACCTCACCACCCTGGACGACGCCCTGCCGGCCGCAGAAGGGATGGATCCGGAAAGCAGCTACCTGGGCTTCGAGATCCGGCTCCGGAGCAATGCCGACAAGGCCCGCATCGAAGGCGTGTTCGAATTCGTGCGCGACGACTGCCAGCTCTACATCCTGCCTCCGGGCAGCCGGGTGGCGGACTACGTCAATCTGATTGAGGCGCTGCCGGAAAACAGTACCCGCCTCGGCGAAATCCTGGTGGCGTGCGGGGCGGTGACTCAGCGCGAACTCGACGCGTCGCTGGCCATCCAGGAAAGCGGAAGCACGCAGGAAAGCGTCCAGCCACTGGGCGAGATACTGGTGGAGCGCCAGGTCGTCCAGCCGGAACTGGTGGGCGCGGCGCTAACCAAGCAGAAGGAAGCGCGCAATCGCCAGGCCCAGGAAGCCCGGTTCGTGCGGGTCCATGCCGACAAGCTGGACAGCCTCATCAACCTGGTGGGCGAGCTGGTCATCGCCGGCGCCGGCGTCGGCCTTATGGCTGCGCGCAACAAGGACGGCGCCATGTTGGAATCAGTCTCCGGCATGGCCCGTTTGGTGGAGGATATCCGCGACGGCGCCATGCGCCTGCGCATGGTGGAAATCGGCGAGACCTTCAACCGCTTCCGCCGCGTGGTGCGCGACGTCTCCAAGGAAATCGGCAAGGACATTGATCTGGTCATCGGCGGTGCGGAAACCGAGCTGGACAAGACCGTGGTGGACAAGATCGGCGACCCGCTCACCCACCTTGTGCGCAACGCCATGGACCACGGCATCGAATCCGCCGAAGTGCGCCTGTCCCGCGGCAAGCCGGCAAAAGGCACACTGCAGCTCAACGCCTATCACGAGTCCGGCGGCATCGTCATCGAAGTGCTGGATGACGGCGGCGGTCTCAATCGCGAGCGCATCCTGGCCAAGGCGCGGGACAAGGGTCTGATCCAGGCGGGCGACAACCTGGCTGACCGCGATGTGTGGAACCTGATCTTCGAACCCGGCTTTTCCACCGCCGAACAGGTGAGCAACCTGTCCGGCCGCGGCGTCGGCATGGACGTGGTGCGGCGCAACATCGAGGCGCTGCGCGGCACGGTCGAGATCGACAGCCATGAGGGCGTGGGGTCCACCTTCCGCATCCGCCTGCCGCTCACGCTGGCGATCATCGACGGTTTCCTGATGAGGGTGGCCGACAGCCATTACGTGGTGCCGCTCGACATGGTGCTGGAGTGCGTGGAGCTGAGCACCTGCGGCGACCGCAACGAGGGATGCGACTACCTCAACCTGCGCGGCGAGGTTCTGCCCCTGCTGCGCGTGAAGGATCACTTCAAGCTGAAAGGCCGTTCCGGCCGCCGCGAGAACGTCGTGGTGGTGACCTCTGCCGGGCGCAAGGCCGGCCTGGTGGTGGACGAGCTGAAGGGTGAATTCCAGGCGGTCATCAAGCCCCTGGGCACCTTGTTCGAGCGGATCCGGGGCATCTCCGGTTCCACCATTCTGGGCTCGGGCGAAGTAGCCCTGGTACTGGATGTCCCCGCTTTGCAGGATGAGGCGGCCCGCGCCGGCTCATCCTGTGCGACGGCCTGACTTTTTACTGATTATTCGACAATAGGAGAGAAGCATGTTCAGCAATATGAAAATTGGTATGCGGCTGGCCCTCGGCTTCGGCCTGGTGGTCGCCCTCATGGCGATGATCGCCTTCCTGGGGGTTACCCGCATGGCGAGCCTCAACGAGGGCATTGACCAGATGGTGAATGACCGTTATCCCAAGACCGTCCTCGCCAATGATGTGATCGACAGCATCAACGTCATTGCCCGCGCCATGCGCAACACCCTGATCCTGGATGACAGCGCCGCAATCCAGAAGGAGCTGGGCCGCATCGACGATTCCCGCAAGGTCATCAAGGAGCGCCTGGACAAACTGGAGGCGACCATCTCGAGTGAAGAGGGCAAGAAGCAGCTGTCCGGCGTGAAGGAGGCACGCGTCAAGTACGTGGCGGCCCAGGACAGCTTCCTCAAGCTGGTCGAGGAGGGCAAGCAGGCCGAAGCCCGAATCTATCTGGTGGGTGAGGTCCGTGCCCTGCAGGGCGCCTACCTCGAGGCAGTGGCGAGCCTGATCAAGTACCAGGGCAAGCTGATGGAGCAGGCCGGCCAGGATGCCACCGATCTGTACCATGCTGCCCGCACGCTGATTTTCACCATCGCGGCCGCGGCGCTGGCCATGGCCGCGCTGATCGGCTTCTGGGTCACCCGCAGCATCACCCGGCCCGTGAACGAAGCACTGGGCGTAGCCAACAGGCTGGCCGAGGGGGATCTCAATGTGCATATCGAGGTCAAGGGCCGTGACGAGACGGGCCAGTTGCTGGAAGCCATGAAGACCATGGTTGGCAAGCTGTCGCAGATCATCAGCGAGGTGCGCAGCGCATCGGACAATCTGTCGTCGGCTTCCGAGCAGGTTTCATCGACGGCGCAGTCCCTGTCGCAGGGCGCGAGCGAGCAGGCGGCGTCAGTGGAAGAGACC
>JAHJRA010000022.1:0-98279 GCA_018831045.1 Gammaproteobacteria bacterium | reverse complement strand
GTCTGGGGAGTGGGAAAGTGTATGTACTCCAGGCTCAGCCCTTCGGCTACTGGGTGAAAAGCGACGAGATCAGCGCAACGGGATCCACTGGTTTCCGGGTAGGGACTACCCTGGTCACCCTGACCGATGCGGATAGCGCTGCCCTCTTGGTGGGTAAGACCATTACAGCCTATGAAAAGCTGCCTACTGGTGCTTTGCGCTGGGCCATGCAAGGGACCACCAATGCCCAGGGGCAGGCGAAGTTCGACCTGGACAGGTTGGGCCAAGGTGCGGTGTATGTGCTACGGGCCAGCAATCCATTTGCTGATGGCAAGGACTACTACAGTGGCTTGCTGCTTTGGAAGGGCGCTTTCGCTTTTGCCTTGAAAATGGGCAAGACCAATGCGCCAGACAAGACACCGCCAATGGTCCATGTTTCGTTCCCGGCCCAAGCGGACCAGGTGGTAGCCGGAGGATTCCGGTTGTACGGCACCGCCTCGGATGACGTGGCGATGAAGGAGGTGCGGGTCATCCTGACCCTGCCTTCCGGTGCGGTGCTGGATTTGCCCGCTAGTTTCAATGCGGGCAATCAGACTTGGTCACTGGATACGGGGGCCTTGCCAAATCCGGCGCCCGGTACCTTGCACGTGGTAGTGCAAGCCGTAGACAAGAGCCAGAACGTGGGCGAGGTCAGTCTGGACCTATCCCTGATCAACGACACGGCGCCGCCGGTGATCGCCGTGAGCTCCCCGGTGGATGGCTCTGCCGTGCCTACTGGCGCCTTCCTGGTTTCGGGGGCGCTGACGGATAACAGCCTGTCGCCGACTTTGACCGCGAAGGTGTCTGGTGGCGGGCTGGCCAGCGCGGAGGAACGGTCTATCGAGGTGGCATCAGGCTCCGGCCGTTGGGCGGTGATGGTGGCCCCGGATGCGGCATTCACCACGACGGCCATCACCCTGACCCTGACGGCCAGGGATGGGGCCGGCAACACTACCGCCAAGGTGCTCAAGCTGTATCCGGGCGATGTTTACCGGCAAGCCTGGCATGTGCTTCAGCGCACGGGCTTCAGCGGCGGGCCAGAGCAGTTGGCCGAGGTAGTACAGACAGGGCCGGCCAATTACATCCAGCAGCAGCTTTCCCCCAATACGCTGGACGATTCGGCCTTCGCCAGTCGGCAGACAGTCTGGCTGGACAGTGGCGGCTATATGGAGACGGATTACCTGCGCCATGCCCTTTACAGCCGCAAGCAATTGCAGGAGGTGATGACCTGGTTCTGGGACAACCACTTCAGCACCTATTTCTACAAGCACGGCGTCAGCGCCTATGAGCTGGATGAGGGGGCGGCCTTCCGGACCCATGCCCTGGGCAATTTCCGCGACCTGCTGGGGATCAGCGCCAAGAGCCCGGCCATGCTCTACACCCTGGACGGCGTCACCAGCTACATGGGCAGCCCCAACGAGAATTACGCCCGGGAGCTGATGGAGCTGCACACCCTGGGGGTGGCCGGCGGCTACACCCAGCCCGATGTGGAAGAGGTGGCCCGGGCGTTTACCGGCTGGACGGTGAAGGACGGCGCTTTCTATTTCAATGCCGGCAAGCATGACAATGGCGCCAAACTGGTGCTGGGCACCCCCCTTGCGGCTAGCGGCGGCCTGATGGATGGAGAAGGCGTGCTGGACCTGCTGGCCCGTCACGCTTCCACCGCCAACCGCCTCTGCACCAAGCTGGTGACCTTGTTTGTGTCGGATGCGCCGGTTGCCGGACTGGTCAGCCGTTGCAGCGCGACCTTCCTGGCCCAGGCCGACGCGCCGGACCAGATCGCCCAAGTTGTGTGGACCATCCTGAATTCGCCGGAATTTCTTGGCGGCACCTACCGGGGCCAGAAGTTCAAGACCCCCCTGGAGCTGGCCGTGGGCTCGACCCGCAACGTGGGCGCCGAGAGCAGCGGTGACGATCTGGCCGTGGAGTTACCCAAGATGGGCATGGGGCTGTACACCAACTCATCTCCAACCGGCTATGCGGAGACCGGCGACCGCTGGATCTCGTCGGGCCAGCTACTGTCCCGCATCCGCTTCCTTGACCGCCTGCTGGCAGCCACGCCGGCCACCGGCACCACCCAGGTGAACCTGCTGGCCAAAACCCAGGCCCGGGGACTGGAGACGGCCGAGGGCGTGGTGGGCTACCTGCTGCAGTTGGGCCTGGGACCCACCGCCACGAAAACCCAGCGAGAACTGGGGTTGAGCATTTTGACCCAGGATGGGGCCTTGCCTTATTTCAACTGGTCGCCCGATGCGGAAGTCCGCCTGCGCCAGTTGGAGAAGGCGATCATGGCCTTGCCCGAATATCAATATCAGTAAGGAATAATTAAATGAATAGACGGACTTTCCTCGGCCAGACCATGAAGCACCTGGCATTCGGTTCCCTGCTCATGGGGGGCGGGCCAGGTGGCTTGTTGCTGAGTCAGGCTCGCGCCGCCGCCACCGGGCGCACACTAGTAGTGGTGTTCTTGCGGGGCGGTTGCGACGGCCTCAACATGCTGGTGCCGCACGGCGAGGACGCCTATTACAGCCTGCGCCCAACCCTGGGCATCGCTCCACCTTCGGCGGGCAATCCCCTTTCCGCCCTGGACCTGGACGGTTTCTTCGGCTTTCACCCGTCCATGGCCGCCCTTCACGGCTTGTACCAGACCGGTTGGGTGGCGGCCCTGCCGGCAGTGCACTACCCGTCCGCTTCCCGGTCCCATTTCGAAGGGCAGGACATCATCGAGAACGCCACCGCCCTGCCTTCCACAACCGGTTGGCTGGGGCGCTACCTCGCCACCCTTTCGTCTGGGGCGGAACAGAAGGCCTTGGCGCTGACGGCCGGTGTGCCGCGCAGCCTGTTGGGCTCGGTACCGGTTTCCGCCCTTGCCGACCTGCGCGGCCTGAGCCTGGCGGCCACCAAGGCGGATCAGGACCTGCTGGCAACCATGATGGCGAGTGAGTACAGCCGCGCCCCGATTACCGGCCACCCACATGATGCAGGCTTGCTGGCGGCAGGCCGGCAACTCCAGATCGATATAGCGGAACTGCAAAGCGTCGACACCTTGCCGACAGCGAACGGCGCAGCCTATCCCGCCACCGCTTTTGGCCGCCAGATGCGCCAGGCCGCCGGTCTGATCAAAACCCGGCCTGGGACCGAACTGGTTGCCCTGGACTTGGGCGGGTGGGATACCCATCGCGCGCAGGGAGGTGGACAGCCGGACGGGGCCCAAGCCAAACTTCTGAGCCAATTGTCGAATGCCACTGCCGCTTTCTACGCTGACCTGGGTAGTGCAGCCTCGGGCGTGCTTTTGCTTGCCGTTACCGAGTTCGGCCGCACGGCCGCCGAAAACAGCAGCGGTGGCACCGATCACGGCAATGCCTCCACCTGGCTGGCCGTGGGGCCCATGGTCAATGGCGGTGTGCACTCGGTGGCGGGCTGGCCGGGGCTGGCGCCGACCCAACTCAACGAAGGCCGCTATCTGGCCCAAAGCACGGACTACCGCGATATTTACGGAAAGATACTGACCCGTCATCTGGGCGTGCCCAACCCATCTGGTTTGCTGGCGGGGTATGCAGCTCAGTCAATAGGGTTCTTGTAAACCCTTCCATGGCTTGTTTTCCTGGTATCTGGAACAAGCCCCCCCTTATGCCAAGGGGGAAACGAATACTAGATCCCCTGGCAGCTTGTTGAAGTCATGGCAAAAAACCGCTTGTTTGCCAGTGCAGAGGCAGGCCTGCCCGGTCTCTGCCCGTTATCCCCCGGCTGCCGATAACACGCTACACTGACCCCAGCAACAGCTTCTCGTAATCTCCCAGAATCTTGTCCCAGGTAAATTCCGCCGCATGGCGCGCCCGGCTCGCGGCCTGCAACTGCGTGAGCTGGCCGGGGTCGCCCAGCAAAACCTCGATCTGCTGCGCGCAGCCATCCTCACCACTGAAATACACCCCGCCATCCCCTGCAACCCAGCGGTTGTAGAGGTTGTCGTGCGCCAGCACCGCATTGCCCGCACCCAGCGCCTCCACCAGCGAAGGATTGGTGCCGCCCACCTGGTGCCCGTGCACATAAAACCGGGAATGAAAACGCAGCGCCTGCACCACCGCCTTGTCGTAAATCGCACCGGGGAAAACCACCTCGTCCGACGCTGCTTCTTTCACCGCACGCTGATAGGCATGGCCCGGCTCGTATTTACCCAGCACCAGCAGCTTGCAGCCGCGGGGCTTGCGCGACCACGCCTGCACCACTTCCAGAATCGAATTCTCCGGCTCGGCGCGCGCAATCAAAATTGCGTACGCGCCCGGCTCCAGTCTGTAAGGTGCAATCAAGCCCGCATCGGCAGCATCCACCCGATCCGAGCCATAGGGAATCATGGTGATCTTGCCTGCCGCCACCCGCGTGGTCAGATGCTTCTTGATCTCCGGATGGTCGGCCACCAGATGATTGCCCAGCCAGCAGCCCGCCCAGTCGTTGAGCCAGAACCAGGTCTTGGCCACCGCGCCCCACTTCTGTCGCCGCCATTCCACGCCATCCATGTTGATGACGTTCTTCAACCCACGCAGGCGATACAACGCGCAGAACACCGCCGTGTTGTACCCCAGCGTCAGCACCAAACCTTTTTCTCCCGCTGCATGCACGGTGGATTTCCAGTCGAACACAATCGTGCCCGCCGCGCCCGCCGTCGCCACCGGCATGCGCACCCGGCGCACGCCGCGCCATGCGTCCTCGAACACCGGCCCCGCGCCGTCTTCCTGGCAATACACCGTCACCTGCCAGCCACGTTCCACCAGATAGGGCGCCAGATGCTCGGCAAAGGTCTCGAAGCCGCCGTGGGCAGCGGGCACGCCGCGGGTGCCAAGAATGCGAATATGTTTTGTGCTCACGGGGTGTCGTATCCCAGTTTTGTCATCGTGTCGCGGAACAGCGCATCCACTGCCGGATGCAGTTCCGGCCAGCCCTTGGCCGGGTTGTCGTAAAGGCGCTTCAACGCATACTCCGCCACCAGCGGATCGGGTTCGAGGCCGCATTGCTGTTGTAGGCGCACCAACTCCCCCGCTGGGTCAGCAAGCAGCGTTTCATACGCCACCCGAATCACCGCATCGGGATAACGCTGCTCCTGCGCCAATCCTTCGCGCATGGTCACAATCCACTCCAGCGCTGCCCGGTTGGCATGGTCAAGATCCGCTTGTGCGAGTTGCCACACCGATTCATAAGCCGGATCGCCAAGAATCAATTGATCGCGTAGGTAATGCCACTTGATATCGTTGCGCCCCCACCAGTCATCGGTATGCTCGCCGGATTGCACACCCAGCCGCTCCGACCATTTCACCACCGAGGGCACCGCATCCGCCCCGCTGCGGGTGATAAAGACGAACTTCGCATCGGGGAAAAAAGCCCGCACATAGCCCACCCGGAAAATCAGCTCGGGGTACTTGTCCACCACCCGGGTCGAGCCGGTCAGCGTCAGGTAGCGCGAAAACAGGCGGCGCGCCCGTGAGCGCATCTCGGATGAGGCATCCGTTGCATCCATGCGAAATCGAGCGCCCGCGTTCGAGTAATTGCCATTGATATCCTGGCGTGGATCGATCACATGCCATAGCGCCTTCGGCTCATTCAGATAGCCGACCTGCTTATGCAGCGAAAGCAAAATACCCAAAATGGTCGTGCCGGAACGGCCGAGCCCCGTGATGAACAGCGGACGATCCACCGTCGGCTCTCCAGGCAGCGCCACCAGCGTATTGAGCCAGGCGAACACCAGCGGATTGATGAAACGTCCCTTGGTCGTCAAGGGTCGCCCTTCGTAAAGCAAGTAACTTGCAACCCGGCGAGCGCTCAAGCCCACGCCCGATGCAAGATAATCCCGATCCATCTGGGCAATCATGCCGTCACTCCCTTGTTTTCATATTTTTCAGCGCGGCTAGCCACATCCACGCCCAATTCAGCATACAGCCCGAGCATGTCACCCAGATAACGCTGGCTGGTAAAAGTCGCTGCAACATATTGCCGAGCCGCACGTCCCATTTCCGCCACCATACCATCCGGCCTATCCGCAAACTGACGCAACCAGCCAGCCAGTTCGGCAACATTGCCGCTCTCGAACAGCGCGCCCGTCTCCCCCTCACGCACCATCTCGGGAATCCCACCGATGCGCGCACCGATCACCGGCTTCCCGTTGGCATACGCTTCCAACACGCTCATTGGTGCGTTCTCATACCACTCGGACGGCAACACAATCGCGCGTGCCTCGCGCACCCTTTTCCACAATGGATCGCCACTCACAAAACCCAGAAACTCGATGTCGCCCCCCACTTCGGCAGCCAGAGCCTTCAGCGCATCGCCTTCCGGACCCGTGCCGGCAATGCGCAGCTTCACCTTTGCCTGCGCTGCAGCGCGGATGAGGGTAGCCACGCCCTTCTCCATCGCCAGCCGGCCGAAATAGAAAAAGTAATCGCCCGGCTCATAGCACGGCGTATAGGCAGCGGCATCCACATAGTTCGGGATGTAGGCCAGTTGCTGTTCCGGCCAGCCCCATTCCACCAGCTTCTGCTTATAGAACAGGCTGGGCGCCACCACCCGATCCAGGTTGCGCCGGTATAGCCCCAGCGACTTGTGAACCGCCGACTCCAGCATGATCAGCGCGCTGACGGGCAACGAATCGCGAATGCAGCGGTTGGCCACCACATGCAACAGGTTTCCACTGCGGCATTTTTCGCACACGCCGCCGCGATTCAGCATCTTGTAGGCCGGGCAGGCCAGCTTCAGGTCATGTGCCGTCATCACCGTGGGGATGCCGCGCTGCTTTAATTCACCCAGCACCGACGGCGACAGATGGTGATAAATGCAATGGGCATGGGCTACGTCGGCGGGAAAGGCATCGAGCAGCGCAGACATTTTGCGCTTTGCCTCCAGCGAGTAAATCACCTTGCCCGCCATCGCCAGCTTGGCGAGCACCCCGTATTCGTGGCCGAACTCGATCTCGTCGGCAAAGAACCGGCTCCACGGCGAAAGCTCGTTCTTCGGGTGATGCATGGTCATCACCGCTGTGTCCCAGCCTTGGGCGCGGAACATGGCGTCGTGTTCGAGAAATACCACATCAGAACCGCCACGACGGTAGTTATACGAATTGAGCGATAGCAGCTTAGGCATTGGTAGAGTCTGACCTCGCATGACCAGGCAAAGGTGAAACCCCATTTTGGGCCACAGCATCTGGTTTTTTTAATTGCTGCAACCTGTACCAATCCTCACGCCGTATTGCACCCGTCACAACCAGCAACACCACGTAACTGATTAATACCACGAGCGAATTCACCATCCAGTGCAAATACCCCTGCAACGCATAGCCCACTAGTGCCGCAAAGCTCGAAGAGAGGAGAACTCGCCCAAACTCAACGTACCCGAAAGGATAAGAAAACCCTTCTTTGGCAAGCCGATGCGTAATCCAGGTATTGCTGAGGATCAAACCCAAGCCGGCGGCCAGGGGAATCGCCAATGCGCCCAGCAGCGGCATCAGCAAAACCGCCAACACGAGTGAAACAGCCAACACAAGATTCCCTGTTACCAGCAAACCATTCCGCTCAACCGCTTGTATCGCCAAATCGATGAGGAAGCGATGCGACTCCAGGATCAGCACCCCAACCAGCGCGAGCAACAACCAGGCTGCTTCAGCACCATACTTGCCGCCCGACACACTGGCTACGACAGCGGGTCCAATCGCCAGTAACAAAGCGGCAACCGAACCGAGCAATATCGTATTGATGCGAAAGACCCAGGAAAGCATTCCGGTTACCTTTTCAAAATCCCTGCTGACAGAAAACCGTGCGACCAGAACAGGGCGGATGAGACCCGCCAGAAGCTGTGCTGGTAGATAGCGCCGCAGCGTATCAGCGAAGGATTGAGCAAAACCGAATGTGGCCATCGATGCCACATCCAGATAACGCCCCGCAACCAGCCGATTGGGTGCACTGCCGTACGGCAGGATAGCCAGATGCTGGAGATAACCGGCCAACCCAAATTGCGTCAGTCGCCGGGCATTTTTGGCCCACCAGATGGACCAACTCTGCATGGTCTGATCAACAGGCGTATTCCTCAAAACACGCCCCACCCCAGACAGTAATACAACAAGCCCCAGCGTTTCGGCCGCTGCCTCAATCCAAATCACGCTTTGAATGGTCAGTGCGCTGCTATAGACCAACCAGCCGACCGCTGCGACTTTCACTAATGCCGGAAGTACAAAAGCCACCTGCACCCACCCCTGATGCAGGGTGGACTCCAGCATCTGAAACAGAAAATGGCTATTAACCCTTAACCACACCACGAGCAGATAAGCCTGTAACACCCCAACCCATGCCGCCAAGCCAAAAAGATTCGCAATGTCATCGCTTGCCAGCCACGCCAGCAGAGTTGCCAATGTCAACAAAAAAAAACGCAAACCAAAAGCACCGACCACGAATCTGCGGAAAACCCGGTTTTCATGTTGCGCATAGAGTTCCGGGATGTAGCGCAGCGCAACATGGGTGAGGCCAAAACCGGTTAACGCTGTAAACACTTCCACAAAAGCCTGCAACACGCTGTAAGCCGCGAACTCGGCCACAGACAGATATCGCACCAGCAAAACCAGCAAGGCAAAACCAGCTATGGCAGAAAGACCCTTGCCAAACAAAAAATGAACCAGCCCTGCGCGAATACGCTCGCGCCCATAGCGTGCGGATGCTGTCACGATTAGCGCCCCAGGATAGCCAGGTAACGCGCGTGTACCTGCGCCGCCAGCATGTCGTAAGTGCGGTTGGCGGCCACCCAGGCTGAACCTTTTTCACCCATGGCTTCCGCCAATTCGGGATGTTCCAGCATCCACACCATCGCATCGGCAAACGCCTGCACATCCCAGTTCACGCACAAACCCGCACCACTTTCATCGATAACCGCTGACTGCTCAGGGTGCGCGTTGCAAACGACCGGGCGACCCAGCGCCATGTATTCATACAGCTTGGTTGGGGATGCGCAATTGAATATCCGGGTGGGATAAACAGGAGAAACACACACGGCGGCTGACGCGGCCAGCGACCACGCTGTTTCTATCGGGACAAACCCGGAAAATTCCACGACATCGGCCAGCCCAAGGCGCGCGGCCTGTTGCTCGAGTGCGATGCGGTCCTGTGGTTTAACGCCCTCCCCCACCATCAAAAAAGTCGCTGCCGGGCAGCGTTTGTACACCAATGCGAAAGCGTCCAACATCACATGCAGACGTCGCACCGTGGACATGGCGCCCAGATACACGATGCGGCCCGGCACGACAGCGCTCGGGTGCGTGCTGGACCAATCCAGCAAACGGGTGGGCACCCCCATCGGTACCGGTGTCATCCGCTCGGCAGGCACGCCATAGGCGGCCACATCACGCAGCATCTGCTCGCTTTGCACAAATGAATGATCGGCAAACCGCATCACCACCCGGTACAGGACAAAATGGGCGCACTTGCCGTTCAAGATCAATAGCAGTCTGAGCAGACCCGATCGCTCGTTAGCCACCTCCAGCACGTGCTCCGGAAACGGGTATGAGCACCAATGAACAAAACGCTTGCCTGCCAGCTTTGCCGCCAGTAGCGCAACAACAGCGGCTATATACTTGTCTCGCGTTTGCAGAATGTCGAACTGGCGCAACGCTGCCCTAACCATCAGCAGGGAGTCCGTTACCCAGTAAGCCAGCTTGGTCAGGACTTTGGATAACACGCCATGGCCGGGAAACTTGGGCGGGAGCATGCATGTTTGCTGAAAGAACCCCTCCCGATGCGGCAGTAAATCCGGGCCATTGTTCGCCATGAACCACTCGGTCTGCACCCCACGCTTGGCAAGTGACACGCCGAACAACTCCGTTACATCCACGCGATAAGACGGGAAGTGATCCGGGATCGTGTAGTAAAGCTTTATTTCTGATTTAGTCATGGACCTTTTCGATGCGTGCCATCACCAGCAAATACCCCAGGATCACCATCAAAATGGCCTGAAAACCGATGTCGAATACGAAATAGTTGCTATGCAACAAGCTCACTGCAAACAAGGAAACGGTAATTTGCGCTGTCTTGATGGCAGGCCAGTGCGATGTCCCCAACCAGCGATCAGCTAACCGCCCGCCCAATCTAAAGGCCGACAGCAGCAGCATCAAAGTCGCTGCCGTGCCGATCAATCCAACCTCCCATAGCAGCGACGACACCCCGGTCAAGCCGATGCCATAGCCTAGATAACGTGTAAAAATCTGGGAGTCCTTGTTAAGTGCGGTGCCGCCGCTTGTCGCGCCAAGTCCGTGACCGATCAGCATTGGAACCAGCATGTCGCCATGCGCATGCTCCTTGGCCCAAAACCCGTACACCGTGGTGCGGTTCAACAGCAAATTGCCATAGCCACGCTTGCCCACGTTGTACTCAATATTCGAGGCCAGCATTTTCTGCACGGATGACGTCTGTTGTGACTTGGCACCGGGCAGGAGCGAATAGGCGAAAAAAATAGCCATCAATAAGGCGCCCAACGCCACCACCCCGACAAAAGCTTTCAGCGGATTGCTCAGTATCCGATCGCGAAATAACACGAACAGCGCGACCGGCAACAGGACAAGAAAAAGTTTCGCTTCCGAAAAAAACATTGGGGACAAAAAAATCAGCGCGGCCAGAATGGTGCGGCCCAGTGAATGAAGTCCGGCGCGCCACTGTGCGATCACCAGCGTAACGCAAAGCACACACAACAATGCGAGCGTAGAACTCCGCCCCCCACCCATCATTTCGCCGCCATAGGTACCTGCAACAATGTCGCCTGCCACAATGCCATGCGCAGCGAAGAGCTCACCACTCCGTTGCGGCACCAGCACCAGGAACTGGTGGGCCACAAACGGCAATTGCAGAAGCCCCAGCAACAGGAAAAAAGAGATCAATCGCCGGGCATCCAGTTCGCCCCGGGTCAGGTAAGCAATCGCCAAGAGCAGACCCCACACCTGAAAATACCCCTTGAGGCCAATGATGAAACCTGAAACGCCATGCCAGTTCGCCAGTGAAGAAAACACGGCGATAGCAATGAACGCCCATAACCAGGCAACCAGCGCCCTTCCATCCCGGGTATTGGCCGGATGACGCGTCTGGCTGATGAATGCCTTCATTAGCGCAATGCCAGCCACCCCCATCGACAGCAATGCCAGCCACCACCCCAGCAGGTGTAAGGCGGGCATATACAGATCAATCAAACCCACCGCCACCTGCGTTCCGACAATGACGACCCAGACACCGATGACGGGTTTAACGATCAGAATCAGACTGGCAATGATCAGCACCAAAAAAATGGTGGCGGGATAAAAGCTCAATGCCAGAGAAAGCCCTAGCAAGGCTGCCGCAAACAACGTAACAAGCATTAACAGCCAAATCGCGCCGGTCGGGGAGGACTTGCTGCGACTGCCCCCCCCGGACAAACGTAATGCGTGACCCATTTTTGTAGCCAATTACAGTCTCCCGTATATACGAGCAATCAGCGGATCCCAGGAAAAAACCCGAGCACGCTCACGGCATTGGTGCGATAGCTGGGCGTCGTTCATACCGCGGGACAGCACCCGCAACACCGCATCTGCATAGTCTGAAATGGTTTGCTGAATGTCCGCACCGGCCAACACCGCCTCGCCGCAGGAATCGTTCACCAGCACGCCTGGCCCGCCGAGCTTGAAACAAGCCACCGGCAAGCCCTGCTGCAGCGCCTCCAAAACCACAAAGCCGCCCGAATCACGCAGGCTGGGGAAGAAAAACACGTCGAATTCCGAATACAACCGCATGACATCTGCCTTGGGTAGCCAGCCCCGCCACTCAATCGCGTCATTGACGCCTAGTTGCTTGGCTGTGTTAACCCAACGCTCGCGTTCAACGCCGTCGCCGATCACCGTCAAGGTCACATCAGGACGTTTGCTGCGAATTTTCGCAAAAACCTGCAAGCCGATATCCATTCCTTTCAACCCGATGCAGCGCCCCACGAACAGCATACGGTTTCCCTGCCGCTGAGAAAATTCGGGTTCAACGGCGCTCTCTGGCATATCGCATCCGATAGCCAGTTCGGTCAGCGCTTTTTTTCGCACAAAACCTGGCACGCGAGCCAGGTGAGCATCCGACGTGAAAAAAACGCGCTCGGCACGCGCATAGGTCAGCCGCATCAACGGATCAAAGCGCACCAAAGCGTTCATCATGCTGCGAAAGGCTTCGACCATTTTTTGCTTGGGTGCGAACGAGGTGATGTAACCACTTGGAATTTCATCGCCCCCGGCTACCGGCCCAAAATACATGGGCGCTCCCACCAGGCCCATAAAACTTGGCTGGCGGAAACTCACCCAGGTCACATGGTGAATCAGGTTAAAGGGTTTGACCCGATGCAGTTTTCTGGCCTGCCGATACGCCACCCATTGCCAAAAATAGTAATAAATATGGTTGCGGCGGCTGATGAGCTTAGTGACAGGGTCGAGCCATTCAATATCGACATATTCAAATGCCACACTGGAGCACTCCCCCGTCTCGCCAACGTATTTTTCAATGTCCTTTTGATGGATCCTGCGGGTAACCACCGTGACATCATGGCCGCGTTTCGATAGCTGGCTTGCCCATTGCCAACCTACTTCCGCGTCAGAGCCGACGTATGGATTGCATGCGAAAGCCGAAAGCAGAATGCGTTTAGGGAGTGACATTTTGACGATCTGGCTGAATGCTCAACAAGACAAAAGACCGTTTAGGCAAAGTCACGGTGATTGTTCCATTGAAGGGGGTAAGCGTTTGTTTAAGGACCGGCAGACTGTCAAGCGAAGCGGATGGGTCATACGCCCCGGAAAAGTCAGTCTGCCTAACTTGTAAGCTGGAAGCCCCCCCAAAACTTGCCCTGGACAAACGGACAGGTTGAGCGTGTGCACTCCGATTAACCAACCACACGACATATTTAGAACTGTTTCTGTCAGCAAATGCAGCGGCTCTGACTGCATAGCCCCCCGGCAGGCCTTGCTCATTAATCGACGTGGTTTTGGTAGCGAGTATTTGCGACTCAAATGGGGGCGTCATCAATCCAAACAGCCGCGACATGCGAGTGTTGCGCAACGCGCCACCCGCTGACACGTCGATAAAATTCCATGGCCCTGCTCGCAAGCCATGCCAAACAGCGCCTTGCACCATCGGTATCTGCGATAGCCCGATCAAAAAATCGGCTGTCGCAACCACGGCATCTTGACTACCGGTTTGATGCCAGCCCTGTTTCCAGTTCGGGTCTTTTGGTGTCCCAGGCGGCGGGCGGGCATGTTCAGTGATCCATATTGCCGGGTTGGGTACACCTTCAGCATTGATAATTTTCGCAACATTGCGAACCGAAGCCAGCCGGTTAGCAACGCTCGGCCCCCATGGCACGTTGTCGTAATAAAGATGAAGTGAAAAGTCGCTGGCTATTTTTTTATGCTGGCGGACGAGAAAACGATTGTGCTCGTTGTCATTCTGTATCCAGTCCGGCTTGTATTCGAGTAAGGGCACAACAATACGTGCATCCGGATCGTTTTTTAGTATCGATGCCGCAACAGGCAAGTCACGGCTTGCGATTTTTTCTGCGCTCCACTTCAGCGTGTCGCGGTCAAGCTCATTCCCCAGTTCCCAAAACCGTTGTCGGTTACCCGATAGCTGCTTTACCAGGATCGCTCTATCCCCTGCATCTTTGGCAAGGTCTTGAACCGGATTGAGTTTCCCTTCAAATCCAACTACGTTGGCAATATGCCAGCTTAGGGCAAGACCTAGTTCATCGTTGAGCTTTTCATATTCAGCCAATCCAAACACGCAGCGCATGGGCTCTGCCCAGTCAACCAGCTGTTGCTTGGGCCGTTCAAGAACCCAACCCGTGCAGCCACGCCAATCGATTTCATTCACGCCACCGCCATATCGGATAAAGCCAACTCCTGAGTCCCGAAGGATGGAAACGGCCTGAGGTAACACCCGCGACGGAGTGTTTCCATAAAGATCTGTTTGCACGCCCCAGAGCAATGCATGGATTCCCAGAAGGTTTTTGACTTCACGCGGGGCGCTGCCCAACAGCGGTTCGCCTATCGTTACGGTCGTAGATGCCGCACCACAGCTTAATGTAGGGTCATGTGGGCAGGTATCAGCTAACGAAAAAAAGCTCAGGACGAGGAGCGAAAATAAAACCACAAACTTCGACATTGTTTGTCTCTCGGCAAGGGCGAAGTTGGGTAATGCTCGATCAAACGTTCGTTATTTAGTCGGACTGACGCTGCCAATAATGCGCTGGCGACCACTAGGCGACATCGCCTTGAGCAGATCTCGGTTAAAAGCATCCTGCGTTTGATAGGCTATGGCCTCGTCCGCCTGAATACTCGAAACCCTAAATAACAGGCCATCCGGAATTTTTCCAGTGAGGCCATATTTCAATTGCTGCAACTTCCATCCAATCCCACTGCTAATGGCTACTTTGTCACCAACAGTCGTCCAGTAAGTGATCGGCTCAATGCGCGCCCCTTGTGTGGCGACCAGCCTTTGAACGGGAATGCTGACATCTCCGGTGCTAAAACTACCAGTGGTGGGGTTCTTGAGAATCTGGAACCCCTGGGCCGGATAACAGACTTCAGGTTTGTGAACAGCCATGCTGTCAGACTGGTCACCGCCATAGGCGATCGACAGCATGATGCGTTCACCCTTTGGATTGATATAAGTACGCGTGAGCGTCTGGTTGTAAATCTTGTCGAGCTTAGCCTGCAATTCGGGGTCGGCAATCAGGGGCACGATGGTTTCATCGATTTTCCAGTCGCCAAAGGCTTTGGGGATCAACACTTCCAGATCAATCTTGGGGCCGGAGTCCGCAACCTTGACGGTAGGCTTGAGTGCCAGCGCCATGCCTGCAGCAGCAAACATGCACAGACCGATAACGAGATGTTTAAAGCTGATGAGTTTCATGTCGAGCCTCCAATGTTCCGGTGATCAGGCCTGCGCACGTGCACGCGGCCGGTCGGGGAAAATAAAGCCAAGGATGCCATCCAATGCAAAAAGGAACAGCAGGCCGATGATGAACAGCATGATTCCGGCAAAGCCATGCAGGAAGCCCTGCCCTGCTTCATCACCTAAATGGTAAGTAACGAGGATCAGCACCATCACGCGAACAATGTTGGCGACGAAGGCGATTGGCAAAATGGCGGCCATGATGATGAGGTTGCGAGTGGTGCTGGTGTGCTGCATCAGATACAGATACAGCAAACCCATGGCCGACAGGCTGAACATGGAATGCAGGCCGGAGCAGGCATCTGCCACCAGCAATTGATACGGGCCGACGGTGAGGGTGACACCGCTGCGCGCGATGGGGTAGCCCGCCGCATACAGCACCTGCTCTGCGATGACCGAAATGTATTGCTTGAGCGGACCGGTGGCGGCATCAACCACAAAGCCGGGCAACGGAATGATGAACAGCAGGAAGAACAAGGCAAACCAGAGTGCGCGGACTGCTTTGGTTCCGAGTGTAATGAGCAATGCACCGAGGATGACGGGTATCTGCGAGCCAACTTCGAACAACAAAATGTCCTGCGAGCGCCCAAGCGCATAAGCCAGCAAACCGACAATCAAGACGGTCCAGCCAGTTGCCACTTCAACGCGGGTGGGTTTGTCTGTGTTTAAAAAAATATCGCGCTGCTGCCAGATCAGAAACAGGGCAACCGCCAGCACGATGGGACCGTGGGCGTGATCGTCAGAGTTCCACAGGCCGTGCGCCAGCATCCAGTAGGTGGGCACATACAGCACCAGCAGGCCAATCACCACCGGCCACCAGGATTTCAGCGGGGCCAGAGCGTCGAGCATCGAGGCGCGTTGGGCAAGGGCAGTCATGGCGTTAATCCAGTACGACGGCACCAACCACTTGCGCGCCGGTGAAGGTGATTTTTTCTTTCAGCTCGGCCAGCGGGGCCAGGCGGCTGACGTTGCGGCGGGTGGCAATGAGCATGCCACCGACGCGGGCGACGATTTGCTGGAAGTCCGAACTCAGTTGCGACGGCGCAACGTCGATCAGGATGATGTCGTAACTGGCTTCGAGGCTGGACAGCAACGCGTCAAAGGTGGGGCGCGCCAGCAACTCGGCCGGATTGGGCGGCGGGGAGCCTGCTGTCAGCACGCTCAGGGTGGGGAAAGCTTTGACTGCACGTACCTGGACCGAAGACACGCGCTCGGCCAGCACTTCTGACAAACCCGTGTTATTGGCCAGGCTGAATACCGTGTGCTGGTGCGGCTGCCGCATATTGGCGTCAACCAGCAAGACCTTGCGCCCCATTTGCGCAAACAGCACGGCCAGGTTGGCGGCCAGATAACTTGCACCTTCGTTGGCGCTCGCGCTGCCGATTGCGAGGGTTTGACGACCCTCGCGGAACCAGCGCAGCATTAACTCGGAACGCACCGAGCGCAAGGCTTCGGCTTCCTTGCTGAAAGGATCGGTAGCTGCGGTGAGCTCGGGGCTCAGGCTGGCGTCGGCGGCAGAGATGGTGGGGTATTCGAACTGTTGCGACAGGGCCTGCTGGATGTCGGCCTCAGTCACCAGACCCAGTTTTTGCGCGGCTTCGCCAAAGCGCAGGTTTTCTGCCTGCTGCAGCTTGAGCACTCGCTCCATGTCTTGCGGCTTGAGCTTGCCGGCATCCTGCAGCAGCTTGCCCATGTTGGCTTCGGCACGGATGCTCTGCGCCGCTTCGACGATGCTGCCCTGCTCGCTGGTATTGGTGGGTGAATTCATGTGAATCTCGGCTGGTTCGAAGGGATTGTCTGAGTTTCTGAATGGATGACGCTCAGGCCATGGCCGGGCGATTGCGGCTGAACAGGCGGCGCAGTTTTTCCAGGCGGCGGCCCTTTTTGGTCACTTCGGCCAGCACCGGAATCTCCAGCCCGGCAATGTCCTGCCCGGAACGCACCCGGCGATCCAGCAGTTCAACCAGGAAGCTAATACCCACGCCCAAGAGGGTACCGAGAAACACTGACAACACGATGTTCAGCAGTACTTTCGGGCTGGAATGCTTGGCAGGCGGAACAGCCGGATTCAGGACAGTGATGTCGGTTTGCGTGGATTGCGCTTCCATGCGGCTCTGGCCATAGCGCTGCAAGGCGGAGTCATAAATTTGCTGGGCGTTCAATACGTCGCGCGCAAGCAAGGAAGACTCTTCACGTTGCTGTTTCAACTCCAGCATTTTGGCTTTTTGCCGCTCAAACGCTGCGCTCAGTTCACTGACGCGCTGGCGGGCCGCACCTGCAGTCGCCCCTACACCGCGCGTGGCGGTGTTGAGTTCTGTTGCGAGTTTGACCTTGTAGCTGTTCACCTCGGCCTGGGTGCGCAGGTATTCCGGATGGTTAACGCCTACCCGCTTGGCCAGGTCAGCCAATCTGCCCTCGCCTTGCGCGACTTGCGCTTTGAGACCTTGCACCACTGGATTGTTAGTTACTTCAGGCAGGCTGCTACTGTCGCGCGTACGCGAAGATGCATCAAAAGCTGCCGATTGCGCGCCCACCATTTGCGCGGCCAGTTCGGACAAGCGACGCGTTTCCACGTCCATTCGCTCGTCGGATTCGACGATGCCTTTTTCGCGCTGATAGGCGGTGAGCTTCTGTTGAGCTTCATCGAGTTTCACACGCAGCTGTACGATCTGCTGGTCAAACCATTCGGCAGTCTGTTTGGCCGGCGCCAGGCGCAAATCCAGGCTGGTTTCGATGTAGGCCTTGGCGAAGGCATTGGCCAAGGCCGCAGCAAAGCGTGGGTCGGCACCGCTGAAGCTCAAGGCAATGGTGCTGGATTCGCGTGAGGGTTCGGCGCTGAGTTTTTTCAGCAGCAGGTCGCCCAGCCATTGGTTGATATCCCCTTTGCCTTCGGTGGCTTCCATGAACTGCTCACGGGTGCCGGGACTGTCTGCCAGCTTAAGATCGGCCACCACCTTGCTCGCCACCTGGCTGCTGTTGATAACGTCGATCTGGGTGGCCATATAACCGGGGAACATCTGTGACGGCATCAACTGGCCAGTGAAGGGATCCTTGCTCTTGGAGTCGACGATCAGCGTGGCAGTGGCGGTGTATTCCTTGGGCAGCCAAAGGCTGACGAGGGTGGTGACCGCTACGGTGGTCAACAGCACGCCCAGGATGATCCACTTGCGGGCGTTCAGTATGAGTAAAAACTGGGTGAAATTCATGGTGAGCGTCTCTTAGAACAGGCTTTCCTTGACGTAAATCACGTCGTCTTTTTTGACCGGGTCGGACAGTTCGGCGTCCAGTTCCTGCAGCGTGCCGTCGGCAGCGCGGCGCTTGATCATGATGCCGCGCTGGGTGCCGCGCGGGCTCAGGCCACCGCCCATCGACAGCGCCTGCACCACGCTCATGTTCTGTTCCAGGCGGAACGAGCCGGGGCGTTGCACTTCGCCGTAGATGTAGAACATCGGTTGGCGTGCGACGTTGAGCACGTCGCCATCCTGCACCAGTTCGTTGATGGCCTCGCCGCCGGGGGCGAACAGGGCCGGCACACTAATGTCGCGGTATTCGGTTTTGCCGTCCTGGGTGCGCACCAGGGTGATGGTGTCGGCACCATCGGCGCTGATCCCCCGTGCCAGCGCCAATGCATCGGTGATGCGGCTGACTTTTTCGAGCGCGATTTTGCCCGGCTGGTTGACCCGACCCAGCACTGAAATCTGCTGGCCGCGAAACTGGACGATATTCAGGTTGACGTTGGGGTCGACTATGAAGCCGCCTTTGGTCAGGCGGCTGGCGATATCTTTTTCCACGGCGGAAGGCGTCAAGCCAGAGGCCTTGACTGCGCCGATCAGCGGAAACGTCAGGCCGCCATCCTCGCCCACGCGCGCTTCGGTGGTGAGATCGGGGTTGCCATACACGGTGATGCGCAATACGTCGCCCGTACCCATGCGGTAATCGTCGGTCGCACTCCAGGCGGGTGCTGCCAGCAGCAACGCACACATCATCAAAACACTACGCCACACTGTATTCATGCCTCTCTCCAATGACGGCCACCAAAAAGGCAGACCGTTTTCCTGCTTGATTTTTGACCCGACTGATTCGGAGTCCGGTTTGCAAGCCTGGTTCCAGCGATTTTCTGCCCAAAAAATGTTGTCACGCTGGGTTACTGCCCGTTCGTACCGTTGGGTGCGGGTTGCACCCGCCCTGATCATGCCAGCTTAACCACCCTCTGTTACGGCCCGCCACGCAAGCCCGTTTATACACAGCAAAGTCCATGCCTGTCGCGCCACAGCCGGTCTGCCTAGAAATCAGCACGCACGGTAGCAAACAATGAATGAAACGAGTAATCCTCGCCGCTAATGTTGGAATCCCGACTTCCGGCACGCGCGCCGAGGTCGAGCGCAACTGCCCGATGCGGCGTGTAGGTAACCGACAGCAAACTGCCCAGGGTGTCGTCGTTACGTTGCAGCTGCGTTGCACCCGGATCGCCCTTGTAGTCGCGGTTTTCGTAGGTTGCACCGAGATTCAGGCGCCACTTTTCGCGCATGAGCCATACGCCATTCACGCTTGCGCCGGTTTTCAGCAGCGAGCTGGCGTTGATGTCCGTCGCGCCGCCGGGTTCGCGGTACGCGGCAACGCTCAACAGCGTTTTTCCTGTGGCATACCAGTCCACCGACACCCGCCCGGTGAAGCCACTGAAATCGGGGCGCTCATTGAGCAAAGCTGCGCCACCCAGATCGTCTTTCAGCTCGTTTTTATACTGGCGATCCACCCACCCCGCCTGACCACGCAGCGTAAGCTTGCCGGACAACCGCCAGTCGCCCAGCAGGTTGTATTCGGTTTGCTTGAAACTGTTGTCCGCCACTTCGACGAAGAACGGAAAAACGAAACGCAACAATTGCTGGTTGGGGAAGTCTGCATCGATCCTGCGTGCCTGTGCACGCAGATTGCTCCCCTTGGGCGTGCGGTAACTCAGCACCACATCCTGCACCTGCTGCTGGACATTCTGCGAAAACTGCGATGGGGCGCTATTGGTGTTGTCCGTCGTTTCGAGTCCGCCCCCGATGCGCCAGCGCGGATGAAACTCCCATTCGGCCCGGCCGTAGCGGCGCTCACGATCAACCTGGTTGTTGACCAGCCCGATATCGCTAAAGCTGCTCTGGCTGGTGGACTTGGCTGCGCCCAGATTGCCGGAAATCCGATTGCCCAACCGCCAGTTCCAGGTGGCCTGCATGTCGTCGCCTTCGAAATCCAGATAGGTATTCTGGTCGTAACGAATCAGGGTTTTGGTGAGGTTGGCAACCACCTGCTGGCGCCCGGGCTTCCAGTCCACGTTGGCCCCTGCACTCAGCAGAGCATAACGGTCGTCGCGCTGGGTACCCGGGCTTTCGTTCTCGTCCAGACGGAACAGGTTGCTGTCATAAAAATAGCCGAGCGATACAAACGGCCGGAAGGTGTCGCCTTCCTTGGCCATCGCCGGAAGTGCCAGCAGCATCGCGCCGGCAAGCAGCCACTTCACCAGAAACTCCAGCGGCCTGTCGCCACCACGTAGGCGCCCAACGCGCCATTGGTGACGGCATGCGCAATGATCGGTGCCCACAGGTTGCGAGTGCGGATATAGAGCCAGCCATAGGCCAAACCGGCTACCAGGCCGGCCAGCCATTGCAGGTGCTCGACGGCAAACAGTGCGCTGGCGATGAACAGCGCCTTGAGGCCAATCTGCGCAGGATCAAGGGTCATGAAGTCGGGCTGCTGCACCCAGCGCTGCAAAAACGAGCGCCAGAACAACTCTTCCATCAGCGGCACCACCAGGGCGGCGCCTGCGATGCGAAACGCAACCAGCAGCCAGTCGATCTGCCCGTTGGCGTCGGTCGGGTTGTAGCCCTTGCCCATTTCGCCCATCAGCATCCAGCCAGCGTCGAGGTTGACCCACAACACCAGCACCACGACCCCCACCCCGACCGACAGCAGTACGTGCTTGAGCGGCAAACGGGTTTTGAGTTCGGTGTAATAACGCCACAGCACGACCAGGGCAAGCGCAACCAGGCCGGCTTTCACCGGATAGAGCCAACGCACGTCAAAGTCGGGAAGCCAGTCGGGCAACAGCCCTTCCAGCACAAGCAGGACGATATACAGCCCGAACGGGAGGCTGCGTACAAAGATGGGAGACATAACGACAATGGGCGCGGCTTGTCGCCGCGCCCACCCGATTAGTTCAGACCGGAAACACCTTTGCTGATCGCATCGGCATCAGCAGCGGGAGCCGCATCTGCAGCCGGGGCGGCGGCAGGCTGAGCGGGTGCGGCTGCCTCTGCAGGCTTGGCGGCTTCAGGCTCTTTGCCTGCATCGACAAATTCGCCGACATATTCGACCTTGGCGGCCGCCTTCAGGGCGTCCAGTTCAGCCTTGGCGGCTTTCTGGCGCGCCTGCTGCTGCAACAAGCGGCTGATTGCGGGTTTGGCCTGCTCCAGCGTCACCGGTTGCGACTGCGAATCGGCCAACACGATCACCAGCACGCCATCCGGCGTGTTGACCATCATGGCCTGGCCATCGGGCATCGCAGCCAGTTTGGGCAGCATTTCCTGGGGCAACTGCTCGGCCGGCTTGACGCCCTGCGCTGCCTTGACTTCATACTTCTCGGCCTTCAACCAGGTGCCAAAATCGTTCAGGGTTTTGGATGCCGTGAGCTGGGCGCGAATCGCGTCCTGCTTGTCTTTTGGCGCCTTGATCGAGATTTCCTGCAGGCGGTAAATCTTGCGCTTGGCAAACAGCTCGGGATGGGTGTTGAAGTACTCGTTTATTTCGGCGTCGGTCGGCTCGACCGGAGCCCCCAGCTTGCGGCTCATGTAAGCCTCGGCCAGGATCTGCTGACGGGCTGCGTCCAGCGCCTGCACCACGGTGGGGTCACGATCCAGCTTGTCTGCTTCGGCTTTGGCAACCAGCAATTGCTGGTCGACCAGATTGCGCACGACCTGCAGCGAAGCGGCCTTGGACTGGTCCTTGTTGAGATTGGGAATACGTTGAAGGGCAAAATTCACCTGATGCACGGTGATTTCGGTGCCATCCACCTTGGCCGCCACCTGGGTGGGCGCTTTTTCTTCGGTTGCTGCTTCTTTCTTGTCGTCGCCGCAACCTGCTGCCAGTGCAGCAATCAGAAACGGTAAAACCAGCTTTTTGAAACCTTGCATTTTCATCTTCCTCAAATCCGTATTTAGAAATTATGTGGTCCGAATGTTACACCAAGCCTACCGTCTGGTTACAAAGGCAGTATCCATGCCAGCCCGGAGACAGGGCCGGCACCCAGCCCTACTCGTTTGACGCCAGGTTCAGGTCGAGTTGCTGGGTGGATAACGCAGAGGGTGGTGGGGTTTCGCCATTACGGATGGCTTCGACGTATTGCAGGTATTCCGGCGTGATATCGCCGGTGATGTAACGGCCATCAAAACACGAGGTATCGAAATCCTGGATGGCCGGATTGCCTGCACGCACGGCTTCCACCATGGCGTCGAGATCCTGGTACACGAGGGCATCGCAGCCGATTTCGCGGGCGATTTCCTCGTCGTTGCGGTCGCTGGCGATCAATTCGTTGCGCGTCGGCATATCGATGCCGTAGACGTTGGAAAAGCGCACCGGGGGCGAAGCAGAGGCGAAATACACCTTGGCCGCTCCGGCGTCGCGCGCCATCTGCACGATCTCACGGCTGGTGGTGCCGCGCACGATGGAGTCGTCAACCAGCAGGACGTTCTTGCCCTTGAATTCTTCGGCAATGGCATTGAGTTTCTGACGCACCGACTTTTTGCGCAGCGCCTGCCCCGGCATGATGAAGGTGCGGCCGATGTAGCGGTTCTTGATGAAGCCTTCGCGATACGGCACGTTCAGGTGATTCGCCAGTTGCAGCGCCGAGGGGCGGCTGGTGTCGGGAATCGGGATCACCACGTCGATCTTGAGGTCGGCGTGGTCGCGCAGGATTTTCTTGGCGAGCGACACGCCCATGGCGAGACGCGTGCTGTAGACGGATATGCCGTCGATGACCGAATCCGGCCGCGCGAGGTAGACGTATTCGAAAATGCAGGGATTGAGCGCGGGCTTGTCGCTGCACTGGCGGCTGTGCATCTGTCGATCGAAGTCGATGAACACCGCTTCGCCCGGCGCGACATCGCGCAGCAGGCGAAAGCCCAGCGCGTCGATGGCCACGCTTTCCGAGGCGACGATGTATTCGTGCGGGGTGACCTGGTCGTTGATGCCAATCACCAGCGGGCGGATGCCGTGCGGATCGCGAAACGCCAGCAAGCCATGCCCGGAAATGAACGCGACCACGGCGTAGGCGCCTTTGCAGCGCGCATGCACGCCTGCTACCGCCCCAAAAATGGTGTCCAGATTGAGCTGCTGTCCGGCACCGCGAACCTGGAGTTCGTGCGCCAGCACGTTGAGCAGCACTTCGGAATCCGAATTGGTGTTGACGTGCCGCAGGTCGGCACGGAACAGGGCTTCCTTGAGTTCGCCGGTGTTGGTGAGGTTGCCGTTATGTCCGAGCACGATGCCATACGGCGAATTCACGTAAAACGGCTGCGACTCGGCTGAAGACGACGCACAGCCCGCCGTGGGATAGCGCACATGGGCGACCCCCATGTCGCCGAGCAGGTTGCGCATGTCACGGGTGCGGAACACGTCGCGCGCCAGCCCCTGTCCCTTGTGCATGTGAAAGCGGTTGTCTTCCGCTGTCACGATTCCGGCAGCATCCTGGCCCCGATGCTGCAACACCATCAGGCCGTCGTACAAATACTGATTCGCCGGTGTGTTGGAAACGACTCCGATTACCCCGCACATACTGCGCACCTATTCAGAAAATTATTCAAAACGAACGTGTTTCGCCACATCGGCCGAAATCCAGGGCAAGACGCTTTGTGCCATCGACTGCAAGGAATCCGACAGCGCGGCCTGCTTCCAGAAATCGGTGCGCGTCAGCGAGGTCAGCCCGGCAAGCAGCGTAAAGCCGACCAGAATCACCAGCCCCTTGACCAAGCCTATCGCACCGCCCATCACCCTGTCGGCGGCGCCCAGTCCGATGGCCTTGATCAGGGTGGCGAGGACGTGGCCCAGCAGCAGCACACCAATCAGCACCACCAGAAACACCAGCGCAAAACCGGCGAAATAACGAATGGCAGGGTTATCCAGCCCCAGCGGCAACAGCGGTTCGACGCTCGTCGCGCCCCACTTGCCCAGCCAGAACGCCAGCATCCAGGCCGCCAGCGAAAACAGGGTGTTGACGAATCCCGTCATCAGGCCGCGCACCACCGTCAGCAGCAGCACCAATGCCACGATGAGGTCGAGCACGCTCATTTTGCGACGACCTGGCCGGGCATGCCGTTATTGGCCAGCTTCAGCGCAGCGGCCGTGGCGGCTTCATGCGTGGCAAAGGGGCCGACGCGCACCCGCGTCAGCTTGCCCACCGTGTCCGTGTAGGTGGGCAGTCCGGCTTCGGCCGCGCGCGTCTTGAGGGTTTGCGCCTTGGCCGCATCGGCAAGCGCTGCCAGCTGCACCACATAGGCTTTGCCGCTTGCAGCGGGCACGGCCTCCGCCGGCGTGGGGGTGACGACCTTGACGACCGGTTTGACCTCGGGTTTGGCGGCCGGTTCCGGCGGCCGGGATTCATTCGCTTTGGGCTTCGGCGGCTGTGGCTCAGCTTTCGGCTTCGGCGCAGGAGGCTGGGCGGTCCTGGCTTCAGGCTCGGGCTTCGGTGGGATCACGGCCAGCGGTTCGGGCAGCGTCACCTCGTCCTGCGCGGGCTCGTCAGCTTCAACGGCCGCATCGGGGGCTTCGGCCACGGGCACCACGGCCATTTTCACTGCCAGCGAACTGGTGGGAGGCGGTTCGTCCTCCAGCAGCAGCGGCAGCACAATCACCGCCAGCAGGATCAGCATGACGGCGCCTATGAGGCGATGCCGGGCGCGGCGTTTGATATCGAGTTCAGGGGTGGGAGGCGGCATGGTTGAGTACAGCGGCAACGGTGTAAAACGAACCGAAGGCGAGAATTCTATCACCTTCACGCGCCGCACTTCGTGCTGCTGCAAGCGCCAGTTTCACATCGGGCTGGATGCTGATCGGCGCACCGTTCGCATGGGGTTGCAGTTCGGCGGCCAGCGCGGCGGCATCGCGCGCACGCGGCGAATCGGGCGTGCAAACCCACCACGCATCGATCTCGCCCGCCAGGGCAGCGAAGACGCCCGCCGCATCCTTGTCGGCCAGCATGCCCACCACACCCAGCGTGCGCCCGGCCACCGGCTGTTCGCGCAAGGTGGCCGCCAGCGCCCGCGCCGCTTCCGGGTTATGCGCCACGTCCAGAATGACATCCGGCGCGCGGGCAATGCGCTGGAACCGGCCCGGCACCTGCGCCGCAGCCAGCCCGGCCTGGATCGCCGCTGCGCTCACCGGCAGGCGGCCCTGCAGTGCATCCAGCGCCGCCAGGGCACCGGCGGCGTTGCGCAGCTGGTACGCACCCGCCATGGCAGGCAGCGGCAGGTTGTTGAGCGTCGCGCTCGGGCTGCGATAGGACCAGCGATCGCCTTCGCGCAGCGCGAAGAAGTCCCGTTCGATGCAACGCAAATCGGCACCGATTGTCCGGGCGTGATCGAGCAGGCTGGCGGGCGGGTTCAGGTCGGCGCAGATCGCGGGACGTGCCGCGCGGTATATGCCGGCTTTTTCAAAGCCGATCTTGTCGCGCGTGTCGCCCAGGTAATCCATATGATCGAGATCGACGCTGGTGACAACCGCGACATCGGCGTCGAATGCATTGACGGCGTCGAGCCGGCCGCCCAGACCGACTTCAAGGATGGCTACGTCCACGCCGGTATCGATGAATTGCAGCATCGCGCCGAGGGTGCCGAATTCGAAGTAAGTGAGCGAAGTGTCTGCGCGCGCGGCGTCGATGCGCTCGAACGCGGCGACCAGTTCGGCGTCGCCTGCCTCCTTGCCGGCAATCCGCACGCGTTCGTTGTAGCGCAGCAAATGCGGCGAGGTGTAGAGGCCGGTCTTGTAGCCGGCAGCGCTGAGGATGGCTTCCAGATAGGCGCAGGTCGAACCCTTGCCGTTGGTGCCGCCAACCAGGATCAGCGGAAACGTCGGGGCCAGGCCGAGCGTAGCCTTGACCCGGCTCACCCGGTCGAGGCCCAGTTCAATGGCGCTTGGGTGAAGCTGCTCCAGCCGCGCCAGCCAGTCGGCCAGCGACGAGCCAGAGGACAAACTAGGCGGCAAGCGCAGGACGTCCCATCATCATCGCCAGCGTGGTGGCGAGTTCGTCACGCATCTGGCGGCGGTCGATGATGCGGTCGATCGCACCTTTTTCCTGCAAAAACTCGGCGCGCTGAAAGCCTTCGGGCAAGGTCTCGCGCACGGTCTGCTCGATCACGCGCGGGCCGGCAAAACCGATCAGCGCATTCGGCTCGGCGATGATCAAGTCGCCCAGCATGGCGAAGCTCGCCGACACGCCGCCCATGGTCGGATCGGTCAACACCGAGATAAACGGCAAGCGATGACGCGAGAGCTGCGTCAACGCCGCCGAGGTTTTGGCCATCTGCATCAGCGAAAACAGGCCTTCCTGCATCCGCGCGCCGCCGCTGGCGGCAAAACAGATGAAGGCCGAGTTCGATTCGATCGCCGCTTCCACGCCCAGCACAAAGCGTTCCCCCACGACCGAGCCCATCGAGCCGCCCATGAACTTGAATTCAAACGCCGCCACCACCACCGGCAAGGCCTTGATGCTGCCGCCCATCACCACCAGCGCGTCGGTTTCCGAGGTGCCGGCCTGCGCCTCTTTGAGTCGATCCGGATACTTCTTGCTGTCCTTGAACTTCAGCGGGTCGAGCGGCGTGATGTGGGCGCCAATTTCATGCTGCCCTTCGCCGTCCAGCAGCATCGCCAGCCGTGCGCGCGCGCCGACCCGATGATGGTGGCTGCACTTGGGACACACTTCGAGGTTGCTTTCGAGGTCGGCGCGATACAGCACTTCGTTGCATGCCGGGCACTTCGACCACAAGCCCTCGGGCATGGACTTCTTGTCTGCCTGCACCCGCCGCTTGATTTTCGGCGGCAGGATTTTCTGGAACCAGCTCATATGTTTTCTCCGCTCGCTTGTTTTGACTTTACTTTGATGCTGCGTCGACACCGCGGCGCAAATCCTGCACCAGCGTTTTGACACGGCTGACCACTTCACTTTCGGGCGACGTTTCGATTTCATTGACGATGCGACTGCCGACCACGACCGCGTCGGCGATGCGCGCCACCGCTTCGGCGGTCGCCGCGTCGCGAATGCCGAAGCCCACGCCCACCGGCAGGTCACAGTGGCGACGAATCATGGCAATTTTCCGCGCCACCTCGTCCATATCGAGGTTGGCCGATCCGGTTACGCCCTTGAGCGACACGTAATAGATGAACCCACCTGCGGCGGCGGCCACCCGCTCCACCCGCGATTCGGGCGTGGTCGGCGACAGCAGGAAAATCGGATCCAGCCCGGCCGCCTTGAACACATCCGATACGCCAATCGATTCCTCTGGCGGAATGTCCACCGTCAGCACGCCGTCCACCCCCGCCGTCTTTGCCGCCTGGGCAAACGTTTCATAGCCCATGCGCTCGACCGGATTGGCATAGCCCATCAGCACCACCGGCGTCGTCGTGTTGATCTTGCGGAATTCCGCCGTCATCGCCAGCACATCCTTCAGCCCGATCTTGTTGGCCAGCGCCCGCTCCGACGCGCGCTGGATCACCGGTCCATCCGCCATCGGGTCAGAAAACGGCACCCCCAGCTCGATGATGTTTGCCCCGGCCTCGACCAGCGCATGCATCAAGGGCACCGTCAGCCCGCGACCGGGATCGCCTGCGGTAATGAACGGAATCAGGGCTTTCCTGTTTTGCGCTTTCAGCGCGGCAAATGTCTGGCCAATACGGCTCATGGTGTGCTCAATCTAAAATCGGTCTTGTATGCGAGATTCATTAAAGCGTAATCCCCGACAGCTTCGCCACGGTGTTGATGTCCTTGTCGCCGCGACCCGAGAGGTTCACCAGAATGATCTGGTCCTTCTTCATCGTCGGCGCGAGCTTTTTGGCCTGGGCGATGGCATGGCTCGACTCCAGCGCCGGAATGATTCCCTCGAACTTGCACAGATCATGGAACGCGGCCATGGCTTCGTCGTCGTTGATGGCGACGTATTCTGCCTTGTGGGCGTCTTTCAGCCAGCTGTGTTCCGGGCCGACGCCGGGGTAGTCGAGGCCGGCCGATACGGAATGGGTTTCGATGATCTGGCCGTTATCGTCCTGCATCAGGTAGCTGCGGAAACCATGCAGGATGCCGGGGCTGCCCGCTGACAGCGGCGCGGCGTGTTTGCCCGTGGCGATGCCGGAACCGCCGGCTTCAACCCCAATCAATTTCACTCCGGGATGGGCCAGATAGGGGTAGAAAATGCCAATGGCATTCGAGCCGCCACCGACGCAGGCGAGCACGCAATCGGGCTGGCGGCCGGCCTGTTCCTGCATTTGCACGATGGCTTCGCGGCCGATCACACACTGGAAGTCGCGCACCAGCATCGGGTAAGGATGCGGGCCGGCAGCGGTGCCGAGAATGTAGAAAGTGGACTCGACGTTGGTGACCCAGTCACGCATGGCTTCGTTGAGCGCGTCTTTCAGGGTTTTGGAACCGCTTGATACCGGCACCACGGTCGCGCCCAGCAGCTTCATGCGATAGACGTTGGGCGACTGCCGGGCGACGTCTTCGGCGCCCATGTAGACCACGCACTCCATGCCATAGCGGGCGGCCACCGTCGCGCTGGCGACGCCATGCTGGCCTGCGCCGGTTTCGGCGATGACACGCTTCTTGCCCATGCGCCGTGCCAGCAAGGCCTGGCCGATGGTGTTGTTGATCTTGTGCGCGCCGGTGTGGTTGAGGTCTTCGCGCTTGAGGTAAATCTGTGCGCCGCCGTATTGCTCGCTCAAGCGCCTGGCGTGATAAACCGGGCTGGGGCGGCCGACGTAGTGCTTCAGCTCGTATTCGAATTCGGCAATGAAGGCGGGATCGTCACGCGCCTTTTCGTATTCGATGCGCAGTTCTTCGAGCGCTTCCATCAGGGTTTCGGCGACGAAAATACCGCCGTAGGGGCCGAAATGGCCGCGGGAATCGGGAAAATCAGTCAGCTTCATCATGCTTTCGCTTTCGCTATGAATTGCGCAAGCTTCTGCGCGTCCTTGATGCCTTTGGCGGCAACGGCCACCCCGTTTTCAAGCATCGTTGCTTCCACGCCGGAAGACACATCGACCGCCCAGGGGCGCACCTGGTGAACGGCTGCGCCAATATTGTCCGGCGTCAGGCCGCCCGACAGGATGATCGAACCTGCCAGGCTCGGCGGAATCAGGCTCCAGTCGAAACGTTCGCCGGTGCCGCCGGCCACGCCCGGCACATAGGCATCGAGCAACAGACCGCGTGCCTGTTCAAAATCAGCCGCGCATTTTAACAAATCCGTGTTCCGATTGACGCGCACCGCCTTGATATAGGGCCGGCCATGGCACGCGCAGTCGGCAGGCGTTTCGTCGCCGTGAAATTGCAGCAAATCGAGCGGTACCACCTTGAGTACCGCGTCGATGAATGCGGGCTCGGCATTTACAAACAGGCCAACCGATTGCACGAACGGCGGCATTGCGCGCAGCAAAGTGGCTGCGGTTTCGACCGGCACGTTGCGCGGGCTTTTTTCATAAAAAACGAAACCCAGCGCGTCTGCCCCGGCAGCGCAGGCCGCGTGCAGATCCTGTAATCGAGTAATGCCGCAGATTTTTACGCGAACAGCCATCGCTCTGAGGTTTCCGGTAGGGCAAAGTGTGCAGGATAGCGGATGTGGGTGAGGTACAGCCCGGCCGCGTCGAACGTGGGCGCCGCGCGTGAGCGGTCGCGGCCATCCAGAATGCCGCGTATCCACCCGGGGGGGTACGCGCCCGCCCCCACCTGGATCAGGCTGCCCATGAGGTTGCGTACCATGTGGTGCAAAAATCCATCGGCACGAAAATCGCACAATAAATAGTCGCCGCGCCGCTCGATATGCAGCCGTTGCAAATCCTTGATGGGTGATTTCGCCTGGCATTCAGCGGCGCGAAAGGCGGTGAAGTCGTGCTGTCCGATCAGAAGTGCCGCAGCCGCATTCATTGCCGCCTCATCAAGCGGGTTGTGATGCCAGCCGATCAGGCCCTGATTCAGGCCCGGGCGCACCGCATGGTTCAACAGCACATAGCGGTACCCGCGCTGCATGGCGCCGAAACGCGCATGAAAATCCGCGCCCACTTCACGTGCCCACAGCACGGCCACGCCTGCGGGCAAATGGCTGTTGACGCCGCGCACCCAGGCCGTCAGCGGACGGCTCACTTCGGTGTCGAAATGCACCACCTGAAACGCCGCGTGAACGCCGGTATCGGTGCGGCCAGCCGTCGTGACGCGGATCTTTTCGCCGGCAATCGCCGCCATGGCGGTTTCCAGCGCATCCTGCACGCCGCAGCCCTGCAGCTGCGACTGCCAGCCGCAAAAGCCGACGCCGCAATATTCCAGACCCAAGACAATTCTCATACGAGGCAGATCAACTCAACACGGCAAGCAACAAGCCCGCGAGTATGACGGCGACATCGCAGCTTTGCCAGCGTGCCACCTGCAAGGTGTAGAGGGTGGGGGTCGTCTCGTCCGGCAAGGGCGACAGCAGCGCATCCTGCCACCGCGCGGATTTCGGCGTATGTTCGACGTAATCCAGCGTGAGCCCCAGGCGGACGGCAAATGCGCGCCGGTCAAAGCCGAGCCAGCTCAACGGTCTTGCCAGCACATACAGGCCATAAACCAGCTGCGGACGCGTCGTGTAGGCCAGCAGCATCGCCAACCCTCCCAACAGCAAACCGACACGTCCGGCACGCAAGGCACCCTGCTGCACGCCGTCGATGCTTGGACTCGCCCACCCCAAGGTCGGCCACAGCGCGACTCCCGGCAAGGTGTATGCGTAAGTCAACAGCAGCACCGCCAACAACCAGCGGGTGCGACGCAGCAATCGCAGCAGCTGAAAGCGGACAGGCGCAAACAGAAAGGCCGTCGCGGAGACGACGGCCAGTAAAGTCAGCTCTGGCAGGGCAGCGCGTTCTACCGCGACTGCCCACCCACACCACAACAGGATGCGGGCGGCCGGATGGGGGCAATTATCCAAGTGAGCTCATCAGGCCTTTCGCATCAGCTATTTGCTTGTCGCTGCCTTCGGCCAGGACTTCGGTCAGGATTTCGCGCGCGCCTTCCTTGTCGCCCATTTCAACATAAGCACGGGCCAGATCGAGTTTGGTGCCGACTTCGTCGAGTTCCAGTTCGTTGTCACCCGAATCGCCCAAATCAAGATCGAGCCCGCTGAAATCGAATTTGCTGACCGGGCCATTGTCCTCGTCCAGGCCCAGATCCAGATCCAGTTTCAGATCGTCTGCGGCAGCGCCGGGCAAGTCGAGGTCGGGCAAATCAAAGTCCAGTCCTTGCGTATCCGCTTCCTGGTAGGCAGGGGCTTCCGCCGAGGCGGACGGCGTATCGAAATTCAGGACATGCCCAGCTGATTCAAACTCCAGCGGTGCATGCGTTACCGGATCGGACTCGAGTTCGGGTGCAAAGTCGGGTTCCGTCATCACGTCCGCAACCGGGTCGGCCGGTGCGGGCGCCGCAAACGGCTCGGGCTCAAGCGCGACAGCGCCGCCGGCGATGACATCGGTTGCCGCCACGGTTCCAACTGCAACAGCAGGCGTGACTGACTGTACGCCACCATACAGCGGATTGGTCGGGTCAATGCTGCGTCCCATTTCACAAGCCTTGTCCCACAGCGGACTCTGCTTGTTGCCCAGCGCGGCATACAACTCGCCGGCGACCGATTCGAACGCGGTCGTGTTGCGGCGCGCGGCATACACTTCCAGCAGCTTGACGCGAACCTCGGGACGATCCGGATTCTTGTTGATGGCTTCCTTGAGGATTTCCTCAGCCTGCGCATCACGCCCGTAAGCCATATAGACCTCGGCTTCGGCAATCGGATCGACATCATGCGTGTCGATCGTGCCCAAGCCGGCCTGGCTGAAATCGGTGAGGAAAGAGGTATCGCCGGTATTGATGCTGCCACCCGATGCCGCCCCGCCGATCACTGAAGTCGGGCGCACATCGCCGCCGCTCATGATGCTGTCGTCCAGCGCTGCGCCGGTTTTGCGACGACGGCCACTGCCACCTGCCATCATCCACCACAGCGCGCCGCCCAGACCCAGCGCAACCAGCGCGCCGCCCCAATACATCGGATTGGCCAGCAGGGGCGTGAACCAGTTTTCGGTGGGCGCGACAGGCGCCTCGACGGCAGCGACGGGCGCAGGCTTCTGGACAACGGGTGCCGGGACTGGCGCGGGAACCGGCACCACAGGTGCGGCCGCCACGACGGCAGGCTCGCTGGCAGCGCCAGCGTTTGCCTTTTCCTTCATCTCGATCAGCTTTTGCGCATCCTGGATCTGTTTTTCCAGCATGGCCGCACGCTGCTCAGATTCCTTCATCGCTTTTTGGCGAGCAATCGCGTCTTCTTCCAGCGCACGCAATTTATCCAGCTTTTCCTGCGCGGCACGCTTTTCGTCCAGTTTGGCCGCGGCGGCAGTAGCCGGCGGCGTAACCTTGGACAGTTTCAATACGTCTTTTTGAGCTTCGGGTGCGGGCTTGGCGCGATCTTCCACCTTGGGTGTGAGCTTGCCGCTGCTGGCCTGGCTCGGTGCGGGTTCCGCCGCAGGGGCCTCTTGAACCTTGCCGGCGAGGCTCTGGCGATACGCACGCCAGTCATCCGATTGCAGTTTGATTTCGCGCACGGCTTCCCGCTGCGGAATGCTGGCTGCCTTTTCTGTCGAGGGAACGGCTAGCGTCACCCCCGCTTTCATGCGGTTCATGTTGCCATCAAAGGCCTGGGGGTTCTCGCGATACAACCCGACGAGGGCCTGCTCAAGACTGACACCTGCCGGGCGCATTTGCCTTGCAATTCCACTCAGCGTGTCACCGCGCTTGACCCTCACCTGGTCCGGTGCAGCGGATGCCACAACGGGTTGCGGTGCGGGTTCGGCTGCGGGTACAGGGGCAGCAACGGGGGCGGAGGGTTTGGCTGCCGCCGGTGCTTGATCGGCAACCGGCGGGGGCGCGCGCCGGGTAACGGGCGGCTTCGCCGGGGTCACCACGACAGGCGCAACCGACTGCTGGGGCGCCATGCCGGGCGGATCGAGCAACATCGTGTATTCACGTACCAGGCGACCGGATGCCCAGTTCAGCTCAATCAGCATGTCCACAAAAGGGTCGTTCACAGGACGACTTGAAGTCACCTTCAATACCGATTTACCGTTGGGTTTTTTCTCTACGGAAAAACGCAGTGAAGAAAGCACCGGAGCAAACTCGACGTTCGCGTCACGGAAAGCCTGATCTGAAGCGAGGCTGGCCGACAGACTTTCGAGTTCAGCCTTGTCTGCCGCAAACAACTCTATCTCGGCAGCGAGCGGTTGTCCCAGCGCCGAGTTGACTGACATTTTACCGAGCCCGGCAGCATGCACCATGAGGGGCACGGTAATCAGCCCTGCGGCCACCAGCTGGGTGGTGAAGCGCTTCAATTTCATCCCGTTATCTCCGTTATCGCCCCGCACAGCAGGGCTGTTGAATCCTTGACGCCATTATTGACGGCTCATCGCGCGCAATCTTTAGTGCATGAATCGCACCAGGCGTGGGCAACCCTGGCCGATCCGCTTCGTTCAGGCTTCCAGCAGGATGCGCAGCATGCGGCGCAGTGGCTCCGCCGCCCCCCACAGCAGCTGATCGCCAACGGTGAATGCGGTCAGATACTGCGGCCCGAGATTGAGCTTGCGCATGCGCCCGATCGGCACCGTCAGCGTGCCGGTCACCGCCGCCGGGGTGAGTTCGCGCATGGTGGTCTCGCGGTCGTTCGGCACCACTTTCACCCAGTCGTTGTGCGCGGCCAGCAGGCCGTGGATGTCGTCGAGCGGCACATCTTTGGTCAGTTTGATGGTGAGCGCCTGCGAATGACAGCGCATCGCGCCGACGCGCACGCACAGGCCGTCGATCGGGATCGGGTTCGCGCTGCGGCCCATGATCTTGTTGGCTTCGACCTGCGCCTTCCATTCTTCCTTCGACTGCCCGGATTCGAGCGCGACGTCGATCCATGGAATCAGGTTGCCGGCCAGCGGCACCGGCCAGGCATCGGTCGGATAGCGGTCGGAACGGATGAAATCAGCCACCTTGCGGTCGATGTCGAGAATGGCCGAAGCCGGGTCGTCGAGCAGGGTTTTCACTTCGCTGTTGATCGCGCCCATCTGCTGGATCAGCTCGCGCATGTTGCGTGCGCCGGCGCCCGAGGCCGCCTGGTAGGTCATCGGCGACACCCATTCGACCAGCCCGGCATCGAACAGCCCGCCCATCGCCATCAGCATCAAGGACACCGTGCAATTGCCGCCGACATAGGTTTTGGTGCCGTTGGCGATGCCGTCCAGGATCACCTGCTTGTTGACCGGGTCGAGAATGATGATGGCGTCATCCTTCATCCGCAGCGTCGACGCGGCGTCGATCCAGTAGCCGTTCCAGCCCGCTGCACGCAGCTTCGGGTATACCTCCTGGGTGTAGTCGCCGCCCTGCGCGGTGATGATGGCGTCGCACTGTTTCAGCTCGTCGATGGACAGGGCGTCCTTGAGTGGGGGGACGTCCTTGCCGATGTCGGGGCCTTTGCCGCCCACATTGGAGGTGGTGAAGAACACCGGATCGATCAGGTCGAAGTCGCGTTCTTCTTTCATGCGGCCCATGAGCACCGAGCCCACCATGCCGCGCCAGCCGATCAGTCCTACTTTCATCATGCCGTGTTTCCTTATTTGTTGGGGGTCAGGGATCAGGATTCAGGGGTCAGGGAAGGTGCGGGCACAGCCCGCCTTTTAATTGCGCGGTCTTCGATCGCTCATTCCCTGACCCCTGATCCCTGAATCCTGACCTCTAAAATTTAGTTAACCAGTGCCTTCACCACCGCATCACCCATCTCGCTGCACGACACTTTTTGCGTGCCGTCGGTCCAGATATCGCCCGTGCGCAAACCCTGCGCGATCACTTTTTTCACCGCGCCCTCAATGCGGTCAGCGGTCGCCAGATCGGCGAAGGTGTAGCGGTACATCATCGCCACCGACAGGATCGTCGCCAGCGGGTTCGCCAGATTCTTGCCCGAAATATCGGGGGCCGAGCCATGGATCGGTTCGTACATGCCCTTGTTGTTTTCATCGAGCGACGCCGACGGCAGCATGCCGATCGAGCCGGACAGCATCGAGGCCGCATCGGACAGGATGTCGCCGAAGATGTTGCCGGTGACCATGGTGTCGAACTGCTTCGGCGCACGGATCAACTGCATCGCCGCGTTATCGACATACATGTGGGACAGCGCAACCTCGGGGTAGTCCTTTGACACCTCGATCATCACTTCTTTCCACAGTTCCGAACATTCCAGCACGTTGGCTTTTTCGACCGAGCAGAGTTTCCTGCCGCGCTTCATCGCGATGCCGAACGCCACATGCGCCACGCGCCGCACTTCGGACTCGGAGTAGAGCATGGTATTGAAGCCGACACGCTCGCTCCCCCCGGTTGGGCTTGGCCGCATCTCGATACCGCGCGGCTGACCGAAATACACATCGCCAGTCAGTTCGCGCACGATCATCAGGTCGAGGCCAGACACCACTTCCGGCTTCAGCGACGATGCGGATGTCAGTTCGGGATACAACAAGGCTGGGCGCAGGTTGGCGAACAGGTTGAGTTCCTTGCGGATGCGCAGCAGGCCGCGCTCGGGACGCAATGGGCGGTCGAGCGCGTCGTATTGCGGGCCGCCGACGGCGCCGAGCAGCACCGCATCGGCCGCGCGCGCGAGGCTCAGCGTCGCCTCTGGCAGCGGATCGCCCGCTGCGTCGTAGCCTGCGCCGCCGATGGGAGCGGTTTCCATTTCGATTTTCGCGCCGTCGCTTTTAAGGACGTCGAGCACCTTGACCGCCTGGGCGACAATTTCCGGGCCGATACCGTCGCCGGGGAGAACTGCAATTTTCATAAGTAAACCTTAGTCACCACCACTACGCTGCGGGGAATTCTTGTTAAGCAAACAGCCACGGCGCTTCGATCCTGCGCCGCGCTTCGTAAGCCGCGATCTTGTCCGCCTGCAACAGCGTCAAGCCGATATCGTCCAGGCCGTTGAACAAGCGATGCTTGCGCCCTGCGTCGACGGCAAAGGGAATGACATCTCCGGTGGGCGTGGTGACGGTCTGCGTATCCAGATCGACTGTCAGCGCATAACCTTCGTTGGCTTCGCATTCCTTGAACAGCCTGTCGACGACGGCGGCATCCAGCACGATGGGCAGAATGCCGTTCTTGAAGCAGTTGTTGAAGAAGATATCGGCAAACGACGGCGCAATAATGGCGCGAAAGCCCGCATCTTCCAGCGCCCACGGCGCATGCTCGCGGCTCGATCCGCAACCGAAGTTGTCGCGTGCCAGCAGCACGGAGGCACCTTGGTAGCGCGGCTGGTTCAGCACGAAATCAGGATTCAGCGGGCGGTCGTGATTCGACTTGCCCGGCTCGCCGTGGTCCAGATAACGCCACTCGTCGAACAGGTTGGGGCCGAAACCGCTGCGCTTGATCGATTTCAGGAACTGCTTGGGAATGATGGCGTCGGTGTCGACATTGGCACGGTCGAGCGGCACCACCAGCCCATCCAGGGTCGTAAAAGCCTGCATGGCGATTAGTTGCCGGCCTTGCTGCCGGCTTCTTCAATGGATTCGCCCGCCTTCTGAACGTCCTGACCAAACCCTTCCATGGTGTTGCAACCTGCCAGGCTTAGCGCTGCGGCAATCAAAACGGCAATCATCGGTTTCATGGTTTTCTCCTTAAAAATTGCGTACATCAACAAAATGTCCGGCAATGGCTGCAGCTGCAGCCATTGCCGGACTCACTAAATGGGTTCGACCGCCCTGCCCCTGCCGCCCCTCGAAGTTGCGGTTGGAGGTGGAGGCACAACGTTCGCCCGGTTCCAGCCGGTCGGCATTCATCGCCAGGCACATCGAGCAACCGGGCTCGCGCCATTCAAACCCGGCGGCGACAAAAATCTTGTCCAGCCCTTCGGCCTCGGCCTGTTGCTTGACCAGCCCGGAACCCGGCACCACCATCGCCAGCTTGACGTTGAGCGCAACCTTGCGGCCTTTGGCCACGCCGGCGGCTTCGCGCAGGTCTTCGATACGCGAGTTGGTGCAGGAACCGATAAACACCTTGTCCACCGGAATCTCGGCCAGCGGCGTGCCCGCCTGCAGACCCATGTATTCGAGCGCACGGGTCCAGTCATGCTGCTTGGTTTCGTTCGGCGCGGTGGCCGGATCCGGCACGCTGCCGTTGATCGTCGTCACCATCTCGGGTGAGGTGCCCCAAGTCACCTGCGGCTCGATTTTCCCGGCATCGAGTTCAACCACGCGGTCGAAGACGGCATCGGCATCCGAGTGCAGAGTATTCCACCAGGCGACTGCCTTATCCCACGCAGCGCCCTTCGGCGAGTACGGGCGGCCCTTGACGTAGTCGATCGTGGTCTGATCGACTGCCACCATGCCTGCGCGCGCGCCGGCTTCGATGGCCATGTTGCACAGCGTCATGCGGCCTTCCATCGTCAGCGCGCGGATCGCACTGCCGCCGAATTCCAGCGCGTAGCCAGTGCCGCCTGCGGTGCCGATTTCGCCGATGATGGCGAGCGCAATGTCCTTGGCCGTGACGCCCTTCCCCAAAGCGCCTTCGACTTTCACCAGCATGGTTTTCGACGGTTTCTGCCACAGGCATTGCGTGGCCAACACGTGTTCGACCTCGGAGGTGCCGATGCCGAACGCCAGCGCGCCGAATGCGCCGTGCGTGGAGGTATGTGAATCGCCGCACACCACGGTCATGCCGGGCAGCGTGAGCCCTTCTTCCGGGCCGATGACGTGGACGATGCCCTGGCGGATGTCGTCCATCTTGAATTCGGTGATGCCGTATTCGGCGCAATTGGCGTCGAGCGTTTCCACCTGCAGGCGCGAAATCGGATCGGCAATACCCTGTGAACGATCGGTCGTAGGCACATTATGGTCGGGCACGGCAACCGCCGCGTCGGCACGCCGTGGCGTGCGATGCGCCAGCTTCAGCCCTTCGAATGCCTGCGGGCTGGTGACTTCGTGCACCAGATGGCGATCGATGTACAGCAGCGTGGTGCCATCGGCTTCAACGTGGACGACATGGGCGTCCCACAATTTCTGGAATAAGGTGAGTCCGGGCATGCGGAATAAGGCTAAGTTGCTTTAAACGACGATTATTTCATAGGTTCAGGGCGGCGGGCACGGCTTTTGTTTGGCGCCATTTTGATTTCAGCTATCTGGACTTTCCCCAGACCGCGTACACCACCCACGCCAGCGCCGCGCTCAAGGCGGCCAGCGTGAACGTCCACGCCGAGCCGAGCGACTCCCAGGTCAGGCCGCTGGCCAGCCCGCCGATGGTGCCGCCGACGCCATACGACAGGCTGGTGTACAAGGCCTGCCCGCGCGCCTGATGGCGGCCGCGAAAGTGCAGATGGATGAGCGCCACCGCCGCCGCGTGAAAGGTGCCGAAGCTGAACGCGTGCAGGGTTTGCGCCCCCCACACCAGCCAGGCCGACTCCACGCCCCAGGCGATGACCAGAAAGCGCAACGCCGCCAGCGCGAAGCTCGCCAGAATCAGCTGGCGCGGGGTCACTTGCGCAAAGATGCGCGGAATGATCAGGAAAATGCCGATCTCGCACAGCACCCCAAGTGCCCACAACCAGCCGACCGTGGACTTGTCGTAGCCATGGTCCACCAGATAAATCGAATAGAAGGTGTAATACGGCCCGTGCGTCACGGCCATCAACAGGCAGGCGGCCAGCAGCGAGGCCACTTCGGGGCGTTTCACGATATCCCAGACCGAATGATGGTCGGTGGGATGCGGCAGGATCTCGGCTTCGGGGATGGTTCGCGCCGACGCAACGATACCCAGCATCACGACCAGCACCGCCCACGGCAACCAGCGAATCGAGATCGTATCGAAGGCGTATCCCAGCCCCACCACCATCACGATGAAGCCGACCGAACCCCACAGGCGGATGCGGCCGTAGGCATCGCTGCGCTCGCCCAGATGCGACAGCGTCATCGCTTCGACCAGCGGCAAGGACGCGCTCCAAAAAAAACTCAGCGCCGCCATCACCGCGAACAGCCACCAGAAGCTGTCGCTGACGAACACACCGGCGAACACCAGCACGCTGCCCGCTGCCGCGATCTGCACGATGGAGGTGCGCCTGCCGGTGCGATCCGCAATGTGGCCCCAGATATTGGGGGCGAATATCCGCATCACCTGCAGCAGCGACATCAGCACGCCGATCTGGAATGCATTGAACGCCAGCGATTGCAGATACAGCCCCCAAAACGGCGACATTGCACCGACGAAGGCGAAGTAGAAGAAATAGAAACCGGACAGTCGCCAGTAGGGAACCGCATTCATGCGACCGGATTATCCGCGAACCCGATGCGGATATTTCAGCGACGGCACAGCCTTTTTCAGGCAGGGTCGACGTGGCCGGGGCAATCCGCTGGATCAACAAGCGACTGCAGCCCTGTCCAAGCACGCTACGAATCAGGTCTCCAGCGTACTCACCGCCCCACCGGTTCGTTCTGTTTGGCCAAGGCGGCAAGGTGACAGGGCGCGCGCCGCACCTTGCCCTTGCCCAAAGGCGTAATTCCCCACATACTCGACCCACTGGCAGTTGAATATTTTCAGCTGATTTTTTGCCCGATTCCGCTACCGCGTATTGAAATCCACTTTGGCGCCTCCCAGCCCCTCACTGATTGACTTGCCCGACCTGCAGCTCGACGATGCGCGCGCGTTGCTCGCACACGACGCCAGAAACGGCCAACCCCAACACGACGAATCGCCCACTGATTATTTGCAACGGGTCATCGACAGCCTGTGCGAACTCTCGCTGAAGGATCCGTTGACTGGCTTGAGCAACCGCCGGCATTTTCACGCTGCGCTGGTACGCCAGATCGAATCGGTTGCGCGTTCTGGCGAGTCTGTTCTGCTGTTGCTGCTCGACATCGATCATTTCAAAAACATCAACGACACGCACGGCCATCTAGCCGGCGACCAGGTATTGCGGGCGATCGGGCATTGCCTGGGACGCTGCGTGCGTCCGGTGGATACGGTCGCCCGCTACGGCGGAGAAGAATTCGCCATCATCCTGCCCAATTGCCGACCATTGTTCGGCCGTACGCTGGCTGAGCGCATTCGGCAGGCTGTATCCGATCTCTGCGTCCAGGTGAGTCCTCTGCTTAGCATTCAGGTCACGATCAGTATCGGGGGGGCTTATGCGCCCGAATGGGTGCGCTCCACTCCCGATCTATGGATCGAACGTGCTGATACCCAGCTTTATCGCGCCAAATCCAACGGCCGCAACCAGGCATGCATCGATCAACCCCAGGCGATTTCAGTTAGCGCAGAAGAAAAAGGCTTGCTGTACAGCCACTGGGCCGCAGACGACGCCAACCCGTTCGAGTTCGATGCAGGCAACGTGACAAACCGAGTAAACGCATGAACGATGTACTAAGCCCCCCCGCGCACCCTTCCGATATTGCCGAGGTTCCGCTCAAGCCCTTGGGCAAGGTGCTCGCTGTCACCAGCGGCAAAGGCGGCGTAGGTAAAACCTTTGTTTCGGCCAATCTTGCAGCTGCACTGGCCAAACGCGGCCACAAGGTGCTGGTGCTCGATGCCGATCTTGGGCTGGCGAATCTCGATGTGGTGCTCAACCTCTACCCAAAAATCACCTTGCATGATGTCTTTACCGGCAAGGCCAAGCTGGAAGATGCCATTCTCCCGGCACCGGGTGGGTTTTCCGTGCTGCTGGCGGGTTCGGGGATGGTTGAGTACTCACGCCTGACGTCCGAAGTGCGCAGCGAGTTCTTGCGCGTGATGAACACCCTGGTGCCGAGTTACGACGTCGTGATACTGGACACTGGCGCGGGCATTTCCGACGTCGTGCTGTTCGCTGTCTCGCTGGCGTCCGAAGTGCTGATGGTGGCGACCCCCGAACCCACCTCACTCACCGACGCCTATGCCACCATCAAGGTATTGGTCGGGCAGCAACAGCGCCAAACCATACGCGTCATCATCAACCAGGCGACCCGACCCGGCAGCGGTGCGGCCATCACCAACCAGCTTCAGCAAGTGCTCGACCGCTTCGTCGTGGCCGGGCTCAATCAGCCCATCCGCCTGGTTCACATGGGCGATATCCCCCTGGATCCCGAGGTCCGCCAGGCCATCATGCGGCGTCAGCTCATGATGCAAGCCACACCCGGCTGCCCGGCTGGCGTGGCGCTTGGCCAGATCGCCCGCAATCTCGAAGAAAGCGTCATTCCCCGGCCTGCATAGCACGCGGCAGGGACGCTGCATGAAACCGACAGACAGACCGTTCAGTACGGCGTCTGGATCGTCCTCACTAACGCCATCACCCGTTCCGGCTCCATCCTGAGCAAGCTGCCAATTTCACGGTAATCGTCTGGCAGGGCCGCGTTATCCCAGCCTTCGGCAGAATGGCGTGCCAGGTTGACCGCCAGGTTGACATTGCGCACCCGGGACGTGTTCGCAAGAGCAGGATCATGCAGATTTTTCAGCAGCTCCGGCAGATGCCAATCAATGGCCAGTTGACGCTGCAATTCCAGCCCGGTAAAACCCAGCACCCGTTTTTGCAAGTCTGCGCTACGCAAGGACGAATCGGCGTGCTGGAGCCGGTGAATGTCGAGCATTTGTACGGGACTGAAGCACCACATCAGTATCTCGGCCACATGTGAAAGCAAGGTGGACACATGGACTTCTTCCGCATGCAGATCATGCAACCGCAACGCCCAGTCATACGCGTAATACGCTGAACGTTGGGCGCGGCGTACGGTTTGCAGCAGTTGCAGCAAGGCATCCAGGTGGCCTTGCAGCATGGTTTCGACAAGCGGGGAGGCCGGCACATCACGGAAGAAAGGCTCCAGCCCCATCATCAGCAAGGCCTGTTTCACATCGACCAGTTCATAAGTCTGATTGCGATGTTTGTGGGTCTGCATGAAGCGCAGCAGTTTGACCGTCATCAGCGGGTCATCGGTCACCACATTGGCGATGCTGCGCGGATTGAGCAGCGATTCGTCAGCGCGCAGTCGCTCGAGTTCGCGTGCACTGCTTTTCAGCACGGGAATATCGGCCTCTCCCAGGTAAGCCAGCCAGACTGCCAGGCCCTTTAAATGCTGTGACATCATTACTCCCGGGCTGAACCCTATGATTTGATTCTGGATACGCTAGCAGCCTGTCGGACTTGGAATCAAAGCGAAAATCCGCTGGGCGAGGCAGACTTCACCGATGTTGCCTGGCAATAATCGCTCCTGTTGGCCCGAAAAAGCGGCGAAATATGAACCGGCCAGGCGGGTTTTCAGCCGATTGTCTTCAGGTCCGACAGGCTGCTCGTGCACAGCATAAAACGGCAAAGCCGGCGCGACTCTTTAGTTAACGCCTCGCCGGCCATGAAACCCCCACAACCCGCGCGAAGCCGATCAGGATCCGCAGCCCCTACAATCGCATCTCCTGTATCAGGTCCTGTCTATGCCCAACCCCATCAAATCCAGCTGTTTCGACCCCGACTGTCGCGCTTGTCCACGCCTGGCCCACTTTCTCGACGAGGTTCGCATTCAGCATCCCGCTTACCACGCGCGCCCGGTGGCGCCCTTCGGTGACCCAGAAGCGCGCCTGCTGATTGTCGGCCTCGCTCCGGGCATGCACGGCGCCAACCGCAGTGGCCGTCCGTTCACCGGCGACCATGCCGGAATCCTGCTGTATCAGACCCTGCACCAGTTTGGTTACGCCAGCGCGCCGCAATCGGTCGCCTCCAATGACGGCTTGCAGCTGATCGATTGCCGCGTCACCAATGCAGTGAAATGCCTGCCGCCCGCCAACAAGCCCGAAGCCGCCGAAATCCGCGAATGCAATCATTTTCTGGCAGCCGAACTGGCCAATTTGCCACCGAACGCCCGCATCCTCGCGCTAGGTCAGATCGCCCATCAAGGGATACTGCGCGCACTCGGGCTGCCGCTCAAGTCCTATCCTTTCAGCCACGCCAGCGACTACCGCCTGCCTGACGGGAAACGGCTGGTCAGCAGCTACCATTGCTCCCGCTACAATACCCAGACGCGACGGCTTACACCCGAGATGTTCGCGGCCGTTTTTAGCTTACTGCAAACCCAGGACTGAGCATGCCCGTTGTCACCATCAAACTCGCCGGAACGCTGACCCGCGAACAAAAGCAAAAAGTTGCCGAGGAAATCACTGCCACGCTGGCGCGGCACGCGGGCAAGCCGGCGTCATACACCTATATCGCTTTCGAGGAGCTACCCGAGGAAAACTGGGCGATTGCAGGCCAGCTGCTGGATGAGAACTGATTGTTTTGCCCTGCGCGGACAAAACCGGTTTTAGACCATGAGCATCGACAAGGACTTTCTGGCCTCGCTGCCCACGCTGCCCGGGGTCTATCGCATGATCGACGCTGCGAATGCGGTGCTCTATGTCGGCAAGGCAAAAGACCTGAAAAAACGCGTGTCAAGCTATTTTCAAAAGACCGACCAAAGCCCGCGCATCCGGCTGATGCTGAAAACAGTCGACCATATCGACACCACGGTGACGCGCACCGAGGCCGAAGCACTGCTGCTGGAAAACAACCTCATCAAAAGCCTGAAGCCGCGCTTCAACATCCTGTTTCGTGACGACAAGTCCTACCCCTATCTGCTGCTGACCGGGCATCGCTTTCCACGCTTGGCCTATTTTCGCGGCACCCCCAAAAAGCTGGACCAGGCATTCGGCCCCTACCCCAATTCGTATGCGGTGCGCGAAAGCATCCAGTTGCTGCAAAAAGTGTTTCAGCTGCGCAGTTGCGAAGACACGGTGTTCGCCAACCGCTCGCGGCCCTGCCTGCTGCACCAGATCAAGCGCTGCACCGCGCCGTGCGTCAAGCTCATCACACCGGAAGCCTATGCGCAGGATGTCGAAGCCGCTGCCCAGCTGCTGCACGGTGCTGCCAACACCCTGACCGAGCAGATCACCGCGCAGATGAATGCCGCCGCCGCCGCGCTCGATTTTGAAACCGCCGCCCACCTGCGCGACCGCCTGCGCATGCTGGCCACCGTGCGCGAAAAGCAGTTCGTCGACACCACCGGCAGCGAGGCCGATGCCGATGTCATCGCGGTGGCCGAGGTCGCAGGGGTGATCGCGCTCAACCTGACCATGATCCGTGGTGGGCGCCATCTGGGCGACCGCAGCTTTTTTCCGCAGCATGGTGAAGGCGCCACCCTGGCCGAGGCGCTGGAGGCGTTTATTGCCCAGCATTACCTCGATCACCCGATCCCCTCGCGCATCCTGATCAGTGAAGCGATCGATACCGACGCGCTGGAAGTGATGCTGTCCGAACACGCACACAAGAAAATCAGCCTGCAACATCGCGTCACCGCTCAGCGCAAAGTATGGGTCAGCATGGCAGAAGCCAATGCACGCCTGTCCGCCGAACGCCGCAGCACCGAACGCAGCAACCAGTCGCAGCGGCTCGCTGCACTGCGCGATACGCTCGACCTTCCTGCCCTCAGGCGCATCGAATGTTTTGATATTTCGCACACCCTGGGCGAAGCGACGATCGCCTCGTGTGTGGTGTACGAAGGCGACGACCTTAAAAAATCCGATTACCGGCGTTACAACATCAGCGGCATTACCCCGGGCGACGACTACGCTGCGATGCACACTGCCCTGATCAAACGCTTCCAGAAAAGCGTCGAAGAAAACGGCGTACTGCCCGACTTGCTGCTCATCGACGGCGGCAAAGGGCAAATCAGCACGGCAGTTGCGGCCATGAACGAACTCGGTCTGGGCGACGTTTTGCTCCTCGGGGTCGCCAAGGGCGAAGCGCGCAAACCCGGCCTGGAAACCCTGGTTTTCGCCGACGGCCGCGAATTGAAACTCGCCAAAGACCATCCCGGCTTTCACCTGATCCAGCAGATACGCGACGAAGCACACCGCTTCGCCATCACCGGCCACCGCGCCAAACGCGGCAAAACACGCATGCAATCGACACTGGAAGACATCGCCGGAATCGGCCCCAAACGCCGCAAACAGCTGCTCGAGCACTTCGGCGGATTGCAGGGTGTGCGGGATGCCGGAATCGATGCGCTTGCTACTGTCAACGGTATCAGTCGAGAATTGGCAGAATCCATTTATCGCACCCTGCATTAATGCCGCTCAATCTCCCCAACCTGCTCACCTGGCTGCGCATCCTTCTCATCCCCGTCATGGCAGGCGTTTTTTATTTGCCCCAGGGCTGGGTGACCCCCCTTGAGGCGAATGTACTGGCCGCTTTGTTTTTTGGTATCGCCGCGCTAACCGACTGGCTGGACGGCTATCTGGCGCGCGCGCTTGGCCAAACCTCGGCGTTCGGAGCGTTTCTCGACCCGGTGGCAGACAAGCTGATGGTCGCAGCTGCATTGATTGTGTTGGTCGACCTCGGCCGCGCAGCCCCCCTGATTGCGCTCATCATCATTGGGCGTGAAATCACGATTTCCGCCTTGCGCGAATGGATGGCTAAGGCAGGCAAATCGGCGAGCGTGGCGGTGTCGTTTGTCGGCAAGCTCAAAACCGCCGCGCAAATGATCGCTATCGTCCTGCTGCTCTATGCCACCCCGTTCGCCGGCCTGCCCATTGCATTCATTGGCACGCTGCTGATCTGGGTCGCTGCGCTGCTGACATTGGTCTCGATGGCGTACTACCTGATGATGGCCGCACGCGCCTTACAAAATAATTGACGAATAGTCAGGCAAACCTGTTGACAGAAAAAGCCTGAATCCCCATAATGCGCAGCCTTCAACGCGGGAATAGCTCAGCTGGTAGAGCGCAACCTTGCCAAGGTTGAGGTCGGGAGTTCGAACCTCCTTTCCCGCTCCAGAATTCCGGGGAAAACAGAAGGACAAGTCCGGACGTTTTCCCCTTTTCAATTAAAAGTTATGTGGCACTTGGCGCGATAGCAAAGCGGTTATGCACCGGATTGCAAATCCGTGTAGGTCGGTTCGACTCCGGCTCGCGCCTCCAGATTCGAAGCCGACTCGCCGATTCGCCCGGATGGTGAAATTGGTAGACACAAGGGACTTAAAATCCCTCGCCAGTGATGGCGTACCGGTTCGATTCCGGTTCCGGGCACCATCATCCTTTCGGCCGCGTTGCTCAAGTGGTATAATTTTGCCGCTTGATTATTTGTTTGGTTGTTTTGCATCAATGGGCGTTTCGCCCATTTTTTATTTGCATTTCTTGTACGCAGCCCGTCGTAGCGCTTCGCGCAGCGGCACAACAGTGGATTGTTGATAATGGATTTGACCACCCGCCTGGAACCCGTGCTTGCCGGACTCGGATACGAGTTGGTCATGCTTGAGCGTGCCGGCCGAGGTCAATTGCGCCTGTTCATCGACAAGCCGGGCGGCATCACGATTGATGACTGCGTCACGGTGAGCAATCACCTGACGCACCTGTTCACAGTCGAGAACATCGACTACGACAGGCTGGAAGTGTCCTCACCCGGGCTGGATCGCCCGCTGGTCAAGCCGCAGGACTATGTCCGGTTTGCTGGCGAACAGGTCACACTGAAGCTGCGGGTGCCGCTGAATAATCGGCGTCGCCTCAATGGTCAGTTAGTTGGGCTGGAGAACGATGCCGTGAAGTTGATCGTCGATGGCACAGAAGTATCGGTAGATTTAAGAAATGTGGATGCTGCCCGCCTCAGGCCCTTGGTCTAAGTGCAGCGAGTTGGAGAAAATATGAGCCGTGAAATGTTAATGCTGGCCGATGCGCTGGCCCGCGAAAAGAACGTAGACAAAGAAGTCGTTTTCGATGCGCTGGAGCAGGCACTTGCTTCCGCCACCAAAAAACGCTTCAAGGAAGAGTCCGACGTGCGCGTGTCGATCGACCGCGAAACCGGTGATTACGAATCCTTCCGCCGCTGGCAGGTCGTGTCCGAGGCCGACCTCGAGTCCGAGGGCTACCAGATCCTGCTGATCGACGCGCAGGACAAGCATCCCGACATCGAAATTGGCGACTACATTGAAGAGCCGCTCGAAAACATCGAATTCGGCCGCATCGGTGCGCAGGCTGCCAAGCAGGTCATCCTGCAAAAAATCCGCGACGCCGAGCGCGAGCAGATCATCAGCGACTTCCTTGATCGCAAAGAGCATCTGGTCAATGGCGTAGTCAAACGCATCGACCGTGGCAACGCCATCATCGAATCCGGCCGCGTCGAGGGTTACCTGCACCGCGACCAGATGATTCCGCGTGAAAACCTGCGTGTCGGCGACCGCGTGCGAGCCTACCTGCTGCGCATTGATCGTGGCGTGCGCGGCCCGCAAGTGGTGTTGTCGCGCACCGCGCCCGAATTCATCATGAAGCTGTTTGAGCTGGAAGTGCCCGAGATCGAGGAAGGCCTGCTTGAAATCAAGGCAGCCGCCCGTGACCCTGGCCTGCGCTCCAAGATTGCAGTGGTGTCGCACGATCCACGCATCGACCCGATCGGCACCTGTATCGGCCTGCGCGGTTCACGCGTCACTTCGGTAACCAACGAACTGGCTGGCGAGCGGGTTGACATCATTCACTGGTCGGCCGAGCCGGCACAGTATGTGATCAACGCGCTGGCGCCCGCTGAAGTCAGCTCCATCGTGGTTGACGAAGACAAGCACAGCATGGACGTGGTGGTGGAAGAGGAACAGTTGGCGATGGCCATCGGCCGTGGCGGCCAGAACGTGCGCCTGGCCTCGGAGTTGACCGGCTGGGACCTCAACATCCTGTCGCGCGCTGCGGCGGAAGAAAAACAGACCGCCGAGAGCGGCAAGACGCTTGCCCTGTTCATTGAAAAGCTCGACGTCGATGAGGAAGTTGCCCAGATTCTGGTCGACGAAGGCTTCTCCACGCTGGAAGAAGTCGCTTATGTGCCGTTGAACGAGATGCTCGAAATCGATGCGTTCGATCAGGATCTGGTCAACGAACTGCGCACCCGGGCACGCAATGCCCTGCTGACTGCAGCCATCGTGGGCGAAGAAGAAGTCGAAGCATCGGCGGGCGACTTGCTGTCGCTCGAAGGCATGGATGCGGAAACCGCCCGTCTGCTTGCAGTTAAAGGTATTCACACCACCGAAGACCTGGCGGATCTGGCAAGCGATGAACTGATCGAGCTGGTTGCAATGGATACCGATCGCGCCAATCAATTGATCATGGCCGCACGCGCGCCGATGATCGCCCAAGGCTGAGAGTCACGAGGATTGCATGAACGTTGAACAATTCGCCCAGGAACTGAAACTGCCCCCCCTTCTGCTGCTTGAGCAGCTGAAGGCGGCAGGCGTCAGCAAAAACGATATCGCCGATCCCATGTCGGAGGCAGACAAGTCGCATTTACTCGACTATTTGCGCAAGGTACATGGTGGCGGAGCTGAAGCCAGCAAAACCAAAATCACCATCACGCGCAAGCAGACCGGCGAGATCCGTAAAACCGACAGCACCGGCAAGTCGCGCACGATTCAGGTGGAAACGCGCAAATCGCGTACCTACGTCAAACGTGACGCCAGTGCGCCGACCGCCGAGGCTCAGCCTGTCGCCGAGACCGTCGAGGAAGCACTCACGGCTCCGCTGATCGAGGAGATGGCTCCACCTGCAGTCGAAATTCAGGCTGAAGCTGTTCCAGTAGTCGCGGCGCCAGAACCCGAAGCGATTGCCGAACCGGCTGAGGTTAAGGCCGAAGTGAAGCCAGCGCCCGTTGAACCGGTTGCGGCTGAACCTGTTGTGGCAGAAATCGCCCCCGCCGAAGTGGTCGCAGAGGCTGCACCTGTCGAAGCTGCCGCGCAGCCAGAAGCTGAAGCGGCTCCTGTGGTCAAAAAGGCCACCCGCATCATCAAAAAAGCCTCGATTCTGAACGAAGCCGAGGTCAAGGCGCGCGAAGACGAAGCGCGTCGCCATACCGCACTGCAAGAACGTCAGGCCGCGGACGCCAAAGCGCGCACCGAACTTATCGTCATGCGCAAGCAGGCTGAAGCGGCTCGTGAAGCCGCCAAGCTGGTCGCCGCGCAGAAGGCGGCCGCACCCGCGGCTCCTGCTCCGACGGCACCCACCGAAAAAACCTTGCACAAGCCTGACAAACCGGGCGCAACCAAGGCGGCAAAAGGTCCGGATAAAAAACCTGCGGGCGCCTGGAAAGACGACAGCGCGCGTCGTAAAGGCGGACTTAAAACCCGTGGCGGTGCTGCACCTGACACCGGCTGGCGTGGCCGCAAAGGCAAATCGCGCTCGGGCCAGGATGACAGCAACTTCATCGAACCGACCGAAATGGTCGTACGCGAAGTCCTGATTCCCGAAACCATCACCGTGGCCGAACTGGCCCACAAGATGTCGGTCAAGGCGGCTGAGGTCATCAAGGCGCTGATGAAGCTGGGCAGCATGGTTTCAATCAACCAGGTGCTTGACCAGGAAACCGCGATCATCGTGGTCGAAGAAATGGGTCACATCGGCAAACCTGCCGCACTCGACACACCGGAAGCCTTCCTCATTGATGCGGGCGAGGTGGTTGAGCATGAAATGCTCAACCGCGCTCCTGTGGTGACCGTGATGGGTCACGTCGACCACGGCAAAACCTCGCTGCTCGACACCATTCGCCGCACCCGTGTGGCCAGTGGCGAGGCTGGCGGCATTACCCAGCACATCGGCGCGTATCACGTCGAAACCGAAAAAGGCATGATCACCTTCCTCGATACGCCGGGTCACGAAGCGTTTACCGCCATGCGGGCACGCGGCGCCAAAGCGACCGACATCGTGGTATTGGTTGTGGCAGCGGATGACGGCGTCATGCCGCAAACCATCGAAGCCATCCACCACGCCAAGGCCGCCAATGTGCCGCTGGTGGTGGCCGTCAACAAGATCGACAAACCCGGTGCCAATCCCGAGCGGATTCGCCAGGAACTGGTCGCGCAGGGCATCACGCCTGAAGAGTGGGGCGGTGATACGCAGTTCGTCGAAGTGTCGGCCAAAGCCAACACCAATATCGATGGCCTGCTTGATGCGATTCAGTTGCAGGCCGAGGTGCTTGAATTGAAGGCAGCCGCAACCGGCTCGGCCAAGGGCATCGTCATCGAAGCGCGTCTGGACAAAGGCAAGGGGCCGGTTGCCACGCTGCTGATCCAGTCCGGCACCCTGCGTCGCGGCGATATGGTGCTGGCAGGCCAGGTATTCGGCCGCGTCCGTGCCATGCTCGACGAAACAGGCAAGCCCGTGACCGAAGCAGGTCCGTCAATCCCGGTTGAAGTCCAGGGCCTCTCAGACGTGCCGCAGGCAGGCGAAGACATGATGGTATTGCCGGACGAACGCAAAGCGCGTGAGATCGCGTTGTTCCGTCAGGGCAAATTCCGCGAAGTGCTGCTGGCCAAAAAGCAGGCTTCCAAGATGGAAACGATGTTCGGCCAGATTGGCAAGGAAGAAGTGCAGCAACTGCCGATCATCCTCAAGGCCGACATGCAGGGCTCGTACGAAGGCCTCGCGCATGCACTGACCAAGCTGTCCACCGACGAAGTCAAGGTCAACATCATCCACAGCGCGGTCGGTGCCATCACCGAGTCCGACGTCAATCTGGCGCTCGCCTCCAAGGCGGTGCTGATCGGCTTCAACGTGCGCGCCGATGCTTTGGCCCGCAAGCTGGCCGAATCCAGCGGCGTGGACATCCGCTACTACAACATCATCTACGAAGCCGTGGATGAGGTGAAAGCTGCGCTGTCCGGCATGCTGGCACCCGAGAAGCGCGAGAGCGTGATCGGCACCGTCGAAATCCGTCAGGTCTTCGTGATTTCGAAGGTGGGTTCGATCGCCGGTTGCTACGTGCTCGATGGTGTCATCAAGCGCAATGCCGGTATCCGCGTGATCCGCAACAACACGGTGATCCATCAGGGCGAACTCGACTCGCTCAAGCGCTTCAAGGACGACGTGAAGGAAGTCAAAGCCAACTTCGAATGCGGCCTGAGCCTGAAGAACTTCAACGACATCCAGGTCGGCGACCATCTGGAAGTGTTTGAAGTCGTGGAAGTGGCGCGCTCGCTCTAATGCCGAAGGATTTTCCAAGAGCGCGGCGAGTCGCCGACCAGATCCAGCGCGAACTGCCGGAACTCATCCGGCAGGAAGTCAAGGATCCGCGCGTCGGCATGCTGACCATCACCGAGGTGGAGGTCAACCGCGACATGGAGTTTGCCAAGGTGTTCTTCACCACCCTCGGTGGCCAGCCTGAGCACGACGCCTGCCTGCAGGGACTCCAGCGCGCCAGCGGCTTTCTGCGTTCGCAGCTGTCGCACCGCATGCAGTTGCGCGTGGTGCCCAAGCTCACCTTCGTTTACGACCGCTCGGTCGAATACGGCATGCAGCTCACCCACCTGATCGAAGCGGCTGTCGCAGAAGACGCCAAAAATGCCCCCCCTCTCACAGAAGAGGATGGCTCAGAAGCAGAAGATGGTGGCGATAGCGCAGATGTGACGCCCAAACCGATCAGCGAGTGAAGCCCGCCCGCCAACCGATAGACGGCGTGCTGCTGCTGAACAAGCCGGTCGGCATCACCTCCAACGCCGCCCTGCAAAAAGCCAAGTGGCTGCTCAACGCCAAAAAGGCGGGCCACACCGGCACCCTCGATCCGTTCGCCGACGGCCTGCTGCCGCTCTGTTTCGGCGAGGCCACCAAGTTTTCCGCTTACCTGCTGGAATCCGACAAGCACTACCGCGCAACCATGCGGCTCGGCATCACGACCACGACTGGCGATCCGGAAGGCGACGTGCTGAACACCCGCGACGTCACAGCCAGCTGTGCTGACATCAGCGCAGTGCTGCCCCGCTTCAGGGGTGAAATCGAACAAATCCCGCCCATGCACTCGGCACTCAAGCATCAGGGGCGCCCCCTCTACGAATACGCGCGCGCCGGCATCGAGATCGATCGCCCTCCCCGCAAAGTGCGGATCAACGCGCTCGATCTCGTCGAATGCAAGCCCCCGGTTGTGGTGTTCGATGTGCAATGCAGTGCCGGTACCTATATCCGCACCCTGGCACAGGACATCGGCGCAGCCCTTGGATGCGGCGCCCACCTCACCGGTCTGACCCGCACCGTGGTCGGCGGATTCCAACTGGAAGGAGCACACAGCCTGGCTGCGCTGGAGGCCCTGCCTGCCGCCGAACGCATCAACGCTTTGCTGCCGTTGGATGCCATGCTGACGCACCTCCCGGTAGTCGATTTATCCGCCGAGGATACGGTGATCCTGATACAAGGCCGCAGCGTACCGTTTACGCATCAGCAGCAAGAACTTGTTCGCCTGTACGCGCCAGGAAGCGATTTTATTGGCGTAGCTGAAACCGCGGCGGGGCAACTTGTTCCGCGCCGCCTCTGCAATACAGCAGATCGAGCCGCTCACGCCCGGGCAGGTGTCTAATCGCCCCCATGCACAGTTGTTTCTGATGGGCTATTGCCCCCCCAATCCAGTCGAGCACTTTTGCTCTCAGGACATACAAGCCATATTGCTCTCTTAAACGTGAAGAGCCAGTGTTCCGGCTGATTGAAGTTGAAAACAGAGTAATAGATTTGCAAATGCGCATTCTGCTAAAACCAGCCAATGCCAATCTCAAATCCGTCGCCTATTCCGATTGAATAGTCTGCCAATTAATCGACCGTCTCGGTTCGGCCAGGAGCGGAAGCTCAAGCTAAGAAGCTTGACCGTCACTTATAAGCCCTAAGCCGTCGGTCATTTATCGTATCTGCTTATAATTTTCCAAAAGCAGCTTTGCTGAATTTTAATAAGCTTCCGATTGGTCCCATTGCCGGACATTGCCAATCAAAAAACCCCGCCGAAGCGGGGATTCCTGAGTTAAACATCCGTAGACATCAGACGAAATTTATTGTGTCGTACCGACGTTTTCTGCGCGTGATGAAACCTATCAGACTTAGACCGGCTAGCAGCATTGCGTAGGTTGAAGGTTCAGGAACGGATGAGATCATAACGAATGAGGTTGGACTTGCCCAAACTGACTGTGGACCAAAGTCCAAGCGCAGATCAAGTGAACTCGATGGAGTTGCAGCCTTAGTTGAATAATTGTTTAGAAACTGTGAAACAGTAGTAGAAGCAGGCGGAGAAAAATAATTAAACGATAAGAAATTTACCCCATCGAGTCTTAATGACAGGGGGGCTACATTTATCGCGTCTAGGGATCCAGCCCAATTAATATTAGAGCTTGCAACAGTTGATGTTTCACCATTAAAAGTTACGCTAATGGTTGAAGATTCTATGCTGGCCGTAGTATCAAAGAGGTAATCGACTGTTAGCGTGTTCCCAATCGAGGCAAAAGCAGGCGGTACAAATCCATCGTTTTTTTGATATACAGTTCCAGTGAATTGCCATGTTTGTAATGCAGCTTGTGCAGTGCTTGCGACTAGGGCTGTACCCAAAGCAGCAACCTTTAATAATGTAGTAGTTTTAATTTTTAATCCCCTTGAGTTTGATTTAGTTAAAACGTTGGATTTTGGAGCAACTTACTTTAGGAAGCGACAGTAAAAAACGAACCATAATGCCGTGAATTAAGGAAAATCATGGAGTTACAAATAACTCACTGAGGAACCATGGCCATGGTTAGAAGTTGTAAAAATACTCGACAAATATTTCATTCTTGCGAACGGTTGCTTTGGGCTGAACAACGGACACCCATGGCGCTCACCTTGGCCATCCGCTACGGGTCGAAAGCGAGCGGTTTTGGCAGTCCGGAATTTACGGCTTTATTAGGTTAGATCAGCCAGCGATGTACCCGCCTGCCCGTATTCGCCTTGCCCTGCCCGCCTGCCAGTCCACACGCGATCACGCGCTTGAGTCAGATCCCCTTTTTCGCGTAAAATGCGCGGTTTCCCAGAACGTGTCCCGCTCAGCCGCAGGCCACGCGATTTAGAAGGAGTACACCATGGCTGTTACCGTCGTTCAAAAAGCTGAAATCGTCCAGAGTTATCAACGCGCTGCCACCGATACCGGCTCGCCCGAAGTGCAGGTTGCCCTGCTGACGGCCCGCATCAATGACCTGACCGGCCACTTCAAGGCCAACATGAAGGATCACCACTCGCGTCGTGGTCTGCTGAAAATGGTGAGCCGCCGCCGCAAGCTGCTGGATTACCTGAAGCGCACCAACCTCGAAGGCTACAAGACCCTGATCGAACGCCTGAGCCTGCGTAAGTAAGCCGGGCCAAGCCACTGTGATGACACAGCAATATGCTGCATCGGCACAGTTGGCGGGTCGTTCGACCCCCTGAATTTCTCACGCCCCGCACTCGCGGGGCGTTTTCATTTGAAAGGAACTCGTGTGAGCGCTATCAAGAAAACCTTCACCTATGGCCGCCATCAGGTCACCCTGGAAACGGGCGAAATCGCTCGTCAGGCTGGCGGCGCGGTTATCGTCAACATTGAAGACACCGTGGTGCTGGTCACCGTCGTTGCCAAGACGGAAGTCAAACCCGGCCAGGATTTCTTCCCGCTGACCGTCGATTACCAGGAAAAAACCTACGCTGCGGGGCGCATTCCCGGCGGCTTCCTGAAGCGCGAAAGCCGCGCATCCGACGCTGAAATTCTGATTTGCCGCCTGATCGACCGCCCGATCCGCCCGCTTTTCCCGGACGGCTTTTTCAACGAAGTGCAGATCATCGCGACGGTGATGTCGTCCAATCCCGAAATCAGCGCCGACATTCCTGCGCTGATCGGCGCCTCCGCTGCGCTGTCGCTGTCCGGCCTGCCGTTTGACGGCCCGGTGGGCGCAGCCCGCGTCGGTTTCATCAACGGCGAATACGTGCTGAACCCGACGCTTTCCGAACTCAAAGACTCCGCACTCGACCTGGTCGTCGCGGGTACTGAATCCGCCGTGCTGATGGTCGAGTCCGAAGCGATGGAATTGCCGGAAGACATCATGCTGGGTGCGGTGGTGTTCGGCCACACCCAGATGCGCGCGGTCATCAATGCCATCAACGAACTGACCGACGAAGCCGGTGCCGATGCATGGGACTGGCAGGCTCCTGCCGAAGATGCCGCGATGGTGGAACGCCTGAAAACGCTGGCCGAAGACGGCCTGCAGCAGGCATACAGCATCAAGCAGAAACAGGCGCGCACCACTGCGGTCGACGACATCCGCAACAAGGCCTACGCCGAACTCATCCCCGCCGGGATGGACACCACCGCCGCCAACAGCGTGAAGGATGCCTTCCACCGTCTGGAAGCCAGCGTGGTGCGTAACCGCATCCTGTCCGGCCAGCCGCGTATCGACGGCCGCGACACCCGTACCGTGCGCCCGATCACCATCCGCACCGGCGTGTTGCCGCGCACCCACGGTTCGGCTTTGTTTACCCGTGGCGAAACGCAGGCGCTGGTGGTCACCACGCTCGGCACCGGACGTGACGAGCAAACCATCGACGCGCTCGAAGGCAGCTACTCCGACCGTTTCATGATGCAGTACAACATGCCTCCCTACGCCACCGGCGAAACCGGCCGCGTGGGCGCACCCAAGCGCCGCGAAGTCGGCCACGGCCGTCTGGCCAAGCGCGCACTGATGGCGGTGTTGCCGTCCAAGGAAGAGTTCGGCTACACCATGCGCGTGGTCTCCGAAATCACCGAATCCAACGGCTCGTCGTCGATGGCCTCGGTGTGCGGCGGCTGCCTGTCGCTGATGGATGCGGGCGCACCGCTGAAAGCGCACGTCGCCGGTATCGCCATGGGCCTGATCAAGGAAGGCGGCAAGTTCGCTGTGCTGACCGACATCCTCGGCGACGAAGATCACCTCGGCGACATGGACTTCAAGGTTGCGGGCACTGAAAAAGGCGTCACTGCGCTGCAGATGGACATCAAGATCCAGGGCATTACCGCTGAAATCATGGATGCCGCGCTGAAGCAGGCCAAGGAAGGCCGCCTGCACATTCTTGAAATCATGAAAGCGTCAGTGTCGTCCGGCGCGCATGAAATGTCGGCCTACGCGCCGCGCATCATCGCGATAAAAATCAATCCGGAAAAAATCCGCGACGTCATCGGCAAGGGCGGCGCAGTTATCCGCGCATTGACCGAGGAAACCGGTACCCAGATCGACATCCAGGAAGACGGCAGCGTGAAGATCGCCTGCACCAGCATGGAAGCCGGCGAACTGGCGAAGAAGCGCATCGAGGAAATCACTGCCGAAGTCGAAGTCGGCAAGGTTTACGAAGGCCCGGTCATCAAGCTGCTGGACTTCGGCGCGATCGTGAACGTGCTGCCGGGCCGCGACGGCCTGCTGCACATTTCGCAGATCGCCCACGAGCGCGTCAATGCCATCGGCGACCACCTGAAAGAAGGCCAGATCGTGAAGGTGAAGATTCTGGAGGCGGATGAAAAAGGCCGCCTGCGTCTGTCGATGAAAGCCCTGCTGGATGAACCGGTCGCGCCTGCGAGCGAGAGCCCGGAAAACGCTGGCTAAACCAGCTTGATCAGGTCATGAAAACCGCGCCCTTGGGCGCGGTTTTCATTTGTAGCCTACGCCGCCAGCGGAGGAAAGCGCACGCTTGCAACCAGGCCAGCGCCCCCCTCGCCCGACTCCAGACTCACCGCCGCTCCATGTAAATGCGCGATGCGCTGCACGATGGTCAAGCCAAGCCCTGCGCCTTCCACCCCGTCCGACAAGCGATGGAACGGCGCAAAAACGCCCGCGCGCAACGGTTCGGGAATACCCGGTCCGTTGTCGGCTACCCGCCATGTCACGCCCTGCCCGGAGCGGAATACAGACAAAATGATTCGCGTCCCGCCATAGCGCAGGGCGTTGTCGATCAGATTGGCCAGCATCTCGCGCAACAGCTGGGTATCCCCCCTCACCCATAGATCCTGGTCTTGCGTTTCAAAGCTGATATCCACGCCTTTTGCCAGCGCCGCGGGCACCCATTCGCGCGCAACGGCCCGCACCACCTCCCCCCCCTCCAGGCGCTCCAAATGCAGGGTGTTTTCCGCCGCATCAACCCGTGCCAGAACCAGGAGCTTCTGCACCAGATCGCCCATGAGGTGGGCCGCTTGGGCAATCCGAGTCAACGCATGTTGCGCCTCATCATGGCCTGCGCCCGCCAGGGCCGCTTCGGCCTGCGCACGGATGCCCGCGATGGGGGTGCGCAGTTGATGCGCCGCATCCGCGACAAAGCGCGATTGCGCTTCAACGGCTTCGGATAAGCGCAGTAGCAGCGAATTGATTTCGTCCATGAACGGCCGCAATTCGGCAGGCGTGCCCGCCAGCGGAACCGGACTCAAATCGAACGCTTGCCGCCCCGACAAGCGCTCACGCAGCCGGCTCACGGGCACAAGTCCCCGACCTACGCCGTAGGCGATGGCCGCCGCAGCCGTCAGGGTCATCAGCAACATCGGAATCACAATCGCCAACGTGGCGTGCTCGGCCATCGCAGTGCGGCGGGTCAACGTTTCCCCGACCTGGACCAGTGCCACCCCGTTCGCGCTGGTGCCTCGAAGTGAAAGTGCAAACGCAGCCACCCTGACGTTCTCGCCATCCTTGATGCCGTCGTAGATGATCAATTGACCTGGCTTGATGCCATGTTTCCCGGGGAGCGGTGGCATGTTGCTCACCCCTTCGATCAGCCTGGATCGCGAGTCAATGATGCGATGAAACAACATGTCTTCCTGGTCAAACAACAACAATTCACGCGCCGCGACCGGAAGATCAACCCGCACCTGTCCGTGCAATACCTCGACCCGGTCCGCCAGCGCATAGGTTCGCCGCACCAGCGAGCGATCAAACGCCGCATTGATGAAATACTGGCTGGAAAAATGGGCGATAACCCACACCAAAACGAACAGCGGCAACATCATGGAGAGCATGCGAACGATCAACTGCCACCGCAGACTGGTCCGCTTTTCTTCGCTCACTGCTCGGCTTCCAGCAAATAACCCAAACCACGCAGCGTGCGAACCACCACGCCCGACCCCACCAGCTTGCGCCGCAACCGGTGGATATAGACCTCCACGGCGTTGTCCCCCACACCCTCGTCCCACCCCGTCAGGCGGTCGGCAATCACCTCCTTGGCGGTAACGCGCCCGGCATGGCTCAATAGAATCTCAAACACTTCCAGTTCGCGTGCGGACAACACCAGCGGAGTGTCATCCACGCAGGCCTGTCGTTTCACACTATCAAAAACCAGACGACCGATGTGTATCTGGGTATCAGCCTTGCCGCCCGCTCGCCGCAGCAAGGCGCGCAATCGCGCAAACAATTCCTCCAGTGAAAATGGCTTGAGCAAATAATCGTCGGCCCCCACATCCAGCCCACGCACCCGGTCTTCCACTGTGTCCCGTGCAGTCAGAATCATGACGGGCAGGGTGTCGCCCCGTTTGCGCAAATGACGCAACACCTCCAGTCCCTCACGCTTGGGCAGCCCCAGATCCAGCAGCATCGCATCGTAACCATACCCGGACAGGGCGCTCTCCGCCTGCGCGCCATCCTGTGCCCAATCCACCGTAAAACCTGCCTGCCGGATTGCCAGCATGACCGCCTCCCCGAGTGTCGGATCATCTTCTACAAGCAAAATTTTCATGGTTTCAGTTTGGCAGCAAACAGTCCGCCAATCCTGCCTGAAAGGGATCGTGAAACAAAATGGGGAAAAAGTGGTTCGTAAGGTTCATGTAAGCATTACGTCGCATAGTGCCTCCATGCACTTGCATCCCGCAGGTTGCATACCCACTGACTTGAGCACACTGGAGAAACAAATGAACAAACTGATGTCTTCCCTCATCGCCGCAACGATCGTTGGCGCTTTCAGCATGTCCGCTATCGCTGCTGATGCAGCCAGGACCGCACCCGCAACCGGCGCTGTCGAAAAGCCTGCTGCTGCGCCCAAGAAAGCTCAGAGCACCAAGAAGCCTACCGTCAAGGCCGAAGTGAACAAGTCTGACGCTGCAGCCATGCCGGCTGTACCCGCGAAGAAGTAATTTTTACGGGACATAAAAAAACCGCGCTCTCGGGCGCGGTTTTTTTATGCCGAACTGCCGAGGAATGTCTGCCACCAGCGTTTGCGCTGACCGGTCACCACCCCGCCTGTTTCCAACTCACGCGGTGGCATTTTGCTCATCAACCAGCCCGGAACGATCGACGATTTGGTTGCACTCGAGCCACACGAACTCCCCAGATGATTGGGGTCGTAAATCTTGATGAAACTGGGTGCGTCGAGATCATCGGCATACACAATCGCGCAGTAGTCTTCATGGTGTTCACGCCGCAGCAACCCATCCAGTTCGCCCATGAACTTTTGCACCGTGTCGGCAGCAGAGGGCGCTGTGGGCACGTCCTGGCCGACCGCATAGAGATACCATCCCGCGCCGGCGTCCAGTTTCTGCCAGAACACCGTCAGCTGATCCCAGCGCATCACGCTATACAGCATGCCATTGTAATAACGGTCGAATTCGTCTGTTTCAGCCATGGTACGAACCTATTTTCTAGCGGGGGGAGATGCGTTAGCGCTCTGCTGCAACGGTGCCCATCAGGCTGCCAAAATGCAGGCGTTAAATGCGTTCAGGTATTCTTCGCTTGGTTTCACCCGGAAGATGCGGAGTTTGGCACGGTTTCAGCTGCCCCGCAGTTCCGGCAACCTTCAGTAAAATCCAGCCTGATTAAATAACAAAACGCCTTCAAACCGCAACCAATATGACACTACAAGCCCTTATTTTCGACGTTGATGGCACCCTTGCCGACACCGAGCGCGACGGCCATCGTCCCGCCTTCAACCAGGCCTTTTCTGATGCCGGCCTCGACTGGCACTGGGACGTCGCCCTCTACGGCAAGCTGCTTGCCGTGACGGGCGGCAAGGAACGCATGAAATACTACGTCGAGCAGTTTCGTCCGGATTACCAGAAGCCTGCCAATTTCGACGAGATAGTGGCCGAGCTGCACAAAAGCAAGACCCGCCATTACGCGGCGCTGGCTGCGCACGGTGGCATTCCGATCCGCCCCGGAGTCAAGCGCCTGCTGATCGAAGCGCGCGCCGCCGGATTGCGTCTGGCGATCGCCACCACCACCACGCCGGAAAACGTCACCGTGCTGCTGGAGCACAGCCTCGGCGCCGGCACCCAGAACTGGTTCGAGGTCATTGCCGCAGGCGACATCGTGCCCGCCAAAAAACCGGCACCCGACATCTATTTTTATGCGCTGGAAGAAATGGGGCTGAACGCCGCCGACTGTCTGGCCTTCGAAGATTCCGAGAACGGCCTGCGCGCGAGCCTGGGCGCAGACCTGAAAACACTGATCACGGTCAACGACTACACGCTGGACCATGACTTCACCGGCGCTTCAGTGGTGCTGTCCGATCTGGGCGATCCGGGCGAACCCAACCAGCTCATAGCAGGCCCCGATCTGGAGCGGGCATATGTCGATGTAGCCTACCTGCGAGCACTGCACTCCGTTTAGGGGTCAGAGGTCAGAGGTCAGAGGTCAGAGGTCAGAGGTCAGGGGTCAGGGGTCAGGGAATGAGCGGCTTCACCGCATTTTCATTGATTCATGGACGCGGCAAAGCCGCACAAAGCCCCCCCTGAATCCTGATCTCTGAATCCTGCCCCCTATGGGTTGTGCATCAACGCTGCTTCCAGGGTGTTTTCCAGCAGGGTCGCAACGGTCATCGGGCCCACCCCACCGGGCACCGGGGTGATCCAGCTGGCGCGTGCCTGGGCGGATTTAAAGTCGACATCCCCGACCAGCTTGCCGTCCGGCATGCGGTTGATGCCGACGTCAATCACGATCGCGCCTTCGCGGATCCAGTCGCCCGGAATCATGTGCGGCTTGCCTACTCCCACCACCAGAATTTCGGCGGATCGCACAAAACTTTCCAGATCGCGTGTCGCGCTGTGGCACACCGTGATGGTGCACCCCGCCAGCAGCAGCTCGAGGCTCATCGGCCGCCCGACGATGTTCGACGCGCCAACCATCACCGCATTCTTGCCACGCAACTCCTCATTCGTCGCACGCAGCAGCGTCATGATGCCGCGCGGAGTGGACGGCCGCAGGGTGGGCATCTTCACCGCCAGGCGGCCAATGTTGTAAGGGTGAAAACCGTCGACGTCCTTGTCGGGACGGATGCGCTCGATCACCGTCTCGGTGTCGATATGCGCGGGTAGCGGAAGCTGCACCAGAATGCCGTCGATGGCCGGGTCGGCATTCAGCACATCGATCAGCGCCAGCACCTGTTCCTGCGTCGTCGCGCCCGGCAAGTCATGTGCCACGCTGGTCACCCCTGCCCGCTCACAGGCGCGTTTCTTGTTGCGCACATAGACTGCCGAGGCGGCATCGTCGCCCACCAGGATCACCGCCAGACCTGGCGGGCGTTTGCCTTGCACCTCGCGCTCGGCCACCTTGTCGTGAACCACGGCAAGAATGGTGTCAGCCATGGCCTTGCCGTCAAGAATACGTGCGCTCATTCAATCCACCCTGATGCAAATAGGTGATTTTCCCGGAAACCCACTACTTTACTCAAGCTAAAATTGACCGCACCCACTTTGCCCATGTATAGTCTCGCTTCTCCGAAATGCAGCAGGATCGCATTACAGGATTTCGGGGTGTAGCGCAGCCCGGTAGCGCGCCTGCTTTGGGAGCAGGATGTCAGGAGTTCGAATCCCCTCACCCCGACCACCCCAATAATTTAAAAGATGGCGCCCGAGGATAGTAACGCTCTGCCCGTAGCTCAACCGGATAGAGCACCAGCCTTCTAAGCTGGGGGTTACAGGTTCGATTCCTGTCGGGCAGGCCAAAGTTTTGTTTGAGTAGTAACAGTGGTGGACGTAGCTCAGTTGGTAGAGTCCAGGATTGTGATTCCTGTTGTCGTGGGTTCGAGCCCCATCGTCCACCCCACCGAATATTGATGTAACCGCAAGTGCTTGAAATATTAAGAATCAAGCACTTGCCCATGCGTTTAAGCTGCGGTTGTTACACGGTTTGTTGCCCAAACTTGTGGAGCACACTCGCGAAAGCCATCGCAGAATCCCTTTATGAACGCAGTGCGCACAGCACCCGATACGTTCGCCGTCGCATTCCCGCCGCTATACGCTCGGCCTATCCTCCGAAACAAACGCAAACTCACCAAGCAGCAACTCTCGCTTGCAGATCACCCAACGCGCTGAATTGGGCCGCATGCCTGCTCAAGGCAAGGGTTCATCACGAAGGTTTGCCTGGGGACTATTACGTCATTATCCAACCAGCGCCACCGCCTTGATTTGTGCCCACACGGTCTGCCCGGGATGCAGTTGCAGCCTGGCAGCAGAGCGTCGCGTGATGCGCGCGACCAGCGGGACGCCGCCGGCATTCAGGCGCACCAGGGCCAGCGCCGGGTGGGTATCCTCCGCCAGTTGTTCGACGGTGGCAGGGAGGATGTTGAGGATGCTGCTGTCGGTATGGGCGTCCAGGGCGATGCTAACGTCGCGCGCCAGGATACGCACGCGCACGTGCTGGCCCACGGGCACGCCACTGTCGCGCACCCACAGGCTGCCGCCGGCGAAGGCGACGCGCGCCAGGTGCCATTCCGCATCGAGTTCGGCGATCTCCCCTTCCAGCACGACACCGGCGTCTTCACCCAGTCGAATCGGCAGATCGAGCCGCGCCAGGATTTCGCCCAATGGGCCGCTGGCGAGGGCGCACCCCCGTTCCAACACCACTAAATGATCGGCCAGACGCGCGACTTCGTCAGGGGCATGGCTCACATATAGAACGGGAATATCAAGTTCGTCGTGCAGGCGTTCCAGATAAGGCAGGATTTCCTGCTTGCGTTGCAGGTCGAGCGCGGCCAGCGGTTCGTCCATGAGCAGGATGCGCGGGCTGGTGGCGAGCGCACGGGCGATGGCGACGCGCTGCTTCTCGCCGCCGGAAAGTTTGTCCGGCATGCGGTCGAGCAGCGGTGCAATGCCCAGCAGTTCCACCGCCTGGTCGAGCGACACCTGGCGCGCGGCCTCCGGCACCCGCCGCATGCCGTATTCCAGGTTACGGCGAATGCTCAGGTGATGAAACAGGCTGGCTTCCTGGAATACATAGCCCAGCGGGCGTCGGTGCGTCGGCAGAAAGGTCGCCGCGTCTTGCCAGACCACGCCGTTCACTTCGAGAAAACCACCTGCCACCTGCTCCAGCCCGGCGATCGCGCGCAGCAGCGTAGTCTTGCCGGAACCGGAATGGCCGAACAACGCAGTCACGCCGCGGCCGGGCAGGCTCAGATCCACATCCAGCGAGAAGCCGCGATAGTCGAGCTTGAAGCGGGCGCGAATGCCGGATGGCATGACGGCGTTCATTTACGCCGCCCGGTCGGGTTGAGCGTGTAAAGCACCAGCAACACAACGAAGGAAAACGCCACCATGCCCGCCGACAGCCAGTGCGCCTGGGTGTATTCCAGCGCCTCGACATGATCGTAGATCTGCACCGACACCACGCGGGTCTTCTCCGGGATATTGCCGCCGATCATCAGCACCACGCCGAATTCGCCGACCGTATGGGCAAAGCCCAGCACAGTGGCGGTGAGGTAACCGGGACGCGCCAGCGGCAGCACGACGCTGTAAAAGGTGTCGAGCGGCGAAGCGCGCAGCGTGGCCGCCACTTCCAGCGGGCGCTCGCCGATGGCCTCGAAAGCGTTCTGGATCGGCTGCACCACGAAGGGCAGCGAGTAGAACACCGAGGCCACCACCAGCCCGGCGAAGGTGAAGGGCAGCACGCCCAGCCCCAGGGATTGCGTGAGCTGGCCGACCGGCCCGTTCGGTCCCATCGCCACCAGCAGATAAAAGCCGATCACCGTCGGCGGCAGCACGATGGGCAGCGCCACCACCGCGCCGATTGCGCCTTTCCATGCCGAGCGGGTGCGCGCCAGCCACCAGGCGATGGGCGTGCCAATCAATAGCAACAACAGCGTGGTGACGCTCGCCAGTTTCAGCGTCAGTACAATCGCGGCAAGATCGGTTTCGCCCAGCACGCTGTTTCCTCTGTTTACAGCTTGTAGCCGTAGGACTGGATCACCGCACGCGCCTTGTCGGATTTGAGGAAGGTGAGCAATGCGGCGGCGGCCGGGTTGTCCTTGCCTTTAGCCAGCATGACGGCATCCTGTCGGATCGGGCTGTGCAGGTTGGCCGGCACGATCCAGGCCGAGCCACTTCTGAGTTTGCCGCCCTCAACAATCTGGGACAGCGCGACGAAGCCCAGTTCGGCGTTGCCGGTGCTGATGAACTGGTAGGTTTGCGCAATGTTCTCGCCCTGCACGAATTTGCCTTCGACGCTGCCGAGCAGACCCAACTTTCTCAAGGCCTCGACCGCCGCTGCGCCGTAGGGCGCCAACTTGGGGCTGGCTAGCGCCAGATGCGCGAACGCGCCTTGCTTCAGCACCGCACCCTTGGCGTCGACATAACCGGGCATGGCCGACCACAGCGCCAGCTGACCGGTCGCGTAGGTGAAGCGGCTGCCGGGCACAGCGGCCCCCTCTTTTTCCAGCCTGGCCGGGGTTTCGTCGTCCGCCGCCAGCAACACGTCGAACGGCGCGCCGTTCCTGATCTGGGCATAGAACTTGCCGGTTGAGCCGAATGCAAGCTGCGCCTTGTGGCCAGTGGCTTGCTCGAAATCGGCGGCGATTTTCTGCATCGGCGCGGTGAAGTTGGCGGCGACGGCGACCTGGACTTCCGCCGCCCTGAGCGGAGCAGACAGGCCCAGGACGAGCAGCCCGGCGAATAAGGGTAGGAGACGTGTTTTCATGATGGCCTCCAGCGTGAATGAAAATGGATCAGGGAGCAACCGCCAGGATGATGTAATAGGCCTGGATCAGGGCGAAGGTGCGTGCCTCATGACCTGAATGCATCGTGGATGGGGATGAGGCGTCGCGGGTCGGATGAGTGGAGTTTGCCTGTTCCATGCGCTCATCGGGGATGAGGCCGGCAAACAGATCACCCCGCAAAATTGCGACGGCAACCACGCGCTCTGGCTGGCCCTGCATGGACGCGAATCCAGACACCCTGGGCGTGCTGATCCGCGCCGGTAGCGCCCTGGATCATCAGGGCGACAACGGCGCCATCTGTAAAGCATCAAGACAGATCGAACAGCAGCACCTCGGCGTGCCCCAGGCCTTCCAGACGGACCTGGGTGACGTCGTCCAACGCGACGCCGTCTCCGGTATCCATCGACTGGCCATTGACGGCGACGCGCCCGCGGGCCACGTGCACGTAGGCGCGCCGCCCGGCGGAAAGCGCGTGCTCGACCGCCTCGCCGGCCTCGAGCAGAGTGCCGTACAACAAGCCGTCCTGATGCGCGCTCAGCGAGCCGTCCCGACCATCCGGCGACACCAGGAGCACGAGATGACCACGCCTTTCCTCAGGCGAAAAGTGCTTTTCCTCATACCCCGGCTCAACGCCGAAGCGATTGGGCTCCAGCCATATCTGCAGGAAATGCACGGGCTCAGTTTTCGAGTGGTTGTACTCGCTGTGCTGAACCCCGGTGCCCGCGCTCATGCGCTGTACGTCTCCCGGGCGCATCACTGACCCGTTGCCCATGCTGTCCTTGTGTTCCAGCGCACCGTCCAGCACGTAGCTGATGATTTCCATGTCCTGATGGCCATGGGTGCCGAATCCGGCGCCGGGCACCACCGTGTCGTCGTTGATCACCCGCAGGTTGGAAAAGCCCAGGTGTTCGGGGTCGTAGTAATGCCCGAAGGAAAAGGTGTGATAACTGTCAAGCCAGCCCTGGCGGGCATGGCCACGTTCGTTCGAGGGTCTGAGTCGCGTCATGTTGATCTCCTTTTGGTTGATGAAGGGTAGTCAAATTTCAGCCAGGGGTTCGAAGCAGTCCGTTCGCAACTGGACAGGGTCGATCCTCCGGGCCGAAGCAATGAAGCGGACCGCGCGGAGGCGAACGGATCAGGCGAACGCCGCGTCGAGATCCGCCTGCGCCCGGGCAAATCCCTGTTCAGCCGCGTCGGTCCCCGTGGCCAAACCTTCTGCGTAGATCAAGCGCACATCGTGCATGCCCAGAAAGCCCAATATGGTCTTCGCCTTCACGACGCGCTGGGATTGACTTGCAGGATGTTCATTTCGGCACCTCGACGGGTTTGTTTGCGATGTATGTAATGTATTCATCACCAATTGCTTTTGAAATACCGTAATTTTGAAGTGCGTTGCCAGACAGCTTGAATTGGAAGACTGCTGTTGAGTAGCAAGCCTTGAGTGCCCGCAATGAGTCGGTTCTGTCTGCCAAACTAAGGGAAGCGGTCGTTCAAGAGAGAAAGCCGAGGCAACGACCGGTCTTGCGAGTACCACGGACGCAGTCAATCGAAAGGCCTCCACATTTTGCCGAGGATGCGACGGTCGACAATCCAGGCAGTCAGGCAGGTTGTTGGCCAGAGCCGCTGTTGGCTTACTGCGCCACCCAAGTCAGCTATGCACCTGCGAATTCAACCGCACGCCGGCCATTGGCTAGAATGCCGCTGAATGGCCGAGTTCAACTTCGGCGAATGCATACGCCTGCGTACTCCCGACCAAATGCGACGGGCATGGATTGATCGCCAATTGTCCATTCCGTAGCGCATAACTGCCTCCGGAACATCCCCCGCAGGGAAGTTGCGCCATCCCATCACTTCATCTAGGCTGAAAAACCCTGGTGGCATCAACGGGACGCAACCAGCCGTGCGAGTGTCCTGCGAATCAGGCATGCAAGGAGGAACGATGGCGCTGCCCCATTCAGCTTCAGCATCCCCGGAGGAACAGCGAAGCATTTGGGCGGACGCCTACCGGAGCGTTCGAAAACACAGTGAGGAATTTTGTGCGCCACTGTCTCCCGAGGATTACGTGATCCAGACAGTGCCCGAAGCCAGTCCGGCCAAGTGGCACCTGGCCCACGTGAGCTGGTTTTTCGAGACTTTCCTGCTGAAGGAATATTTCGCGCGCTACCCGGAATTCCATCCCTTGTACCGGGATCTGTTCAATTCCTATTACGAGCAGATCGGAAAATACCATCCGCGCGAGGAGCGCGGCTTTCTGTCGCGCCCGAGCGTCGGAGAAGTCTATCGCTACCGGGCCCATGTGGACGAACACATGCTGACGCTGTTGCACAGCGTCAGTGAGAACCTATGGCCGACCGTGCAGCAACGTCTGGAGATCGGCCTCAACCACGAACAGCAGCATCAGGAACTGCTGCTCACCGACATCAAGCGCAATTTCAGCGCAAACCCGCTGCGACCGGCCTATCGCAGCGACCTGCCCGAAACGCCGGAAACATCAGCACCCTCCATGCGCTGGCTGGCGTTCTCCGGTGGCGTCCACGAGATCGGGCACCAGGGCGGCGGCTTTGCCTTTGACAACGAAACGCCGCGCCACCGGACCTATCTGAACGCCTTCCGCCTTGCCTCCCGGCCTGTGACCAACGGCGAGTACCAGGCGTTCATGGAGGACGCTGGGTATCGCCGCCCCGAATTCTGGCTTTCAGACGGCTGGGCGACGGTGAAGCGCCTGGACTGGTCCAGCCCGATGTATTGGGAATCGATCGACGGAGAATGGTGGCAGTTCACCCTCGCCGGGCCGCGTCGACTGAACCCTGAAGAACCCGTTTGCCATGTCAGCCATTACGAGGCGGAGGCCTACGCCGCCTGGGCGGGGAAGCGGCTGCCCACCGAGGCGGAGTGGGAGACCGCCGCGCAAGGGCTCGCTGTGACCGGCAACCTGCGCGACAGCGGCTATCTGCAGCCCGTGACCGCATCGCCGGGCGACGGCCTGCTTCAACTATACGGCGACGTCTGGGAGCACACCGCCTCACCCTACCAGCCCTATCCGGGTTTCCGCTCCGTCGCAGGCGCGCTCGGCGAATACAACGGCAAGTTCATGTGCAGCCAGATGGTTTTGCGCGGCGGCTCCTGCGTCACACCGGCCGACCATATCCGCGCCACTTACCGCAATTTCTTCTATCCGCACGAGCGCTGGCAGTTTCAGGGTTTCAGGCTGGCAGATGACGCATGAAGGCCGTCAGCCGCTCCGCGTCGCAGCCTCCACCGCGGCGACCGCCGTCGCCAGCTGCGCCCGAGTGACATGGAAGTGCGCTGAGAAGCGCACGCCGCCACCACGCTGGGCGCAGATCACATTGCTTGCGAGCAGCCGCCGGTGCAACTCGGCAGGATCAACGCATTGATGGCGGAAGGTGACGATGCCCGCGTAGCGGCCCGGCTGCTGCGGAGTGAGAATCTCGATACCGGGCAGATCGCCCAGCGCCTCTATCAAATAGGCGCTGTTCGAGAGCACGCGCGTTGCCACCTCCTCCATCCCCACCTCGGCCAGCAGCGCAATGCTCGCACTCAAGGCATGAATGCCCAGCATGTTCGGACTCCCGCATTCGAAGCGGCGGGCACTGGCAGCCACCTGCCAATCCTGGCGCGAGAAATCCAGGTGATCCTCCACCATGTGCCAGCCATACTGCCTGAGTCGCAGTTTCTCCCGAAGCTGTGGCCTGACGTAGAACACCGCGCAGCCTTCCGGCCCGAGCAGCCACTTGTGCCCGTCGGCCATGACGAAATCCGCGCCGCAGGTCTGGACATCCAAAGGCAGCGCGCCGAGGCTCTGGATGGCATCGACGCAGAACAGCACGCCGCGTTCGCGGCAAAGGGTGCCCAGCTGATCCAGATCCAGTCGCAGCCCGCTTGCGTATTGCACCGAACTGACTGCCAACAGGCGGGTGCGCGCATCCACGCAAGCCTCAAGGGCCTGTTCCGGCGACGCGCCGCGCGTCAAGTCGGCGCAGCGGGTTTCGACGCCCTGGTCTTGCAGTGACTGCCAGACGATGCGATTGGACGGGAACTCCTGGTCGCTGATGACCACATTGTCCCCCGCCTGCCACGCCAGTCCGTGCGCGACCACGGACAGCGCCTCGGACGTGTTCTTCAGCAGCGCGATGTCATCCGCTGCGGCGGCATTGAGCAGGCCCCGGCACTGCTCGCGCAAACGGGCCTCCGTCTCCAGCCAGCTTGGATAACGCTGCGCCCCCTGTCTCATGTTCTCTTCGGCGAAGCGCTGCACTGCGACGGCGGTCCGGCGCGGCCACGGCGACACCGCCGCGTGGTTGAGATAGATCAGCCCGGGATCAAGCGGGAATTCATCGATGTAATCGCGGTCGTGCGTGTGATCAACAGAGCCGTACATGGTATTTGCCATCCAAAAATAGAATTTAAGGCACCGGGCAGATTGGTTTTTTTCATTCTTGTGTGTTGTTCGTCGTGTTCAGTCAGAAACGCTGTGGCATCAGCCAAAAGCATGAACTATGGTGACACTTCGACGGCATTTTCGTAAGCCATAGGTTAATGAGTACCAAGACCTCTTCTCGCTCGAACACATGGCCGCGGCTGCCGCTGGAGGCCTGGAACGAAACCTATGCGACCTTGCACTTGTGGACGCAAGTTGTCGACAAGGTCCGGATGGTCCAAAGCCCATGAGTCAATCACGGCTGGCATGTCACGCTGTACGTGACAGCCAGAGGCCTCACCACCTCACCCATCCCGCATGGCAGCCGGACATTCCAGATTGACTTCGACTTCATCGAACATCAGCTGACGGTACAGTCAGCGACGGCGGCGTCGCTGACCTCCCGCTCCGGCCGCAGTCGGTAGCAGCGTTCTATACGCGCCTCATGGAGGAGATGGACAAGCTCCAGCTTCGCGTGAGCATTGGCATACGGCCTAACGAGGTCATTGATCCCGTCCCATTCGACCAGGACGAAACACACCGCACCTATGAACCGGAGTACACCACCGGAGTCATGCCTCCGGCCCTTGCGGACGCCTTGCCTGGGTAAATAGCATCCGTCATGACAGCACGGTCGTACTGTATGGCCGTAGTTGTCTTGATGGCAGCCCGTGCGGCGCACCTGATGCGGTATGCAGGGGTCAAGGGTGTACGCACCCTTGAGGGTGTCCTGTCTGAACCCTACCCTTGATCGTTGCCTGCAAACTGTCCTGATGGGTCATGCTCACCCTCCTTGATTTGTGCTGTCGTTTCGTGGGTGAGTCAGTCTGCGTACACCAACAACACGTCGCAATTTGCAGCCTGCGCCACATCCTTGCTCACGCTACCCAGTAAAAACGCTTCCAGCCCACCCAGGCCATGCCGCCCCAGCACGATCAAATCCGTATTCCAGTGGGCAGCATGATGCAAAATCAGGACGGGCGGATAACCGACATCAATATGGACATCTGTTGCGTAGGGCAGGTCTGATTGCAGATTGCTCATCAAATTTCCGGCAATGGTACGCATGTCCTCATTCGCCTGTTCGTCCTGATCTTGCGGCGCCAGCACGTGCAGCACATGCACCGGTTCGTCACCGGCCATCCGTTTGCCCCAATCGCAGACGGCTTGGGTATGCGGGAAGAAGTCGATTGCCGCCAGTACCCGACAATAGGGTCCGATGGGCACATGGCGCACGACAAGCACCGGACATTCGCACACACGCAGCAGGCGCCAGGCCGTAGAACCCAGCATCAGGTTCAGCTGGGAATTCTCGCCACGCACGCCCGCCACCACCAGGTCGGCGGCGACTTCGTTGGCATATTCTCCGATGTGGGTATGCGCGCGGCCGACACGCTGCGCTATGTGGATATGGATGTCGTAACGCTCAAGCAACCGTTCGGCTGTGGCATTGAGCTGACTGCGGGCGGCAGCGAGTCTGGCGTCGCCTTTTGCGGCAGGCCCGATCGCCTGACCGGGATACAGCGCCAGGGGGGATAACACATGCAGCAGGTGCAGTTCCGCGCCATGTTGTCGGGCGAGCAGGGCCGCGCGCGTGACAGCGGCATTGGCAGGCATGGAGAAGTCGGTGGCGACGACAATGCGGGTTAGATTTTGCATGATGCCCCTTTTCTAAAATGGCCGCCTTTGCTTTGAAGGGATGCGTGGACTCAAGTTCGAAAAAACGGTAAATGAACTGGCTCGGCACGCCCGCTTTCAGCCCCCGGATTGTTTTTTCGCCGGGGCTGGTTGTTGATGGCCCTCCTTGCGGTAGTGGAGTATAGGGTGCTCTGAAAGAAACCCAACCCTGGTCGAGAAGATGTAAAGATGTGGTGTGCTCAACCGCTCACACCGTGAAAGAAGCGACCACAACGGGTGCATAATTCAACAGCCATCAGTTTCATTTTTCACAACGAAATATAGCGGCAGAACTCTCAAAAGATCGATAAAAACATCAAGTTAAGCCATGACAGCTGTCACGATATCAATCAATACCCAGCCTCATGGTTCTCTTGAATACCGGTTAGATTTTTCCGAGGAGTTCACATGAAACTGGAAAACAAGATTTTCAATTCCCTGCTCAAGTACACCAAAGCCTTGTCGGTTGCGCTGGGTTACCGTGATCTTTCAACACGGCTTCATTCCGAGCGGGTGCAAGGTCTTTGCGTGAAAATCGGGGAATATTGTGGTCTGTCAAATAATGAGATTAATACACTTAAAATTGCTGCTTCGTTCCACGACATAGGCAAGATCGGAATACCCGACCATATCCTGTTGAAGCCTTCTCAATTTGACGAAGCCGAGTGGGAAACAATGAAGCAGCACTCCGAAATCGGAGAAACAATAATGGTCTCAACGGAACTCGAAGGCTCGCAACTGGCTGCCGTGTTGATTCGTCATCACCACGAGTATTACAACGGCATGGGCTATCCAGACAAACTTTCAGGAGAGAATATTCCGGTTTGCTCCCGGATTATCTCCATCGCCGACAGCTACGACGCGATGGCCGTGACAAGGTCATACCATCACGCACGAACGCACCAGGAAATCATGGCCATATTGCATGAAGAATCGGGGAAGAAGCACGATCCAGCGCTCATGCAAGTCTTTTGTAAAATCATTGAATCCAGCAAATTCAGGGCGGCAAAAATCTAGCAGGCAGGTCAACGAGACGCGCCACCCGTTGGCGGTTTTGAAGTCACCTTTTCATCAAGGTTCGCTGGCTTCGTTTCTGCGTGGCCGCACTGCTACGTAAATAGCCACCGCTGCACCAGGCGGGTATAGCGTGGCATGACCACATAAACCATCAGGAAGACCACAACGGCGGTGATCGCAAGGGTGGTGAGTGGCAGGCTTGCGGGCGCCCCGACGAGCCGAAGTGCCGGGGAGACGGCAAAGGGTACGCCAAGTGCCAGCGGGTAAATGGCCGACCACGTGAGCAGGAACTGCTTCCACCGCACGGGCAACTTCGCTTTGGCGCCCGCCGGAGTGAACCAAAAATCAAGGCCACTGCTTATGTAGAAGTCATCGGTGCCGACAAACAGCGGCTGAACCTTCTCGATGAGCCGATCGCGCTCACTCGACTCCATCCAGTTCTTGAGATGCGCTACCGTATCGAACCGGATGATCACGGTGTAGGTCTCAGTGGCGCCTGGAATCGGGCGCACGATGTGCCAGTCCAGGTGGCCCGGCGACGCCCGGCAAAGGGGTGCGATTTCCTCCAGCCAGCGCTCATACTCGGCGTGCTTGTCACTGCGGACTCGGTGGGTGATGACAACGGTCGCACCGTCGCTGTGGGTGGGGGGTGACTCGGTCAACTAAAAGGCTCCGTTGGAGGTGGCAGAGAAAACCCACTAAAGGGGTGGCTTCGCAATAAAAAACCATGCGAAGCCGACCCCAATGGTACCCATGGCCCACTCAAGATCTACTCGACTACCGTATTCGGTTTTCAGGAAAACGCGCCAAAACAGCAGCCGTTCAGCCGATCGAACCCATGGGCCCTGGATACGTGACTTCTTCGAGTTTTCCGGTGTCTACGTCGTAGATAAATCCACGCACCGTGATTGCATCGGGACCGCTGGTGGGGATCCAGGGGTGGTTCATGATCGTTGACAGGCCCCTGCGCACATCCCATTCCAGTCGCTCCATGCTTTTTTCATCGCGTGGCGTGTCCAGCGGTTGAATCTGCCCGCGAAATGCATGGAAAGCCACAGGAGATGACGATGATTTCCCCGTTTTCGTGAATGCACGACCCGTTGCCTGGCCCAGCAATTTTTCGGCCGCCGCGTCACCCTCGAGCCCGGCCTTGAGCAAGTCATCCGTGAACGCGAGCATGCCGCAGCGGGTGTGGTGAATGAGGATGATCTCATTCGTGTTCAGGAGGTGATGGGAAATGATCAGGCAACGAATGGCGTCGTCCGTCACGACACCGCCGGCATTGCGAATGATGTGCGCTTCGCCGGTCTGCAGGCCGAGAAGATCCTCGACATCCAGCCGGGCATCCATGCAGGCCACAACGGCAACATGCCGGGATGGCTGGATAGGCTGCTTGCCTGGATAAGCCGGTTTATGCACCGCCTCACCACTTGCATATCGCTTGTTATTTTCCAGGTATTGATCGGTATTCAAGTTCGCCATGATCACCCCTCCTTATGATGTTGCAATCTTCAGCGGTCGCTGACCATACAGCTGTATAGACCCGGTTGAGGGTCCGTCAAGGGGGGAATTCACGCAGGGTGCCGCTCCAAAAAACGAACGAAACAGGGAGATCAGCTTGCGCCCGGCACTTCGGCAAGCGTTCCCGGCGAAAGGGTCGTGACCTGGGCAAACCCGCCGACGAAGCGGATCGACTCCGGCAATAGGGCGAACAAGGAAAAGTCGGCAAAGCCGAACAGCTCCGCATGGGCAAGCTCGCAACCAATGCGCCGCCTCATCCGAGCATGTCGCCATCGAGATACAGCCAGCGCCCGCCCACCTGTTCGAATCGACTCACCTCGTGCAACTTGAACGCACGGCCATTGATTTTGTAGCGCGCCACAAACTCCACCGTAGCGTGATGTTCATCCAGCGGCGTGTACGACTTGATTGCCAGGCCCAGCCATTGCGATCGCGGCGGGACATCCAGCTGCAGCGTCGCGGGTCGGCTGTCGGGATGCCAGGTAGCGAGCAGATAACGTTCCAGTCCCAGCACGAAGGCGCTGTATCGCGAGCGCATCAGGGCTTCGGCGTCCGGGGCAGGCTCGCCGCGATGAAAGCGTCCGCAACATGCTGCAAGCGCATGCCCCGAACCGCATGGGCAGGCCACGCCACTCATGGTTTCTTCACCGGGCAGCGCAGCTTCGGCTGGATATGCGGCCACACCGCATCGAGCATCCGCGTCTGCGCCGCCTCGTTCGGGTGGATGCCGTCGGCCTGCATCAGGCCGGGCGTAACGCCCACGCTGCAGACAAAGCACGGCACACGCGCGACTTTTTCCTCACGCGCCAGTTGCGCGTACACCCGGGTGATCGCGTCGGCATAGGGCTTGCCGTAATTCGGCAGCACGGGCACGTCGAACAGCACCACCCAGGCGCCCGCCGCCTTGGCCTGGCGGATCATGGCTTGCAGATTGCGCTTGATCTCCGCCGGCGGAATGCCGCGCAGGGCGTCGTTGCCGCCGAGCTCGATCAGCACGCCTTGCGGGCGCTGCCGATCCAGCGCAGGCGTCAGCCGCTGCACGCCATTTTGCGTGGTGTCGCCACTCACGCTGGCGTTGACCACGCGCCAGTCCGGGGCGGATTTTTGCAGCCGTGCATCGAGTTTCGCCACCCAGCTGGTGCCCGGTGCCAGACCATAGCCGGAACTCAGGCTGTCGCCGACGATCAACAACGAGCACGAACTGGCGACCGCCCATCCAGGCAATCCCCACAACAGCAGCAAGCACACGCGATAATTCATTCATTCACCTTAATCAGACACCCGCTTGATGACCTCTTCCGACCCTGCGCAGTTCCCCGTCGTCGCTGCACGCGCTTTGACCCAGCGCGTGAACACAAGCGACGGACCGCTCCTCATCCTCAGCGATGTCGAGCTTGCCGTCAAAGCAGGTGAAACATTGGCCATCACCGGCGCCTCCGGTTCCGGCAAATCGACGCTGCTCGGGCTGCTGGCGGGACTCGACCAGCCGAGCAGCGGCGAGCTGTCTCTGCTCGGGCAGAACCTCAACGCGCTCGATGAAGATGCCCGCGCCCGCCTGCGCGCCGGGCGTATCGGCTTCGTGTTCCAGTCGTTTCAATTACTGCCCGCACTGACCGCGCTGGAAAACATCCTGCTGCCGCTGGAACTGGCGGGCCGCGCTGACGCCCGCGAACGCGCCAGCCACTGGCTCGAGCGCGTCGGCCTCGTTGCACGGTCCGGCCACACGCCGCGCCAACTCTCCGGCGGCGAGCAGCAGCGCATCGCACTGGCACGCGCTTTCGCCACTGATCCGGAAATCGTGTTTGCCGACGAACCCACCGGCAACCTCGACGCAGAGACCGGCGCGCGCATCATCGACCTGCTGTTCGAACTCAACGCCTCCGCCCACACCACGCTCATTCTGGTCACCCACGACGAAGCGCTGGCGGCGCGCTGCCAGCGGCGGATTCATCTGGTCGCCGGTCACGTCAACAAGGCTGCCGCGGCATGAACTTCGCCCGGCTCGGCCTCTGGTTATTGCGCCGCGAACGTGCCAGCGGCGAATGGCGCGTGCTGCTGCTGGCGCTCATCATCGGCGTCGGCAGCGTCGCCACCACAGGCTTTCTCGGCGACCGCCTGAAGCGCGCGATGAGCGAACAGGGCGCAGGGTTTCTCGGCGCCGACCTGCTGGTGAGCAGTCCACGACCGATTGCGGGCTGGCCGCAACACACGCTCGCCACCAGCAGCGCCATCGAATTCACCAGCATGGTCGCCAAGGATGACGCCTTCCAGCTTGCCACCCTGCGCGCAGTCGACGCGGCCTATCCCTTGCGCGGCAGCGTGCGCATCGCCGCACGGCCGTTCGAGCCCGGCACGGTGCGCCCGGCCCAGCCACCGCCCGGTTCCATTTATGTCGACGCCTCGTTGCTGCCGCTGCTGAATGCGCAGGTCGGCGACCGCGTGCAGATCGGCGAAACGCGCTTCAGCATCGCGGGCGTGGTGGCCGAAGAACCCGGCCAACTCGGCGGCGTGTTCGGGCTTGCGCCGCGCGTGTTCCTGCGTGCCGACGAAATGGCCGCCACCCGCGTGTTGCAGCCCGGCAGCCGCGTCAGCTATCTCTATCAGTTCGCCGGCGAAGCCAGGCCGCTGGCCGCGTTCAGCGCCGCGCTCAAGCCCACGCTCGACCGCACCCAGCGCCTCATCGGCTCGCGCGAGGGCGTGGAAACCGTGCGCGGCGCATTCGCCAACGCCGACCGCTACATCCAGCTCACCGCGCTGATCAGCCTGCTGCTGTCGGTAGCGGCCATCGCCATCGCGGCGCATCGGCACGCGCTGCGTCATTACGACCAGGCCGCGCTGCTGCGCTGCATGGGCGCCACCACGGCACAACTGCGCACGCTCTATTCCGTCCAGTTGCTGACGCTGGGGCTGCTCGGCAGTCTGCTCGGCGTGGCGATCGGCGCGGCGATGCAACAGGTGCTGGCGCTGATGGTCCTGCCCGACGCCGCCACCCGCCTGCCTGCGCTTGGCATCACGCCCATCGGCGTGGCCCTGGTCAGCGGCCTGCTGGCGCTGGCGGGCGCCAGCCTGCCCGCGCTGATGCGCCTGATCCGCGTGTCGCCGCTGCGGGTGTTGCGCCGTGAGCTGCCGCCGCTGCCGCTGGCCGCCTGGATCAGTGTCGGGGCCAGCGCCACGGCACTGCTGGCGCTGGTCACCTGGGTCGCCGGCGACGCCAAACTGGTGGCGGTCTTCGTCGGCGCGCTGGCGGGGCTGACCGGCGTGCTGATCCTGCTCGCCCGGCTGGCGCTGCTGGGCGGACAGGCCGTGCAAAAACTGAGTCACGGCCCGCTGCGTTTCGGCCTGGCGCAACTGCTGCGCCACCGCTTCGACAGCACCGTGCAGCTCGGTGCCTTCACCCTCGCGCTGTTTCTGATCGCCCTGCTGGCACTGGTGCGCAGCGACCTCATCGACAGCTGGCGCGCCCAGTTGCCGCCCGATGCGCCGAATTACTTTCTGGTGAATATCGCGCCGCAGCAGCAGGCCGACGTCGCCGCATTCCTGCAGCAGCACCAGCTGCAGGCATCGGCGCTGTATCCCATGGTGCGCGGCCGCCTGGTCAGCAAAAACGGCTCCCCCATCGCCACCACCCTGCCACCCGAGTCACGCAACAACGCCTCGCTGCGGCGCGAACTCAACCTCACCTGGACCGCCAGCCTGCCCGCCAACAATGCCGTGCTCGCCGGGGAGTGGCATGGCAACCAGCGCGGCGCCGCCATCTCGGTCGAATCCGGCATGGCCGAACAGCTCAATCTGGCCATCGGCGACACCCTCGGCTTCCAGGTCGGCGACCAGATGCTCAGCGCGCGCATCGGCAGCATCCGCAGCGTGAAGTGGGACTCGATGCAACCCAACTTCTTCGTCATCTTCGCCCCCGGCCAGCTCGACGCCCTGCCCGCCAGTTCCATCGCCAGCGTTCACGTGCCGGCGAACCAGACCAGCGTGCTGCCCGGCTTCGTCAAGGCGTTTCCCGGCATCACCGTGCTCGCGCTGGATAAAGTCATTGCCAACATCGAGGCCGTGTTCGCGCAGGTCATCGGCGCGATTCAACTGCTGCTGGGATTTTTGCTCGCTGCCGGCATGGCCGTCGTCGTCGCCACCCTGCTCGCCAGTCTCGACGCGCGCCAGCAGGAAGCCGTATTGCTGCGCACCCTGGGCGCGCAACGCGCCTATCTGGCCAAAAGTCTGTGGAGCGAGTTCATCGCTCTCGGCCTGCTGGCCGGCTTGCTCGCCAGCGCCTGCGCCGAAATCGCCATGGCGCTGATCGCCCATCGCCTGTTCGAACTGCCGGTGCGCCTGCACCCCTGGCTGTGGCTTGCGCTGCCGGCGGCCGGCGCGCTACTGGTAGGCACCAGTGGCTGGCTCACCACGCGGCACATTACCCGCGTGCCGCCGATGCAGTCGATCCGGGCATTGAATTGATCGTATGGACCTTGGGCCCGGAATGCCAACCACACGGGGCAGTCCAGGCCAAGGGTTCAAACAGAGCAAGATACGGGTCGCAGATACGTGTTCAAACCTTCATATTGCTTCCGTACTGGCCTGCCAGTCTGAAAATCAAACGATGAAAGGTGACGCAAAATGTCTGCACTATCCAACAAGGTCGCCCTTATCACTGGCGCAAGTTCCGGGATCGGTTATGCAACAGCAAAACTATTCGCCCGAGAGGGAGCCAGGCTTGTCGTCGCCGCGCGACGCCAAGCGGAACTTGATGCCCTCGTTGAGGCAATCACCCAGGCGGGCGGCCATGCCGTCGCGCTTGCCGGCGACGTCAAGGACGAGGCCTTTGCAAAGGCCTTGGTCGAACTGGCCATAGGGCGTTTCGGCGGCCTCGATGTGGCATTCAATAATGCGGGCACGACCGGCGAGATGAACGCCACGCCCGATGTGTCGCTCTCGGGGTGGGAGGACACGATCAGGACAAACCTGACGAGCGCCTTCCTCGGCGCGAAGTATCAGCTTCCCGCGATGCTTGAGCGGAACGGCGGATCCCTGATCTTCACGTCGACATTCGTCGGTTACACCGTAGGCCTGCCAGGCATGGCAGCCTATGCCGCGAGCAAGGCCGGGCTCATCGGCCTTACGCAGGCGCTCGCTGCCGAGTTTGGCCCCAAGGGAATCCGGGTGAACGCCCTCCTGCCGGGCGGCACGGATACCCCAATGGGCCGGACTTTCGCCAATACCCCAGACACATTAGCCTTCGTCCGGGGACTTCACGCCCTGAAGCGTATGGCGTTGCCGGAAGAGATCGCAAAATCGGCCCTCTACCTCGCATCCGATGCATCGAGTTTCACCACCGGCTCGGCGCTGCTGGCGGACGGCGGGGTTTCCATCAATCGAACCTGAACAGGCTCCCGTCAACATGCCATGGAAAATGCAGATGTCCGACTATGACCGCATAGCTGAAGCCATTTCTTTCATCGTCAATCGGGTAGACAGTCAACCCTCCCTGCAAGAAATCGCGCAGCACTTACACCTGAGCCCTTTCCACTTCCAGCGACTGTTCAGCCGCTGGGCGGGCGTAACCCCCAAACGATTCTTGCAAGTGCTCACGCTGGAGCGCGCCAAGCAATTGCTGAGCGAATCGAAGCCACTGCTTGAAGTGTCGGACACCCTGGGTTTAAGCAGCGGTTCGCGGTTGTATGACCATTTCGTCCATCTGGAAGCGGTTACCCCCGGCGAATACAAGATGGGGGGCGCGGGTTTGGCGCTTGAATATGCCGTACACGACACCCCCTTTGGCAAGGCTTTCATTGCCATCACGCCCAGAGGCATCTGTCGTTTTGCGTTTTTGGCGCACGCGGAGTCCGATGGCCACCTGCATGATTTACAGAAAGCATGGCCACGTGCGACGGTGCAGGAAAACCGTCAACGAACGCTTGCGGTTATCCAGGCCATGTTCGGCGAAGAAAAGAAACGGGACCGCCCCTTGTCTCTGCATGTTTCCGGAACGAACTTTCAGATCAGCGTGTGGAAAGCATTGCTGCAGATCCCGCCGGCAAAAGTGGCGAGCTATACCCAGATAGCCACCGCAATCGGCCATCCAGGTTCTGCCAGAGCCGTGGGGCAGGCTGTAGGCGCAAACCCTGTCGCGATCCTGATCCCCTGCCACCGGGTCATCCAGCAAAGCGGCAAATTGGGTGGCTACCACTGGGGGGAAACCCGGAAACAGGCGATCCATGCCTGGGAGTCGGCAAGGCATGAGGAACCGCATCCATAGGAAGACTTCGGGGTTGGGGGTTGCACTGAACATTTCAATCGACGCGAAACGAAAAATGAGGCTGTTGCAATGCAAGGTCCTCTTTCTCTGATACGGACGTTGGGTTGAAGATGGGCTGGTCAGGACGTGATGAATGGCTATCGATCGATGCGCCTGTTCAGCGGCGGGTAGCAACCCAAAATAAAAAAACAGCTTATGTCGTGCCGGCTTTTCCACCAATGGCACGCATTGCCGCAGGGTCGTGCGCACTAATGCCTTCGAGACGGGTGCGTTTGAGCAGCAGCGCATTGACGGCTACCAGCGCCGAGCTGCCGGACATCGCGAGCGCGGCAACCTCGGGGCTGATAACGAAAGGATAGAACACCCCGGCGGCGAGCGGAAAGGCGACCACGTTGTAGGCCACAGCCCACCCCAGATTCTGGTGCATCTTGCGCAGCGTGGCGCGCGACAGGGCAATCGCCCCGACCACGTCGAGCGGATCGCTCTTCATCAGCACCACGTCGGCGCTTTCCATGGCAACGTCGGTGCCCGCACCGATGGCAAAGCCCACATCGGCTTGCGTCAGCGCCGGCGCGTCGTTGATGCCGTCGCCGACCATGCCGACTTTCTTGCCCTGTGCCTGCAATGCCTTCACCTTGTCGGCCTTTTGCCCGGGCAGCACATCGGCAAGCACGAGATCGATGCCCAGTCCGGCGGCAATGCGTTCGGCCGTCGCCTGATTGTCTCCGGTGAGCATTGCCACCTGCACGCCTTGCTCGCGCAGTTTGCGCACCGTCGCCGCTGAAGTCGGTCGCGCCGCATCGGCAATGGCAATGAGGCCGACCAGTTCGCCGCCGTACGCGACGTGCACCACCGTCCGTCCGCTTCCCTGCATCGCCTCGGCCCTGGCTTCGAGTCCGTTCATGCCGACTTTCTCGGCCTGCATCAACTTGCGATTGCCCAGCAGCACTGCGCGCCCATCGACTTCTCCCCTGGCGCCCATGCCGTCGATGTTGGTAAAGCCGCTTACCGGCTGCGTCGCCAGGCTTCCGGCGCGCTTGAGAACTGCCTGCGCCAGGGGGTGCTCGGAGCCTTGCTCTACGGCGGCGGCGAGCGCGAGCACCGCGTCTTCGCTGGTACCCGGCGCAGCGACTATTTCCACCACGTCGGGCTGGCCCAGGGTGAGGGTGCCGGTCTTGTCGAAGATGACGATGTCGAGCCGGGTCGCCTCTTCGAGTGCGGCGGCGTTCTTGAACAGGATGCCGTTCATCGCACCGAGGCCGGTGCCGACCATTACCGCCATCGGTGTGGCAAGCCCCAAGGCGTCCGGGCAGGCGATGACGAATACGGTAATCGTCAGGGTGAGCGCAAACAACAGTGGCTGGCCGATCCACCCGAACCACACTGCGAAGGTGGCCAAGCCGATCACCAGCGCGATCAGCACCAGCCACTGCGAGGCGCGGTCGGCCAGCAGCTGCGCCGGCGCCTTCGAGTTCTGCGCTTCCTGCACCAGCTTGACGATCTGCGCCAGCGCAGTGTCGGCGCCGACCTTGGTGGCGCGATAGACGAAGCTGCCGCTCTTGTTGATGGTGGCGCCAATCACCGTGTCGCCGGGCTTCTTGCCGACCGGCATGGATTCGCCGGTGAGCATGGATTCATCCACTTGCGACGCGCCTTCCGTCACTTCGCCGTCTACCGGAATCTTGCTGCCGGGGCGAATCATGAGCAGATCCCCCGCCATCACCTCGGCGGTGGGCAATTGCGTTTCGTGCCCATCACGAATCACCATGGCCATCGGCGGGGCAAGATCGAGCAGCGTGCGGATTGCCGCCGAGGCACCAGCGCGGGCACGCATCTCCAGCCAGTGGCCGAGCAGAATAAACACCAGCAGCACCGCTACCGCCTCGTAGAACTGCACCCCCGCGAAGAAAAAGGTCGCCCCCACGCTGAACAGATAACCCGTGCCGACCGACATCACCACCAGCACCGCCATGTTGAGCACGCCGTTTTTGAGCGCACGCCAGGCGGCGACCACGAAAGGCCAGACCGGATAGAGCACCGCGACGCTGGCGAGCAGGAACAGCCAGACATTGAGGGACAGGTCGAACGGCGGCGCCGGCGGGGTGAACATGCCGCCCATGGGCGAGTAGATGAAGACCGGCACGGTAAACGCAGTCGCAATGAAAAATCGGTTGCGCATGTCGCGCACCATCGCCTGCATGTCAATGTCGGCGCCGTGCCCCATCTCATGCGCCATCGCGTCCGCCGTCGCGGCATGCGCTTCATGCATACGGCCCGCCGCACGCCGGTCTTCGGGGGCGCAGAGGTGTCTGGGCAATTGCGCGCCGGCGCAGTGGTAACCGCACTCGCGTACGCCAGCCTCGATAGCCTGGAAATCAGTGGCGGTTTCGTCGTAGGCAACCGTGGCGCTGCCGGCGACATAATTCACTTCGGCCGTGTGTATGCCCGGCAGCCTCAAGAGCTGCTTCTCGATGCCGCGTGCGCTCAGCACCGACAACAAGCCTGTCACTTCGATGGTCACGGTCTGCATGATGTGGCCTCCGTACGCGACATTGTCAGTACTGCTTTGGCCAAATGGTCACGGCCTTACTCCGCCAGATCGGCACGCCGTTTCATGAACTCATCCCGGTCGATTTCACCGCGGGCATAGCGTTCTTCCAGGATGTCCAGCGCGGTGCGTCCGGATCTCCAGTTCCGGTCGCGGATGACGTAACTGACCACCAGGGCGATCAGCAGGACGGGAATAAGCCAGACCAGGATCATCGCCCATCCCATGCCCCACCCCATGCCGTAATGTTCAAAACCGACCATGTCCCACCCCCTTGTCCGACGCGCCGGACTGCGCTTATTTGGCTGGCGGGCTGCTCTGGGGCGTGCCCGCATTCATCTGCATCATGTCCATGCGTTTCTCCATCATGTCCATGCGTTTTTCCATCATCATGTTGTCCTGCCCGGCCATGCCGCCTTTGCCCCCCATCATGCCCATGCCACCGCCCATCATGCCGTCCTCCATCATCGGACAGCCCATCATGTCGCCCATCATGCTTCTTCCTGCCATCATGTTTTCCCGTGTGGTCTGCATATATTCCTGCATCAGTTTCTGACGTTGATTCGGGTCTTTGGATTTGGCCATCTGCTCCAACTGGCTTTGCATGCGTTTGGTATTGGCCTGCATCTTCTGGATCGTCTGCTCGGCGGCAGGCGCTGCAGCGCCGGCTTTCTGATCGGGGTGGTGCGCGTCAACCGCGAGAACGGGCTGCATGGCCAGGGTGGAAAGCAGCAGGGCGGCAAATAGTGTGTGGCGTTTCATGGTCAACTCCTTTGCGTGGAAAAACTGGGGATTACGGTTTGACGACTTCTGGGCGTGGCCACTGTGGAGAACGCGATTTCTCTTGCCCGGAGTCATAGTCATAGCAGGCATATCGAGGTTCCCCAAGGAGGTGTCAGCCCGCCCAACTGAAATCCCAGTATGGGTGCATCTCCCCACAACAAACTGACAGCAAAATGACAATGGCGTCATCTGGCAGCCGGTTGGACTTGAAGAAAATCGGCGGCAAATCCTGCGGCCGTTTCCAGACTAATGGCTCATGGCGTGGGCATCAGGAGTCGCGGATGCCTTCTGCATGGGGGTGAATCTTGCCTGTAGCGCCGGCTGGCCCGCCAGCGTGATGGAAACCACGACTTTCATGTCTGGCGCAAGCTTGAACTGGCCCGTGGCTTTCATCTGGTTATCACCCGCGGGCGTGAGCTTTACACTGGCTTTGCCCGTGCCGGATAGCAGGGTGGCGGTTCCCGTTGCGCCCTGGGTGCCCTGTTTTTTGCCGCTGTGATCCGTGACATAGACGATCACCTCGCTGGCTTTGACCACCAGTTCAAAATGGTACTGCTGCACCATGCGCAACTGACCGCCATGCGGCGCGGTTTGGGTGTCGAGATATTCGTCGCTATGGGCCAAAGCGCCTTGCGAGAAGAGCAAAGCCAAAGCGAGGACGGATGGTTTCAGGTGTTTCATTTCAAGCTCCTTGTAAGGTGTAAAAGAGGTGTGGCGGGCGCTTCAAAAGTTCACCTTGCCGCCCCGCGCCAGCAGTTTCAGCATCGGTTTCTCGCCCCACAGATAAAACATCACCGGGGTAAGCAAGGTATCCAGCAGGGTGGAACTCACCAGGCCGCCGAAAATCACCACGGCTACCGGATGCAGGATTTCCTTGCCCGGATCGCCGCCGGACAGCATCAGCGGAATCAGGGCGAAGGCCGCGACCAGCGCGGTCATCAGCACCGGCGTCAGGCGTTCCAGGCTGCCGCGGACGATCATGCTTTTGCCGAATACCTCGCCCTCGTGCGCCACCAGATTGATGTAGTGGCTGATTTTCAGAATGCCGTTGCGCGTGCTGATGCCGGCCAGGGTGATGAAGCCGATCAGACTCGCCACTGACAGCGCGCCGCCGGATAGCCACAGCGCGATGACGCTGCCCACCAGCGCCAGCGGAATATTGCCCATGATCATCAGCGACAGCGCGGCGGATTGGTAGCGGCTGTACAAGACCATGAAAATCAGCGCCAGCGACACCAGCGACAGCCCCGTAATCAGCCGGCTGGCTTCTTCCTGCGCCTGGAACTGGCCTTCCAGCTGGGTGAAATAGCCTTCCGGCAGCGGGTAGCGGGCAAGCTCGGCGCGGATGTCGCGGACGATCTGCGCCATGTCGGTGCCGTCGCTGTTGCCCATCAGCACCATGCGGCGGCGGCTGTTTTCGCGCAGGATCTGGTTGGGGCCGTCGCTGTCCTCGATGTCCGCGATCAGGCGCAGCGGAATGCGTCCGCTGGGCGTTTCAACCAGGAGGTTGCTCAGACCCTGCGCGCTGCGGTCGGCGTCGGCGAGGCGGATCACCACGTCGAAGCGGCGGTTGCCCTCGATCACCTGCGCGGCGGTGGCGCCGTTGGATAGCGTTTCCAGCGCGCTGTTGATCGCCGCCGGAGTGACGCCGTATTGCCGGGCCTTGGCGTAATCGACGCGGACTTGCAGTTGCGGAATGCGCACCTGTTTTTCCAGTTGCAGATCGACCAGACCCGGGATGCTGGCAAGCCGGGTTTGCAGCTGCGCCGCCAGCCCGCGCAGCGTGTCCACATCGTCGCCAAAGATCTTCAGCACGATCTGCGCGCGCACCCCGGACAGCATGTGGTCGAGCCGGTGCGAGATGGGCTGGCCGATGTTGACCGAGGCGGGCAGCGGCGCGAGGCGGTCGCGGATGTCATGCAAAACGGCCTCGCGCGAGCGGGCGGATGGTTTGAGGTCGGCGTCGATCTCACTGTAATGCACGCCTTCCGCATGTTCATCCAGCTCGGCGCGGCCGGTACGCCGCCCCACCTGGGTCACTTCCGGCACTTGCAGAATCAGTTGTTCCGCCAGGGTGCCGATGCGGTTGGCTTCCGACAGCGAGGTGCCCGGATTCATCATGGCCGTGATGGTGAGCGTGCCTTCGTTGAACGCGGGCAGGAAAGAGCGGGCGAAGAACGGCACCGCGGCCGCTGCGAGCGCTACCGCAAGCAGCCCCGCGCCGAGCACCAGCCTGCTGTGGTTGAACGACCATTGCAGCAGGCGCGTATCCCATTGCTTGATCTTTTTGACGACCGGGCTGTCGCCGTGTTCCAGCCGCTTCATTTTCGGCAGCAGGTAATAGCACAGCACCGGCGTCAGCGTGACCGACACCAGCATGCTGGCGAGGATGGAGACGATGTACGCGACGCCCAGCGGCGCGAACAGCTTGCCCTCGATGCCGGACAGCACGAACAGCGGAACGAATACCAGCACGATGATGAGCGTGGCATAGACGATGGCAGAGCGCACTTCCAGTGTGGCGGCGGCGATCACTTGCAGCACCGGCGTCTTCTCTCCTTCCGCGCGGTTCTGCTTGAGCCGCCGGAACACGTTTTCCACCCCCACCACGGCATCGTCGACCAGCTCGCCGATGGCAATGGCCAGCCCCCCCAGCGTCATGGTGTTGATCGACAGCCCGAAGTATTTGAACACCAGCACCGTGATCAGGATGGAGACGGGAATCGCGGTGAGCGAAATGAAGGTGGTGCGGAAATTGAGCAGGAACAGGAACAGCACCACCGCCACCATGATGGCGCCGTCGCGCAGCGCCTCTTCCACGTTGCCCACCGCGCTTTCGATGAAGTGGGCCTGCTTGAACAGGATGTCTTTCGTTGCGATGCCGGCGGGCATGCTCCGGTTCAGCTCGGCGAGCGCCGCCTCGATTTCGCGTGTGAGCTTGACCGTGTCCGCGCCGGGCTGCTTCTGCACCGACAGGATCACCGCGGGCTTGCCCATGAAGCTGGCGTCGCCGCGCTTCAGGCGGGCGGCGAATTCCACCCGGGCGACTTGCCTGAGCAGGATGGGCTGAGCGTCGCGATAGCTCACCACCAGATCCTGCAAGTCTTCCAGCCTGGTGGTGCGCCCGATATTGCGGATCAGGTATTCCTGCGCCTGCGATTCCAGGAAGCCGCCGCTGGTGTTGGTTGCGAAGCCTTGGAGCGTGGCTTCCATCTGCTCCAGCGTGATACCCAGCCTGCCCATGTTGGCTGAATCGGGCGTGACCCGGTATTGCTTCACTTCGCCGCCGATGGGGATCACCTGCGACACGCCGGCGATTGTCAGCAGGCGCGGGCGCACCACCCAGTCCGCGAGTTCGCGCGCCTGCATCGGATTCGTCTTGGCGGGGTCGGCGGTCATCGCGATCAGCATGATCTCGCCCATGATGGAGCTGATCGGCCCCATCTGCGGCGTGATGCCGGCGGGTATCTGTTCCTTGACCAGGGACAGGCGCTCGGCGATCTGCTGGCGGTTGCGGTAAATGTCGGTGCCCCAGTCGAACTCCACGTACACGACGGACAGGCCGATGCCGGAAACCGAACGTACCCGGGTCACCCCCGGCAGCCCGTTCATCGCCGTCTCGATGGGGAAACTGATGAGCTGCTCCACTTCTTCGGGCGCCATGCCGGCGGCCTCCGTCATCAGCGTCACGGTGGGTTTGTTGAGGTCGGGGAATACGTCCACCGGCAACTGGTTCAGGCTGAGCAGGCCGTACACCAGCAGCAGGAGCGATGCGGCGACGACAAACAGGCGCTGGCTCAGGCTGGATTGAATGATGGCGTTGAACATGGCGTCTTAGCGTATCTGGCCAAGCAGTGCCGCGCCCTTCGTCACCACCCGGTCGCCGTCATGCAGCCCTTCCAGCACCGCGACCGTATCGGCGTCCAGCGGCTGCACGTTCACTTTTTTCGGCACGAAGCGTTCGGCCGTGGCATGCACCCACACCATGGTTTCCCCGCTGCTGTTTTTCGTGACGCTGCCTTGCGGCACGGCAATGCCACGGAGGGTCTGCCGGGTTTGCACGAACACCTGCACCGGCTGGCCCACGCTCAATGCGGGCGCAGGCGCCTGAATGCCGAACTGCATCGGCAAGGCCTGTTCGCGCAGCTGGTAACTCTGGCCGATGAATGTCAGCCGCAACGGCTGGTTGCCGGCGGTCAGGCCGGAAGCGCCCGCCACCTGCCCGGACAGCGCCGTGTCGTAGGCGACGGCCTCCACCCGCAGCCGGGAGGGATCGATGACTTCAAACAGGATTTCCCGGGCATCCACCACCTGCCCCGCGACCACGCTGGACTGGCTCACCACGCCGGAAACCGGCGCGCGCAGGGCTTCGCGCTGGAACAGGCTGGCCGCCACCGCCGCCTTGCGCGCCTTGAGGCTGACCGCTTCGGCCCGCGCCGCGTCGATCTCTTTTTGCGGCAGGCTGCCCGTCAGTTGTTCCAGCCGCTGCGCGCGTTTTTCAGCGAGGCCGAGGCGGCTGCTCAACTCGGCCAGTTGCGCCTGCTGGTTGCCCGTGTCGATGCTGCTGGCGGCCGGTTCGATCCAGGCCAGGATTTGCCCTTTGGCCACTTTCATCCCCAAAGCGGGAAAGCCGCCGGCTGGCGCGGCGATGCGCCCGGCCTGGCTGGACTGCACGCGCCCGCTGAAATTCGGGTCGGCGCTGATCTGGCCGTTGAGCGTCACGGTCTGGGCGATGTCGCGCGGCTCGCCCAGCACGGTGCGGATGCCGAGCAGCCGCTGCGCAGGCTTGGGCATGACCACGCTGCCGTCTGGCAAACGCACAGGCGCACGCTGCGCGGCGGCCGGCATGAGGTTCGCCGTAGTAGCAGCGGGTGCGGCTTTTGGCGGGTCGCCGTGATCCTCATCGCCGTGGGCAAAGCCGGGATGGCTGTGCCCGCCGAGCAGCACAGCCGTCAACATGGGCAAGGCCAGGCTTGCCGCCGCGCCCTTGCGGCGGCGAATGAATTTGAACAGCACCAGCAGCGCGACGAGCCCTGTCATGCCGCCCGCCGCCCATTTCCCGTAGTCAAGCCAGGCACGGCCACGGATTTCGCCAGGCTTCGGGCTGGGGATTTGCAAACTGCCGATCAGCAAATCTTCGACACCGGCAGCTTCCACGCTCACCACGACTTCATAGGTGCCGGGCTGCTGCAGCCAGTCCGCCGCGGCCGTGTAACTGCCGTCTTGCGCCGGCCGCAGCTGAAGCTTGTGCCCGCTGCCGCTGGTGCTTTCCAGCTCGATTTTCGCGTTGAGGATGGGTTCGTTAGTGGCGTAGCGGTCGGCATAGACGGTAAGCCTGCCGTCCCGGACCATGCCCAGCAGTTCCACCTCGGGCGACTTCAATTCGAGTTGCGGCCCGGACGCGGACAGGCTGACTGGCGCGCGCGCCTCGTCGCCATGGTCTTCGCCACCGTGGGCCAAAACGCAGCGTGGCATCAGCAAAACCAGTATCCAGGGCAAATGAAGCGCCATTTTTTTGAGTGTCGTCACGGCAGTATTCCCTGAGCTTGATTGAGTCGGGCGCGTGCCAGCGCCAGCGCGATTTCTTGTTGCATGCAAGCCTGGCCGGCTTCAAACGCGGACGCTCGGGCGCGCAGCAAAGTGAACAGATCGGTTTCGCCGAGATCGAAGGATTTCTGGATCAGCCCGAGGTTTTCCTGCGCTGCGGTACGCTGCTGCTGCGCCAGCGCCAGCAGTTGATCGGCGGCTTGCAGGGCTTGCTCCGCCTGCTGGAGCTGGGATTCCAGCGTGAGCCGGGTGCGCTTGTATTCGCTTTGCGCGCTGGCAAGACCTGTTTGGGCGGCGCTGATGAGCGGCAGGTTGCGCGCATCCGTGGACAAAGGCAGGCGCAGGGCGATTATTACGGAGTCGGCGTACGGGTCGTTCAGGCTGCTACGCTCCCGGCGCATGCCGAGTCCAAGTTCGGGATTGTCGCGGCGCGATTCGCTTGCCAAGCGCACTTGCGCCTGCGCCGTTTCGATCGCTTTGCGCGCCGCTTCCAGCAACGGATGGTCGTCCGGCAGGGGCTTCGGCTGCGCGCTTTCAGAAATGCCGTCAGGCAAGACTGTCATGCCGGTGAGGGTGGAATAGGCTTGCTGCGCATGGAGTCGCTGGGTACGGCTTAGCAAAACCGCTGCCTGAGCGGTGCGCCATTCATTCTGTGCCAGATTCAAATCGGTCTTGGCCAATTCCCCTGCCCGAACCCGCTTGGCGACATCTTCTGCCAGTTTTTTTGCAGTTTGTACGCGCGCCTCGTCAAGTTGGATTTGAGCCTGAGTCTGGTGCACTTGCCAGATCGCCTCGCGCAGTTCTCCGACCAGTTTCAGGCGCAGCGCACGAATACTGGCTTCCAGGCCACTTTTGCCGACTAGCGCCTGACTCTGCCGCGCATCGCGCTGTCCGGGCAGCCAGATGGGCAAAGCGATACCGGCTTCCCACTCGGTCAGGCCCGCATTGTTGGTCAACTGGTCGCCACGATGACTCAAAATTACGGCGGGTGCGCCGGGCAGCAAGCTGTTCGCGGCGACGGTCTGGGCCTCGCTTTCCGCGCGCTTCGCCTCCAGGGTTTGTGCTTGGGGGCTGGTTCCCCAGGCTTGATCCAGCGCCGCGCGCAGGCTCACGGCACAAGCAGGTTGCACGAGCAGCAAGCCGGCAAAAATCAACAGTGCGCGACGCATGATGTTCTCGAATGTCAGGTTAAGTCGTTTAGCGCATCCTGCAGGCGCACGCCCAACACCAATCTGACAAGGTGATTACAAATCTGTCATGCGCACCGCCATCGGCGGCGAGCTGTGGCAGGATGCTTGCATCCAGTCTGATCATTCACCCAAAACCACAGACCATGAAAATCCTGATCGTCGAAGACGAGCCCAAGACGGGCGATTACCTGAAGCAGGGTCTGACCGAGGCCGGGTTCGTCACAGATCTGGCGCGCGAGGGTTGGGACGGACTGGAACTCGCCAAAGCGGGACACTACGACCTGATGATCCTGGATGTGATGCTGCCCGGTATCAATGGCTGGCAGGTGCTCGAAGGCGTGCGTCGGGCCGGCATCGACATGCCGGTGCTGTTTCTGACCGCGCGCGACCAGGTCGAGGACCGGGTCAAGGGACTGGAACTGGGGGCCGACGATTACCTGGTGAAACCCTTTGCTTTTGCCGAGCTGCTGGCGCGGGTGCGTTCCCTGGTTCGCCGTGGCCATGCGGGACTCGAATCCGCTGTCCTCAAGGCGGCCGATCTGGAACTTGACCTGCTGCGCCGCCGCGCCATGCGGGCGGGACGCAAGATCGACCTCACCGCCAAGGAGTTCGCCCTGCTGGAACTGTTTCTGCGCCGCAAGGGCGAAGTGCTGCCGCGCAGCCTGATCGCCTCGCAGGTCTGGGACATGAATTTCGACTCCGACACCAACGTCATCGATGTGGCAGTGCGCCGGCTGCGGCTCAAGATCGACGAGGGGTTTGAAACCAAGCTCATCCACACGGTGCGGGGGATGGGCTACGTGCTGGAAACCTTTCCGCAAGATGCGGCCCCATGAAAACCCTGTCGCTGACACTGTCGCTGACAGCCCGGATCAGCCTGCTTTTCGCCGTGGCCGCCTCCCTGGTCCTGCTGACGACGGGTTATTTCCTGACGCAAGGGGTGGAGGCCCATTTCGAGGAGGGGGACCGGCACGAACTCAACGGCAAGCTCGAACTCATCGAGAACTTATTCGAGCACACCCACAGCCAGGCGGATCTCGATCTTCTGCCTCAGCAACTGGATGACGCCCTGGTCGGCCATCATGGACTCGCCGTGGCGGTCACGGATGCGACGGGCGCTACCTGGTTTGCCACCGCCGGCGCTGAGTTTCCACAAACATTGCTGAATGACTGCCAAGCCCAACCGGCAAGGTGTGCGACCGGCGCCTTGCCGCAGTGGAAGCAGGCCGGGATAAGCTACCGGGGCATGGCCGTGTCGATGACGACAGGCAGTGGCAAGCCTTACACCGTAGCGGTAGCCCTGGACATCGAGCACCATGAACGCTTCATGAACACATTCCGCTCGGTGCTGGCGCTCGCCATCGCTTTGGCCGCGCTGGCTACCGCCAGCCTCGGTTGGGTGGCCACCCGATGGGGGCTTTCCCCTTTGCGCCAGGTCACCGACATGGTGGCGGGCATGTCCGCCAAGCGTCTGGCGGAGCGCCTGCCGACTGGCCGTTTGCCGGCGGAACTCAAGCCGCTCGCAACCGCCTTTAACGCCATGCTGGCCCGTCTGGACGATTCCTTCCGGCGGCTTTCCGCGTTCTCATCCGACATCGCACACGAATTGCGCACCCCCATTTCCAACCTGATGACCCAAACCCAAGTGGCGCTTTCCGGCGCACGCGGCAATGACGAATACAAGGAAGTCCTGTATTCCAGCCTGGAGGAATATGAGCGCATGGCGCAGATGGTTGGCGACATGCTCTATCTTGCCCAGGCTGACAATGGCCTGCTCAAACCGGGCCTGAATAGCGTTAGCCTGACCAATGAAACGAAGGACCTGTTCGACTACTTTGAGGCGTGGGCGGAGGAGCGCGGTGTTTCCCTGGCCCAGACCGGCACCGCTACCGTGCCTGGCGACCGGCTGATGCTGCGGCGTGCGCTCAGCAATCTCGTGTCGAACGCCATTCGGCATACCCCGCATGGCCAGACCGTGCGCGTATCGCTGGCAACGCACGGCGATAAAGCCATCGTTACCGTCGAGAACCCGGGCCCCGAAATCCCGGCCGAACATCTCCCCAGACTGTTCGACCGCTTCTACCGCGTCGATCCTTCGCGTCAGCGCAAAGGCGATGGCGCCGGGCTGGGACTTGCCATCGTCAAATCCATTGTTGAGGCGCATGGCGGTTCAATCGCAGTGGTGTCAACTGATCAATCGACACGGTTCCGACTCACATTGCCGGCGTGAGGAAAAGGGTACGAACGATCGCTTGGATTAAGAGACGGTCGCACAACAAGACTTGTACCCTCGCCAAGATCCGGTTTCAGCCCACCGGCTTCCTGCTGGCACCCAACGCCCCGCTCCCCACGCATCAAGCCGCCTGCAGCATCCCCTCCCGCTCGATGAAGGCAATGATGTGTCAAAAAGTACGTGGCGATATGCTGCTCTCGCGATGCAGCCCCCTGCGGGGTAACGTCGACAGGCAAGGCGGACGAGTTCAGGTCATTTATTACCGGAAACCTGTTTCCCTTGAGATCAGGCCAGCACGAACAATGCGAGCGGCTTTCAGCGCATTCACGCCCCAAGGCAATCGTATGGCCAGCAGCAGGGCAAGCACGACTCCGTAAATCAGTGGCACTGTCAGGTCTTTCTTCACCAGCCACAGGTAATGGGTCACACCCAGCGGGGCAATGAAGTAAACCAGGCGGTGCAACTGCTGCCAGCGGCGTCCCAGGCGACGCATCATGGCGTGGGTCGAGGTCGCCGCGAGCGGAATGAGCAGTACGAAAGCCGTGAAGCCAACGGTGATGAAAGGTCGCTTGACGATGTCTCTGGCGATCGCCGTCGGATCGAAGAACTGATCCAGCCAGACGTAGGTGACGAAATGGAGGCAGGCATAAAAGAAGCTGAACAGCCCCAGCATGCGCCGGTAACGCAAGAGATCGGCGCGGCCGCTCAGCCGCCGCAGCGGGGTAACGGACAACGTCAGCAGCAGCCCGGTCAGCGTCCAGGTGCCAGTGGAACGGGTGATGAACTCGATCGGATTCGCACCCAGCCCACCCGTGGCACCCAGAACAATCAGCCGCAGCAGTGGCAGCAGACAGAGCAACGCGAGCCAAGCCTTGGGGTTGCGTAGAACAGCGCCCATCAGAAGAACTTCTGCAGGTCCATGCCGCGATACAGCTGGGCGACCTGGGCAGCGTAACCGTTGAACATCAGCGTGTCGCGCTTGAAGAACTCGCCGATGCGGCGCTCCTTCGCCTGGCTCCAGCGCGGATGATCGACCCGCGGATTGACGTTGGAATAGAAGCCGTATTCTTCCGGCGCCGCCCTCATCCACGCCGTCAGCGGCTGTTTCTCGACGAGGCGGATCCTAACGATGGACTTGGCGCTCTTGAACCCATACTTCCACGGCACCACCAGCCGGATCGGCGCGCCGTTCTGATTCGGCAGCACCTCGCCATAGAGGCCGACCGCCAGCAGCGTGAGCGGATGCATCGCCTCGTCCAGCCTGAGACCTTCGACATACGGCCAGTCGATCACGCGCGTGCGCTGCCCCGGCATCTGTTTGGGGTCGTGCAACGTAACGAACTCGACGTATCTGGCATTGCCGGTGGGGGCTGCGCGGCGAATGAGTTCGCGCAGCGGAAAGCCCGCCCACGGGATCACCATCGACCAGCCTTCGACGCAGCGCATGCGGTATACGCGCTCCTCCAGCGGCGCGAGTTTAAGCAGCGTGTCGATGTCGTATACCCCCGGCTTGCCCACCTCGCCTTCGACCGTCACCGTCCATGGACGGGTGTTCAGGCTGCCCGCATTCTCGGCCGGGTCGCTCTTGCCAGTGCCGAATTCATAGAAGTTGTTGTAGCGGGTGACATCCTTGTAGGGCGTTTTCGCTTCGTCCAGCCGATAGGCACTCGCGCGCACGCCGGCCAGTCTGGCGCCCGCCTGTGCATCGGATGCGCCGCCCAAAGTAGCGCCGGCCGCCAGCGCGCCCATGCCCTGCATGAAACGGCGGCGCTCGCGATAGATTTCGGGTGGTGTGATCTCGGAAGGGAGGATGTCGTCGTTTTGGCGTATCAGCATGAATCAATTCTCAGGAAAGGGGAGTACCCTTGGACAGGACCAGAAAGGTAAAGCGCTGCAGTAGCGCCTGATTCATATGGTCACGAAATGTGGGCGCCCGGAAGCAGATTTCTTCGGATTGCCCATCATTTCATGAGGGGCGTTTAATTGCTGGTAGGCCACCTCTGCCACCTTGAGCAAATCTCGTCTACCCAAGTTGCCCGACAACACGTAACCCGTACCGCCATCAATCCAGTAGAAGGCATTCACCTCTTTTTCCTGGGCAAACGCGAAGGACTTGCTCTTGTCGTGCCCCATTTCCTGGGTTTTGACATACAGCGTCAAGCGCCGTCCGACACTATCCTCGTACATGAATTGGGCTGCCGGACCCTGGGTACCGGCCAGCAAGCGCCCGCCCATTAACGCGAACCCAGCTGTTCCCAGTTTTGGGGCCTTCAAGTTCATGCCCAAGCGTTTGGAGAGCCAAGCCTCCAAATGGTCTTCATTGCTGGCCTGAATCTCTACCGGATGAGTGACTTCACTTGCATAGGTGACGTAAGCGACCGCAGCGTGGCGCACCATGGGCGGCATGTCGTTTTGCGGAAGCGCACGTTGCATCTGCCATCCCAAAACCACTCCCAGTGAAAGCCAGGCGACAGTGAGCGCGTAGGAAGCCGGCTGCCAGTTGCCGATTGGAGACGCCGGTACAAGGATGCCAAGCACCCGGCCACGCCCAAGGAAATGTTGGGACAGGTCACGAATCCTTGTCCGGATATTGGCAAGCGAAAAACGTGACAAGGGGGACGCAGATTCCGCCGGCATATCGAAACACGCCAGCAAGCGATCGGGTATTTTCTCACTCAATATCGGATCGAAATGGCCGTGCAAGTCATTGTTGATATGCGAATACCTCGCGAGCCTGCGCGCATCATCCGGATGGGCGGCAAGGTAGGCCTCGACTTCGCCACGCCTGGCATCACTCAGACGATTATCCGCATAAGCCTGCAAATCAGTTTCGGTAATGGAAGGTTTGATCATGGCGTGGTCACAAAAACAGAGTGGAGGGATTCATATCACTACGGTCAGATTCGGTTTTGCCGGACATCCGTCCAACAGCCTGCGTAATCGCTCTCGCCCTCGTGAAAGCCTGGACATGACAGTACCCAGAGGAATTTCGAGGGTCCGTGCCACTTCTTCGTAACTGAAATTCTCCAGCCCGACCAGAAGAAGCACTTCTCTTTGTTCGAGAGGCAGTTCGAGCAGCGAAGCAGACAGATCGCGGATCCTCAGTCCTTCTTCCTGGCGACCTCCGACAGGTACGTCCATGTCGTCATCCATCGGTGTGACGTCTTGTTTCGAACGCGCCTGATTCACGTAGAGGTTATGCATGACCGAAAACAGCCATGCACGCAAGTTTGTCCCCTGCTTCCAGAGCGAAAACTTTCTTAATGCTCTCTCCAGGGTGTCCTGGACCAGATCGTCCGCCTCTACTTCATGTCTGGTTAATGCCCGCGCGTATCGTCGCAAATGGGGGACATAGGCCATGATGGGATGTTCAGTAGTCATTGCATTCCTTTGTCTCGAAGCATCGATTTCTGGCGTCCCATCCATTGCAGAAGCTGATTTGTTCTGGTCATGGCAAAAACCCTCCATGCAGTTCAGCGGTTTATTCAAGGCTTACCCAATTATTTCCAAAAAAACGGATTCCCCACACACATAAACAAGCCTCGATATCGACTTATTCCACCGTCAGCAAAATAAACGTTAGCCAATCGAGGCATCGAGCAGGCGTGGCTCAGCTCACTGTGGATCAACATGCCCGGTGCTGTTTTTATTCCACCACGCTTCTTTGGCTTCCGAGGTGCCCGAGCCTGAGACTTACGCCAGCTGCTGGCGGCCCGGGAATTGATTGGTTTCAGGGTGCACGCGGCGACGCGCATAAACGAAGCGGCCTGAAGGGCCAGACCCTGCACACGCCGCGCCCCCGCGTTGAAGCACGCCCACTGCCGACTGACCGCCGGTGTGCATGAAGGCCTGATGAACGACCGAACGCGCAATGCGTTCAAACAAAAAAACGCTGAGGCCGGACACGATACGGCACGAGTTTATTCCGCCTCGCCACCCCGGCTAACGAAAAATTTATCCGCCCGACCCGCAGGAATAATCCGAATTGCCAAACGTTCATGGGAGTGAATGGCGCGATACACGTCATTTACCGAAACGAAACTCGTCATTTTCAAAGGAGTCCTCTCATGAACACCCGTACCCTGATAGCCGGATTTATCTCTGCCATGGCCTGCATGGCTTCGCTTCCTTCCCTTGCCGCATCCGCAACGTGGACCAACCCGGACTTGTACGGCCATGTCGTCTTCAATCCACCCCAGTCCACGACCGACGCCACCCGCGAACCCGGCAAGGGAGACATGTACGGCAGCGTCCTGCTGGACGATGTAGTCGCGGGCAAGAGCGTTTCTGCAAAGGGGGCCTGACATGAAGCTATCCACTTTCGTCACCGCCGCCTGCATGGTGCTGTCCGGCTCGGCTTTCGCGCAGGAAAGCGGACTGTATGACCCGTCTATCAAGCACATGCCCAAGGACGGTGTCGTGAGATTCTATGGCGCCGGCGGGCCGCACACCGCCTTCAAGAAGGTGGCGGATGCCTGGGAGAAGAAGACCGGCAAGCGCGTGGAGATCATTGCCGGGCCGGAGCGCAAATGGTCGGCCAAGGCCCAGGCGGACGCCGACATTCTTTGGGGCACGTCGGAACAGTCGATGACCGCATTCCTGGAAACCTACAAGACCTTTTCCTCGGACCAGGTCGAACCGATCTATATCCGCCCGACGATCATCGCGGTGAAAACCGGCAACCCGAAGAAGATCAAGCGCTTCGAGGATCTGCTGAAGGATGGCGTCAAGATCGTCGTCACCGAAGGTGCGGGCGTCTCCAATACTTCGGGCACCGGCACCTGGGAGGACGTCGCGGGACGTCTGGGACGGCTTGAGGATATCCGAGCGTTCCGTCGCAACATCGTCGCCTTCGGCAAGGGATCGGGCGCAAGCCTCAAGGCCTTCAAGGATCTCAACGCGGATGCGTGGATCACCTGGCCGGATTGGCCGGTCACCTATGCGGATACGCTCGAAGAGGTTCCGCTGCCCCGCGAGCGGCAAATCTGGCGTGACGTGAATGTAGCGCTTTCGCCAAGCGCCGACCCGGAGGCGAAGCAGTTCCTTGATTTTCTCGTCACCCCGGAGGCACAAGTGCTGATGAAGACCGAGGGTTGGGTTCGCTGATCAATTTCAGTGCTACGGCAATTGCGCGGAAGGGTGGGCCTGCACGATCTTTCGTCAGGCCCCATAACCTTGCATGGAAGTATCGAACGCAAGCGCCCCAACCCATCTTTCCACCGGACCTGCGCAAAAAAACGCGCGGGCAGGTGAACTCAGCGAGATGGATCGGGACATGCTGAAGATGATGGACGACATGCATGGCCCCGGCTACTCCGGCAACGCCGACGTAGATTTCCTCGCCATGATGATTCCGCATCATCAGGGCGCGGTCGACATGGCGCGCCTGGCCTTGATCCACGGCAAGGATCCGCTGGCGCGGCAGCTGGCCGAGGAAATCATCGCCAGTCAGCAGGCAGAGATCATGGCCATGAAAGCCCGCCTGGAAATCCTCCGCAAGGGGGCAGATGCTGACCCCGGTGGATATCCGGCTCTGGGCGGCGTCCGCGGCCAACATTAGGCCGCGGCGACTTCACACGGCCTGAGGTTTGCCATAGGGCAGGAATTGAATGTGCGCCCAGGGAAAACACTAAACCGCCTGCTGCTGCCCAACACCCTCTCCACGCATCAAGCCGCCTGCAGCATCCCCTCCCGCTCGATGAACGCAATGATGTCCGCCAGCCCCTGCCCGGTCTTGAGGTTGGAAAACACGAACGGGCGTTCGCCGCGCATGCGTTTGGTGTCCTGATCCATCACCTCCAGCGAGGCGCCGACCATGGGGGCGAGGTCGATCTTGTTGATCACGAGCAGGTCGGATTTGGTGATGCCGGGGCCGCCTTTGCGCGGGATTTTTTCGCCGGCGGCGACGTCGATGACGTAGATCGTGAGGTCGGACAGTTCGGGGCTGAAGGTGGCGGCAAGGTTGTCGCCGCCGCTTTCGACGAAGATGACGTCGAGGCCGGGGAAGCGCGTGTTGAGACGGTCGACAGCTTCGAGGTTGATGCTGGCGTCTTCGCGGATGGCGGTGTGCGGGCAGCCGCCGGTTTCGACGCCGATGATGCGGTCGGCGGCCAGCGCTTCATTGCGCACCAGGAACTGCGCGTCTT
>JAHJRA010000021.1:0-161580 GCA_018831045.1 Gammaproteobacteria bacterium | reverse complement strand
GATCACGGCCTTGTCGATGCCGCGCTTCAGATCCATCGGGTTCATGCCGGCGGCAACGAACTTCATGCCTTCGTTGACGATGGACTGGGCCAGCACGGTTGCCGTGGTGGTGCCGTCACCGGCGATGTCGGAGGTCTTGGAAGCGACTTCCTTGACCATCTGCGCGCCCATGTTCTCCAGCTTGTCCTTCAGCTCGATTTCCTTGGCAACGGATACGCCGTCCTTGGTCACGGTCGGTGCGCCGTAGGAACGGTCGAGCACCACATTGCGGCCTTTCGGGCCGAGGGTTACTTTAACGGCGTCAGCCAGAATATTGACGCCTGCCACCATGCGGGCACGCGCGGAATCACCAAAACGTACGTCTTTTGCAGCCATGTTTTAACTCCTGAATTTAATTTGGTGGGCCTAATCAATTAGGCCTGTGTAGTCAGTATTCGCTTGCGTTGAAGCGATTACTTCTCAACCACGCCCATGATGTCTTCTTCGCGCATCACCAGCAGTTCGTCGCCGTCGACCTTGACGGTCTGGCCGGCGTATTTGCCGAACAGCACGCGGTCGCCGACTTTCACGTCGAGCGGAATCAGTTTGCCCTGGTCGTCTTTTTTGCCGGTGCCGACGGCGATGATTTCGCCCTGGTCGGGTTTTTCGGTTGCTGCGTCGGGGATCACGATGCCGGAAGCGGTCTTGCGCTCTTCTTCCATGCGTTTAACAATCACTCGGTCGTGCAGAGGACGGATTTTCATTGCAAAGTCTCCATTGCCTAAAGTTTCAATTACGTTGCGTAACAGGCGGCTCTTTGGAGCCGACAAAAATAGAAGCGGCGACCGAGTGATTAGCACTCATCGCCGTCGAGTGCTAATAGTAGGGGCGCACTGTGACAATTTCAAGGGCAGGGATAACTTAAATGAATGATTTGGGTGCAAATAAACTGATTGAGCGCACCCGCGCCGCCGTCTGGCACCCCTGCACCCAGATGAAGCAGCTGGAAGCATCACCGCCACTGGCGATCGCGCGCGGTGAAGGAGCATGGCTGATCGATACCGATGGGCGGCGCTACTTCGACGCGATTTCGAGCTGGTGGGTCAATCTGTTCGGCCACTGCAACCCGCGCATCAACGCGGCGATCACCGACCAGCTCGGCAAGATCGAACATGTGATGCTGGCCGGGGCGACCCATGCGCCGGTGGTGGAACTGTCGGAACGGCTGGCTGCGCTGACCGGACTGGGCCACGCGTTCTACGGTTCGGATGGCGCCTCGGCCACCGAAATCGCGCTGAAAATGAGCGCTCACTATTGGCGCAACACAGGCCAGGCGCAGAAGAACGGTTTTATCAGCCTGCAAAACGGCTATCACGGCGAAACCGTGGGCGCGCTGTCGGTGACCGATATTCCGCTGTTCAAGGACACCTACGCGCCCTTGCTGCGGCATAGCGTGCAGGTGCCGACGCCCGACGCGCGGCTGGCCGATCCGGGCGAATCCGCCGAAGCCTTTGCACTGCGCTGCGCCGGTGCGCTGGAAGCCCATCTGGCCGAACACGCTGCCACCACCGCTGCCTTCATCGTTGAGCCGCTGGTGCAGGGCGCAACGGGAATGGCGATGTATCACCCGATCTATCTCACCCGGGCACGCGAGTTGTGCGACCAATACGGCGTGCATCTGATCGCCGACGAAATTGCGGTGGGTTTCGGCCGGACTGGGTCGATGTTTGCCTGCGAACAGGCAGGCATCAAACCGGATTTCATCTGCCTGTCCAAAGGCATCACCGGCGGCTATCTGCCGCTGTCGGCGGTGCTGACGACGGATGCGATCTACGCCGCGTTCTACGATGACGCCACCGCGCGCGGCTTCCTGCATTCGCATTCCTATACCGGCAATCCGCTCGCCTGCCGGGCGGCGCTGGCAGTGCTCGACATCTTCGCGCACGACCAGGTCATTGCCGCCAACCGGATCAAGTCACTTGAAATGACAAGGGCACTGGAAGAAGTGGCCGCTCACACACGGGTGCGGCATTTCCGTCATCGCGGCATGATCTGGGCATTTGAAGTGGCCGACGCCGGCCCCGGTTTCGCCACCCGCTTTCATGTTGAGGCGCTGGCGCAGGGCGTGTTCATGCGCCCGATCGGCCACACGGTCTACCTGATGCCGCCGTATGTAATCACGCCAGACGAGATGACGCTGCTGGCCGGGCGGGTATTGCGGGCGTTGGAGCTGTCGCTTGCGGGCTAGGCTCCCGGAATCGCCAGCCAGGCGCTGGTGCCGCCGCCGACGCGCGGTTTGAGGGCGACCGTCCAGCCTTGGGTTTCAGCCAGCTGGCGAGCAATGGCGAGGCCGAGACCACTGCCGCCGGTGGCGCGGTTGCGCGAAGGATCGAGGCGGAAGAAGGGGCGGAACACCGCTTCGCGCTGCGCGGCGGGAATGCCCGGGCCGCGGTCGCGCACCCCGATCAGCAGCCCCCTCGAACCGCGCCGCCGCACCAGCTCCAGCCGCCCCGGCCCGCCATAACGCAGGGCGTTTTCCAGCAGGTTGCCGAGAATCCGCCTGAGCGCCAGCGGCGCGATGACCGCCCGGCACGGTGGCCCGTCGGCACGCAGATGGGTTTGGCCGGGCGATTGCGCCTCGGCGGCCTCGATCAGTTCACTCAGCAGGGCGTCGATGTCCGTGGCCTCGGCGGCCTCGCGCTCCTGGGCGCGGGCGAGTTCCAGCTGCGCACCGATCAGTGTTTCCATTTCGCCTACATCGCGCTCCATGCGGCTGAGCAGCGGCGAGTCGCGCTCGTCGGCGAGCATCCCCAGCGCCATTTTCAGGCGGGCAAGCGGGCTGCGCAGGTCGTGCGAGACACCGGCCAGCAGCGTGCTCTGGTTTTCGCGCCGCGCCGCCAGCTGGGCGGCGGTCTGATTGAAAATCCGCGCCAGCTCGGCCAGCTCGTACTCGCCCGACTCCGGCAGCCGGGGCGGGCGCTCACCGCTGCCGATCTGGCGCGCGGCATCGGTCAGGCGCGCCACCGGGGCAGTGATGCGGCGCGCCAGCAGCCAGGCCAGAATCAGCGTCACCAGCAGGCCGGCGACGGCACTCCAGGCCAGCGCCAGCGAGGGGCGCGGCGTGATCAGCTCCTTGTCGAAGCTGAAGCGCAACACCCTGCGTGCCATGGGAATGTCGGCATGAAAACGCCCATCGGTGGACTCGGTCACATGCAGGCTGGCACCCGGGTCGAGCCGGGTCGTGAGCGACTCCCGCAGGAAATTGAGATAGGGGTGATGCCCGACCTCGTCGCCCAGCGGCGCCTGGACTTCGCTCAATTCCATGTGGTGACTGAGCAGCAGCTCCGCCTCGAAAGCGGGTCGCGTCGCCGCCGGCAGTTCAACCCAGGTGCGCGCGGACAACACCAATAAGGCGGCCATGTCGTCGGCCGAGCGCTGGGCGAGGGGCCGCATGAGGTTGAAAAAAATCGCCGCGCCCGAGGCAAGCTGAAACACCAGCAAGCCCGCCGCAATGGTGAGCGCCGTATGGCGAAACAGCGAGCGGGGCGGTTTGCGGGTAAACCGTTTCACGCCGCACTCTCGCCGCGCGGCGAAAACAGATAGCCCTCGCCCCAGATGGTGCGCAGATAGACCGGCGCTTCGGGGTTGGGCTCGATCTTGCGGCGCAGGCGCGTCACCCGCACATCGACGCTACGGTCGAACGGCGCGCGTTCGTAACCCTTGACCAGGGTGATGAGGTGATCGCGCGTCAGCACCTGATTGGGGTGCTCGAGAAAAATGCGCAGCAGGGTGAACTCGCCGGAAGTCAGGGGAATTTCTGCGCCGTCGTGCAGCAGGACATGGCTGTTGACGTCCAGCCGGAACGGGCCGAAAGCCAGCGCCTCCGCTTCTTTCGGCGCAACGGCATTCGCGCCGCCGCGCCGCAGCACCGCACGCACGCGGGCGAGCAGTTCGCGCGGGCCGAAAGGCTTGGCCAGGTAGTCGTCGGCGCCGACCTCCAGCCCCACCACCCGGTCGACTTCCTCGCCGCGCGCGGAAACGATAATGACCGGCGGACCACCGTCGGTACGCAGCCATTTGAGCAGACTCAAACCATCTTCGCCCGGCAGCATCAGGTCGAGCACCACCAGATCGGCACCGCGCTCTGCCATGCTGGCACGAAACGCAGCGCCATCGCCCACGCCTTCCACCTCATAGCCGCTGGCGCCCAGATACGATGTCACCAGTTCGCGCAACGCGACGTCGTCGTCCACCACCAGGATGCGCTGAGCGGCTGCGTCTTCGACCATTTGGAGTCCACCTTGCCCGGAATGCGAGAAGGGCCAATTTTACCGGCAACACGCCACGCCCGTCGCCGCGTAACAACCTGTAACAACCTGTAGCGACTGCGTAAGACCGCCGAAACGCCTGGCCGTGATACTGCGTCCACTGCCAGCGGAGTTGAAACCGTGGCGGCGATCAACCCTCATGACTCACGCAAAGGAACCACAACATGAAAGCAAGCAAATCCACAGCAGCCGTTTTCGCAGCCCTTCTCGCACTGGGCGCAACGCTTGACGTACAGGCAGGCGGCAAAGGGGGCGGCATGGGCAGCGGCCAGGGCGGTGGCATGAGTGGCGGCATGGGCTCGAGCCAGATGGGCGGACAGTCGAGCGGCCTGGGTTCCATGCAGCAGAACATGGGCCAGGGATCGGGCGACATGACGCGCACACGCACCCAGACCCAAACCCGTGAGCAGACCCAGACCCGCACGCAGTCGCAGCGCGGCACGCCGGACATGCAACAGGACATGGCACAGCGCCGCACGATGACCCAGACCCGTCAGAGCGAACCGGCTGGCGGTGCAGTGCCCGCAGCGCTGTAAAGCCAGTCGTTCTGCGTGGCGGACGAATTCGTCTGCCACGCAGCTTGAGCGCGCAAACCCCTACGCCCGGTGCAGAATAGCCCGCTCATCTGTAATGGAATCGAATCGAACCCCATGAGGCTCATGTCCAAACCCCTTTTTCTGCTGATGCCCTTGTTGTCCATCACATCGGTTCAGGCTGCGCCCTACGATCCGCCCGCTCATGGCGAAGGCTCGGTCGTGTTCACGCCTGCCGCCAGACCGCGTTTCTCCAATCTGGATCCGCAACCGGGCGGAAACCTCGACATCCGCAACGAGCCGCGCAGCAACAGCCGTTACGGAATCGGCTATGACGCCCGTCATGGCATCGACGTGAATACCCGGAACCCGTCCGGCCCTGGCATGAACGCCATCCAGCCCATGCTGCCCCCTGCGCAGATCGAGCGCGCCGGTGGCGCGGGTCGAGGCGGCAAAGGGCGATAAATGCACTGCTACATGGCTGGCCGCCGTCTTTTCGTTTAATGAATGAAGGAATCAACCATGTTTGCAAAATCAAAATCCCTCTCGGCTTTCTCGCTTGCCCTGGCCTTGGCCGTCAGCGCACCGCTGCATGCCGCCAAGGTTTCCGCCACGGCCAAAACCACGCTGTCGAGCCTGTCCACGGTCGAAAAATCCGATCTGCTTTTCATGCGCGAGGAAGAAAAGCTGGCGCGGGATGTTTATCTGACGCTCTACGAAACCTGGGGGTTGCCGGTATTCAGCAACATCGCCAGTTCCGAGCAAAGCCACATGGACGCCGTCCTCAAGCTGTTGCGCACCTATCAGCTGTCCGACCCGGCAGCCGGCAAGGCCATCGGCGAGTTCTCCGATCCAGACCTGCAGTCGCTGTACGGCACGCTGATGGAGAAGGGCCGTCTCAGCGCTCTGGATGCGCTGCAAGTCGGCGGCATCATCGAGGAGACCGACATGAACGATCTGGTGGCCGCGATTGAGCGGGCCGACCATGCCGACCTCGACTCCACCTATGAAAACCTGCTGTGCGGCTCGCGCAATCACCTGCGCGCCTTCGCCAGCACGATCGAGTCCATGACCCGCCAACCCTATACCGCGCAGGTCATCGCGCAGGATGAGGTGGATGCCATTGTGAGCAGCCCGCAGGAACAGTGCGGCGACCGCTGACCCCGGACTGATGTTGCTGACCAGGCGACAAACAGTCCTCTGAAGATCTACTATCAATCAAGATGCGCATGCCGAAGGGGTTGTGGCGGCGCGCCTCATTCCTGACAACCCCACGGCTCAAGGAGCACGAAAATGTTGAACAAGTCCTTATTTATTTCGGCGATGACAAGCAGCCTGTTGCTTGCCTTCAACCCGGCGTTTTCCGCCGACGCGCCCATGAAAAACCAGGCACAGGAACAGGTGTACGGCAGCCAGCTGATGACCCAACAGGAACGCACCGAGTACCAGGCCAAAATGCGTAACGCCAAAACCAGCGAAGAGCGCGAACAAATCCGCGCGCAGCACCACAAGGAAATGCAGGTACGTGCCAGGCAGCAAGGCGTAACCCTGCCTGACGAGCCGCCCGCGCGCGGCATGGGCGGCGGCATGGGACCCGGGGGTGGCATGGGATCGGGCGGCGGAATGGGGTCGGGCGGCGGACGCTAAGACGCCAGCGGTCACCCAACGCTGACAGAAAAGGCATCGCGCTTGCGGTGCCTTTTGTTTTAATGGGAGCATCCAGCGCCTACTCGACACACGACTTACAAGGAAACCACCCATGAAATCTTCAAGCCTGTCGATTGCCGGCGCGTGGCTGTGCCTGGCGTTCAATCACGCGCTCGCAGCCGAGCCCCACCACGCCGCGCATCACGCCCCCGCAACGGATACGCGCAGCGTGCTGACGCTCACGCCCGCCGAACGCGCGATGATCCTGGAAGAAATGCGCCTGTTTCTCGCCGGCGTGCAGACCATGACCGGCGCGCTAGCCAAGCCGGACATGGCGGCGGTGGCGCAAGCCGCGCGTGGCATGGGGCAGAAAATGGTGCATGAAGTCCCCCCCGCGTTGCGCGCCAAGCTGCCGCAGGAATTCCGCCAGCAGGGTTTCTCGGTACATCGCGATTTCGACCAGATTGCGCTCGATGCCGACAGCCTGCAGGACGTCAGCCACAGCCTCAACCAGTTGTCCGCCACGCTGCAAAAGTGCGTCAGTTGCCACGCGACGTATCAGATCCAGACGCCTTTCCTCGACGATAGCCACTGATCCGCATGAAACTCGTTGCCCTGAAACCCGGCAAACGCACGCTCCTCCTCGCGCTCGGCGCGCTGGGCTTTATCGCCGCTTTTGTCTGGCTGCTGACCACGCGCGGGCCGCTGGCGCCGGTGGGGGTGGAAATCGCCCGCGTCACCCGGACTGATCTCAGCCCCGCTGTCTACGGCATCGGCACGGTGGAAGCGCGGCGCGCGTACGCGGTGGGACCGACCCAGGCAGGACGGCTGTTGCAGGTGTGGGTGGATCAGGGCGACCGGGTGCGCGCCGGCCAGTTGCTGGCCGAAATCGATCCGGTGGACTTGCTTCAGCGCGGCGAAGCGGCGGCCAGTGCGGCGGCGCGCGCACGTCAAACCGCCCAGGCGGCGCAGGCGCAAGTGGCCGAGGCCGCGAGCCGCGTCCGGCTGGCACAAGCCAATCACGCACGCTATCAGGCGCTGGCGAAACAGGGTTTTGTCGCCCAGGAAATGGCCGACAGTCGCCGCAACGAAGCCGCCGCTGCCGAGGCCGCGCTGGCTGCGGCGCGCGCCAACGCGAGCGGCGCGCAACGCGACATCAGCCGGGCCGAAGCCGAATCGCGGGGCATCCAGCAGGTCAGCAACAACCTCAAACTGCTGAGCCCGATCGACGGCGTGGTGACCGCGCGCGAAGCCGAGCCGGGCACCACCGTGGTGGCCGGACAGGCCGTGCTGCGGCTGGTCGACCCGGGCCAGCTGTGGGTGCGCGCCCGCGTCGATCAGGCGCGCGCGCAGGGCGTAACCGTCGGCCAGGTGGCGGACATCGTGCTGCGTTCCGCACCCGGTACCGCCATGCCGGGCAAGGTGGCGCGCATCGAGCTGCAAAGCGATGCGGTCACCGAGGAGCGCATCATCGATGTGGCGTTTGATCCGCCCCCGGCGCAGCTGTATCTGGCCGAACTGGCAGAAGTGACGATCCGGCTGCCCGGCGCGCGCAACGTGCTCGCCGTGCCGCGCGCCGCACTCGCGCAGTTCAAGGGACAAACCGGCGTCTGGCAGGTGGTGGACGGCCGCGCGCGCTTCCAGCCGGTGCAGCCGGGCGTGCAGACCGCCGAGCAGGTGCAGATCGTGTCGGGCCTCAGCGCCGGCGACAACTTGGTCGTTTACAGCGCGAGACAGCTCGACGATGGCGTTCGGGTCAGCGAACAGCGTCTGACGCCGCAATGACCCCGGCCATGAAGCCATCCGCCCATGATTAATCTGGCCGGGCGCGACATTGCCCATCACCTCAAAAGTTATCTGCTCACCGGACTCGGCCTGGGGTTGCTGATCGGCGTCACGCTGACCATGGCGGGCGTCTATCGCGGCATGGTCGACGACGCCAAGGTGCTGCTGCGTGCGGTCGATGCCGACATCTGGGTGGTGCAACAGAACACCCTCGGGCCCTTCGCCGAACCCTCCAGCGTGCCCGACGACCTCTATCGCGCGCTGGCAGGGCTGGCGGGCGTGGCGCAGACCGGCAACGTTTCCTACCTCACCATGCAGGTGTCACATCAGGGCAAATCGCAGCGCGTGATGGTGGCGGGCTACGAGCCGGGCAAGCCCGGCGGACCCTCGTTTCTGGTGGCAGGCCGCCCGATTGCCCGCGCGCATTACGAGGCGGTGGCCGACGCCAAGACCGGACTCGAGGTCGGCGACAGGGTGCGCATCCGCCGCAACGATTACACCGTGGTCGGGCTGACCCGGCGCATGGTGTCGTCGGGCGGCGACCCGATGCTGTTCATTCCGCTGAAAGACGCGCAGGAAGCGCAGTTTTTGAAAGACAACGACGCCATCGTCGAAGACCGCCAGCGGCTCGCCGCCAATCCGGCGATCAACCGCCCCGGCCAGCCCGGCGTGCTCGACGCGGTGCAGGCGATCCAGACCTCCAGCCACAAGGTCAACGCCGTCTTGCTGCGGCTGCATCCCGGCACCGATGCGCGCGCGCTGGCCACCACCATCGCGCGCTGGCAGCGCTTCACCGCCTACACCCGCGCCGACATGGAAGACATCCTGATCGCCAAGCTGATCGCCACCGCCGCCAGGCAGATCGGTCTGTTCCTGATGATTCTGGCGGTGGTGAGCGCGGCCATCGTCGCCTTCATCATCTACACGATGACGCTCGGCAAGATCAAGGAAATCGCCGTGCTGAAACTCATCGGCACGCGTGACCGCACCATTGCCGCGATGATCATGCAGGAGGCACTGGGACTCGGCATCATCGGTTTCTTTGTCGGCAAGTTCGCCGCCACCCTGTGGGCGCCCGCCTTCCCCAAATATGTGTTGCTCGAAACCGGCGACGCCGGACGGGCATTCGTGCTGACCCTGGTGGTGTGCGCGCTGGCCTCGCTGCTGGCGATTCGCGCTGCGCTCAAGATCGACCCGGCGGAGGCGATCGGTGGCTGACATAGACCCCACCCAGCCTGCCATCCAGATCGAAGGCCTCACCAAACGCTATGGCCATGGCAGCAGCGCAGTCGATGCGCTGAAAGGGGTCGACATGACCGTCTATCCGGGCGAAGTGGTCGGCCTGATCGGCCCTTCGGGTTCCGGCAAGACTACCCTGCTGAAATGCCTCGGCGCGGTGATCGAACCGAGCGCCGGCAAGTTCACCCTGGGCGGCGAAGTGATTTACGACAACGGCTGGAAGGCGCGCGACCTGCGCGCGTTGCGCCGCGATCGCATCGGTTTCGTGTTCCAGGCTGCGTATCTGATTCCCTTTCTCGACAGCACCGACAACGTCGCCCTGCTGCCGATGCTGGCCGGGGTGCCGAATGCCAAGGCGCGCGCGATTGCGTTGGACATGCTCACCGCGCTCGACGTGCAGCACCGCGCACAGGCACGCATTTCAGAACTCTCCGGTGGCGAGCAGCAACGCGTGGCGATTGCCCGCGCACTCGCCAACAAGCCGCCGATCATCCTCGCCGACGAGCCGACCGCCGCGCTCGACAGCGTGCGCGCGCTCACCGTGGTGAAAATCCTCAACCAGCTGGCGCAGGAATTCCGCATCGCCATCATCGTCGTCACCCACGACGAAAAAATCATTCCGACCTTCAAGCGCATTTACCATATCCGCGACGGCAAGACTTACGAAGAAACGGGCGAAGGGAGACCGCTATGAAACTGACTTTTCTGGGTGCGGCACGCGAGGTGACGGGTTCCAGCTATCTGGTGGAAGCCGACGGCGTGCGCTTTCTGGTGGATTGCGGCATGTTCCAGGGCGGGCGCGAGACGCGCGCCAAAAACTACCGCGCGTTCAACTTCGATCCGCGCAGCATCGATTTCGTCCTCCTCACCCATGCCCATATCGACCATTCCGGCCTGCTGCCGCGGCTGATCGCGCTGGGCTTCAAGGGCGCCATCCACACCACGCGCGCCACCTGCGACCTGCTGGCGGTGATGCTGCCGGATTCGGCGCATATCCAGGAAAAGGAGGCCGAGTACGCCAACCTCAACCGCTTCCGCCAGCGCATCGCCAAGCGCGAAGCGGCACAGGGAATGCCGCCGCGCGACACCGCGCCGCTGTATACCGTGTCGCAGGCGCTGGCCTCGTTGAAGCACCTGGACCCGGTCGCATACAACGAGGAAATCACGCCGCATCCGCAGGTGCGCTGCATCTTCCGCGACGCCGGCCACATTCTCGGTTCGGCCATCGTCGAGGTGTGGGTAGGCGAAGGATCACGCCAGCGCAAGATCGTGTTTTCCGGCGACCTTGGCCAGCCCGCGCGGCCCCTGCTGCGCGACCCCACGCCGATTCTCGACGCCGACTACCTGGTGGTCGAATCGACCTACGGCAACCGCGAGCACAAGAGCATGGAGGCGACGCAGGATGAGCTGGTGGAAGCCATCACCGACACGATCGAGCGCAAGGGCGGCAATGTCATCATTCCCGCCTTTGCAGTCGGCCGCACCCAGGACATGCTCTACCTGCTGGCCGACCTGACGCGACAGGCGCGCATCCCCAAGCTGACCGTGTTTGTCGATTCACCGATGGCCACTGCGGCGACCGAAATCACCTACAAGCACATGGCGCTGCTCGACGCAGAAACCCACGAACTGATGGGCCGGCACGGCGGCGCGGCGCATTTCCGCAAGCTCAACTTCGTCGAGGACGTCGAGGAGTCGAAGTCGCTCGACCGCATCAAGGGCGGCGCCGTCATCATCTCGGCCAGCGGCATGTGCGAGGCCGGGCGCATCAAATTCCATCTGCGCGCCAATCTGGGGCGCCGCGAATCCACCATCCTCATCACCGGCTTCCAGGCCGCCGGCACCTTCGGCCGCCGCCTGGTCGACGGTGCCAAGCGGGTGCGCCTGCTGGGCGAGGACATTCCGGTTCGCGCCGATCTCTACACGCTGGGCGGACTGTCCGCGCATGCCGACCGCACCGCGCTGCTCAACTGGCTGGGCCACTTTCACAGCAAGCCGCGCCAGGTCTTTGTGGTACATGGTGAGGAAACGGTCGCGACGGGCTTCGCCGCCGACCTGCAAAGCCAGCTTGGCTGGAACGCGATGGCCCCGACACCCGGCCAAAGCATCAATCTCGATTAGGAACCCGTGTGACCAAATTCAGCAAACATCCCTTTGCCGCTCTCCCGTTGGCGGTGCTGTGCGCCGGCCTGTCGGGAGCAGGCCATGCGCAGGTCACCTCGGTGGCCGAATGGGAAAGCTGCAGCGCGATTCTGGCGGACATCGATCGCCTGGCGTGCTACGACAAGGCATCGGGGCGGGCGCAGCCCGAAGCGGCAGCCGCTCCCCAGACAGAGGCTGCCGCCACGCTGCCGCCTGAACCGCCCGCAAAGATGGCATTACCGGCACCCGATGACCCCCAACTGATGTCAGCGCTGTCGCGCCACTGGGAGCTCGACGACGCCGCCAAGCAGGGGGCTTTCCTGTTTCGCCCGCACCGGCCCAATTATTTTCTGCCGCTCAAATACAGCAACTCACCCAACAACACCCCGTTCAAGGGCGCGTTCTCGACGCCGGATCTGGGACTCGACAAGCTCGAGACCGAGTTGCAGCTGAGCTTCAAGGTCAAGGCGATGGAAGGGATGTTCGGTTACGACGATTTCGATTTGTGGGTGGGCTACACCATCACCTCGTTCTGGCAGGCCTACAACGACACCATTTCGTCGCCGTTTCGCGAAACCAACTACGAGCCGGAGGCGATGCTGGTGTGGCGCACCAACTATGAGATTGCCGGTTTTCGCGGTCGTTTCATCAACTTCGGCTTCAACCACCAGTCCAACGGCCGCCCCGAAAGCCTGTCGCGCAGCTGGAACCGCGTCTACGCCCAGTTCGGCTTCGAGCGCGGCAATCTGGCCTTGATGGTTCGCCCCTGGTATCGCCTGCCCGAGAACACAGCAGACGACGACAATCCTGACATCGAGGATTACATGGGGCACGGCGACTTGCTGGCGGTTTATCGTGACGGCAGCAACGCCTACTCGCTGTTGCTGCGCAATAACCTCAAGCGCTCGGACAACCGCGGTGCGCTAAAACTCAACTGGAGCTTTCCGCTGTATGGGCGCCTCAAAGGCTACGTGCAGTATTTCAATGGCTACGGCGAGTCGCTGATCGACTACAACCACAGCCAGCAGTCCTTCGGCCTCGGCGTCAGCCTGACCGAAGGCATGTAGACCCGCTTACTTCTTTTCCGCCAGCGCCCGCTCCAGCAAGGCATGCACATACTTCACCGGTATGGCATAGCTGAGCCCGCTGGGCGCGGTGAGCGCGGTCTCTTTCGCGCCTTTGATATACACCGAATTGAGCACGCCCAGCACTTCACCGCTGTCGGGGTGCCACAGCGGACTGCCGCTGTTGCCGGGATAGGCGATCGCATCGAGCTCAAACACCTCATACGCGTCGCCCGCCTGTTTGAGGGCGCGCACATTGAGCTGCGCCGCACTGGCGACCGGCGTGAAGATGGGAATGATTGCCGCCAGACCCGCACGATGCGTAGACGGGTTCAAGCCGAGCACCGAACCGATCGGATAGCCGGTGAAATACAACTGCCAGCCTTCGCGCGCCCGGGACGAGTCGCCCAGCACCACGCTGGCCATCGGCGCACCGGCAACCTTCAGCAGCGCAAGATCGTGCGCCTTGTCGAGAGCGATCATTTGCGCGTTGCGCGCAGTCATCTGGCGGTCGCGGCCCAGGAACACCGCAATCGTTTCATTTTTTTCGGTGTCCAGCGGCTGGCTGAAAATATGCGCGCAGGTCACCACATAGCTGCCATCGAGCACGGCAAAGCCGGTGCCCTTGAGACTGGCGCGCGGCCTGCCGGTGGGGCTATAGGTGCCCACGCCAACGACGGCAGGTTTGACCTTGAGCAGCATGTCAGCCACATCGGCTCGTGCAGGCTGGCTCAACAGCAAACCCAGCAAGGACATCAGGAAGCAAGCCGGTAGCGGCGCGATGGCATGCCGCTTGCTGATCCGTGAGGCAGCCCGCTGCCGGATGCGGGCGGGCAGTGCCACACAAATTCGATACAATCCGGACAGAAACATAGACAGACTATTCATAAGGGAATCCAAGCATGAGCGTTGTTGCGGTTGTAGGGCTGGGCTATGTAGGGCTGCCATTGGCGGTGGAATTCGGCAAGAAGATGACCACCATCGGTTATGACCTTTCGGTTGAAAAAATCGCCAGCTATCGTCGATTCTGCGACCCCACCGGCGAAGTTTCGACGGACGACCTCAAGGCCGCCACCCAGCTGACCGTGACCACCGACCCCGCCGACCTTGCCAAGGCCGACTTCATCATCGTCGCGGTGCCCACCCCGGTCGACGCCGCGCACATCCCCGATTTCTCGCCGCTGGTCGGCTCCAGCACCACCGTCGGCAAATACCTGAAAAAAGGCGCCACGGTCATCTACGAATCCACAGTCTACCCCGGCGCCACCGAGGAGGTCTGCATCCCGATCCTGGAAAAACAGTCGGGCATGACATGGCTGCAGGACTTCCACGTTGGCTACTCGCCCGAGCGCGTCAATCCCGGCGACAAGGAACGCACCATCACCAAGATTGTGAAAGTGGTGTCGGGCGATGACGCCGCCACGCTGGATAAAGTGGCCGAGCTGTATGCCAGCGTGATTACCGCCGGCGTGCATCGCGCCAGCAGCATCAAGGTGGCCGAAGCCGCCAAGGTGATAGAGAACACCCAGCGCGATCTGAACATCGCGCTGATGAACGAACTCTCGCTGATCTTCCACCGCCTCGGCATCGACACGCTCGAAGTGCTGAAAGCCGCCGGCACCAAGTGGAACTTCCTGCCGTTCCGCCCGGGCCTGGTCGGCGGCCACTGCATCGGCGTCGACCCCTACTACCTCACCCACAAGGCCGACATGCTGGGCTATCACCCGCAGGTGATCCTCGCCGGCCGCCGCATCAACGACGGCATGGGTGCCTATGTCGCACAGGAAACCGTCAAGGGCATGATCGCCAACGGCGTGCAGGTCAAGGGCGCCAAGGTCAACGTGCTCGGCCTCACTTTCAAGGAAAACTGCCCCGACCTGCGCAACTCGAAAGTGGTCGACGTCATCCGCGAACTGCAGTCCTTCGGCTGCGACGTGCATGTGCACGATCCGCTCGGCGAAGCCAAAGAGGCCGAACACGAATACGGCATCACGCTGACCGCGTGGGACGACTTGCCCGCGTGTGATGCCATCGTCGCTGCGGTTTCCCATAGCGCGTACATGGAAAAATCCTTTGCCGACCTGACCGCCAAACTGAATCCGGGCGGCGCGTTCACCGACGTCAAATCGGCCTACGACCCGGCCGTCGTCCAGGCAGCGGGCTTCAAGCTCTGGAGGCTGTGATGAGCGCGTTCGATGCGCTGAAAACGCAGCTCCAGGCCGCGCCCCAAACCTGGCTGGTGACCGGCGTCGCCGGTTTCATCGGCAGCAATCTGCTGGAGGCGCTGTTGCAGCTGGATCAGCGCGTCGTCGGACTGGACAACTTCGCCACCGGCCACCAGCACAATCTGGATCAGGTGCAAGCCAGCGTCGGCGCCGAGCGCTGGGCACGCTTCCATTTCACGCGCGGCGACATTCGCGATCCCGACACCTGCCAGACGATGTGCAAGGGCGTGGATTACGTCCTGCATGAGGCCGCGCTCGGCTCGGTGCCGCGCTCGCTGGAAGACCCGCTCACCACCCATGCCGCCAACAACACCGGCTTCCTCAACATGCTGGTCGCCGCGCGCGATGCCCAGGTCAAACGCTTCGTCTACGCTGCGTCGAGCTCGACCTACGGCGATCATCCCGGCCTGCCCAAGGTCGAGGACGTCATCGGCAAGCCGCTGTCGCCGTATGCCGTCACCAAGCTGGTGAACGAACTGTATGCCGACGTATTTGGCCGCTGCTACGGCATGGCGTCGATCGGCCTGCGCTACTTCAACATCTTCGGTCGCCGCCAGGACCCCGAGGGTGCCTATGCGGCCGTGGTGCCCAAGTGGGTGTCGAGCATGGTCCACAACCAGCCGGTGTACATCAACGGCGACGGCGAAACCAGCCGCGACTTCTGCTATATCGACAACGTGATCCAGGCCAACCTGCTCGCCGCCACCAGTTCACACGCCGAGGCAGCCAACCAGGTCTACAACGTCGCCGTCGGCGACCGCACCACGCTCAACCAGCTGTTTGTATCCATTCGCAGCCTGCTTGTCCCCAGATTCCCTCACCTGGCCGACTTCAAGCCGGTGTACCGGGATTTTCGCGCCGGCGACGTACGCCACTCGCTCGCCGACATTACCAAGGCGCAAACCCGGCTCGGTTACGAACCCAGCCACCGCATCGGCGAAGGCCTGGCCGAGGCGATGGACTGGTACGTGGCGGATCTGACGCGCTGACGCAGTGGGCTGGGTATGGCGCACGCTTGATGCAAGCCCGAACGCGGTGACTGCCGCATGATGCCCCTGCCACAAGCCGACTCCGGCGCCGAAGCCAAACCCAGTGCGCTGGACGTGTTGTTGCGGCGCATGCAGACCGAAAGCGACTTTCCCGCCTTGTCCGAGGCCATCGGCGCGATCAACCGCATCGCCTCGTCCGACCGCGAAGGCGTCAACGAACTGTCCAACAACATTCTGCGGGACTTTTCGCTCACCAATAAGCTCCTCAAGCTGGCCAATGTCGCGTTCTACAACCAGGTCGGCGGCGGCAAGATCAGCACGATTTCGCGTGCGGTGGTCATCCTCGGATTCGATACGGTGCGATCAATCGCGCTGAGCCTGATCCTGTTCGACAACCTGGAAAACAAGGTCCACGCGCAGCAGCTCAAGGAAGAGTTCGTCAAAGTCCTCTACGCCGGCATGCTGGCGCGCGAACTGGCGGGCAGAACGAATCTCAAGGACGTGGAAGAGGCGTTCATCAGCGCCATGTTGCACAACCTCGGTCGCATGCTGGCAACGTTCTACTTTCCGATGGAAGCCGCCGCGATCAAGCAGCGGGTTCAGGCCGACGCGGCAAGCGAATCCAAAGCCTCGATCGAGGTGCTGGGGGTGTCGTTTGAAAGTCTGGGGATGGGCGTAGCCAGGAGCTGGGGCTTTCCGGATCAGCTCGTGCTGAGCATGAAAAAACTGCCCGACGAAAAAATCAAGAAGGGCGCCATCAGTACTGAACCCCTGCGGGTTCTGGCGGGGTTTTCGAACGAACTCTGCGAAGTCATTCTCAATACGCCCGATGCGGATCGCAGCAAGGCCCTGGCCAAACTCACCGCACGCTTTGGCGATTGCCTGTCGGTCTCCGATAAACAGCTGAGCGGACTGATGGAAAAGTCGCTGCAGGACATCGCGCAGTTCGCCCTGGCCGTGAACGTGAACCTGAAACAGAGCGCCTTTGCCCGGCAGGCAACGAAATGGGCGGGGATGCCGGCGGCGCCGGCAGAAAGCAAACTGGCGGATGCAACGCCAAACGACACGGACGCACCGCAAGCCGCGCTGGAAGCTAGCGTGCTGCATGAACGCGCATCGCTGCTCGATGCCGCCGCATCAGACGAAACCGGTCACGCCGCGGAACGCAGCAGTGCCCGGATTCAGTCGATTCTCACGTCGGGCCTGCAGGACGTCAGCAATTCGCTGATCGACGACGCGGTCTCCATCAACGATATATTGCGCATGATTCTGGAAGCCATGTTCACCGGCATGGGTTTCGCGCATGTGCTGTTGTGCATCAAGGATGGCCGCCACAACACCATGTGCGGCAAGTTCGGTTTTGGCGACAACGTGCAGGGTCTGATCAAGGCATTCGACTTTTCGATGGCAGAACAGCCGGATGTCTTTCTCGTCGCGCTGCAAAACAATGCCGACATCCTCATTACCGACATCAACGATCCGAAAATTGCGCCCCGCATTCCGGCCTGGTACCGCAAACAGGTCGCAGCACGCACCTTCGTGTTGTTTCCCATCATCGTCCGGGGCAAGCCCATCGGCCTGATTTACGCCGACTGCCCCCAGCCGGGCGATATCGCCATTCCCGAAAAAGAACTGTCCCTGCTGAAATCCCTGCGCAACCAGGCCGTGCTGGCCATTCGCCAGTCGCTGTAACCCTTATTTGAGTTTGCTTACGGGCTGAACCGGGTATTGTGCAAACGCGGCTGCCACCGCCGCATCGACACTGGCCTGCAGGTTGTCCAGCATTTTCTGCGTCACGATGTCGGTGACCACGCCTTCCCACACCAGCTGCTTGCGCGCCGCATCGACGACATCGATGTTCAGTGTGCCCTCCCTGTACGGCGTCACCAGCGTCTGGTCGTGATACAGCGGCCACGCGCCATACATGCCCACGCGATAGTCGTAATAGCCGCCAAACCCCGTCCCCACGCCCATGCCGATCATGGGCGAAGGCATGACCGTCACGCGCACTTTTTCCGTGAGTGCCGCGTTGAAGTTGACCAGCAGTTGCGGATTGCTGCTGGCCAGGCGCAGGCCGCGCGCCTCCAGTTCGCGCCGTGACGCCGCTACCAGGCGTTGCGACAGAATGGTTTGATAACCATCGCGGTCGGTGCCGAGCGGATTGGCGAAACCAAAGGTCTGGTAGCGGGTGAAATTTGTCGCCTGGTCGTATTCAACCCGCACCTCGGGTCCGCTGGCGCAGCCCCCCAGAATCAGCAACGCAGATGCCAGCGCCAACAGGTGTTTCATCGGTTTGTTTTTCATGTCGGTCCGCGCTCCATCGTGAGTTAAGCATCCATTATCAAAGTATAGGACGCCGGCATCCGGAACAACATGCGAATGCGGCAGCGTCCGCGCGCAGCCTGAACAGGCCTCGAATCGGGTTCCGGCATAATGATGCGATGCCTAGCCCCCGGATCGTTCTACGCCTTGCAGCCACGCTGCTACTCGCCAGTGTGGTGGTGTCTGCGCACGCCACCGAGCTGCCGGCCGCCTTCATCGATGCACTGCGGCAAGCCCGCATTCCGCTCGATCATGTGGCTGTCGTGGTGCAGGATCTGGCGGCAAGCGAGCCGCTGCTTGCGCACAACGCCGAGGCAGCGATGAATCCCGCATCGGTGATGAAACTGGTGACCAGCTTTGCTGCATTGCAACAGCTTGGCCCGCGCTATACCTGGTCAACGGATATCTGGGCGGACGGGCCGATTCAAAACGGCGTGCTGGAGGGCGATTTGATCGTCAAGGGCTACGGCGACCCGAGCCTGACGCTGGAACGACTGTGGCTGTTGCAACGCGAACTGCGCACGCGCGGCGTGCACCATATCCGGGGCGATTTGCTGCTCGACACCAGCCATTTTGCATTGCCGCCGCTTGACCCTGGCGCGTTTGACGGCGAACCGCTGGCACTCTACAACGCGACGCCCGGCGCGCTGGTCGCCAATTTCAATGCCACGCTGCTGCATCTCAAGCCAAACGGAAAGGGCGTCGATATCGTTCCGGATGTCGCACTACCCGGATTGGCCATCCGTTCCGAACTGGTGCTGACCGACACCCAGGCATGCAATGGCTGGAAAGAGGCGGCAACGCCTGCCATTCCCGATCCGGGCAAGCGTGAACTGCTGATAAGCGGACGCTACCCAAGGAGTTGCGGCGAGCAGACGCTGTCGCTCAATCTATTCGAATCCGTCGCCACCTTTGATTTCATCTTTCGCGGACTATGGGCCGAAGCTGGCAACACCCTGACTGGCCCGACTCTGCCGGGCATGGCCCCGCCGACACCGCCCCTGCTGCGCTTCGCGTCGCTGCCCCTGACCGATGTGCTCACCAGCCTCAATAAATCTTCCAACAACCTGATGACACGCAACCTGTTCCTGACGCTGGGTGCGGACGCCTTCGGCGCGCCGGCAACGCTCGACAAAAGCGCGCGCGCAGTTCGTGTGGCGCTAGCCAGGCGCGGCGTGTCGACCCATAAGCTGGTGATGGAAAACGGCGCCGGTTTGTCGCGAATCGAACGGGTCAGCGCGACAACATTGAACCAGCTTCTTCGCGCAGCCCATGCCAGCCCGCTGTTTTCCGAATTTGAATCGGCCCTGCCAATCGTTGCGATCGACGGCACGCTCAAGCGCCGCTTCAACGGCAGCCCGCTGGCCGGCAGCGCCCATCTCAAGACCGGTACCTTGCGCGATGCCAGCGCGCTGGCGGGGTATGTCTACACTGCCAGCGGGCGCCGCATGGTGTTCGTCATGCTGGTGAATCACGCCAATGCCAAGCGGGCACAAAGCGCACAGCAACTATTGCTGGAATGGGTATGGCACGACCAGCCTGAAAGCGATGGGTCGCCCTCATGAATCTACCGCCCCTGCCCGACTGGGTGAACTGGCTGGCCCAGGACGCCGATGGCGCAATCTGGGGCTATGAGGCCGAACCCAACAAGCAGGATTACGGCTGGTATGAAAATGAAGTGGGGCGCATCGTGCGGCTGGGCCAGGGAACGCCACCTGCCGATTGGGAAGCAACCCTCAGGCGGGCACCTTGAGCAGTGCGCCGGACTTTGCCTTTATGATTGAATCTCTTTGTTCAATGACACCTTGGCGGATCTCCCTTGGATACTGATACACCCGAATCCACTCGCAAGGCACTAATCGACGCCCTGCTTCTCAAACTCCCCGGCGTTAGCGCAAGAAAAATCAGCGGCCTCGATGCCTACTTCGTCAGCGACAAGATGTTCGCCTGCATCAGCGGTCGCGGCGTCGGACTGCGCCTGCCCGCCGCCACCGTGACCGAACTGCAGTTCTCGAGAGGCGATGCCGTCCCGTTTCAGCCCGGCGGGATGGCCAGCACGAGAGAATGGGTACAGATCGACCGCGACGACGCGGCTGAGTACGAGAAGGATCTCGAACTGTTTCAGGCTTCGCTCGCGTTCGTGAAATCCGCCCGGACCCGCTAGGTCGGCAGCGTCATCTGACAATCTGCCTGGGGCGGGTTTCGGACGGTCAGGTTAGTCACACAATCGTCCGATCATCGACCGTATCCGGCGATCGACATTGGGCATGAGAATGTCGTTAGCCCCGAGGCGATTCACATCGCTATGCAAGAGGACCCAGAGGCAAATGAAAATATCCCCATCCGCACTCATTCAGGTCGCCAGCCTGCTGCTAGCCACCTCGTCCGCCCTGGCCGACAACGTCGGGTGTGTCACAACCGCGTGGAAACTCATCGGCGCTAACCACAAGGTCTGCGTCGATGCCTTCCAGGACCCCAAGGTGCGGGGCGTCACATGTCATGTCAGCCAGGCGAGGACGGGAGGCATATCCGGGTCGCTCGGCCTCGCGCAGGACCCTTCGCAGTTCTCGCTCGCCTGCCGGCAAACCGGGCCGATCGTGCTGCCGGCCAAATTGCCCAAGGAGGAAACCGTCTTCAGCGAAGACACGTCCATTCTGTTCAAGGAAACCCGCGTCGTTCGCATGTGGGACGAAGTGCACCGAACCCTCGTTTATCTTGCGATTAGCCGAAGGCTGATCGAGGGCGCGCCGGCAAACAGCCTGTCCACGGTGCCCGTCATGCCTTGGGGCGGTAAGCCGTAACCGGCTGGCGCGTGGCCAGGCAATTAAACACTGCCAGGATGCAGTTGCTACTGCAGGCCACCCTCCCGGCCAACTCCGGGCGGTTCGGTTAGCCTCTGCGCCCGTCCGGTTCTCGGCCTTAACAGACGGTCAAAGATTAAAGCTCGATGATGCCTATGAAACTCGAGCCGATTCACACTTTAAGCGGTAGTCAAAGTCGGTCGCATGCCAGTATCGTCCAAGCAGAACCAAGGCACACGATCGGAGTAGAGAAGCGAGGCCAGCACGGCCACAGCTGCTATTAGGTCGGACCTTGGGCGCGGAGACGGCTCCGGCCAGGTACGAACCATATCTGCGACACGAAAGACATCATGGCCAACGGTCCAAACCAAGTTCTGCCCGCCGGTCATCATGTCCGCGCCGTACTGGGAAAAGTCGGCATTGAGATAAGCTGCAAAACTTACGCCGTCGACCTTCCAAAGGCTTTCGTCAAACACCTCACCAAGACCAAGTAATGCGGCGGCTTTCATCAAAACGGTCAGAGATTCGTTTGGCCGTTCGACGAGATCATCCGCTTGCGAGAAATCGTTTGCTCGTCGAGCAAGCAGATAATCCAATGTCTTCTCTGGCGGGATGTCCCAGCGCGCCAACTGTCCTCGGCAGGCCACAAATGAGTGAAACAGCAACCCGGCGAGTTCGTTTGCTTCCTCAGTCAGACCTAGGTCGGCGGCACGCGACAAAGAAATTGCCCAGAATGGCGCTTGGGCGTCGCTAATGGCCAAGACTGAACCGCTGTAGTGTGTCAGCACCAGCCGTAACAGTGTGGCAAACATTGTGTCAGCTTCCAGACGGCGCGCATCGTCCGCCTGGAAGAGCCAAGGTGTAGCAGCCGCCCAGCCCAAGGTCTGAGCTACATGCAGAGGCAGATAGAAAAGATCGGACAAACCACCTCCCCGCTTAGCCAATAAGGCGTAGTGATCGGTGGTCAAGTCGGCGGCCAATTGTGAGCCGGCAGCAATGAGCGCTGCGCCCGTGGCGTCCAGCAAACGTCGGGTCGCACGCGCAACCGCCTCATGTTCAAGATACGGCAGCAAGCAGACAGTGAGTGCTGCAGACGTCAGTGCGCGCCTGAATACGTCATCGGATAGCTCTGCTCGTTCAAGCACTGCAGCGCCGAAGCGCTCAGCGAAACCGGTAAACACTTCAGGCGTTGGCGCTAGCGGCGAGAGAACTGAGTTGACCACGTCGGTAAAGGCGCGCGGGTTCCAATTCCCACTAACAGAGGCGTATGTCTGCCAAAGCTCATCGTAGTGCTCACGAACGGAGGTGTCGCAGGCCGATGGCCAGTCTTGAATAACCGCACGTAGCGACCTGGCAGGATCTGCACCATAGCGAGGGTTCCGGCAAAATCGCGGCGGACCATACAAGTTGAGACCCCAGACCACGGGGCTTTGGTCGGTCGTCCGAAGGCGGGTCGAAATGCGGCGCCCAATTTCTACAAGGTCAAGGGCGCTTGCGTTGTCCTGAACAAAGTCACGGCCTTCGATGCAGTCCAGAATTGCAGTTGTTCCGAGCCCGCCGGCTTGGGTTTCTTCCGAATACTGGTTTTGCGCTGACGTCGCCACCAATGTGACGATGGGCGTTCCAGCGTCGCCGCGCACGTCTGATTTCAGCAGCACGCCCAAATCCGCGATGAGCCCTCCGCTTTCGCAGGCATCGATGATGATATTGCTTTGTTCTGGCGCCGCCTCGTTGAGGTTTCGAAAAATGTCCGACAGCGACAAAGCCGTCATGGATTGCGCATCGGGACTGGAATCACGCACCCACATGTAGAAGCTGCTCGCCCTAACCCCGCCGTGTCCCGCGAAGAAGAAAGTAAAGGTATCGATTGCGCCATTGGAGAACAGAACATCACGTAATGCCTGACGGACCTCGTCCATAGACGGCGAGAGAAGTAGCTTAGAGCGCGCAGGGTCGTATTCGCCGACGTCCGAGCGTATCAGCGCCTCGAACATCCGGCGCGCGTCGGCCTCGGCTCCTGTAAGTGCCGGGGCATGGTCGTAGACGTTGCAGCCGATTGAGATCAAAAGCCTCACGCATCGTCCCCATAGCATACGAATTTGGCCTTGCGTTCGACTTCGCGCCCCAAGGCCTCCTCAATCTTGCGGGCCTTAATGACCTCAAGGCGGTCCTTATATTCAGGCGAGGTAGCTTCAAGAGCCGCTATCATTCGCGCGCCGGTATCAGGAGCAACGTGCACCTCGGGGAGATTTACCTTTCCGTTCTTGTCGGCCGAGAACTGGATCTTTTCGATCATCGCCATAAATGCGTCTTCCAGTGATCCTTCCGCTTTGGCATCGACAGTGTTGCCGGTCTGGTCGCAGGCCGCCGATACGGTCGAGTAGAGCATCTGGGCAAACTGTCGATGCATGGCCTCGATGAGGTGCTGCGCGCTGCGATCAATCGCACCAAGATCGTTGTCGACCAAGTCTTGAAACTGAGTCTCGACGATGGCCGAGTGCGTTTGCATCCCGCCGCCAATTGCCTCAGGCGCACCCGGATGGTTCCAGTCTCCACCATGTCGAAACCGGTGCGTGTTACTGGGTGATATGTATTGGGATACGACTTCCTTCTGGAGCTTTGCCAGCATGAGCGTGAAGGAGGTGTTGAATGCTGCGGCACCAGTCTCGTCAACAAAGTAGCCGTCTTTTGAAGACTGCGCTGAATCACTCATCATCCCTCCCATGCTGCACGTCATGCAGATACGTTATCGATGTTCGACGAAACGGTGTACAGGGTAGCCTAGAAAAGTTAGCGCAGTCACTTCAGAACCTTGCTCTTGGCTACCGTTGAACTCAACCGGTGGCGCCCGCCTTGAGACGACGGATTCGCACTGCTGGCCGACCACGTCGGGGCAGATGCTCCGTCTCTCGCATTGACCTAGCAGATGCTGGCGAATGTCCGCTCTCAGGTCGATGTGAAGGTCCGGAAAGGCCGATGAGGAGGCGTTCGCCGCTATCACCATGAACGTACGTTCCCGAACTGAGACGGTCGCATCATTGGCAAAATTTCAATCGGAAGCAGCGGCGGGTTTGGTCGTGTTTGATCGGTCAATTTGGCAGTCTAGTAGCATGGCTACTAATAGTTGCTATTTAGTGCCATATCTGAGACTTGGTAGAAAGAAAAAAAGCCGCCTTCCTGAGAAGACGGCGTTTTTTAGGCCCAATTTAGATCCAATTAGTAATGGTTAGCTATGCCATATAACAATCGACGGGAAGCATTTTCTTGGCGTGCCAATTGAGCGATGCCATTATGAAAGTTTCGGTTTGGCACGCGTGGAGCTTTATTTAATCTCAGCCAGTCAAGTGCAGCGGCAATGATGCACGAGTGCTATGGTTCACGGAGGATCATCACGACCCTAATGCACCGCTGTGACGCAGTAGGCAGTACGGGATACCACTCAGGAAATAGATTCAGTGATGGCCTTGGCGATGCGTGGATCGCGGAGGTAGCCGGCGATGGAGTGGGGATTCTCATGGCCGTTTTCGATATCGGAGTAGTTCTCGATTCCTGGACCGAAATTGTCGTTAGTGAGTTCGGGCCTTAGCGCCACGAAGTCCTCCCGGTCAGCGCCGTTGACCCAGCGCTGCACGTTGTCCGGCTTGACCCGCGGCTTCGGGAAAGCTTTGCGGACGCTATCGATGCCGAGCGGAGAGCCCAAAGTTACGAACAGCGGAGACTGCCGCGGTCGGCCATTCTTGGCGAATTCGCGCAGCAGCGAATAGGCGACGATAGTGCCAAGTGAATGCGAGACAACTATCGTTGGTTCATCGTCTTCTAACAGCGGTCGCACCAGCTTGTTTACTTCGTCATGCACGTGCTGGTTGCGAATATAGGCGTGGGCCTGCCCCAGCACACGCAAGGCGAGCGTGCCACGTAACGGAGAAATGGTTTCGATTACCCGGGCAATCGCCTTGAGCCATTTCTTGTGTGGGCCGGCGCCTTGAGCAACAGTAGTTCCCGAAACTTCAGCTTCAATTTGCGCTTCGGTTGCGCCCATGCGCAGCGCCATTTCCTTAAGCGCATCGACGGCGAACTCATCGAAGTCCTCTGGCGCTTCTTCCGCACCAAGCGCAATCGCTTGGTCTTTCACCTTGGCCGAACTGAGTTGCTCAAGCGTGTCCCCATAGAACGCCGCTTCGATGCGCGAAAGCTTACCAAGCGGATCGGGGCCGTGCATGGCATAAGTCGCGCGCAGACTGTTTAGCCACTCATCGAGGATTTTCTGAGCGCTTTTTCCCTGCTGGTTGATGCCATGGATAAGGATCATACGCATGGTTCTTTTCTCCGCGTCAGTTCATTACATTGTCAGGAGTGTCTCGGGCTCGCCTCTATTAACAGTGATACCGGCTAGCTCGAAAAACGCCTCGCGTCCGCTGGACAGTGCGATGGTGAATGCACCAGGCGCTAGATACTTCATCGCCTTAAGAGCCTGCCTGCGCCAGGCAGCTCCACTTTCATCGCAGTCTGCAGTCGCGACAGCGCCCCATGCCTGCCGCATCCACGGAATCCGGCCGGCAATCGGATGTCGTTCGAATCCAGGGGTTTCACTATAAGTGAAGGGTTGCTTCCCTTCTTCCGATGTACGCGGCTGGCGTGCAGCGACTGCTGGTATGTCAGCATAGAGACGACCGCCGTATTCGCTGAACTTGCCGCCTCCGTAGAGGATGATGTCGAGCGGAATTGGCTGGCGGTTAATAGCGTAGAAAGCCGCCATCGAACGCAGGCTGTCGACATCGCGAATCGCATCATAGAACTGTGCCGCAATACAGCCGAGCGTAATGATACGGTGCTTGCCGTTGCGCAGCATGACAGCTGTATTGATAATTGCCTTGCGATTCAGTAGGCCGGCATGTGCTTGGGCCAGCAGGTCGATCGCATGCTTGCCTTGGTATTCGGAGTCACCGAGCGGGCGGTGGAACAGGCTGACCGAAACCGCATCACTGATGTGCAGCGCAGCAACAAAGCCGTTTACCACACAGACCGAGACAATGCGTCCGTCTGTCAGGGTGACAAGCGTATCGCTCCAACCAAGGCTGTCGGCAGCGACGCTTTCCAGTTTGATACGAAACCAGTTCGGCTGTTCATCTACGCGTGAGACTTCGCCGAATGAGGCTTCGACTTCGGCGACATCGGCGCCACTGACGCAGATACCGCAGCCTGTTTCGAAATGATCGCGCACTGTGGCATTGTTTACCTCATCGACAAACGCTTGGCGACTGGCTTCACGAGCCTTATCCAGTGCCTCGGCCTGAGCGTCAAGTGCACTTCTTGAAAACTTGGTTTTTACCAGATTGGCCTTAATGACTGAGCGGGAACGCGGCTCGGCCGCCTTACTCGACCCGGCTCGTTGCCCTCGCTCGACTGCATCTTCGCGGAAGGCACCCAAATCGATCAAGCCCTTGTCGATCGGAGCCTTGAAAATCGACGGGAGAAGCTTTTCGCCTGATGAAATCGGCATTGTCAGATAAACTCGGTCGGTATAAAAACCAGGCTTTGGGCGTGGAATCATCCGCACACCGTATCTGCCAGCCTCTCGCGCGACATTATTGTCGAGGTAGCGGGCGAGCGACTGGCTGGTGACAACCTTATCTCCGCCAATCTCCTCGAAGCAGGTTTCCTGTGCATCGCCTTCCAGTGCATCGAGCAGAACTTCGGTAAAAAGGCAGAAATCCTTCTTGTCGCCGTTGGCCTTGATCATGAAAGCCTGCTTACCGACATCGACGGCGAAGAACTGGTCGAGCTCGTAAGGATGTTGATCCTCATCAGGCTTGTCGAGCACTGGGCTGCCGAGTAGGTCGATGAACTTGTATGAGAATTCTTGGCAGGCATCGCCGATGACCGAAACCTGCTTCGGCCCGTAATATTCCAACATTCGTTGGAGTGAGGAAACCTTGATCGCTTCGGTCGGGCGCGCTTGCCAGTTGGTCAGAATCCAATACTGGTCTCCGATTGCCAACGCAGCGCCATGGCCGGCAAAGAAAATCACTAGCCGTTTGAGCTCAGTTTGATTGGTAACGTTCTGGATTGCTGCGGTAATCCTGTCGCGCAATAGGTCGATGGTGATTTCCGGCAAGTCTGCATCGTGGAGAACGAGCGTTGTATAGCCTTGCGACTCCGCCCATGCTGCCATCCGTTCTACCGCCGTGATGGCGCCAGGCAGTTCGTCAAGTCCTCCACGAGGCTTCGAAACACCAATGGAAATGAAAATTCGATCCCTTGCTTCTGACATGGCTAATCTCCGATTGGAACTAGCAACACAACACCAAACTTTGCGATGGAATTTATACTAGCATTTGAAAGCTCGGATAGGATCGATTGCATCGGAACAATATCCTACAGCCGACATACGCTTTATTGTGCGCGATGCGCACAGGAAGACCGCGCTTTGGCATCCGAAGACCTGACATATGGAACGTTCAGCCTGAACAGCAGCTTTGGCCGACGACCGGCCGATCAGCACATTGCACGCGAATGACGGCAACTGGCCGAAGGTGTGAATTCGACGTGGTGTCCATAAGCCGAAGGTGGAAAATTTTGCTGGATGCTCAACGGCTGCTTTCGAGCGCCTATCCTTAAAGGCTTCCCCCGGCCAATTTTATACAACCAAGGCAATCACTAAATCCGTCCAGTGTTCTAGCCTTATCAGATGCTCAAGCTGATCTACACCGGTCTGCTATACAGGGAAAAGGGCAAAAATGCTCGCAGATCGCCAATTGAGCGTGATATGCAGGGCTATCGGATTCCGATACTCATGACTAAGGAGGGGGAATGAAAAACCGCATGCGCAAACTTTTCCGGGGCTTCTTGTTGCCCAGCGGCCTGTTTTTTCTTTTTGCTACCAGTGTCGTCGCCGCAGAGCCTACCTACAAGGAAGGCGAGTCGATCTTCATCGAAACGGGCGTGGAGGCACCGGATCGCGACCCAACCTGGTATGCATCGATGGTTGCCAAGCCTTATGCGCCGGTATTCGAGATGCTGGCCACTCAAGGTACACAGGGGCGTTACTACCCCTATACCTATCCAGTCACGTTGAAAGACCTGGTGCGCTTTCACGGCCACGACTGCGAGGGGACGACAACCGCCGCAAATTCCGCATGGGTGGCATTCAAGATTCTGTTTCCAGACGGCATCATCGACCGCAGCGTACTCTGGGGCATCAGCGGCGAATCGCCCTGCTGGTCAGATGCGGTGGCTTTCCTGACTGGTGCGCGGCTGCAATACGGCAACTTGGGATTCTTCAAGGACAAGCGCTACAGCCATGCCATCGTTCTCTATCGGGAAGACACGAAGGTCGCCGTGCTGGCGACATGGAAGGAGGGGATCAACAACATCCCTGGCGAGCCGGTCATGCTGCCCGGCAAGGTAACCTGGCAGCCCAAGGTGACGATGAAGGACGTGGAAGCGCTCAAGGCAGTGGTGAAAAAGGCCGGGGGCAAACCGACGCCTTACCAGGTCGATCTCATGCGCTATCAGCAGTGGGCGCATATCAACGACATCCTCGAACACCCGCTAGAAGCAAGCTATCAGGCCAAGGTGATCGAGAACTTCAAATGGGAAGACTGGATCGACCCGGCCAAGACCCTCGCCAAGCCCCACGAACGCAGCGACACGCGCCTGAAAAATTATCCTTATAGGGACAAGCCGATTGAGACACCCGTGCAATAGTGGGCTGAAAGAGATCAGGCTGAGCCACGTTTCGCTGCCCGGCTCCCGGCGACCACCGCATTAAGCCGTTCCAGCGGCACCCGCTTCGCTCAGGCTGGCGCAGCGGTTCTCAAGAGCATACAAGCTGTTTATCTGGGCATTGAGGTGGATGACGCGTTGGAGCGCGTTCCGGGATTGTGCCGATGCCGGTATCGACGAAACCAGGATTCGCCACAAAAAAAGGCCAACCGTTCTGGCTGGCCTTTCTATCAATTCCCATGAAATCTAAAGATTTGGGAAAAATCTGGATTTCAATGGGATCCTACAAACTCATACATCCAGGTTCCGTACGCCCAACGCATTGGTTTCGATGAAATTCCTGCGCGGCTCGACTTCATCACCCATCAGGGTGGTAAAAATCTGGTCCGCAGAAATCGCATCATCAATCTGCACTTTCATCAGGCGGCGAACTTTTGGATCCATGGTGGTTTCCCACAATTGCCCGGGATTCATTTCGCCCAGGCCCTTGTAGCGCTGAATGCTCATGCCGCGTTTGACATCCGCCAGCAACCAGTCCATTGCCTCGCGGAAGCTTTGTACGGGCGCGTCCTTTTCGCCACGCTTGACGCGTGCGCCCAAACCGATCAAATCGCGCAACAAATCACCCACTTTGACCAGCTGATTGTAATCGCCCGATTCAAGCAGATCCGCCTCGAGGAAATTGACGTGCGTGTTGCCATGCGCGTGACGCGTGATGCGCAAACGATGGCTGTCGATCTCGCTGATATATTCGGCGGCAATTTCAAATTTCTGCGCATCGAGGGCTGCGCCAAGGCTGGCTTCGCTTTGCATCGCGGCGCTACTGTCGCTCAAGTCCAGACGCGGAATACGCATCAGGGTCTGCAGCACATCGCTGGGCAGCATGCGCGCCAGTCGGTCGCATACGGCTTCGGCCAGAAAGTATTCACGCGCCAGCGATTCGAGTGCATCGCCCGCGATCGGCATCGCACCTTCCATCGGGACCAGCTCGGCCTCTTTCATTGCCTCGCTCATCAGATGTTCCTTCATGGCATGCTCGTCCTTCAGGTAGCGCTCGGAACGGCCATGCTTGACCTTGTACAACGGCGGTTGGGCGATGTAGATGTGACCGCGCTCAACCAGCTCGGGCATCTGGCGGTAGAAGAAGGTCAGTAGCAGGGTGCGGATGTGCGCGCCGTCCACGTCCGCGTCGGTCATGATGATGATGCGGTGATAACGCAGCTTGTCCGGGTTGTAATCGTCCTTGCCGATGCTGGTGCCGAGTGCGGTGATCAGCGTGGCGATTTCCTGGCTGCTGATGACTTTGTCGAAACGCGCGCGCTCGACGTTGAGGATTTTGCCCTTGAGCGGCAGGATTGCCTGGAACTTGCGGTCGCGACCCTGTTTGGCCGAGCCGCCTGCCGAGTCGCCCTCGACCAGGTAGATTTCGCATAAAGCCGGATCTTTTTCCTGGCAGTCCGCCAGCTTGCCGGGTAGCCCCAGGCCATCCATGATGCCCTTGCGGCGCGTGATTTCACGTGCCTTGCGTGCGGCTTCACGGGCGCGTGCGGCATCAATGATCTTGCCGCACAACACTTTGGCATCCGCCGGGTTTTCAAGCAGAAATTCAGCGAGTTTCTGCCCCACGACCTCTTGCACGACCGGCTGCACTTCGCTCGAAACCAGCTTGTCCTTGGTTTGCGAAGAGAACTTGGGCTCGGGCACTTTGACCGATAGCACACAGGTCAGGCCTTCGCGCATGTCGTCGCCAGTGGTTTCCACCTTGGCTTTTTTAGCGAACTCGTTTTCTTCGATGTATTTGTTCAATACCCGGGTCATCGCCATGCGCATCCCGGTGAGATGGGTGCCGCCGTCGCGTTGCGGGATATTGTTGGTGAAACACTGCACGGTTTCCGAGTAGCTGTCGTTCCACTGCATGGCGACTTCGATCGTCATGCCGTCTTTTTCGCCCACCGCATGGAAAATTTTCGGGTGCAGGACGGACTTGACCCGGTTCATGTAATTGACGAAACCCATTACACCGCCCGAATGGGCGAAGTTTTCAGTTTTGCCGTCACGGTGATCGATCAGTTCGATCTTGACGCCATTGTTGAGAAAAGACAGCTCACGAATCCGCTTGGCAAGGATGTCGAAGTGGAATTCGATCTTGCCCACGCCGAAAATTTCTTCGTCAGCCAAAAAGTGAACTTCGGTTCCCCGGTTTTGGGTTTCGCCCACGACCTGCATCGGCGACACTTCAACGCCGTTCTGAATTTCAATCAGGCGGTCGACCACCTTGCCCTGGTTGAATGTCATGGCGTACTTTTTTCCGTCACGACGAACGACCAGTTTCAACCATTTAGACAAGCCGTTGACGCACGACACGCCCACACCGTGCAAGCCACCCGACACCTTGTAGCTGTTCTGGTTGAACTTGCCGCCGGCATGCAATACGGTCATCACGATCTCTGCTGCACTGCGCTTGGGCTCGTGCTTGTCGTCCATTTTGACGCCGACCGGAATGCCACGGCCGTTGTCCGAAATCGAAATTGAATTATCCGGATGGATGATGACCTTGATGTCATTGCACCAGCCCGCCAGCGATTCGTCGATCGCGTTATCCAGCACCTCGAACACCATGTGATGCAAACCGCTGCCGTCGGACGTGTCGCCGATGTACATGCCTGGCCGTTTACGCACCGCTTCCAGGCCTTCCAGCTGCTGGATGCTGTCTTCGTCGTAACCGCCGTTTTGATCTTTAGCGTTCGCGTTATCTGGCTTGTCGCTCATCTTTTCAAACCCGTTTGGGGTATTCCTGTTGATTGGTACAGAGAAGGGTGGAATGACCTGGCTTAGATGCGCATGGGCATCACGACATATTTAAAACCGGGTTCGCCTTCGCTGGTCAACAACATGCTGCTGTTGGCATCGCCCAACGACAAGGTGATTTCTTCGCTGTTGACCGCACCCAACCCATCCAGCAGGTAGGTCACGTTGAATCCCATGTCCAGCGGTTCGCCATTGAAATTGACTTCGATCTCATCGGCGGCTTCTTCCTGCTCATTGTTGTTGCACACAATGCCCAGGGTGTTTTCGCTCATGACCAGACGCACGCCACGAAACTTTTCATTCGACAGAATGGCTGCACGCTGCAAGGCCTGAATCACGGTCTGACGATTGGCCTTGAGATGGCGTGGCTGGTTGAGCGGAATGACGCGCTGATAATCGGGAAACTTGCCGTCCACCACCTTGGTGACCAGCTCGGTACCTGGCAGCGTAATGGTGACTTGATTGGCGCCAATCCGGAGCTCGACCGGATCATCCACATCGGCCAGAAGCTTGGAGAGTTCAACCACGGTTTTACGTGGAATGATGACTTCTCGCGTGCCGGCATCCATTTCCAGCTCGGTTTCGGCGTAGCTCAACCGATGGCCGTCGGTTGCTACGACGCGTAGCTGCTTGCCTTCGAGTACAAGCAACATGCCGTTCAGGTAATACCGGATGTCCTGGCTCGCCATGGCGAACTGCACCAGCTGCAACAGGCGCTTGAGTTTCTTTTGTGGCAAATGAATGGCTTCGCCCAAACCCGATCCGGTTTCAACGCGAGGAAAATCCGCAGCCGGCAAGGTTTGCAGGGTAAAGCGCGATTTGCCTGCGCTCACCACCACCTGGCTGTCCTTGGTGTCCAGTTTGACCTTTGAAGCATCCGGAAGCGCGCGAACGATATCAAACAGCTTGCGGGCTGCGATGGTGATCGCAAAGTCTTCGCCTGTTTGAGCATCCAGCTGGGTGCTGATCTGCAATTCGAGATCGGTTGCCAGCAAGGTGAGTTTGTCCGCCTTCTTTTCCAACAGCAGGTTGGACAGGATGGGCAGGGTGTGCCGACGCTCGACAACCCCGACGACTGACGTCAGGGCAGCGAGCAGTGCGTTACGTTCGCTTTGTATTAATAGCATTTATATATTCCTGAGAACAATAATAAAGGCAGCCTAAATCTGTGGATAAGCTTTATTACTTAATTAAAACAATCTGTTGCAGTATGATTTGTGGTGTGGGTAAAACCTTGGCAGCGCTGTCTGAGTGTGGGTAGTTTTTATGCTTTATGCATCGAAGCGGTTTTATCCACATTTCATCCTCAGCCTGTCAGGATCTGTAACAAGGTTAAATAATCACGTCCGATATCCACTTCTGTCTCACGTAATTCAGCAACTTTTCGGCATGCATGAATCACGGTTGTGTGATCGCGTCCGCCAAATGATTCACCAATTTCAGGCAGGCTCTGGTTGGTCAGTTCCTTTGACAGGGCCATTGCGATTTGCCGTGGACGAGCCAGATTTCGGGTGCGTTTTTTTGAAAACATGTCGGCGACTTTGATTTTATAAAAGTCAGCAACGGTTTTCTGGATGTTTTCGATGGAAACAATGCGGGAAGTCGAGGCGATGAGATCGCGCAAGGCTTCCTTGACCAGTTCCAGCGTGATGGGTTTTTCGTGGAAACGGGAGAAGGCAATCACGCGTTTGAGCGCGCCTTCCAGTTCACGCACATTGGAGCGCACTTGCTTGGCGATGAAAAAAGCAACGGTTTCATCGAGTTTGGTATTTTCGGATTGCGCCTTGGCCAGCAGAATGGCGACACGCATTTCAAGTTCTGGCGGTTCGACGGCAACGGTTAATCCCCAGGCAAAGCGCGATTTCAGCCGGTCATCCAGGCCGTTTATTTCCTTGGGGAAGGTATCGCAGGTGATGACGATCTGCTTCTTGTTTTCGATCAGGGAATTGAAAACATAGAAAAACTCTTCCTGGGTGCGGTCTTTTTTGGCCAGAAACTGAATGTCGTCGATCAACAGCAAATCGAGCGACATATAGCGCCGTTTCAGATCATCGAACTGCTTGTTGAGATAGGCTTTAACCACATCGTCCACGTAATCATTGGCGTGGATGTAGCTGATGCGTGCGTCGGGATTGGCCTCGCGCACGGTGTTGCCGATAGCCTGCAACAAGTGGGTTTTACCCAGTCCAACCCCGCCGTAAACAAACAGGGGATTGTAGGCAACCCCGGGATTGTTGGAAATTTGCAGGGCTGCCGCGCGCGCCAGCTGGTTGGCACGGCCCGAAACGAAATTATCAAAATTGAACGCCGGATTGATGCGCATGCCCGATTGAACGGGCGCAACGGGCCGCTCGGGTTGGGTCAAACGGGGCTCAACCTGGGTGGATGATGAGGGGGGACGACTTGCCGCGGGTTTTTTCCCGAGAGCATAAATAATGGAAACGGGTTCCGGATAAAACTCCTGTGCCCACTCATTGATATGCTCGGAGAATTTTTCGCGCACCCAATCCATCACAAAATGATTGGGCGCAAGAATACGCACCTCGCCATTCGAGTCATCGAACACCAGGGGTTTGATCCATGTGCTGAATTGCTGCTGGGTGAGATTGGCGCGAAAGCGCTCTTGGCAAAGGTCCCAGAAGGAATCCATAGTAGAGAGGCGGGGAGCGGATAGCGGCATAGGATTCGAGGCCGAATCTTACTCTCCTTCGACGAGGTTATCCACAGGCCGGGCAGCATGGCTGGAATCAGGTGAACTTGACATGCCGGAGGAAAGGCAGGTCTAATGCGCGGTTTTTCAACACATTTTTTTGTGTTTGGTTCGCTCTGACAAGCAGGGCGGGGCCAGCGCTACCTTAGAAAGGACAAGACATGAAACGTACTTATCAACCCTCCACCGTTCGTCGCAAGCGTACTCACGGCTTTCGTGCTCGCATGAAAACCAAATCCGGCCGTGCGGTGATCAATGCACGTCGCGCCAAAGGCCGTTCACGTCTGGCTGTCTAATCGACTCGCATCCTGAAAAGGCTGGAAGCATTCGCTTCCACGACGCGCGGCTGGTCAATAAAGCCGACTTTGATCGGGTTTTTGCCGAAAATCAGCGCGCGCGAACCGATTTTGTAATGGTCATGGTGCGCCCCAACCAGGTAGGCCACCCTCGTTTGGGGATGATAGTCGCCAAGCGCCTGCTTGCGCGTGCGGTTGACCGCAACCGTGTCAAGCGTTGTGTACGCGAAAGTTTCCGGCAGGTCCTGCCGGAATTGCCCGCCTGTGACTTTGTTGTTCGCCTGATAGCCAAACCGGTGCCCGGTGATGAAGCACGTGATTTGTCGCGCACCTTTAAACGTGCCGGTCATCGGGCCGTGGCAAAATGGCCAAACGCTCAAGCAGGCGATAGTGCGCCTGGCCCCCTTCCTACTTAAACCACATGCCACCCCATGGATAATCAGCGACTGATTCTATTTATCGTCTTTTCCTTTTCGCTGTTGTTGTTGTGGGAAGCCTGGCAGGACAAGAACGCACCGCTACCCCTGCCCCCAAGTGCGGTGAGTTCGCCTGCGGGTCAAGCGGTGCCTACGCCAAGCCAGGCGTTGAATGCATCTGCATCTGCTCCTGCGCAGGCCGCCGGGATCGCAAAGGGACAGCGTGCGGTGGTGGAAACAGATGTATTGCATGCAGTCATCGATGCGAACGGTGGTGATCTGCGCCAGCTGAAACTGCTGCCTTATCGTGAAACTGACGACAGGACTCAAGTGTTTACCCTGTTTGAGGATAACCAGGCTACGCCTTACATGGCGCAAAGCGGTCTGATCGGCAAGAACCTGCCCACGCACCGCAGCCTGTTTCAGCTCAACCCCGGCACCTATCGCTTGGCCGGCGGTGCCGCGCAACTGGAAGTGCCTTTGACGTGGACCGACCCTGCCACCGGTGTGCGGGTCGAGAAAACCTATATTTTCAAGCGCGGCAGTTATGAAATTGCCGTCAGGATGCGGGTGATCAACGGTGGCACGCAGCCTATTGATCTGACGCCTTATTATCAGCTTTCCCGCCATGGCGAAGCGCCGCGTGGATCCCAATTCTTTTTGCCGACCTATACGGGTGCAGCGGTTTATACTGATGCCAAAAAATTCCAGAAAGTCCCGTTCAATAAAGTCGCTGAAGGCAAGGCCGAGTTCGAGAAGAATGCCGACAACGGCTGGGTCGGCATGGTGCAGCATCATTTCGTTTCGGCCTGGTTGCCTGAAGGTTCGATCAAGCGCGAGTTTTATGCGCGATCATCCGACGGCATTTATTCTGTCGGCGTGATCCTGGCCGAAGGCCTGCTCGCGCCGGGCCAGCAAAAAATCTTCACGGTGCCGTTGTATGCCGGCCCGCAAACCCAGACCGTACTCGAACAAACCGCCCCCGGCCTCGACCTGGCGCGTGACTATGGCTGGCTGACGCCGCTTGCCTTCCCCATCTTCTGGGCGCTGGACAAGATCGAGCGTATCGTCGGCAACTGGGGCTGGGCCATCATCATTCTGACCATTTTCCTCAAGCTGGCCCTGTATCCGCTGTCGGCAGCCGGCTACAAGTCGATGGCCAAAATGAAAACGCTGACGCCGCGTCTGCAAAAGCTGAAGGAAAGCTACGGCGATGACCGTGCCAAGCTGCATCAGGCCATGGCCGACATGTACAAAACCGAGAAAATCAATCCGCTCGGCGGCTGTCTGCCCATCCTGATCCAGATTCCGGTTTTCATCGCCTTGTATTGGGTGTTGCTCGCTGCGGTCGAAATGCGCGGCGCGCCTTGGCTTGGCTGGATTACCGACCTTACGGCACCGGATCCGTGGTTCATTTTGCCGATCATCATGGGCGTAACGTCGGTACTGCAGGTCAAGCTCAATCCGCAACCGATGGATCCGATGCAGGCCAAAATTATGATGATCATGCCGGTGATGTTTACCGTCATGTTCGTGTTCTTCCCGGCGGGCCTGGTTCTGTACTGGGTCGTCAACAACATCCTGTCGATCGCGCAACAATGGTGGATCAACAAGCAGGTTGAGGCCAGCAAGCCGGGGCCGGGTAAAGCCTGACGCACGTTTTAAGCCCGACCTGAAACGGCGGTGGTTTATTCAAGACCCGATGCACGCATCGGGTCTTGCTATTTGTGGCACTGTAAAGTCTTGCCCATCACACCATTCTGAATTCAAGCCATGCACGCTATGCCACCGTCTGATCTGATTGCTGCCATTGCCACCGCACCAGGGCGTGGCGGAGTGGGGGTTGTGCGGGTGTCGGGAACAGATGTTGCGCCACTTGCTACGGCGGTGCTCGGGCGGGTGCCGGCTCCGCGTCATGCGACATTTGCCCGTTTTCTTGACGCTGAGGGTTCGACGCTGGATGAGGGCATCGCGCTGCTGTTTGCAGCGCCGCATTCATTTACCGGTGAAGCCGTGCTTGAGCTACAGGGGCACGGTGGCCCAGTGGTGCTCAATCTGATATTGCAGCGCTGTATCGAGCTGGGTGCGCGTCTGGCCGGCCCGGGCGAGTTCACCCGGCGCGCCTATCTCAACGGCAAGCTGGATCTGGCGCAGGCGGAGGCGGTGGCCGATTTGATCGACGCGGCGTCGACCGAGGCGGCGCGCTCGGCGGTGCGTTCGCTGTCTGGCGCGTTTTCGGCACGGATACACGAGTTGCTGGAAGCCCTGACCCGGCTGCGCATGCTGGTGGAGGCGACGCTGGATTTTCCCGAAGAAGAAATCGATTTTTTGAAACAGGCCGATGCGTTCGGCCGGCTTGACCGCATCGAAGCCGCCTTGGCTGGCGTGCGCGCACAGGCGCGGCAGGGTGCGTTGTTGCGCGAGGGGCTGACGGTGGTGTTGATCGGACAGCCGAATGTGGGCAAGTCGAGTTTGCTGAACCAGCTGGCCGGATTCGAGGCGGCGATTGTGACGGAGATTGCCGGAACTACGCGCGATACAGTGCGCGAGGCGATCCAGATTCAGGGCGTGCCGTTGCACATTATTGATACGGCAGGTTTGCGCGAGACCGACGATGCGGTCGAAAAAATCGGCATTGCGCGCACCTGGGCGGCGCTGGACAACGCCGATGTGGCGCTGCTGCTGGTGGATGCGGCGCATGGCGTGGGCGCAGACGAGCGGGCGATTCTGGCGCGGCTGCCAGCGGTGGTGCGGCTGACGATCCACAACAAGATCGATGCCATGCACGAAGAGCCGCGCGTATCCGGCGATGAGATCTGGCTGTCAGCCAAAACCGGTGCCGGAGTGGAACTGCTGCGCGAAAAGCTGCTGGCGGCGGCCGGCTGGCAAGCGGCGGGCGAGGGCGTGTTCATGGCGCGTGCGCGCCACCTCGATGCGCTGGGGCGCGCGGCAACGCACGTGGCGGCGGCGCGCGAAACCCTCAGCCAGTTGGAGTTGTTCGCCGAGGAGCTGCGATTGGCGCAGGCGGCTCTGGCCGATATCACCGGCGAATTCACCGCAGACGATTTGCTGGGCGAGATTTTCAGCAAGTTCTGTATTGGCAAATAAGAACTCCGGGACACTTGCACATTCGACGTGAATTCGCATTGAGTTGTTCCTACAGGTGTTCCCAAACGCCTATTTTGAACAGCGGACATCAAGCGTGTCTTGAATAGTGATCCCGCCCATCGGCATGAGCAAATCGCTGACATGACCGTAATCGATATTCTGGCGATTCACGACATCAAAAATCGTGGGGTCGACCAGATGGCCACGGGCGGCGGTCTTCTACGGCGGTGCGATCTTCGCCTGTCGTCTGGATTGCCCGCGGCTGGATCGGCGGTAGGCTACCGTTGGGATTGGGGATGTTGATCGTTTCGAACTATTTCCAATCTATATTGATAAGAGATGATGATTTTTTTGGATGACTATTATGGGTCGTACTGACTATCCAGATCTTTTTCGAAAAAACCTGTTGGTTCACGTTCCAGCCGACGTGAAGACCGTTCTTGACGTAGGCTGCGCAAAAGGCGCGTTTGGTCAGGCACTAAAGTCTGTCAATGATGTCGAGGTCTGGGGAGTGGAACCAGACGATGTCTCTGCCGCTGTGGCCAAGGAACGGCTTGATCACGTAATTAACGATTTTTTTGGCCCGTCAGTCCACCTGCCAGACGAGTATTTCGACTTGATCCTTTTCAATGACTCGCTGGAACATATGAGTGATCCAGTCATGGCTCTGGATCTTTGTCGCAGCAAGTTGAAGCCGGGGGGGCGGATTAATTGCTGTGTTCCAAACGTTCGCCACATAGATAACCTTGAGCACCTTATCTTGGATAAGGATTGGAGGTACGAAGAGCTGGGTATCCGCGATAGAACCCACTTACGGTTTTTTACCCAGAAGAGTGTCGTTGCCTTATTCGAGGAACGAGGCTACCGAGTTTTGGATGTAATCGGAATCCATCAGGAGTGGTGGGATCCCCGTAAACCTTTACGGCGTTTGCTATTTCGGCTATTTCCAGAATTTACCCGTGATATGCGTCATATTCAGATACTTGTCATTGCGGAACTGCCCAAGCCCTGAGACCGTTCCCTTCTTCGGCCTCAATGTGCGGTTTCTTCAGGATTAGTGAAGGCTGGCCTCGTTTGGGAAAACAAATCTGAAAGTGTTCCCGGAATTGTTCCCGTTTTGAAAATCCATTTTTCAAGGGTTGTGCAGCAGCGGCTTCGTGCCATTTTTCTAGACGTGGTGCTGCGCATTCTCAGTTTTGGGCAAATATTTTCATGCTGACCTGGCAAGCGATCTACGCTGAAATCCGCACGCATCGCAGCCGTCTTGCGCAGGCCAATTTCATTGCGCTGCTGGCGGTGATGGCGGCGGTTCCGGTGCCGTTGCTGCTGCCGCTGATGGTGGACGAGGTGCTGCTGCATCACCCTGCCGCGTTCGTTGCCCATATCGCCGCATGGACGCCCGCGGCCTGGCATGGGCCGGTGTTGTTTATTGGTGTGGCGCTGCTGCTGACCGTAGTGCTGCGGCTCGCCTCGATCCTGCTGCATGTGTGGCAGGGGCGGACGTTTTCGCTGCTGGCGAAGGAGGTGGTGTACCGCATCCGCGTGCAGATGCTGAACCGGCTGTCGAAAATCGCGCTGTCCGAATTCGAAACGGTGGGCGCCGGGCGCGTGACCTCGCATTTCGTCACCGATCTCAATGCCATCGACAGTTTTCTGGGCGCGTCGATTTCCGGCCTGGTTGTCTCGGTGCTGACGCTGATTGGGGTGGCGGCAGTGCTGTTCTGGATGCACTGGCAGCTGGCGCTGTTCATCCTGCTGCTGAACCCGGTGGTGATCCTGTTTTCCACCCGGCTCGGCAAGCGGGTGAAAGACCTGAAGAAACACGAGAACCGCGCGTTCGAGGTGTTTCAGGATGCGCTTGCCGAAACGCTCGATGCGCTGACGCAAATTCGTGCAATGAACCGCGAGAAGCATTACCTCGCGCGGGTCAGCGAGCGCGCCGCCGATATCCGTCGGCATGCCGCTGCGTTCGCCTGGAAGTCGGACGCGATGAGCCGCATATCCTTTTTTGTTTTCCTGGCGGGGTTTGACGTTTTCCGCATGCTGGCGATGCTGATGGTGGTGTATTCCACCCTCAGCATTGGCGAGATGCTGGCGGTGTTCGGCTACCTCTGGTTCATGATGACGCCGGTGCAGGAACTGGTGAACATGCAGTATTCATGGTTTGCCGCCAATGCTGCGCTGGGCCGGATCAACGCGCTGCTTGGCCTGAAGGACGAACCGGCGCATCACGCACAGCGCGATCCGTTTGCGGGCCGGGTGACCGTCGGCATCGCGCTGGAACACGTGAGCTTTTCCTATGAGGAAAATGGCGAAAGCGTATTGGACGACGTCAGCCTTACAGTTGCACCGGGCGAGAAAGTCGCGCTGGTGGGCGCGTCGGGCGGCGGCAAGTCGACGCTGGTGCAGGCCTTGCTGGGTCTGTATCCGGTGAAAGCGGGGCGGATTGTGTACGGTGACGCGCCGGTGACGGAGATCGGCTGGGAAACGGTGCGCGAGCACGTGGGCGTGGTGTTGCAGCATCCGGTGCTGTTCAATGACAGCGTGCGCGCCAACCTAACGCTCGGACGCGCGGCGGATGACGCTACGCTGTGGCAGGCGCTGGAAATCGCGCAGATGAAGGACGTCATCGCCGCCTTGCCCCACGCGCTCGACACGGTAGTGGGACGCCAGGGTGTGCGGCTGTCGGGCGGTCAGCGGCAACGCCTGGCGATTGCACGGATGATCGTTGCCCAGCCCAGTATCGTGATTCTCGACGAAGCCACCTCCGCGCTCGACAGCGCCACCGAGCACCAGCTGCATCAGGCGATGCACACGTTTCTGGCCGGCCGCACCACGCTCATCATTGCGCACCGGCTGTCGGCGGTGCGCGAGGCGGATCGCATTCTGGTGTTCGAGAATGGCCGCGTGGTGGAAGAGGGCGGGCATGACGAACTGATTGACCGCGATGGGCTGTATCGCAAGCTGTATCAGCCGGCATGAGCCTGTTTGCCAAGATTCAAACCGTGGCGTCAGGCAGGATGTCAAAAGGGCACTGTAAAATCAGCGTTTTCTGATATACTGCGCAGCGTTGTGCATACAGCAAGTGGGCAGGCGAAGTTTCAGCCGCCGTGCCTCGGGACTGTTCTCACAGCCCCATCGTCTTCGACCTCTCTTTTGTACCGCTCGCGCCTTGCGGGCAGTGACAAGTCTTGTGGTTGGCGCCGATGTGATCGACGCGACCCGTGGGCGTTCCTGGATTGATCCTTTTTGGACTGAGCCAATCTAACGCCGCTTCATATCCGGTTCGTATATTTGACCTGTCTGGTTTTGGGCGGGTCTGGATAGCGCGTTTTTGTGCCCTTTGGCCAGGTGCGCTCATTAAAAAGGTTAGTCATGCAATTTTCCGAATTGGGTCTTGATCCCATCATCCTCAATGCTGTTTCCACCTCCGGTTATACGACCGCGACGCCGGTGCAACAGCAATCGATTCCTGCTGCCATGAACGGCAGCGATTTGCTGGTGTCGTCGCACACCGGCAGCGGCAAGACAGCCGCCTTCCTGTTGCCGTCGTTGCAGCGTTTGCTGACCGAGTCGCCCAGCAAGAGCATTGGCCCGCGTGTGTTGGTGTTGACGCCGACACGCGAACTGGCCCTGCAGGTTGAAAAGGCTGCGATCACCTACGGCAGCGGGATGCGTCGTTTTCGCACCGCCTGCCTGGTGGGCGGCGCACCGTATGGCTTGCAGCTCAAGCGTTTGAGCCAGCCAGTTGACATCGTGGTGGCAACGCCGGGTCGTTTGATTGACCATCTGGAGCGCGGCAAGATCGACTTTTCGCGCATTGAAGTGCTTGTGTTGGACGAAGCCGACCGCATGCTGGACATGGGTTTTGTCGACGACATCCAGGCCATCGCCAAGCGCTGCCCGGCCGATCGCCAGACCTTGCTGTTTTCGGCAACGCTCGATGGCGTGGTGGGCAATCTGGCACGTGAACTGACCAAAAACGCAGTTCGCATCGAAATCGCGGCGGTTCCGCATACCGAATCCAAGATCGAACAGCGCCTGCTGTACGCCGACAACATGGACCACAAAACGCGTCTGCTCGATTCGCTGCTGCGTGACGCCGACATGACGCAGGCGATCGTGTTTGCCGCGACCAAGAAAAGCGCAGAAGAGTTGTCCGACATGCTGGCCGACAGCGGTTTCGCTTCGGATGCCTTGCATGGCGACATGCAGCAAAGCGCGCGCAACCGTTCGCTGCAGCGTCTGCGCGAAGGCCGCACCAAGGTGCTGGTCGCGACTGACGTTGCCGCGCGCGGCATCGACGTCGCAGGCATCAGCCATGTGATCAACTTCGATCTGCCGCGTCAAGCCGAAGACTACGTGCACCGCATTGGCCGCACCGGTCGCGCCGGTCGCACCGGTATCGCGGTGAGTTTTGCCGGGATGCGCGAAGGCGGTCTGGTGAAGAACATCGAGCGCTATACGGGCAACCGCATCGAAATCCACACCCTGCCGGGTCTGGAGCCGACGCAGCGTCCGCAGAGCGGTGGCAGCGGCCGTCCGGCTTCGGGCAATGGTCGTCCGCGCAGTGGTAATGGCGGCAACCGCAGCACTGGCGGCTTTGGCGAAAAACGCAGCTTTGGCGGCGGCGAGCGCAACCATTCAGCTGGCGGCTACGGCGCACCGCGTAACGATGGCGCACCGCGCGCCTACGGTGACCGTCCGCCGCGTGGCGACAGCCAGGACAACCGTGACCGTGGCGCGCGCAGCGAGCGTCCCGCAGGCGATCGTCCGCGTGCGGATGCCGCCCCGCGTGGCAATCGCTTTGATAATGCCGCACGGGGTTCATTTGACAAGGCGCCGCGTACCTTTGCACCGCGTGAAGGCAACCGGGCTGAAGTTGAGCGCGCACCGCGTCCTGATGTCGACGGCAACAGCGTCGAGTACTGGAAGAAGCGCGAGAGCGAAGCCAAAGCCCGCCCCCAGGCGCGTGCCTACGGTGATCGCCCAGCGCGCAGCGCCAACCCGGGTGCCGGCCGCAGCTATGGCAGCGATAGCAACCGTGGCCCAGGCAATGCACCTGCCCGCGCCGGTGTGCGTGGCCGCTTCAAGGATTAAGCTGCAAGCTTGATTCCGGCATGACAAAAAGGGTTCCACGTGGAACCCTTTTTTATTGGCTGGCGTTCAGCGCGAAAGGCGCAGCCGGCCCAGCGCCAGCCAGCTCATCCCCAGCAGCATGAAGCCGCCGAATACGGCGACGAGTTGCTGCGCATCCAGATCGTATTGTGAGATGGCGTAGTAAATCCCCACCATCAGCAGCATGAAGCTGTTTTCGGTAAAGTTTTGCACCGCCAGCGCGCGTCCGGCGCCGATGGTTTCGTGGCCGGTTTCCTGCAACAGTGCGTTGAGCGGAATCGCAAAATAGCCACCGGCCAGCCCGATCGCGCCGAGCAAAAGCGCGCTCGAGGTGAAACCGCTCTGGAACGCCAGTGCCAGGATCAGCGGCCCGAGCAGGACGCCACCCAACAGCACGCGGTTGACGTTGGAGAGCTTGACCATCAAGCCCGCCAGCGTAGCGCCGATGACGATGCCGATGGACACCACGCCCATCAGGTTGGCCGGGGTCTGGGTGTCGTCGATCAGCAGCGCGGCCGGCACCCAGGCGAACAGCAGCAGGCGCAGGGTGGCGCCGCAGGCCCAGAAGAGGCCGGTGCCGAGCAGGGAAAAGCGTGCGTCGGGGAGCCTGAACAGGGTTTTTACGTCGCTCCAGAATGCTTGCAGGAAATGCCAGGCGCGGCCGTGCTGCAGGGCTTTTTCCGGCGGCAGCTTGGGGATGAACAGATTCAGCAGCGAGGCCAGACCATACAGCCCGACCGCCAGCCACAAGGCCAGCTTTATGTTGTGGTCGGCGAGAAAGCCTCCCAGCACCACGCCCAGCAGGATGGCGGCGATGGTCGAACCTTCCAGCCAGCCGTTGGCCTTGACCAGTCTGGCGGGGTCGAAAAACTGCGTGAGGATGCCGTACTTGGCGGGCGAGTAAGCCGCCGCGCCGGCGCCGACGATGGCATAGCCGACCAGCGCGTTGCCCCCGGCCAGGATGTAAGCCGCGCCGAGCAGCTTGATGCCATTGGCCAGCAGCATCACCCGGCCTTTGGGCTGGCTGTCGGCGAAGGGGCCGACGAAAGGCGCCAGCAGGATGAAGGCGAACACGAAGAACTCCTGCACCAGCGGAATCATGCCATTGCCGCCGCTTTCGCGGATCAGCGCCAGCACCAGGATGAATAGCACGTTGTCGGCCAGCGCCGAGACGAACTGCGCCCCCAGCAGGGCGAACATCGGGGCGGAAGCGAGCGGAAGATGCAGGGAGAAAACGTTGCGTTCTGCGTTCATGGGTGCGTTCAGGCGGGTTGGTTTTTCGGGGGGGCGGGGGCGAAATATCCCGCGATCAGGATCAGGCCGCCCATGCCGAGCAGGGTGGCGGTGCGGGTGGCGAGGCTGGCCTGGCCGAGGTCGAGGAACAGCAGCTTGAGGCCGACGATGCCGAGCAGGCCGACGCCGGCAAACCAGGTCTGCCGCAGGAGGCGGCGCGAGCCCAGCAGCATGGCGGCGATGGCGACGGCCGTCCACAGCAGCGACACGCCGGCCTGGAACAGTGCGGAATGCTGTAAGGCCGCGCCGCTGAACGCCACGTCGAGAAAGTGATGGGCGATGCGCGCCCACAGCGCTGTCAGCCACAGCAGTCCCAGCGCGCTCAATCCTGCCAGCCCAATGTGACCGGTGTGCTGTTGCCAGCCGGGCGTGTTCCAGCGCTGCCACAAGCAGGCCAGCGCGACGAGGCTGATGAGGTCGAGCGGATTGAGCAGCGGCAGATAGGGCAAGTTCCAGCGGCCGCTGAAGTTGAGATTGAGCAGCGCCACGCCCACGACCAGCCCTGCGGCCAGCGGCGAGGGCGCAACCAGGTCGTACAGCGACTCGAGCCCGGCCGCCGGCCAGACATTACACTGCTGCAACTGGCGCAAACCCAGCAGGCCGAGACACAGCACCGAGAGGATGGCGACCGGCGCCCACAACGGGGTGGCGGGCGCGAACTGTTCGGCCTGCCAGCCGGCCTCAAGTACAGCAGCCAGCATCAGCATCCAGAACAGCGCGAGATGACGGGCTTGCAGCCACACGTGCAGGCCGGCGGCCTGCTGGCGATGCAGCATCCAGTAGCCGGCGCCGAAGGCAAGCGGCAGGGCGAGCGCCATCCCGTGGGCGAGCGGATGGCCGCTGTTGCCGGTGGCGGCGAGCAGCGCCAGCAGGGTGACGGGCCACAGGGCGAGGGCGGCGTAGCGTCCGCTGATCCAGTCGAGGTGGGTCGCGAGGGCTTCCAGCGCCAGTGCGCCGGCGCTCATCCATAGCAGCACCGCGCCCGGGGTCTGGCCGGCCGGCAGCTGGGCCGTCGCTTCGTTCCAGCCTGCCAGCAGCCACCAGATCACGGCCCAGCCGAGGGCGATGCCCTGCAGCAACAGCGGGCGCGCATGCCGCTGCAAACGCCACGCGCTATAGCCGCCGGCCAGCGCCAGCGCGAGTGCGCCGGGGAAGAAATCGTTAAGGAACAGGGTGGATAGGTTGTGAAAGGCATGCGCGTCGAGCAGCCGCAACGCCGCCAGCCCCTGAATCGCCGCACCCACGATCAGCGCCAGCGGCCGCTGGCGGGACAGACCGAACGCCAGCACGGCCGCGCCTTCCAGCGCCCAGAAGACGGCGGTGACGTGCGCGCCGAAGTAAAGTGGGATCGCCACGGTGAGGCAGGTGATGGCCAGCGCGACAAAGGCGCGCGGCAGCACCGGGTTGTCGCTGGCGCGGGTGAGCGCGGCCAGCCCCAGGTAATACAGCCCGGCCAGCAGCGCGGTCAGCGCCAGATAGTCGCGTTCGTAACCGAGCGCGCCCTGTACCATGGCCGCCACGGCGGGCACGCCGAACAGCAGCGTGCCGTCCAGCCAGCTCCGGCTGGCGGGCTGGCGGTAATGCGCGAGCAGGGCGGGCGCCAGCGTGTACAGCACAAAGAACGCCAGCAGGAAGGCTTCGATGTCGGCGCGGAACGCCGTTTCATAGCGCGCCAGCGCCCAGGCCAGGCCGAACAGCGTGGTGAGGAAGAAACCGAGCAGGTTCAGGCTGCGCCAGCCGGTGCGGCTGCCGATCGCCACGATGAACAGGTCGAGCAGCAGGAAGTGGGCGAACAGGATCCGGTACTGGTTGCCGCCGCTCGACGCCAGCGCGGGTGCGAAAAATGCCCCGGCCAGACCCAGCCAGGCCAGCGCTTCGCTGTTCTGCCGCATCGCCAGCAGCGCGCAGCTCACGCCGAGCAGCGCAAAACCGGCAAACGCGGGGGTGGCGTCGACATAGCCATAGCGTGCGAAGGCGAAATACAGGCTCAGGTACAACAGCGCAAAGCCGCCGCCCTGCACGGCGAAACCAAAAGCTTGCTGGACATTCTGGCGCGCGCGGTTGTGGCCGAAGGCGATCAACGCCACGCCCGCCAGCGCCGCCAGCAGCAGTCGCACGCCGGGCGGGAACAGGCCATAGTCGGCCGCCATCTTGAGGCCGGACGCGGCGCCGAAAAACAGCAGCACGACGCCCGCCTTGGCCAGCAGATTGCCGCTCAGCAGGCGGCTGATCCAGGGGTTGGGCTCACGTGGCCACGTGGGATCGATGTAAGCGGGTGCTGACTTCTGTGGGGTGGGTGGAGTGGCTGGCAGGGGTGCGGCCGGGGCTTCAATGGCGGCGGGCTCCGCTGCGGATGTGTGAGCCGCGACGGTGGCGAGGGGCGGGCCCGGCTCGGCTGCATGAACAAAAGCGGGCGCTTCGGCAGCTTGGGTTTCATCCGCTGCGGCTTCAACCCGTTCGAGTTGGGACAGTTTCCGCTCCAGCTCACGCAGGCGTTTTTCAAACGCCCGTTCGCTGCGCCGGCTGCGCGACAGGCGGCTGGCCATGCCGCCCAGAATCGCACCGAGCAGCAGGCCGCCGCTTTGCTGCAGCAGCAATGCGCCGCCGATGGCGCCGAGGATGACCCATAGCCAGTTCATGTCGAGACTCCTGTTGTCCGGTCGAAGAATGCGCGCGTTTCAAAACAGCGTGCATCGAATTGTTTGCCATTCCAGGTAAGTGAGCGCTTCATTACAAAATCAAACAGCAGCGGATTGTGACGACGAATCGCATGCAGCACCTCGGCCTCGTCGGCTTTCAGCAGGCCCGCGCGTACCAGTTCCTTGAGCAGATAAATCGGCAGGATGCCGGGCAGCGGGTAGTCGGAGGCGTTGAGCAGACGCGCCTGCCAGCTGGCATTTTCCAGCAGCGTCGGCAGGATGCGGTAGCGGTGGAATTGTGGAATCGCGGATAGATCGCCATACAGCTTGACGCCGATCGGCTCGTTCATCAGGCGGGTGAACAGCGTAAAGCTGGACACCTTTCCGGCCTGGTCGCCGGCGTCCCAGTCGCGGTCTTGGCCCAGCGAAGCGCAGTGTGCGGCGACCACGCGCACGCCGGCGGCCAGCGGTCGCCGCAAGTGCAGGGGGTTGTTGTGATCCTGGCTGTGGCCTTCGCTGTTGACCGACAGCTCGGTGCCGGTGTGGACGATCAGCGGCAGGTCGTGGCGTTTGAGTGCGGCGTAGAACGCATCGCATTGTGCGGAGGCAGGATGGATCCCCATGGCCGAGGGCAGCCATTTCACGGCGCGCGCGCCGTCGCGTATGGCCTGTTCGAGGTAGGCGACCGCGTTGCTGCGATAGGGGTGGATCGAGGCGACCCACTCGAAGCGTTCCGGGTAAGTCTGCGCCAGTGTGCGCACGTAGGCGTTGGGCACGTGGATGCCGGTGTGGATGTCGTGGGCGTGGCCGCCGTCGTCGTGAAATTGCTCCATGGCGTAGAGCATGAATTTCACCCCCGGCGGAAACGCGGTGGCGAGCTGCAGCAGACGGTCGAGATAGGCGGCATCGACGCCGTGCGAACCCGACGCGCAGGCCGCATCCATGAACACGCGTTTCTGCGTATACAGCACCGGATGCGCCAGACTGTCCATCGCCGGGTTGACCTGCATGCCGCTGCCGCTGTCGCCAGTGCCGGCGACGTGCACGTGCATGTCCCACACCTGGGCCGGGTCGAGTCCCGCCCATGCGGCGCGCACCAGCGGGTGCCCGGCCAGCGCCTGCGGCAGGTCGGGCAGGCAGGGATTGCGCCATTCGCCGTCCGGCCACCAGCGGCTGCCGGCCCATGCGGCGGCACCGACTGCGCCCAGCCCGAGCAGAAAGCTGCGGCGCTTCACGCGGTGGCCGCCAGCGTTTTCAGCATCTGATAGTCGGTCTTGCCGGTGCCCAGCACGGGCAGGGCAGCGAGCAGGCGGATCGCGCGCGGGATGGCGATTTCCGGCAACCCGTGTTCGCGCGCGGCTTGCTGCAGGTGTTCGCGGCTGAGTGCCGGGTCGGTGCTGAACAGGATGATGGCTTCGCCGCGTTTTTCATCCGGCACGCTGGTGGCGGCGTGCGGGTGAGCGGGCGAGGCGGCGACGGCGAGTTTTTCCACCACTTCGAGCGACACCATTTCGCCGGCGATCTTGGCGAAGCGCTTGACCCGGCCGAGGATGGTCACGAAGCCTGCGGGGTTGATCTCGACCACGTCGCCGGTGTTGTACCAGCCGTCGCCAGCCTCGCTCGCCGGCGGCTCCAGCCGACCCGGCGCCTCGAAGCGCAGGTAGCCCGACATGAGGTTGGGCCCGCGTACGTGCAGCATGCCGCCGCGCTCGATACCAGGCACCGCGATCACCTGGGCGTCGATGCCCGGCAGCAACTGGCCGACGCTGCCGGCCTGATACGCCAGCGGCGTGTTGACCGCCAGCACCGGCGCGGTTTCGGTGGCGCCGTAACCTTCGAAAATGCGGATGCCGAATTTTTCGACCCAGGCCGTGCGCACGCTGTCGGCCAGCTTTTCCGCGCCGGCGATGACGTAGCGCAGCTTGTGGAAATCGTAGCCGTGGGCATTTTTGGCGTACTGGCCGAGGAAGGTGCTGGTGCCGTAGAGCACGGTGCAGTTGCGGTCGTAGGCCAGTTCGGGGATGACCTTGTAATGCAGTGGTGTCGGGTAGAGCACCACTTCGGCGCCCGACAGCAGCGGCAACAATGCGCCGCCGGTCAGGCCGAAGGAATGGAACAGCGGCAGCACGTTCAGCACCTTGTCGGCCGGGGTGATGTCGATCACCGCGCGGATCTGCGCGACGTTGGCGAGCAGCGCGCGGTGCGACAGCACCACGCCCTTGGGCTTGCCTTCGGTGCCGGAGGTGAACAGCACCACGGCGGGTTGCTCGGGGTCGCTTGCGCGGATCACGCTGCGCGGAAACAGCACGGCCAGCGCGATCCACAGCTTGTCGGCCAGCGTGATCTGCGTGCGCAGGTCTTCCAGAAAATGCAGCTGGATGCCGCTGAGCGCGGCGATCACGGGTTCGAGTTTGGCCTTCTCGATGAAGGCGCGCGAGGTGATGAGCGTGCGGATGCCGGCCGCATGGCAGGCCGACTGCATGCCTTCGGCGCCGGCGGTGAAATTGAGCATCGCAGGGACGCGGCCGCCGGTCTGCAGACCGAGCAGCAGGCCCAGCGTCGATGCGGCGCTCGGCATCAGCACGCCGACGGTTTCGCCGGGCCGGGTAACGCGCGCGGTCAGGCGCGTCAGCGCCAGCGCCATCTTCAGGGTGTCGCCATAAGTCAGGCGCGAGGGTTTCATGTCTTCGAGGCAGGGGCGCTGGCTGCCGTAGATTGCCACCGCATCGAGGAAGGCGGCGGGCAGGGTTTGCCGCGGATGCGAGGCAAACAGCATGTGCTGCATGATCCTGCGCATGTGCTCGCCGGCTTCCTGGCGGCGGGCTTTCGCCGTGAGCCCATTCAGCACCGGGATGCTGACGGCGGGCTGGATCGACAGGGTCAGGCGCGGCAGCAGCGATTTCGGATAGTTGGCCGACACCCGGCTGAAATAGGTGCGCGACGCGCCGTCGATGCGCACCGGCACAATGGTGGCGCCGGTGCGCGAAGCGGCAAAGGCCGGGCCGTCGTAGACCTTCATCAGGCCGCCGGTGGTGGTGATGCGGCCTTCCGGGAAAATGACCACTGGCCGCCCCGATTCCAGCAGCTTGACCACGCGGCGCATCGCCAGCGGATTGGTCGGATCGACCGCAAGATAGTCCACCAGCGCCAGCACCGCCTTGAACAGCGGCTGCCGGGCGATGTCGGTGTTGACCACGAACACCGGGTCGAGCGGCAGGAACAGGCCGAGCAGCATACCGTCGAGAAAGGATTCGTGGTTGGCCACGATGAGCAGACGCTGGCCGGTTTGATGGGGCGGCAGGCTGCCGTGGCCCTGTACGCGGAACAGCAGGCTAAACAGGGCTTTCAGCAACAGCTTGATGGCTTTACGCATGGTCAGTTTCCAGATTCAGAGAAGGGTCCGGATGCAGGGTTTGGATATAGGTGCGGAGCGCGTCGAGGGCCCACTGCAGGCGGCTTTCGTCCAGGTGATACATAGCGGACCGGCCGGACTTTTCTGCAATCAGAATGCCGGCGTCGCGCAATACGCCGAGGTGATGTACCACTGCGGTTCGCGATAGCGGCAGCGCGTCGGCAATGTCCTTGATGGAAAGCCGTTCGCCCGGCTCGAAGGCCAGCAGGATGCGCTGCCGCCAGTCGTCGCCGAGGGCGGTAAAGACAAGCGCGACCCCCGACCACTCGGGAGGCATGCCATGGATGAGGTAATGGGTTTTCATGGCTATATGATTAGTTATATGGTTACGAATATCAATGACCGTTCATCGGTTGGCCGTTTTGAGCCGCGTTTTGCGTGCATACGTGCCGGCCGGGTCAAGATACGTATGGAGTAGCCGCTAACGATAGACCTGCTTAATGCTGATAGATGCTCGCCATCAAACACGACGCTGTGCTGAAAAAAATCCAAGCCAAAAACCTGCAATTGGGTATGCATCTGCACGAGCTGTGCGGTTCGTGGATGGATCATCCCTTCTGGCGCAGCAAGTTCATCCTGACCGATCCGGATGAGATCAAGCGCATCCTCGCGAGTGGTATTACCGAGGTCTGGATTGATGTCGACAAGGGTCTGGATGTATCGGCCGAAACCCCGGCGGTGTCCCAGACGGCGGTCGAACAGTCCGCCACCGAAGTCCTGATGGAGGCGGAGGTCGCGCAACGGATGAAATCGCCTGGGCCGGCGGAAATGAGTGATGAGCTCAGGCAGGCCGCCATGATCTGCGCCAAGGCCAGGCGGGCGGTTATTTCAATGTTTCAGGAAGTGCGCATGGGCAACGCCATCAATGCCGATGCGGTCGGCGAGCTGGTCGAGGAAATCTCCTCGTCGGTGATGCGCAATCCGGGCGCGCTGATCAGTCTGGCGCGGATCAAGTCCGCCGACGATTACACCTACATGCATTCCGTTGCGGTGTGCGCGTTGATGGTGTCGCTGGGGCGGCAATTGAATCTGGACGAGAAGGCAGTGCGCGAAGCCGGTATGGCCGGCCTGTTGCATGACCTGGGTAAATCCGTGATGCCGATGGCGGTGTTGAACAAGCCCGGCAAACTCACCGACTTTGAGTTTGACGTTATCAAGCGACATCCGGCCGAGGGCCATCGCCTGCTGGTCGAAAGCAACAGCATCAGCGCCATCGTGCTGGATGTCTGTTTGCACCACCACGAAAAGATCGACGGCAGCGGCTATCCTGACCGGCTCGCGGGCGATGCAATCAGCCTTTTTGCCAAAATGGGGGCGGTGTGCGATGTCTACGATGCCATCACCTCCAACCGCCCCTACAAGGCGGGCTGGGACCCGGCGGAATCCATCCGCAAAATGACCGAATGGAGCAAAAGTCATTTCGACGAGCGCGTATTTCAGGCATTCATCAAGAGCATAGGCATCTACCCCAATGGCTCGTTGGTAAAATTGAGCTCAGGCCGTTTGGCGGTGGTGATCGAGCAGTCGGAAAAATCGCTGCTGGCGCCGCGCGTCAAAGTCTTCTTCTCGACCAAATCACAAACCTGCATCGTGCCGGAGATGCTCGATCTTTCGCGCCCCGGTTCGACGGAAAAGATTGTCGGCCGCGAGGACGCGGCCAAGTGGGGCATCACAAACCTGGATGCGCTGTGGGCAAGCCAGTCCGCCGTGAGCGACTGACCGAGCGTTCTGATTGACTCGACAGCGGGCTGGCAGGAAAGCGGCGGGGATTCACGAATCGCTGCTTTATCTGCCTTCTCCAACGTTTTCAGCAGCTTGTAATCGCCAGCAGATTGCATGCACTCGAGTTGCCGGTACACTGGCCGTCAACGGAAGCACCGCGAAACCGAGCCGCATGACGCAAGACTTCGACCATTCATTCTCTGGACTTTCCCCGCAAAAAACCGGCCAACGCACAACCGCTGTAATCTGGCGCTGGGTGAGTGAGCGTGGCGTGCGGCTGGAAACGGGCGAGGCGACACTGGCACGCTACACGGCGCTTGCCGGGCTGGAATTGCCGGAAATCGAGGACCTCATTCCGGCAGACGGCAATGTGCTGCTGATTTTGCGCCGCGGCGCGGCGATGTCAGCGGACTTGCGCCAGGCCTTGAGTCTGGACGCGGCGAGCCGGCCAGAGTCCAGCGGAACGCTGCACCAGATCACCGTCGAATACGGCGGTGCAGCAGGGCTCGATCTGGACGAGCTGGCGCAGCAGGCAGGAATGGATCGTGCAGCCTATATCCATAGCCATTCAGCGGTGGAATACCGTGTCGCCTTTCTGGGGTTTCAGCCGGGCTTTCCTTACTTGCGCGGCTTGCCCGCTGCTTTGCACGCGCCGCGCCGGGCATCGCCGCGCGTGCGGGTGGCTGCCGGAAGCGTGGCCATCGGCGGCGGGTATTGCGGGATTTATCCCACCAGTGGCCCCGGCGGCTGGCATCTGGTTGGGCGGGTCGATGTGAGCATGTTCGATCCGCAACGGGCCGCTCCTGCCTTGCTGCTGCCGGGTGATCGTGTGCGTTTTGTTGCCGCATGATTGAAGTCCTGCGTGCCGGTCTGTGCGATCTGGTGATGGATCAGGGGCGACCCGGTTACGGCGCGCTTGGCGTGCCTGCCGGTGGCGCCGCAGATCCGCTGGCGCTGGCGACGGCCAACCGGCTGGTGGGGAATGACCGTGGGGCAGCGGGGCTTGAAGTCACGCTGACCGGGCCGATGCTGCATTTTCCGGCCGGTGGCGTGGTGGCGCTGGCAGGCGCGCGCTTCAGCGCCACCCGCAGCAGCGGAGCGGCAGTGCCATGGAACGCCCCGCTGGCCCTGGCGGCGGGCGAAAGCCTGATGCTGGGGCGGGCGAAGGCGGGCTGCCGCTGCTGGCTGGCGGTGCGTGGCGGAATCACAGTGCCGCTGGTGATGGGCAGTCGCAGCACCTTCCTGCCAGCCGGGTTCGGCGGATATCAGGGGCGCAGGCTGCAAGCCGGAGACAGGTTGCCCACCGGAGAGGCGGCGGCCGAGGTGAGCGGTCGGGTCGCTGAGCTTGCTGCGCGTCCGGACGGCATGGCTTTGCGCGTGATCGCGGGGCCTCAGGCGGATCAATTTGATGATGCCGGGTTGGCGGCGTTGTTCTGTACCCCGTATCGGGTGAAGGCTGCGTCTGACCGACGCGGCTTGCGCCTGCAGGGGGCAGCCGCAACGCATCGTCGGTCAGCGTTGCCGTCACAGGGGGTGATGCCTGGCGCCGTTCAGGTTCCACCGGACGGTCAGCCGATCATCCTCGGTTGGGATGGCCCGGTGACTGGCGGCTATCCGGTGATTGCCGGGGTCATTGCCGCGGACTGGCCGCGGCTGGCACAGCTGCAACCGGGCGACACGGTGCGGTTTGCAACGATAGCAGTCGACGCGGCGCAGGCCCTCGCCGTTGCAGCGGACTCGATCGGGGAATGGGGATGATGGAGCTGAACGCCGACATCGGCGAAGGCTGCGATGATGCCAGCCTGATGCCGTATCTGGACCGGGTGTCTATTGCCTGTGGCGGACACACCGGCGACGCGGCCAGCATGCGCGCCGCCCTGATTCTGGCGGCCGAATACGGGGTGGCGGCGGGCGCGCACCCGAGCTATCCCGATCGTGCACAATTCGGGCGTCGCGCATTGGCGGCATCGGCCGATGAAATCGCAGCATGGGTCACGCAGCAAACCGAATGCTTGGCCGAACAGGCCGCAAAGCGGGGCATGCGGCTGGCACACGTTAAGCCGCATGGCGCGCTCTACAACGTTGCTGCGCGTGACATGGTCGTGGCGCGTGCGATTGCACGGGCGGTGGCGGCGTTCGACCCGACGCTAATCCTGCTGGGCCTGTCGGGCTCGCGTCTGATTGCCGCTGGGCAGACTGCCGGACTGGCCGTTTTGAACGAGGCCTTTGCCGACCGTCGCTACCAGATCAACGGCCAGTTGGTTTCACGTGAAACCAGCGGCGCGCTGATTGTGGAACCTGCGACCGCAGCAGCACAGGCGGATACGCTGGCGCGGGGCGCAGCCCTCAGCACCCTGAGTGGTGGCCGCATCCGGATACTGGCCGATACGCTTTGCTTGCATAGCGACACCCCGGACGCATTAAATATCGCGCGTGCCGTCCATGCCGCGCTCAATCGCGGATAATCCCGCACTCGCTCTTTTTACTGCCAGATCATGCCTTTACTTACTTTTGACCGCCTCGAATTGGCCTATGGCCACCACCCGCTGCTGGACGGCGCCTCCCTGGTGGTCGATGCGGGCGAGCGCATTGGCCTGATTGGCCGCAATGGCACCGGCAAGTCCAGCTTGCTCAAAGTCATCGCCGGAATCAATCCGCCGGATGCGGGCGACGTCTGGCGCAAGCCCGCGCTGAAGCTGGCGTATGTGCCGCAGGAGCCGCAGTTTCAGCCCGGTCATACGGTGTTTGAGGCCGTGGCCGAGGGCGTGGGCGAAGCGCAGCGCCTGCTCGCCGACTATCATGCTGCCGCGCATCGGGTCGCCGAGGGCGACATGGACGCGTACGAAGACTTTGAGCGGCTGTCGCAAGAACTCGAAGTCCACGATGCCTGGCGGCTGAACAGCCGGGTAGAGGAGACCATGCAGCGGCTGGGTCTGGATGCCGACCGCACGGTCGAAACCTTGTCCGGTGGGCTGAAAAAGCGCGTGGCGCTGGCGCGTGCGCTGGTTACCGATCCTGAACTGCTGCTGCTCGACGAGCCTACCAACCATCTCGATTTTGCGGCGATTGAATGGCTGGAAAGCCTGTTGACTGATTTCAAGGGCGCGTTGCTGTTCATTACCCATGACCGGCGTTTTCTGGACAACGTGGCCAATCGTATTGTCGAGCTGGATCGTGGCCAGTTGCGTGAATATCAGGGCAATTTCAGCGCCTATCAGGTTAAGAAAGCCGAGCAGCTGGAAATCGAAGTGGTGCACAACCGCAAATTCGACAAATTCTGGAAACAGGAAGAAGCCTGGATCCGCAAGGGTGTGAAGGCACGGCGTTGCCGCGACGAGGGCCGGGTGCGCCGGCTCGAATCGTTGCGCCTGACCCGCGAGGCGCGCATCGGCCAAACCGGGCAAGTGGGTTTCCAGATCGACTCGGGCGACCGCTCGGGCAAGATCGTCGCCGAAATGGAACACGTCAGCTATGGCTACGACGACCGCATGCTGATCCGCGATTTCAGCGGCACCTTGTTGCGCGGCGACAAGCTGGGCTTGCTGGGCCCCAACGGCGCCGGCAAGACCACGCTGATCCGTCTGATCCTCGGCGAATTGCAGCCTACTTCCGGCATCATCAAGCAGGGAACCAAGCTCGAAGTGGCGTATTTCGACCAGTTTCGCAACCAGTTGAACGACGATGCCACCCTGATCGACACGATTGCCCCCGGGTCTGATTTTGTTGAGATTGGCGGGCAGCGCAAGCACGTGATCAGTTATCTGGAAGACTTCTTGTTCCCGGCCGAGCGTTCGCGCGCCAAGGTCAGCGCCTTGTCAGGTGGTGAGCGCAATCGCCTGCTGCTGGCGCGCCTGTTCGCGCGTCCGGCCAATTTGCTGGTGCTGGACGAGCCGACCAATGACCTCGACATCGATACGCTGGAATTGCTCGAAGAGCTGTTGCAGGAGTACAGCGGCACCGTGCTAATCGTTTCCCACGACCGCACTTTCCTCGACAATGTCGTGACGCAGTCGATCGTATTCGAGGGCGATGGCAAGCTGACCGAAATCGTCGGCGGCTACGGTGACTGGCTGGCCTGGAAGCGTCAGCAAACCCAGGCGCCGGCTGCAAAGGCAGAGGCCTCCAGGCCTGTTGCCGCGGCCAAGCCTGCTACCAAATCCCGGCTGAATTACAAGGACGCACGTGAACTTGAAGCCCTGCCTGCGCTCATCCAGCAGCTGGAAGCCGAGCAAATGGATATTGCAGGACGGCTGGCCGACCCTGCGCTGTATCAAACTGACGCCAAAGGTGCCGCCAAATTGCAGGCCCGCAGCGAAGCGATCGATGCCGAATTGCTCGACGCGCTGGCGCGCTGGGAAGCGCTGGAGGCCAAGCAGGCTGGTTGATCCGGGCGTCGCGTGGATGTTTCACGTGAAACTCTGGCTGGCAGCGGGTAAAATGTCGCGATGAACTTCCCGGATTCGTTTGATGTGATCGTGGTCGGTGGCGGCCATGCCGGCACCGAGGCCGCGCTTGCGTCCGCGCGCATGGGCGCGAAGACGCTGCTGCTGTCGCACAACATCGAAACGCTGGGCGCGATGTCATGCAATCCGTCGATCGGCGGAATAGGCAAGGGGCACCTGGTTAGGGAAGTCGATGCCTTGGGCGGTGCGATGGCCATTGCTACCGATGAGTCGGGCATCCAGTTCCGCACACTCAACTCGTCCAAAGGGCCGGCGGTGCGCGCCACCCGTGCGCAGGCGGACCGGCTGCTGTACAAGGCGGCGATTCGCCAGCGGCTGGAAAACCAGCCCAATCTCACCTTGTTCCAGCAGGCAGTCGACGACCTCGTGCTAGACGGCGATCAGGTGGTCGGCGTGAAAACCCAGCTCGGCATCGTGTTCGGGGGGCGTGCGGTGGTGTTGACCACGGGCACTTTTCTGTCCGGCCTGGTTCATGTGGGCCTGGAAAATTTTGCCGCCGGGCGCATGGGTGACCCGCCTTCGGTGTCGCTCGCTGCGCGTTTGCGCGAGCTGAGTTTGCCAGTGGGGCGACTGAAAACCGGCACGCCGCCGCGCATCGACGGCCGCAGCATCGACTACAGCCGCATCCAAACCCAGCCGGGCGATGATCCGGCGCCGGTGTTTTCGTTTATGGGCGCCGTGACGATGCACCCTGATCAACGGCCTTGCTGGATCACGCACACGACCGAACAGACGCACGAGATCATACGCGGCGGGCTCGACCGTTCGCCTATGTATACCGGCGTGATCGAGGGCGTGGGGCCACGTTATTGCCCTTCGATCGAAGACAAGATTACCCGTTTCGCCGACAAGGCGTCGCACCAGATTTTCCTTGAGCCGGAGGGGTTGACCACCCATGAGATCTATCCCAATGGCATTTCGACCTCGCTGCCGTTCGATGTACAGCTGGCTATCGTGCGCTCGATCCCGGGGCTGGAAAATGCACATGTCCTGCGCCCCGGATATGCCATCGAATACGACTATTACGACCCGCGCAACCTGAAAGCCTCGCTCGAAACCAAGCCCATCGCCGGATTGTTTTTTGCTGGACAGATCAACGGTACAACGGGTTATGAAGAAGCCGCTGCGCAGGGTTTGCTGGCCGGAATCAACGCGGCACTGCAGGTTCGGGAAAAGGACGCCTGGAGCCCGGGTCGGCACGAAGCCTATCTCGGCGTGCTGGTCGATGACCTGATCACGCGCGGCGTATCCGAGCCCTATCGCATGTTCACCAGCCGCGCCGAATATCGACTGCAATTGCGCGAGGACAATGCCGATATGCGTCTGACCGAAATCGGTCGTGCGCTGGGCGTTGTCGATGACGCGCGCTGGGATGTCTTCAGCCGCAAGCGCGACGCTGTTTCACGTGAAACGGAGCGGCTCAAGGCAACCTGGGTCAACCCGGCCATGCTGCCCGCGGAGGCGGCTATCCGCCTGATCGGCCAGCCTATCGATCACGAATACAGCCTGTTCGAGTTGCTGCGCCGTCCCACCCTGAGCTACGCACAGGTGCTGAGCTTGCCTGGTGGCGGCGAGGCGATCGATGATGCCAGCGTCGCCGAGCAGGTCGAAATCGCCGCCAAATACCAGGGTTACATCGATCGCCAGAACGATGAAGTTGACCGTCAGCGTGATCAGGAAACCCTGCGTTTCCCCGTCGATATCGATTACAGCCTGCTGACCGGGCTGTCGATGGAAGTGCGCCAGCGCCTGCAAAAGGCGCGCCCTGAAACCCTGGGCCAGGCGGCGAGGCTGCAGGGCATTACCCCGGCGGCAATCTCGGTGCTGCTGGTGTATGCCAAGCGCGGGTTCGCGCCGGACAAAACACAGCGCGGACTCAAGCCTGGCGAGCAGAAGCAAAGCGCATGACGCTCGCGACGCAACTTGCCGCGGGAGTCGCCGCGCTGGATCTGGTCTTGCCCGCAGGCGCCGAAGCGAAATTGCTGGCCTATCTCGCCTTGCTGGATAAATGGAACCGGGTGTATAACCTGACCGCCGTGCGCGACCCTGAACGCATGGTGAGCCATCACCTGCTGGATTCGCTGGCGGCAGTGCCATTGTTTCAGGCTGAAAGCGTGCTTGACGTGGGCAGTGGCGGTGGGTTGCCCGGCATTCCGCTGGCGATTGCACGACCGGAACTGCAGGTGACGGTGATCGACAGCATTGCCAAGAAAACGGCTTTTCTGCTGCAAGCCAAGTCCGAACTGGGCTTGGCCAATCTTAATGTGGTGACTCGCCGGGTGGAAGATTTTCATCCGCCAGCCGGGTTCGATGTCATCACCTCGCGCGCATTTTCCGACCTCAAGGAATTCGTCACCTTGACCCGCCATCTGCTCAGGCCGGGTGGCCGCTGGCTGGCGATGAAGGGTCTGATTCCGCACGAAGAGATCGCCACTCTGCCGGATTGGGTGAGAGTGAGCGCTAACCACGAATTGCGTGTGCCGGGTTTGGAAGCAAGCCGCCATTTGATCGTTCTGGAGCCTGTCGTATGAGTCGAATCCTGGCGATTGCCAATCAAAAAGGCGGTGTCGGCAAGACGACGACAGCGGTGAACCTGGCCGCCAGCCTGGCCGAACTTGGACAGCGCGTGCTGCTGGCCGACCTCGACCCGCAGGGCAATGCCACCATGGGCGCGGGCATCGAGAAACGCACCGCACTGCCGACGGTGTACCAGATTCTGCTCAACCAGGTGAGTGTCGCCGAGGCACGAGTGCGCTCCAAACCCGGCCATTTCGACGTGATTCCAGCCAACCGCGAACTGGCGGGGGCCGAAATCGATCTGGTGAATCTGGAGCAGCGCGACATGCGCCTGAAGTCCGCACTGGAATTGGTGGCGGATGACTATGATTTCATCCTGATGGATTGCCCGCCGACGCTGAACCTGCTGACCGTGAATGCCTTCGCTGCGGCCGAGTCCGTGCTGATACCGATGCAATGCGAGTACTACGCACTGGAAGGCCTGACCGATCTGGTCGCCACCATCAAGAAGGTCAAGCAGCGGCTGAACCCGGCGATCCAGATTGAGGGCTTGCTGCGCGTGATGTTCGATCCGCGCAGCACGCTGGCGCAACAGGTGTCGGATCAGATCAAGCAGCATTTCGGCGACAAGGTTTACGACACCGTGATTCCGCGCAACGTGCGGTTGGCCGAAGCGCCGAGCCACGGCCTGCCGGTACTGGTCTACGACCGGCAATGCAAGGGCGCGAAGGCCTATATGGAACTGGCCGAAGAAACGCTCAAGCGTGCCGGCCTGACAGCAAGGGAGAAGATACATGGCCAGACTTAAGGGGCTGGGGCGCGGGCTCGACGCGCTGCTTGGCGGCGAGAACAACACGGCGCCGCCGCAGGGCGAGCTGCGCATGATGAACGTGTCGCAACTGGCGCCCGGAAAATACCAGCCGCGCACGCAGATGGACAGCGAGTCGCTGCAGGAATTGGCCGATTCGATCCGGGCGCAGGGGCTGATGCAGCCGATCCTGGCGCGCGAAACCGTCGATGGCTTCGAGATCATTGCCGGCGAGCGGCGCTGGCGCGCGGCGCGATTGGCCGGGTTGAACGAGGTGCCGGTGTTGTTGCGCGAAGTGGCCGACGACGCGGTGGCGGCGATGGGCCTGATCGAAAATATCCAGCGCGAAGACCTCAACGCCATCGATGAAGCGCAGGGCTTGCAGCGCCTGATCCACGAGTTCGGCATGACCCACGAGTCGGTGGCGCAGGCGGTGGGCAAGTCGCGCGCGGCGGTGTCCAACTTGCTGCGGCTGCTCAACCTGTCGCGTCCGGTACAGGACATGTTGACCGCCGGCCTGATCGAAATGGGCCATGCGCGCGCGCTGCTGCCGCTTTCCGCAGGCGCGCAGCGCGAATTGGCGCACGAGGTCGAAACCCGCGGCCTGTCGGTGCGCGAGGTCGAGCGCCGCGTGGCGAAGCTGAAAGAACCAGTCGTCGCGCTTGCACCTGCTGCAGTGGCGGTCTCGCGCGACCTGCTGCGGCTGGAAGAAAGCCTGTCCGATGCGCTGGGCATGGCCGCGCGCGTGCAAACCAACAAGCAAGGTAAAGGCCGACTCACCCTCAGCTTTGCCAGCCACGCAGAATTACAGGGCTTGCTGGATAAACTGGGTATCGCGCTGTAACGGCGATACATGGAATTCCGATTTAACGGAGCACATCACGATGTCGGCACAAATAACCGTGATGCCCTCTGGCCATGCCTTCCCCAGCGAAGAAAACGACACCATTCTGGAGGCTGCGCTGCGAGCGGGTATCCCGCTGAATTACGGCTGCAACAGCGGCAATTGCGGCGACTGTCTGGCGCGGCTGGTGTCGGGTGAAGTCCGTAAAGTCCATCCGCATGACTATCTGCTCAAGGAAGCCGACAAGGGCAAAGGCGCATTGTTGATGTGCGCCTATTCGGCGGTCGGCGATGTCGTGATTCAGGCCAGCATCACGGGGGCCGACGACATCCCGCAACAGACCATTGCAACCCGGGTGAAAGCCGTCGATCCGATCAACGAACAGATTCTAGCCCTGCACCTGATGACGCCACGTAGCCAGCGATTGCGTTTTCTGGCCGGGCAATCGGTCAGGCTGGAGATCGATGGGGCTGCGGGCGAGTACTTCATTGCCAGCTGTCCCTGTGAAGATCGTCATATCGAACTGCACGTGCGACGGGACCAGCAGCCTTTTGCCGAGCGGGCGTTTGCCGGCCTGGCAAGGGAAGCGGTTGTACAGCTGACCGGACCCGTGGGTGGTTTCGTCATCGAGCTCGATTCGCGCCGCCCCATTCTCTTCGTGGCTTGGGACGACGGCTTTGCGCCGATCAAAAGCCTGATCCAGCATGCCATGTCGCTGGACGTGGCCGAGAGCATGCATCTTTACTGGCTGGCCGACGAGCTTGCGCACTATCAGGAAAACTATGTGCGTTCGCTGGCCGACGCGCTGGATGATTTTGAATACAGGTTGATGGATGCCCACGCTGATTCGGCGCAACTGGCCGAACGTGTGTTGGCGGCTCACCCGGATCTCACCCATTGCGATATTTATGCGGCCGGCCCGGCCGGGTTTCTGGCGAGCCTGCGCGAGGCAGCGCTCGCCAGAAACTTGTCTATGCTGGGCTGGCATGAGGAGGTCATGTGAAAAAATTATCGATTACGCGGCTGCCCTCTCGCCGGGGCCGATGAAAACCCGACTGGGCTTGTTGAACACGCGTTTGTGGCGCGCGGGACGTGACACCACTTTGCCAGCCTGGCAGGCGCTGCCCCTGGTGCTGTTTCGCGCGCTGGTGCTGGCGACCCGCGACGTTGCAGGTGAACGGCTGAATCTGCGCGCGATGAGTCTGGTGTACACCACGCTGTTGTCGCTGGTGCCCTTGCTGGCGGTGAGTTTTTCGGTACTCAAGGCGTTCGGCGTGCATAACGCCGCGCGTCCGGCGCTGCTCGCTTTACTGGCCCCGCTGGGTGACGAGCGGGTGCAGATGGTCGACCAGATCACCGGTTTTGTGGACAACATCAAAGTCGGCGTGCTCGGCGTGGTGGGCGTCGCCATGCTGCTTTACACCGCCGTATCGCTGGTGCAAAAGGTCGAGCAGGGCTTCAATGAAGTGTGGCACGTGCGGCGAGAACGCACCTTTGCGCAACGCTTCAGCAATTATCTGTCGGTCATCTTTACCGCGCCGGTGCTGTTGTTTGCGATCGTCAGCATCGGTGCCTCCGTGTTTGACGACGTGATTTTCAGCTGGCTCGGCGTACGCGGTGTTCTGGCCGACGCGTTGCGGCTGCTGCAACGCATGCTGCCGCTGCTGATACTGGTCGCCGTGTTCAGCTTTATTTATTCCCTGGTACCCAATACCCGCGTGCGCAATGTGCCCGCCCTCACGGGTGCGATCGTTGCAGCATTGCTGTGGCAGATGTCCGGCATGCTCTTCGCGCAATTTGTTGCGGGGGCGTCCAATTACGTGGCGGTCTATTCAGGCTTCGCCATCGTGATTGTGTTCATGCTCTGGATCTACGTCATCTGGCTCATCGTGCTGTTTGGTGCCAGCGTCGCGTTTTATATGCAGAATCCCGGCTACAGTCCGGGCCACGACGCTGGTGCAGCATTCAGCCCGCGCCAGCGTGAACGGATTGCGCTGGCCGCGCTTGGTCGGCTTGCGCATGCCCACGCTGCAGGCGTGCCGGGATTGACGCCGCATGAACTTGCGCTGGCATTGCGTTTGCCCGAACCTGTGCTGGAGGACGTGCTTGCGCCGTTCCTGGATCAGCATCTGGTTGCGCGCACCGACGACCCGTTGCCGCGCTGGCTGCCCGCAGTTGAACCTGCCAGCGTGCCGCTGGCCGATCTGCTCATTGTGTTGCGTCTTCAGGGCGAACAGCGCCAGTTGCATGCGCATGACCTGGCGAACGATCCGGCGTTAAGCGCACTCGAAAGCCGGCTGGATGAATGCCAGCAATCCGCGCTGGGCAACATGACCTGGCAAGATCTGGCGGGCGACCAGCTTGCTCCGTCTAGCGAAAAGTCGTAACAGGGGTCACGCAAGCTGCCCGGCATATCGGCCAGCAACGCCGTATCGGGTGAATTCCTCATCAGAGCACTTGATGATTGCATAGACCCCACTAATTCAAGTATCATCGCCGGCTAATGTTCTCCGGCATTCAATCGGTCACCCAGCGAGTGGCCTTGGCGCAAGCGGTTCTCGCGCCAATCGCGGCGCTTATTGGCGCCTTGTTTGCCGGCTTCGGCGCGGCGCTCGCGGCACTGTTCGGCGGCTTGATTGCGCTGGCCGTGAGTGGCGTGCTGGTGTGGCGAGAGCGGCAAGCGGTGCGGCATCCCGAATGGGATCAGCACCGGCTGTTCAAGCACTTTATCCGCACCGGCGTGGAACGGCTGCTTGTTCTGGTCGGGCTGCTGGCATTGGGATTGGCTGCGTTGCAGTTGTCGCCGCTGCCCGTGTTGCTGGGTTTGCTGGCGGCGCAGCTGGGCTGGCTGGCTGCGGCGCTGGATCGCAAGTAAAAAATTGGCTGCGGCCGCTTCGAGTTGCAAGGTTGGTTTTGAATGGGCACGCGTGTCGTGCTTATTCAAAACCCACTTAATTGAATTTGATCATCATGGCTACGGAATACGCTTCCTCCGGTGAGTACATCAAGCACCACCTGCAAAACCTGACCTATGGCGAACTGCCTGCGGGCTACCAGCGTCACGATGGCGAGGTGCTGAACCAGGCAACCCTGACCTTTGCGCACGGTGCTGAAGAAGCCAAAGCGATGGGCTTCTGGGCCATCAACGTTGACAGCATGGCGTTTTCAATCGGTCTGGGCCTCCTGTTCCTGTTTCTGTTCCGCCTGGCGGCCAAAAAAGCGACGGTCGGCGTGCCCTCTGGCCTGCAGAACTTTGTCGAGTGGGTCATCGAGTTCATCGACAACTCGGTGCGCGGTTCCTTTTCCCACAAAAATCCCCTGGTTGCGCCGCTGGCTCTGACCGTGTTCATGTGGGTGTTTTTGATGAACCTGATGGATCTGGTTCCGGTTGACTGGCTGCCTTTGCTCGGCTCGATGGCGGGTTTGCCCTATCTCAAGGTGGTGCCCTCGACCGACCCCAACGTTACATTTGGCTTGTCGCTGTCGATTTTCTTCCTGGTGCTGTTCTATAGCGTCAAGATGAAGGGCGCGGGCGGCTTCTTCTCGGAGCTCGCGTTCCAGCCCTTTCCCAAATTCATGTTCCCGGTCAACCTGCTGCTTGAAGGCGTCGGCCTGATTGCCAAGCCGATTTCGCTGGCGCTGCGACTTTTCGGCAACATGTACGCCGGAGAAATGATCTTCATCCTGATCGCGCTGATGTTTGGCGGCAGCTGGATCATGGCGCTGTTTGGCGGCGCCCTGCAGTGGGCATGGGCGGTGTTCCACATCCTGATCATCACCCTGCAGGCATTCATCTTCATGACGCTGACCATTGTGTATCTGGACATGGCGCACGCCGAGCATCATTGATGCACGTTTTATCTACCGATTCTGGTTTCTTGTTTTCAACTTTATTTTTAACTTTTAGGAGCAACAAATGGAAATGACTCAAGCAGTGCTGTACATCGCTGGTGCGTTGATGATGGGTATGGGCGCGCTGGGCGCGGCTATCGGCATCGGTGTATTGGGTGGCCGTTTTCTGGAAGGCGCTGCGCGTCAGCCCGAGCTGATCCCGATGCTGCGCACCCAGTTCTTCATCGTTATGGGTCTGGTTGACGCCGTGCCGATGATCGCTGTAGGTCTGGCCATGTACGTTCTGTTCGCCGTCGCCGGTTAATTCTCTGCGCAGTTTGTAGCTGATACAGAGCTAATTTACCCACGTCATTATTAAGGTGCGGATATGAATTTCAACGCTACTTTGATCGGCCAGTCCATCACGTTCATCTTCTTTGTGTGGTTCTGCATGAAGTACGTGTGGCCGCCCATCATGAGCGCGCTCGAAACGCGCAAGAAGCAGATTGCCGATGGCCTTGCCGCTGCCGACCGTGGCAAGCACGAGCTGGAGCTGGCTGCAAAAAAAGCGGGCGACAACATGCGTGAAGCCAAAGCGACCGCAGCCGAAGTCATCGTCCAGGCTGAAAAGCGTGCGGCGCAAATGGTCGAAGAGGCCAAAACGGCTGCCAGGGAAGAGGGTGAGCGTCAGCTTGCCGCTGCCCAGGCCAACATCGCCCAGGAAACCAACCGTGCGCGTGAAAGCTTGCGTGAACAGGTTGCTGCGCTGGCCGTTGCCGGTGCGGAAAAAATCCTGCGCCGCGAAGTCAATGCGCAAACCCATGCTGACCTGTTGGGCCAGCTGAAAGCCGAGCTGTAAGCCATGAGCGAACTGTCTACTCTGGCACGTCCCTATGCAGAAGCGGTTTTCCGCATTGCGCAGGGCGAAAACGATCTGGCAGGCTGGTCTTCGCGTATTGCTACGCTGGCGACCATCGTTTCCGATGCACAGTTGGCGCGTCTGAATGCTGATCCTGCTGTCGCAGCTGATCGCGTGGCCACACTGGTCATCGATGTGGCCGGTGCCGAGCTTGGTGAGCGCGGTGCCAGTTTCGTCAAAGTGCTGGCCGAAAATGGCCGCCTGGCATTATTGCCTGTGATCAGCGAACAGTTCGACACGCTGAAGGCAAGTGCCGAAGGCACGCTCGAAGCGACCATTACCAGTGCACAGGAAATGGCGCAGGCGCAGGTCGACGACCTGGTGGCCGGTTTGCGTGCCAAGTTCAACCGCGCGGTAAACGTGCAGGTTGCGGTCGATCCCGAATTGATCGGCGGTGCGGTGATCACGATTGGCGACCAGGTAATAGACGGCTCGGTCAAAGGGCGGCTGCAGCGCATGAGCTTCGCGCTACAGGGTTGATAGCGCTAATCCAGACTCTTATTTATCGGATACCGCCCGAATTCAAACCCCGGCGGTTCGGAGAACACACATGCAATTGAATCCAAGCGAAATCAGCGAACTGATTAAAGCCAAGATCGAATCTTTCGGTGCAGCGAGCGAGTTGCGCACCCAGGGAACGATCGTGTCCGTCACCGACGGCATTGTCCGCATTCATGGTTTGTCCGACGTGATGTCGGGCGAAATGATCGAAATGCCGGGCAACACCTTCGGCGTGGCACTCAACCTCGAGCGTGACTCCGTCGGCGCCGTGATTCTGGGTGACTACGAGCACATCAAGGAAGGCGACGTTGCCAAGTGCACCGGCCGCATTCTGGAAGTGCCCGTGGGTCGTGGCCTGCTCGGCCGCGTGGTCAACTCGCTGGGCCAGCCGATTGACGGCAAGGGTCCCATCGCAGCAGACATCACCATGCCGATTGAGCGCATTGCGCCGGGCGTGATTGAGCGTAAATCGGTCGACCAGCCGGTGCAGACCGGTCTCAAGTCAGTCGATGCCATGGTGCCGGTTGGCCGGGGTCAACGCGAACTGATCATTGGTGACCGTCAGACCGGCAAAACCGCCGTTGCGATCGACGCGATCATCAACCAGAAGGGCACCGGCGTTAAATGTATTTACGTCGCCGTCGGCCAAAAGGCTTCGTCGGTTGCCAACGTGGTGCGCAAGCTGGAAGAGCACGGCGCGATGGATCACACCATCGTCGTTGCCGCGACCGCTGCTGACGCCGCCGCCATGCAATACATCGCACCGTACTCCGGCTGCACCATGGGCGAATTCTTCCGCGACATCGGCGAAGATGCGCTGATCGTGTATGACGATTTGACCAAGCAGGCCTGGGCCTATCGTCAGGTATCCCTGCTGCTGCGCCGTCCGCCGGGCCGCGAAGCGTATCCGGGCGACGTGTTCTACCTGCACTCGCGCCTGCTTGAGCGTGCCGCTCGCGTGAACGCCGACTACGTGGAAAAGATGACCAATGGCGCTGTCAAGGGCCAGACCGGTTCGCTGACCGCGTTGCCGATCATCGAAACCCAGGCCGGTGACGTGTCCGCCTTCGTGCCGACCAACGTGATTTCGATTACCGACGGCCAGATCTTCCTCGAAACCGACCTTTTCAACGCCGGTATCCGTCCCGCGATCAACGCCGGTCTGTCGGTGTCCCGCGTCGGTGGCGCTGCGCAGACCAAGGTGATCAAGAAGCTCGGCGGCGGTATTCGCCTGGCATTGGCGCAGTACCGTGAGCTGGCAGCATTTGCCCAGTTCGCTTCCGATCTCGACGAAGCGACCCGCAAGCAGCTTGAGCGCGGCCGCCGTGTGACCGAACTGATGAAGCAGGCGCAGTACTCGCCTATGTCGGTTTCGCAAATGGCATTGACGCTGTTTGCAGTCAACAAAGGTTATATGGACGACGTCGAAATCAACAAGATTCTGCCGTTTGAGGCTGCGTTGATGGCGTTCATCAAATCCAAGTACGCCAGCATCATGGACACCATCGAAACCACAGGCAATATGGATGATGCGACTGAAAAGGCGCTCACCGCTGCGGTGGAAGAGTTCAAGAAAACCGGCGTCTATTGATAGACCGCGCTGATTCACCGCCGCTGGTTTAAGGAGGCTGGTTTTAAGGAGTAAGTATGGCAGCCGGAAAAGAGATACGGACCAAGATCAAGAGCGTAGAAAATACGCGCAAGATTACCAAGGCCATGGAAATGGTTGCGGCGTCCAAAATGCGTAAGGCGCAAGAGCGGATGCGGGCTGCACGCCCTTATGCCGAGAAAATCGCCCGTGTGGCAACGCACTTGGCTTATGCCCATACGGAATACAAACACCCGTTTGTCATTCCGCGTGACAACGTCAAGCGCGTTGGCCTCATCATTGCCAGTTCTGACAAGGGACTGTGTGGCGGCCTCAACACCAATGTCTTTCGCGTGGTGGTGAGCCAGATGAAACAGTGGGAAGCCGCTGGCGTGGGTATCGATGTCACGACGTTTGGCAACAAGGGTCTGGGCTTCATGCAGCGCCTGGGTGCCAATGTGTCGTCGCAGCTCACCGGTATTGGCGATACGCCGCACATGGACAAGCTGATCGGCCCCGTCAAGGTCATGCTCGATGCATACCTGGAAGGCAAAATCGACGCGCTCTACATTGTTTACAACCGCTTCATCAACACCATGAAGCAGGAACCGACGTTGACCAAACTGCTGCCGTTGGCACAGCTGGAAGATGCAGAGGAAGCCAGCCTGAAAACGCACTGGGACTACATCTACGAACCCGATGCAAAGCCAGTGGTGGATGGCATGCTGATGCGTTACATCGAGTCGCTGGTGTATCAGGCGGTAGCGGAAAATATTGCGTGCGAGCAGTCGGCGCGGATGGTCGCGATGAAAGCGGCTTCCGACAACGCAAAGGATGTGATCGGTGAGCTGAAACTGGTTTACAACAAAACCCGTCAGGCCGCGATTACCAAGGAATTGTCGGAAATCGTCGCCGGCGCAGCAGCGGTCTGATTGCGCCACACAGAATTTAATTAATAGGAAATCAACATGAGCAACGGAAAAATTGTTCAGATCATTGGCGCCGTGGTGGACGTGGAATTTTCACGTGATGCCATGCCCGGGATCTTTGAAGCGTTGAAAATGCAGTCCCCCGAGCTGACTTTCGAAGTTCAGCAGCAACTGGGCGACGGCGTGGTTCGCGCCATTGCGATGGGCTCAACCGACGGTCTGCGTCGCGGCATGGAAGTGCTCGCGACCGGCAACCCGATCATGGTGCCGGTGGGTCAGGCCACGCTCGGGCGCATCATGAATGTGCTGGGCACGCCGATTGATGAAGCCGGCCCGGTTAACGCCGACAAGCTCATGCCGATTCACCGCAAGCCGCCGGCCTATGCCGACCAGGCGACCTCGGTTGAAATTCTCGAAACCGGCATCAAGGTGATCGACCTGATCATGCCGATCGCCAAGGGCGGTAAAGTCGGTCTGTTCGGCGGCGCGGGCGTGGGCAAGACCGTGACGCTGATGGAGTTGATCCGCAACATCGCGGTGGCGCACTCCGGCTTCTCGGTGTTCGCTGGTGTAGGTGAGCGGACCCGTGAAGGCAACGACTTCTATCACGAGATGAAAGACGGCGGCGTGCTGGACAAGGTTGCGCTGGTTTACGGCCAGATGAACGAGCCCCCCGGCAACCGTCTGCGCGTCGCGCTGACCGGCCTGACCATGGCTGAGTACTTCCGTGACGAAGGCCGTGACGTGCTGATGTTCGTTGACAACATCTACCGCTACACCCTGGCCGGTACCGAAGTTTCGGCACTGCTGGGCCGGATGCCGTCCGCGGTGGGCTACCAGCCCACGCTGGCCGACGAGATGGGCCGCTTGCAAGAGCGCATCACCTCGACCCGCACCGGCTCGATTACGTCATTCCAGGCCGTTTACGTGCCTGCGGACGACTTGACAGACCCGTCGCCTGCCACCACCTTTGCTCACCTCGATGCAACTCTGGTGTTGAGCCGTCAGGTCGCCGAACTGGGTATCTACCCGGCGGTGGATCCGCTCGATTCGACCTCACGGATCCTGGATCCGCAAGTTGTGGGCGAAGAGCACTACAACGTCGCGCGCGCAGTGCAGGGCACGCTGCAGAAGTACAAGGAACTGCGCGACATCATCGCGATTCTGGGTATGGACGAACTGTCGCCGGAAGACAAGCTGGCCGTGTCCCGCGCCCGTAAAATCCAGCGCTTCCTGTCGCAGCCCTTCTTCGTTGCGGAAGTGTTTACCGGTGCGCCCGGCAAGTACGTCACGCTGAAAGAAACCATTGCCGGCTTCAAGGCGATTGTCGAAGGCGAATACGATCATCTGCCCGAGCAGGCTTTCTACATGGTCGGCGGTATCGAAGAAGCTGTCGAAAAAGCGAAGACGATTCAGTAATGGGTAAGCGGTAAGCGGTAAGCGGTGAGCCGGATGGCCTGCCGCTCACCGCTCACTGTTTGCCGCTCACGAGGTTTCAAAATGGCCATGACTATTCACGTCGACATCGTTAGCGCTGAGAAGACGCTCTACTCCGGCAGCGCCGAAGTGGTGATTGCTCCCGGCCAGCGCGGCGAGCTCGGCATCTATCCGCGTCACACCCCGCTGTTGACTACGCTCAAACCCGGATCGGTGCGCATCAAAGTGCCAAATCAGGTTGAGGAAGAGCTGATTTATGTGTCGGGTGGCATACTGGAAGTGCAGCCCAACGTGGTGACGATTCTGTCCGACTCGGCAATTCGCGGCGCCGACCTTGATGAAGCCAAAGCACTCGAAGCGATGCGTGCTGCAGAAGAGGCAATGAAAGACAAGGCGGCCACGATCGATTACGCGCAAGCGCAAATCGAGCTGGCACAGGCTGTGGCACAACTGGCTGCAATCAAGAAACTGCGCAAGCTGACTTGATCGCTGGACTTGAGCAGCAAAAAAGGCAACCATGGGTTGCCTTTTTTATTTGTACCTGTGATCCGTGTTGTACGGGTCTGCTCATATACAGACAAAGGCAGGCAGGCTTGCCTTCTGATGGGTGCGCATGATCATTCGTGCAGCGCCTTGGGTTTGGGGCCGCATTGCCGGAGTCCGCCCCTAGCAGCCTGTCTGACTTGAAGCAGATCGGTTGCAAATTTGCCTGGCCGGTTCATATTCTGCCGCTTTTTTGGGCAATAGTCGTTCTATCGTCCGGCAAAATCAGCACTCACCCAGCCGAATTTTCGCTTCGATCCTTCAAGTCCGACAGGCTGCTAAGGGGCAGGCTGTATAGCCGTCACGACATAGGCGCCGTTAATTTGCTCGACGTGAAACTTGACCGCATCGCCCGCCTTCAGACCCTTGAGCAGTTCGGGCGGCTGTGCCCGGAACACCATGGTCATGGGTGGCATGCTGAGGTTGGCGAGGGGGCCGTGCTTGATGGTGATCTTGGCGTTCGCCGTGTCGATTTTGCGCACCACGCCTTCGCTCATCGCGCTGGCCTGGGCGGCTGGCGGCGTCGCGGGCTCGGCGTGAAGCGGGGTGGCGATCGCCAGCGCGGCCAGCAGGGGAATCAGTCTTTTCATTTTGCAGCTCCTGGTTTCGGGGTAACGGTGAGGGTTCCGAGCATGCCGGCTTCGTAATGCCCGGCAATCAGGCAGGCGAATTCGAAGCTGCCGGCGCGGTTGAAATGCCAGACGATTACGCCTGTCGTGCCTGGATCAACGTGGACCATGTAGGCCTCTTCATGTTTCATGTTGGGAAACTTGGCCATCATGGCGGCGTGCTTCGCCAGTTCCTCTGACGTACCGATCGCCATTTCATGCATCATGCGGCCCGTATTGCGGACGACGAAACGCATGATTTCGCCTTCCTTACGGTCAGCGTGTCGGGGGTGAAGCGCATCGCGTGGGTCATATCGAGGGTGACCGTGCGGGTGGCCTGCGCGGGCTTGCCCGCGATGCCCCAAGCGGTCTGCTCGGCGGCAGCCGGTGCGGCGGCAACGTGTTTCTTCTCGCCGTGGGCGTGGGCTGGCACGTGGGCCAGCGGCGCTGCCAAGAGGGCGATCAGCAACAGGCAGGGGTTCATTTGCTTCCTTTCATTCAATGGCCGGTGTGGCCCGTGGGTTTGCGTACAGTCACTTCAATATCGCCCGGGACGCCCTGGGGCGAGGCGGCCTGCGGCGCGCGAACCGGCTCGGCCACCGCCTCGCTGACTTCGCGCGCCACAGTGCCGGGCGGGTGCTTGAACCAGCCGGGATCGGCGTAGTCGCCGCGCTTCTGCCCGCGCCGAACCTTCATCGTGGTGAACATGCCCCCCATTTCGACCGCGCCGAACTGGCCTTGGCCCCCCATCATCGGCAGCGTATTGTCGGGCAGCGGCATTTCCATTTCCGCCATGTCGGCCATACCGCGTTCACCCATCACCATGTAGTCGGGAACCAGCTTGCTGATCTTGCCGGCGAGGCCCGTGTGATCGACGCCGATCATGGTCGGCACCGCATGGCCCATCGCATTCATGGTGTGGTGGCTCTTGTGGCAGTGGAATGCCCAGTCGCCCTCCTCGCTGGCGACGAACTCGATCTGGCGCATCTGCCCGACCGCAACGTCGGTGGTGACCTCCGGCCAGCGCGCGCCTTTGGGGGTGGGGCCGCCGTCTGTGCCGGTCACCTCGAATTCCACCCCGTGCAAATGCATCGGATGGTTGGTCATGGTGAGATTGCCGATGCGGATGCGCACCCGGTCGTCAAGCCGTACGTTGAGGCTGTCGATGCCGGGGAAGGCGCGGCTGTTCCAGGTCCACAGATTGAAGTCGAGCATGGTGTTGACCGACGGCGTGGCGCTGCCGGGATCGATGTCGTAGGCGTTGAGCAGAAAGCAGAAATCGCGGTCGACGGTCTCGATCAGCGGGTGTTTGCCCTTGGGATGCGTCACCCAGAATCCCATCATGCCCATCGCCATCTGCGTCATCTCGTCGGCGTGCGGGTGGTACATGAAGGTGCCGGGACGGCGCGCAACGAATTCATACGCAAAGGTCTTCCCCGGCTTGATATGCGGCTGGGTCAGACCGCCGACGCCGTCCATGCCGTTGGGCAGGCGCTGGCCGTGCCAGTGGATGGTGGTGTGCTCGGGCAGGCGGTTGGTGACGAAGATCCGCACGCGGTCGCCTTCCACCACCTCGATGGTGGGGCCGGGCGACTGGCCGTTGTAGCCCCATAGATGCGCCTTCATGCCGGGGGCGATTTCGCGCACCACCGGCTCTGCGACCAGATGAAATTCCTTCACCCCGTCCTTCATCCGCCACGGCAGCGTCCAGCCGTTCAGCGTCACCACCGGGTTGTAGGGGCGCCCGCTCGGCGGCGTCAGCGGCGGCTGGGTGGCGGGCGTGTCCATGCTGACGATCTCCGGGAGTGCCGCCATCCCGAGCGGGCTAACCGAGGCGGCCGCGACCGCGCCGGTGAGCTTGAAAAAATCACGTCTTGAAGTCATGTGGGGATCCTTTCAGTGCCCGCCCGCCGCTTCGGCGGGGGCGGATGAGACGGAGGCGACGGCAGTCTTGCCGGGCGTGCCGACCAGCGCCATCTGCAAATCGGCATCGGCCAGCCAGAAGTCGCGCTGGGCCTCGATGGCGGCGTTGACCGAGGCGATCTGCGAGCGCGCGTCGGCCAGCAGTTCGAACACGCCGATCAGCATGCCGTTGTAGCGCAGCAGGTTTTCCTCGGAAATGCGCTGCTTCAGCGGCACCACCTCGTCGCGCAGATGCCGCGCGATGGCGTACTGGCCCTGTTGCATGGCATAGGCTTCGCGCACTTCGGAACGCGCGTTGACCGCGGTTTCGCGCGCGCGTTCGAGTGCCTGGCGGTAGCGCGATTCGGCCTGCACCACGCGAGTCTGGCCCCAGTCGAACAGCGGCAGCTCGAAACTGATTTCGTAGCCGCGCTGCTGCGGCGCCTCGTTCGATCCGTTGTTGATGATGCCGAGCTCCAGCACATTGATGAAGCGCGTGCTGCGGGTGAGCCCCAGATTTTTGGCCAGAGCCTCGGTCTGCAACTTCACCATCTGCAAGTCCAGGCGCGAGTCCATCGCCTGCTGCTCGACATCCGGCAGCAGCGGCAAGGCCGCGGGCAGGTCGGGCAGCCGGTCGGGCAATTGCAATCTGTCGCCATGCTCCAGGCCCATTAGCCGCACCAGGCGTTCGCGCGCCTGCGCCTTCGCCTGTTCGGCACGCGCCACGGCGAGGGCGGCGTCGGCATAAAATGCCTGCTCGCGCGCCTGTTTCAACTTGCTCCAGTTGCCGACCTGCGCCATGCGGCGCGCAAGCTCGGCCCCGGCCTCGGACGCCGCCATCGCCTGCTGCTGGTATTGCGCCGTCTGCCCGGCGGCCACAGCGGCAACCCAGGCGCGGCGTGTCTCCGCCGCCAGCCGCAGCACTTCCAGCACCAGCCCGCGACGGGTTTGTTCGAACAGCCGCTGCTCGATCTCGACGCGCATCGGCATGGTCAGTAGCCGCGCAAGATTGAGGTGCAGGCTGCGCTCCCATTCCACTTCAGAGCCACGAGTCAGGCGCCCTATGGAGAAGCCCGGGTTCGGCAGGCGACCCGCTGCGACCCGGTCGGCCTCGGCAATGCCGAGGGTGTTGAATGCCGCCTGCAGGCCGGGATTGTTCAGGAGCGCAATCTGCACCGCATCGTCCGCGCCAAGCGGCTTGTCGAGCAGCGCGTCGACGCGCGCCTGCGTTTGACTGCGGCTGGCATCGTCGCGTGACCAGATGACGTCCTTCTGGAGATGTGACTGGGTGGCGGATTGAACCGCATCGAACCCGCCATCTGGCGAAAAGCTCGCGCAGCCGCCCAGCAGGGCGACAGACAGCACGGCGAGCGTGAACGTGCGTGGGGTAAAAGCGGTCCTGGTCATGGCGCCCCCTCAATGTCCGTGATGGCCGTCGTGGCCCTGATCTGCGTTATTGCCGGCTGGCTGCGATTCGCGCAGATAGGTGCGCCAGCCGCCGATTTCGCCGACCCGCTCGTTGGCCTGGCGCCAGTCCTGCAGCGGTTCGTCGCGCCAGCCTTGATATTGCTTGAAAGGTGCAGCCACAGCCGCCTTGGGTGGGTCGGCTTCGACGGCATGCGCTCCCGGCATCCACATCATCGATGTGCACGCCAACAGCGTAGCCAACCTGAAAAAGAGTGCATGCGCCAACCGCGCCGCATGACGATAAAAAACGTTCAACATGATTGACCTCGCAAACTACGCGGCGAGCACGCCGCAGTCTGAATCGGCTGACTTCAATGTGAGTCAGCATGGCGCGCCGTCAGCCGGCGCGGAACTAGGCGAGAACGGATCGAGGCGGTCGCTTGGGAGCTTCGGGGATGAAGCCGCTGAATGCGCTGGCCGAGGATGGGATGAGGCCATGCCGGAGGGGCATGATGCCCACGCTGTCGTTGACTGGAGCTGGCAGGACCGACCCCAGCGCGCACGCGGCGCAGTGCTTGCAGTCGTGTTGTGCGGACGGACTCTCTGGTTGTACCGGTTCGTGGCAGCCGTCCATCATCACGTCTGCCATCGCCCCCGCAGCCGGTTGCTGAAACAGGCAGTCCGGCATCGACGCGGACGCAAATGCCTGCAACGGCAGGGCCAGCATCAGCAAAATCAGCAGGAATCGGTGGAGGTGAGCGCGCACGCAGGCAGTGTAGTCAGAAAAGGAGAGTAGCCAAACAGACAGTGGCAAGGCCTCCATGGTTCCGCAGGAGGTGGTTCAGCGTCGCTTGCGCGGCTCGTAATGCACCACCGCGCGCATGATTTCAGAGTAGGGAAATGCGTCGCTGTCGCCCAAGCGTTCGCGGGCGAGCAACACCACTGCGGCGATGTCGGCGGTTTCATCGCTGACGCTATCGAGGGCTGCGGCGAGGCCACGCACGCCGCCACACTGGGCGCGGATTTCCTTGCCAAACGGCCAGGGCGCATCGGGGTTGATCTTGAGGGCAAACTGCGCGTTGTCGTGCAGCGAGCGATAAAACGTCAGGCAGTGTTCGCGCACCGCCGCATCGCCGCAGGCGATGGCCTCGCGCTCCGCGAGATTAAGCTTGCGTGAGCGGGTGCAGCCCACGCAACGCGACAGCAGGGCACGCTCGAAAGGGCAACTGTGTTCGATGTAAGCCTTGCGCGCCAGTTTGTACGCATCTTCGTTGTATTCAGCCATCAGGCATCCTTGGGTTGCTGAGCCTGAACCGAGAAAATGCCCTGTTTACCAGTCATCACCCGACAGCGTTTTTTCCAGTTCGCGTTCCGCCGTCAAGGCCTCCTGCGCGGCAATTTCGTTGTCGGCAAACATCATTTTGTATTTGTCGCCGGTTTTGGGGTCGAGTGTTTTGCGCAGTTCATTGGTCTGCGCCTTGGCTTCCTTGAAGCTTGCCCACTCGCCTTTTTTTTCCAGCACTTTAAACATTCCCATCCGGAAAACGTAGTAGGGCATGGTGGCTCCTCGCTTTGATTAAAGTCAGCTCAACTTGCCGTGGCACTGCTTGAACTTTTTGCCCGAGCCGCAGGGGCAGGGGTCGTTGCGTCCGACCTGGGAAAAATCCAGGCCGCCGACTGCGGTTTCTGCTTCGGCAAAGTCCTGCGCTTCGTCGAATTCGGCATGCTCGAATTGCACATTGGACAAGGCGTCATGCAGTTCGACGGCCTGCATGTCTTCCGGTGCGCGCACCTGAACGGTAGAGGTGGTCTGCGTGACTTCAGCCTTGATGCCGGTGAGCATGGCCGAGAAGAGTTCAAAGGCTTCGCGCTTGTATTCCTGCTTGGGCTGCTTTTGCGCATAGCTGCGCAGGTGGATGCCCTGGCGCAAATGGTCCAGCGCCGACAGGTGCTCGCGCCAGTGGCTGTCGATGCTCTGCAACATCACCGCACGTTCGAACTGGCGCAGGCCTTCAGCGCCGACGATGGCCTCTTTTTCCTTATACAGCGAATCGGCCGCTTCACAGATTTTGCTGCGCAGGGCCTCTTCGTTCAGGGTCTTGTCTGCATCCAGCCATTGCGTGAGCGGCAGGTCGAGATTGAATTGTGCGGCCAGGGTTTTTTCCAGACCCGGCACGTCCCATTGCTCGTCCATGCTGCCGGGTGTGATGTGCAGACTGATGGTTTCGAGCAGCACATCGTCGCGCATGGCGCGGATGGTGTCGGCAATGTCCGCACTCGCCAGGACTTCGTTGCGCTGTTCGTAGATCACCTTGCGCTGGTCGTTCGAGACGTCGTCGTATTCGAGCAGCTGCTTGCGGATGTCGAAGTTGCGCTGCTCGACCTTGCGTTGCGCATTCTCGATCGCGCGGGTGACCCACGGGTGTTCGATCGCTTCGCCCTCGGGCATCTTCAGGCGATCCATGATGGCCGCGACGCGGTCGGAGGCAAAAATGCGCAGCAGCGGATCTTCCAGCGACAGGAAGAAGCGGCTGGAACCGGGGTCGCCCTGGCGCCCGGAACGGCCGCGCAGCTGGTTGTCGACGCGGCGCGATTCGTGGCGTTCGGTCCCGATGATGTGCAGGCCGCCGGCGGCCAGCACGGCATCGTGACGCACCTGCCAGTCGGCCTTGAGCGCGGCGGTGCGGCTGGCCTTGTCGCTGTCGGACAGGGTTTCGTCATGCTGGATGGCGTCAACTTCCTTCTGGATGCTGCCGCCCAGCACGATGTCGGTGCCGCGTCCCGCCATGTTGGTGGCAATCGTGATGCCGCCGGGCATGCCGGCCTGCGCGATCACCTCGGCTTCGCGCGCGTGCTGCTTCGCATTCAGTACGTTGTGCGGCAATCCGGCTTTTTGCAGTTCGGCGGCCAGATGCTCGTTGGCCTCGATCGAGGTGGTGCCAACCAGTACCGGCTGGCCGTCGGCATGCCGCGCGCGGATGTCGTTGATCACCGCCTGGTCGCGCTCGGCTGCGGTGCGGTAGACCTGATCGTGCTCGTCCTTGCGGATCATCGGATTGTGGGTCGGAATGACCACGGTTTCCAGGCCGTAGATGCTCTGGAATTCGAAGGCTTCGGTGTCCGCCGTGCCGGTCATGCCCGACAGTTTTTGATAGATGCGGAAATAGTTCTGGAAGGTGATCGACGCGAGCGTCTGGTTCTCTTTTTGAACCGCGACGCCTTCTTTGGCCTCCACGGCCTGATGCAGGCCTTCCGACCAGCGGCGGCCGCTCATCAGGCGCCCGGTGAATTCGTCGACGATGATGACTTCACCGTTTTGAACCACGTAATGCTGGTCGCGGAAAAATAGCGCATGGGCGCGCAACGCGGCGTACACGTGATGCATCAGCATGATGTTGGCCGGCTCGTACAGGCTGCCGCCTTCGGGCAGCAAGCCGATTTCGGTGAGAATGGCCTCGATTTTTTCGTGCCCGGCCTCTGACAGCAGCACCTGGCGGGTTTTTTCGTCAACCGAATAATCGCCTTCGCTGTCTTCCTTGTCCTGTCGCACCAGACGCGGCGGCACCTGGTTGATCTGCACATACAGCGCGGTGTTTTCTTCCGACTGGCCGGAAATGATCAGCGGCGTGCGTGCCTCGTCGATCAGGATCGAGTCGACCTCGTCTATGATGCCGAAAGCCAGCGGACGCTGCACTTTCTCGCTCATCTGCTGGACCATGTTGTCGCGCAACAGGTCGAAGCCGTATTCGTTGTTGGTGCCGTAGGTGATGTCGGCGGCGTACGCGGCCTGCTTGGCATCGTGCGGCATCTGCGACAGGTTGACCCCGGTGGTCAGGCCGAGAAAACCGTAGACGCGGCCCATGGCTTCGGCATCGCGGCTGGCGAGGTAATCGTTCACCGTCACCACATGCACGCCTTTGCCGGTCAGCGCATTCAGGTAGGCGGGCAGCGTCGCCATCAGCGTCTTGCCTTCGCCGGTGCGCATCTCGGCGATTTTGCCGTCGTGCAATACCATGCCGCCCACCATCTGCACATCAAAATGGCGCATCCCCAATACCCGCTTCGCCGCTTCGCGCACCACGGTGAATGCCTCGGGCAACAGCTTGTCGAGCGATTCGCCGTTTTCCAGCCGCGATTTGAACTCGGTGGTCTTGGCGGTCAGCTCGGCATCGGACAATTGCGCCATTGCGGGCTCAAGCGCATTGATCGCCTTGACCTTTTGCAGGTATTGTTTGACCAGTCGGTCGTTACGACTGCCGAAAACTTTTTTGAAAATGGATTGCAGCATGAGGAGAATCCGAAATGTCCGCAGGACGCGGTAAATCGTTGGATTTTAACATAGCGATCACAGCTTCCTGCGACGCTTGCGTGACACCGTCATGAGCTCAGCCAGCCTTGCCGACCTGCTTGCAAGCCAGTTGCCGCAAGGGCTTGCCATGCGTGCGCGGATGCTGCTCAACACCCAGGCAGCGCTCGATCGCGTCCTGCCCGCAGCGCTGGCAGGCCATGTTCGCGTCATGCAACTGGAAAACAGCGTGTTGAGCGTCGCCTGCGACAGCGGCGCAGTCGCCAGCCGCCTGCGCCAGCTGGCCGACGCGCTGGTGGTCAGCCTCGTCAAGCGCGGCATCGCCGTCGCGTCGCTGCGGGTAAGCGTCAACCCCGAGTTGATGGCGCGCTACGTTCATCCGGTCGAGAAAAACGGCTTGCCGTCCGCCGCGCTGGACGGGCTGGCGCACTTGAATGCCGAAATCGAAGCCGGCCCACTGAAAGACGCGCTCGACAAGCTGCTGCGGCACCACCGCCAGCCTTAATGTGCCCGGCGGCTCTGGCGCGACGCCTGGCCAGGGCGGCAACGAGTCCCAGACCGCCCGCAAACATCCAGAAGGCCGATGGCTCGGGTACTGCGCTGATGGCAAAGGTTTGAGTCGTGCCGTAGTCGGTTTCGTAGGTGTAATATGCCAGCGTTTGTGTGAAGACCTGTCCGCGTGTGTCCCCCGGATTGAATCCAGCAAATTGAACCGAGGTGCCGGACGTTGCGAACCTGAGCTGGACCAGATTCAGCTGCATGCGCATCTGGCAGCCTTCCGCCAGACAAAGCACGGGAAGCTCGCCCGACAGGCTACCTCCGCTCGAATAGCCATATTCTCCATTGTCCGCCAGCGTGACATAAGACTGGCCTGCCAGCAGGTCTGCCGTTGTCACGAACAGCGAGAGGTCGCCGTTCGCGTCGGCATAGGGCGTGAAGGCCGGGTCGTTCTGGCCGAATAAAGCTGAGGGGGAGGGCGTCACCTGGTCCATGAACAGCGTAACGGCGTGGGGGGCGGTCGTGACGATGTAGCTGTGCTTGACCTGCATCCACAAATAACCGTCGAAGGCGCGGGCCTGGCTGTCGTCGATGGCCGCTTCGCCGGAGGGCGAAGTCAGGTCATAGCGCATCAGCCAGCCGCTGTTGGCTTGATTTGTCCTGTCGTAATAACTGAATGCGCTCGCAGTTCCAGAGCTGTACAGGCTGGAAAGAGACACCTCGTAGAAACCTGAGCGCAGGGTTTGAGGCAGGTCGGCATAGCTGATGGAAACGGCTTGCGCCGCCATCGGAAAAAGGGACAAGGACAGTAAGGGTGCTGCAACGCTGGCTGATATGTTCATGACGCTTCCTCTTGAGCCCGCTTGGACGGGTTGCTTTATTGGCAGGGATTAGATGCGCAGCCTAGGTTAAGGTCATGCACGGTGCGGCGACCCTGCGGGGTGCCGCGCGATCGGCCGTGCTGATTTCAGGTCTGTTCCCATGGCAGGCCGTCGAATTTCCAGCCATTTTTGGTGCCACGGTGGCGATGCTCGTCCATGTCGCCCTCGAACCCGTTGCTCACGTTGTAGACCTCGGGAAAGCCGTACTTTTCAAGATAGCGCCCGGCTTCCATCGAACGCCGGCCCGAGCGGCAGATCAGCACCACCGGGCGGTTGACCGACGCCGCCTTGCGCGAGTGGCCAAGAAAGTCCGGGTTGACGTCCCAATCCGGGCCGTCCTGCCAGGCAATGTGGATCGCGCCGACCGGGTGGCCCACAAACAGGTATTCGATTTCCGAGCGGCAGTCGATGAATACGGCTTCGGGGTGCGACTGCACAAAGGCATGGGCTTCGGCTGGATTGAGTTGTTTCATGTGTAGCTCCTTCAGGGTCAGATTTACACCATAGCAGCGAGCCTGAGCTGGTTGAAACGTCACGGCATAAAAAAACCCCGCACTGGCGGGGTTTTTCTTCGACCGCATGACTCAAACCGCTGGGCGGCGGCTCGTCATGCGGGTCAGACCCAGCAGGCCCGCGCCCAGCAGCAGCATGGTGCCGGGTTCGGGGACGGGGTTGTTTCTGCCGCCGCAGCCGCTGCCACTGGGGTTGTCAGTACAGGTGCCGCCCGATACGGTTTTCAGCTTGAAGTAATCGTAGGTCGAGTCGGCACCGGCACCGTTGTAGGCGCCAATCAGCCAGTAGCTGGAGTAAATGCTGTTGGCAAAACCCTTGTCGTTGTTGTTGCTGGTTTCGTTAGAATGGCTGATCAGCGTCCAGCCATTGCTGGTGAGGTTGCCGTAGGTCAGCCCGGCCACGGACCCTGCGCCTGCGCCGGTGTAGGCATAAACGGAGAAGTCGGAATCGCCGGAGATCCAGCCGAAATAGCTGGAAGTGAGATTGACCTTGTCGCCGGCAAAGTTGAACAGGATGGATTCCTGGCGGCCATTGTTGTCGATGGCGTGCTGCGGTGAGCTGGTGGTTTCGCCGTCGGCATGTGACGTACCCACGCCGCTGCTTCCCTGCGGCGTCAGATAGGCGCTGGCCAGCACGGTGTTGCTGCCTGCCGAGCCATTGGCGGTATTCGCCCATGCGGTTGCGGTGGCGGTCACGGCACCGACGGTGCTTTGTGCCGCGCCATATAGGGCCGGCAATTCCAGCGTGCTGCCGGTAAAGGTCCAGGTGGCGGCACTGGCGCTGCCAGCTGCGCACAGGGCGGCAGCGGCCAGCAGGCTGGACAGAGAGTGGATCCGCATCATTTTCATTTTTTACTCCCGAAACTATATTAAGTCGTTGTCAAATAAATAAGCAACATTGATACCAGAAACAAAAATTGTCTTTTAATCAATTGGTTACAAAACTCCGTCCATGCGGGAAAGGTTTTGTGTAAAAAAACTCGACAGTCAGGGGCGGCTAACGCTTGCCCAGTTTGACCAAAGCCGCGTTCAGATGGGCCTGGATTTCGCGATTGTCCGGCGCGCGCAAAGCGGCTTCGCGCAGGTAGCGCAGGCCTTTTTCGGCTTGCCCCTGTTGCACCAGCACCCATCCCAAGGTGTCGTTGACCTGCGGGACATTCGGCGCAAGGGCGCGGGCGCGCTCGGCATGGCTGAGCGCGGCAGCCAGTTCGTGCTGCTGCAACAGCACATTGGCCAGGTTGTTGTGGGCGCGGGCGTCATTCGGATCGGTCTTGACCAGTTCGGCGAACACGGCGCGCGCGCGCGGCCAGTCCTTGAGCAGCAGCCAGGCTTCGCCGAGGGCATGGCGGGCGGTCCGGTCCTGCGGATGCTGCCTGCTCCAGGTCGCCATCAGGGCGGCGGCTTCGTTGATCTGGCTGGTGGCCAGCAGGGCGCGGTACAGGTTGAACAGGCTGTCGCTGCTGTTCTGGCTGGCATGCGCGATCTGGAAAGCCTGGCGTGCTTCGGCATAGCGTTTCTGCTGCATCCGCAGCTCGCCCAGCAAGCCCTGTGCCTGGCTGCGGGCATCGGGCCGGGCCATGAGTTCGGCAATGTGCTTGTCGGCATCGGCCAGCTTGCCGGTTTGCAGGTCGATGCGGATCTGCAGTATCAGCGCGGGCAAGGCGCGTGGATCGGCCAGCAATAGTTTGCTCAGAGTGTAGCGGGCGGCTTCGGTTTCGCCGATGCGCATCTGCTGCTCGGCGACGCGGCCCAGCCATGCGGGATCGAACGTGGAGAGCTGGCCGATGCGGCGCAGGGAAACGCGTGCCAGCCCGGTATTACCGACGGCAATTTGCGCCATGGCCAGCGTCATCAGGGTATTGGGCTGGTCGGGCGCGATGGCCTGCGCATCCTTGGCGGTGTTGAGCGCCTGCTGGGCGTTGCCCTGGCGCAGGTACAGGCTGCTCAGGGCAAGCAGGGGGCGCAGATCGTTGGGTTGCAGGCTGCGCGCCTTTTCCAGCCAGCGGATGGCTTCGTTGAGCCGGCCGGCGGTTTCTTCCAGACGCGCCAGCTCAAGCATGGCGCTGACGTGCGTTGTGTCGGTCTTGAGAACGCCGAGGTAGCGCTGGCGTGCCTGCAGGGGTTGCCCGTCGGCCTCGTCCAGCCGCGCCAGATTGAGCTGGGCGGCGTGGAATGCGGGATCGGCCTTGATGACGATTTCGTAGGCGGCGCGCGCGCCTGCGCGATCGCCTGCCGCCAGTTTGGCCACCCCCAGCAGGTTGCGCGCGGACAGGTTGGCGGGCTCGCGTTTCAGCACCGCCTCCATCACGGCCACGGCCTTTTTCGGTTCGTTGCGCTTGAGGTAGCTGATCGCCAGCGGCGCGCCGGTCTGTTCCCGCCCCGGATTTTGTTGATAGGCGCGTTGCAGCGCGGCAAAGCCGGCGTCCTGCTGGCCGCGTCCGATCAGGCTCAGGCCAAGGCCCAGCTGGACATTCGAACTGTCCTTGGCCTGCGCGGCTTCCTGAAACAGGCTGGAAGCCTTGACGTGATTGCCTTTGCCCATGTGCGCCGCGCCGAGCATGGACAGGATATCGGCGTCGCCTGGCTGCGTCTTCAAGGCAGGCTTGAGCGTGATGATGGTGCGGTCGTATTGTTTTTCGGCCAGATAGATCGCGCTCAGCACTTTGCGCGCGCCGGCTTCGCGCGGGCGCTTGTTGAGATACTGCACCAGGTAACCCTTGGCGCGTTCGAATTCGTTCAGTGCGTAATACGCAAGGCCACCGAGCAACTGCAGTTGCTCGCGGTTGGCGACGAATTCCGGCGACAGCTGCGACAGCGTGCGGGTGACTTCGATCAGCGCTTCGCGCCCGCTTTTGCTGTCCCCGAGCCGGCCGTAATAGAGCGCGCGCAGATAGGCGCCGCGCGGGTCATAAGCAAACCGCTTCTGCAGGTAATCGAGATCGACCTTGGCTTCGGCATCGCGCTTGAGATCGAGCAGCAATCCGGCGCGTGCCAGACGCGCTTCCAGATGGTCGGGCTGGAGGCTCAATGCATGCGTGTAATCCGCAATGGCCTGATTCAGGTTGCCGTTCAAATGGGCGATCGACGCCCGCATGTTCCAGGCATCGGCATCGCGCGGCGCCAGCCGCAGCGCGCGCCCTACGCTGGCGCTCGCGTCCTGCGGTCGCCCGGCGTTGAGATGGATGCGCGACTGCAGGGCCAATGCGCGTGCCGCTCCGCGCGGCACCTGTTCGGCCTGCTGCGCTGCGCGCATGGCTGAGTCGAACTGGCTCAGCGCCAAGTGCGACTGCGCACGCAGCAGCAGGATTTCCAGCCGCTGTGTGGGGGGCAGGCCCTGGTCGCCAAACTTTTCCAGCAGCGCCTGATATTTGCCCTGATCGAAATACGCTCTTGCCTGATACGCCACGATGCTGGCGCGTGCCGCCCCCAGTCGCTCGGCGTCGGCGAACACCCGCTCTGCGGCAGCGTATTCACCGCGGCGCGCATAGGCCTGGCCCAGCAGCACCAGCGCTGGCAGCATGCGCGAGTCCTCCTTCAGCGCATTCTTGAGCTGGATGATGGCGCCGGCATCGTCGTGGCGCTCGTAGCGGGTCAGAGCGTTTTCGTAATAGCGCGAGGCATCCTCGGCGCGGTCGGCCAGTGCCAGCGGGGACAGGCACGCGCCGGCCAGCAAGCCTGCCAGAAGATAAGGTTTCAGCATGAAATTAGCGTCTCATTTTTTTGGATGCGGAATCGATGACGGATTGTTCGCTATCGTCAGGTAAGCGATCTTTCGCAAGTTTTGTACCTGCGTGCCCATGCCAGCGCTGCCCGGCCTGCGCAGCCGCAGCGGCGGCTCCGGCAGGTCTGGGCAACCCGGTTTGGCTGTCGAGAGTTGAACGGGTGTGACAGGCATTCGTTACGCGGCGGCACGCGCAAGCCGTCCGGGTATCGGGTTTGCAGACCTTATATAATGCCGCGTTCTCCCCGCATTTTTCCGACCGCTATGTCCCGCCTCGCCCTGCTGCAATCCCTGCTGGCCCAACGCATCCTCGTGCTCGACGGTGCCATGGGAACGATGATCCAGTCGTACACGCTCGACGAGGCCGACTATCGCGGCACCCGCTTCGCCGATTTCGCGCATGACCTCAAGGGCAACAACGACCTGCTGTGCCTGACCCAGCCGCAGATCATCAAGGCAATCCACGCCAAATACCTGGCGGCGGGCGCCGACATTCTGGAAACCAACAGCTTCAACGCCACTTCGATTTCCATGGCGGACTACCACATGGAGTTTCTGGTGTCGGAGCTCAACTTTGCGGCTGCCCGGCTGGCGCGCGAAGCGGCCGACGAAGCCACCGCGGCCAACCCGGCCAAGCCGCGTTTCGTCGCTGGCGTGCTCGGGCCCACTTCGCGCACCGCGACGATTTCGCCAGATGTGAACGACCCCGGCTTCCGCAACGTCACTTTTGATCAGCTGCGCGTGGCCTATCTGGAGGCCATCGATGGCCTGGTCAAGGGTGGTGCCGACATCCTGATGGTCGAGACGATTTTCGACACACTCAATGCCAAGGCGGCGCTGTTCGCCATCGAGGAATATTTCGAGATCAACGCCATGCGCTTGCCGGTGATGATCTCCGGCACCATCACCGATGCTTCCGGCCGCACGCTCTCGGGTCAGACCGGCGAAGCGTTCTGGAACTCGGTGCGCCACGCGCGGCCGCTGTCGATCGGCCTCAACTGCGCGCTCGGTCCGGATCTGCTGCGCCAGTACGTCGCTGAACTGTCGGCCAAGGCCGACGTGTTCATTTCCGCTCACCCCAACGCCGGATTGCCGAACGCCTTCGGCGAGTACGACATGGACGGTGCCGAAATGGCAAAGCACATAGGCGAATGGGCGCGCTCGGGTCTGCTCAATATCGTCGGCGGCTGCTGCGGCACTTCGCCCGCGCACATCGCGGCGATTGCGAAAGCGGTCGAAGGCGTCCCGCCGCGTGTGCCGCCGATGCTCGAACCCGCCATGCGGCTGTCGGGGCTGGAGCCGTTCAACGTCGGCAAGGACTCGCTGTTCGTCAACGTCGGCGAGCGCACCAACGTGACCGGCTCGCGCGCGTTTGCCAAGATGGTTCTCGAAGGCCGCTACGACGATGCGCTGTCGGTCGCGCGCCAGCAGGTCGAAAACGGCGCGCAGGTGATCGACATCAACATGGACGAGGGTATGCTCGACGCCGAGGCAGCGATGGTGCGTTTTCTGCTCTTGATCGCGTCGGAACCCGATATTTCCAAAGTGCCGATCATGATCGACTCCAGTAAATGGAGCGTGATTGAAGCCGGTCTCAAGTGCATCCAGGGCAAGGGCATCGTCAATTCGATCTCGATGAAGGAAGGCGAGGCCGAATTCATCGAGCGTGCCAAGCTGTGCCGCCGCTACGGCGCGGCGGTGATCGTGATGGCATTCGACGAAGCCGGGCAGGCCGACACTTACGCGCGCAAGACCGAAATCTGCGCGCGCGCGTACAAGCTGCTGACCGAAACTGTCGGTTTCCCGGCCGAGGACATCATCTTCGACCCCAACATTTTCGCGGTCGCCACCGGCATCGAAGAGCACGCCAACTACGCGGTCGATTTCATCGAAGCCACGCGCTGGATCCGCCAGAACCTGCCGCACGCGCATATCTCCGGCGGCGTATCGAACGTCAGCTTCTCGTTCCGCGGCAATGACGGCGTACGCGAGGCCATCCACACCGCCTTTTTGTACCACGCGATTCAGGCCGGGATGGACATGGGCATCGTCAACGCCGGGCAGTTGGGCGTGTACGCCAATCTCGACCCGGAATTGCGCGAGCGCGTCGAAGACGTGCTGCTCAATCGCCGGGAGGACTCCACCGAGCGGCTGGTGAGCTTCGCCGAAAACGTGAAAAGCGGTGCGAAGGAAAACGTCGTCGATCTCGCCTGGCGGCAGCTGCCGGTCAATGAACGGCTCTCGCACGCGCTGGTGCAGGGCATTACCGAATTCATCGTCGAAGACACCGAAGCCGCGCGGCTCGAGTCCGTTCGCCCGCTACACGTCATCGAAGGCCCACTGATGGCCGGGATGAACGTAGTCGGCGACCTGTTCGGCGCCGGCAAGATGTTCCTGCCGCAGGTGGTGAAATCGGCGCGCGTGATGAAGCAGGCGGTCGCGCACCTGCTGCCGTTCATCGAAGCCGACAAGCAGGCCGGCGACGCGCAGAGCGCGGGCAAGATCATCATGGCGACGGTCAAGGGCGACGTGCACGACATCGGCAAGAACATCGTCGGCGTCGTGCTCGGCTGCAACGGCTATGACATTGTGGACTTGGGCGTGATGGTGCCGGCGCAAAAGATTCTCGATGCTGCGCGCGAGCACAACGCCGACATCATCGGCCTGTCGGGCCTGATCACGCCGTCGCTCGAAGAAATGGCGCACGTTGCCAAGGAAATGCAGCGCCAGGGTTTCAAGTTGCCGCTGCTGATCGGTGGCGCAACGACCTCGCTCGCGCATACCGCGGTCAAGATCGAGCCCAATTACGAACATCCGGTCATCTACGTCAAGGACGCCTCGCGTGCCGTGGGTGTCTGCACCCAACTGCTGTCGAACGATCTGCGCGATGCGTTTGTGGCTGAGGTCAAAGCGGATTACGCCGTCACCCGCGAACGCCACCTCAAGCACAAGTCCGACACCGTGCGCCTGAGCGTGAACGAAGCCCGCGCCCACAAGTTCGCCATTGACTGGGCAGCCTACACGCCACCGGTGCCCAAACAGCCCGGCGTACATGTCCTGAAAGCCTACGATTTGCAGAAACTGGTCGACCTCATCGACTGGACGCCGTTCTTTGCCTCGTGGGAGTTGCACGGCAAATTCCCGAAAATTCTCGACGATGAAGTCGTCGGTGTCGAAGCGAAAAAGCTGTATGCCGACGCGCAGGCGATGCTGAAGAAAATGGTCGCCGAAGACTGGGTCGAAGCCCGCGCCGTGTTCGGCCTCTTCCCCGCCAACACGGTGAAAGACGACGACATCGCCGTCTACGCAGACGAGTCCCGCAGCGCAACCCTGATGACCTGGCACAACCTGCGCCAGCAAATGAAAAAGCCCGAAGGCCGCGCCAACCTGTGCCTGGCCGACTTTGTCGCGCCGAAGACCAGCGGGCTGAAGGATTACCTCGGTGCGTTTGTCGTGACCGCAGGCATCGGCGAAGACGAGCGCGCCAAAGCTTTCGAGGCGGCCAACGACGACTACTCCGCGATCCTGTTCAAGTCGCTGTGCGACCGCCTCGCCGAAGCCTTTGCCGAACATCTGCATCTGCGTGTGCGCCGCGAATTCTGGGGCTATGCCAGCGAGGAAGCGCTCGCCAACGACGAGTTGATCGGGGAGAAATACCAGGGCATCCGTCCCGCCCCGGGCTATCCTGCCTGTCCCGAGCACAGCGAAAAAGCGGCGCTGTTCGAGGTGCTCGATGCGACTGCCAACATTGGCGTGGTGCTGACCGAAAACTTCGCCATGTGGCCAGGCGCAGCGGTGTCCGGCTTCTATCTCTCGCACCCCGACAGCCAGTATTTCGCAGTGGCCAAGCTGGAGAAAGATCAGGTCGCGGATTACGCGCGGCGTAAAGGCTGGGATCTGGAAACCGCTGAACGCTGGCTGGCGCCGAATCTGGCCTACCAGCCCGCTTAACCTAAATGGCAGGGCTTACCAGCCCTGCTGCTGCAGCTTTTCCAGCCAGAACAGACCGATCACGGTCTTGGTTTCGCAAATGCGGCCATCGCGCACCCAATCCATCGCTTCGGCGAACGGCAGGCGGAACACTTCGAGAAACTCGTCGGGGTCGCGCGCGTGGTCGCCCAGCGTGAGGCCGCGCGCCAGATAAAACGCCAGCCGTTCGTCTGAGTAGCCGATGCACGGGTAGATGGTGGTGACTTCGCGCCACGCGCTGGCGGTGTAGCCGGTTTCTTCTTCCAGTTCGCGTTGTGCGCAGACGAGGTCGGCTTCGCCGGCGTCGATCTTGCCCGCCGGGAATTCGATGAAGTCGCGGTGCAGCGGGTAGCGGTGCTGGCGTTCGAGCAGTACGTCGCCGTTGTCGAACACCGGGATGATGACCACGGCGCCGGGATGAACGATGTATTCGCGGGTGGATTCGCCGCCGTTGGGCAGGCGCACATGGTCGCGCTTGACGTGCATGAGCCGCCCCTGGAAGACGGTTTCGCTGGCCAGCGTGGTTTCGGTAAGGATGGTGGGGTCGTCGATTTTCATGCGCGCCATGATACCCAGCGCGGACAAAAAAAGAGCCGGGCTCTTGCGAGCCCGGCAAATCGAGAGGTCGAGCCCCTCAGCGGAGAACTTCTGCCTGCAGCGCAAACCACAAGCAAAGTCATCTTACGAAGCAGTGCAAAATTTTGATATACAACTTTAGTTGTAGTTTTATATTAACTATTTGTTTATATTGATTTTATTTTTTCTCGCAGGGCGGAATACTGGCGCCGGCTGACCATCAAGCGCTCGTCCAGGCCGTCCAGACGCAAAAAATGACCGTCTTCGTCGCCGGGCAGCTTGCCGATTTCACGGATGCGTGCGCTGGCCACCAGGCAGTTGCGGTGGATACGCAGAAAAACCGGCTCGAATTCGGTTTCCAGATGCGTCAGCGATTCTTCAATTAAAAACTCGCGGGCGGGCGTGCGCACTGTGACGTATTTCAGTTCAGCCTTGAGATACAAGATGCCATCCACCGGAATCAGCACGATCCGGCCTTTTTCGTTGAGCGACAGGTGGGTGCGCGTCTTGGGAAGGGCCTCGCGCAACTGGTCGAGCGTGTTACGGCTCAGGTGGTGCGCCCGCGACAGCGCGCGCACCAGCCGTTCGACACGCACCGGTTTCAGCAAATAATCGACCGCATTGAGGTCAAACGCTTGGCAGGCATAGGCATCGTAGGCCGTGCTGAAAATGATGGCGGGCGGGGCGGTCAGACGGTTGAGGTGGGCGGCGCATTCCAGTCCATCCATGCCGGGCATGCGGATGTCGAGCAGCACCACGTCGACCGGTTGCTGCTGGACCAGGCTCAGCGCATCGAGTCCGTTGTCGGCTTCGGCGACGATGTCGACCGCGAGCTGATCCGCGCAATCGGCCAGCACGTCGCGCAGACGGTGGCGTGCGGGTGCCTCGTCATCGACGATGAGGGCGCGCAGTGGACGGCTGGGTGGTGTGTTCACGGGTATAGGGAATAACGATGCTCACCTGGTAAACGGTGCCTAGCGGTTCCAACTTGAGTTGCGCGTCGAGGTCGAAATGCAGCAACAGGCGCTCGCGGATATTGGCCAGCGCGATGCGGTTGCCTTTGTGGTGGCTGGCTTCGGCGGCGATGGGATTGCGCACCACGATATGCACCTTGTCGCCGCTGCGATAAATGTTGAGGCTGATTTCACCGCCCGCAGGCATCGGTTCGATGCCGTGATAGACCGCGTTTTCCACCAGCGGCTGGATCACCAGCGGCGGAATCAGCGCCTCACCCGGCATTTTGCCGATGTGCCAGGCAACCTGCAGGCGATCCCCCAGACGCAGCTGTTCGAGTTCCAGATACGCCCGGGTCAGCGCCACCTCATCTTCCAGCGGCGCCAGCTGGCGGGCATCGCTCATCAGCGCGCGGAACAGGTCGGCCATGTTTTCCAGCGCGTGCTCGGCGCGACGCGGGTCGCTGCGTACCAGCGACAATACGGCGTTGAGGCTGTTGAACAGAAAATGCGGGCGGATGCGTGCCTGCAAGGCCTGTAGCCGCGCTTCGGTGATGGCGGGCGACAATGCACGCGCGCGCAGATTGAAATAGGCCAGCAAGCCGGCACCGCTCACGAGTGAAAACACCGCCACCGCGGCTGGCGAAAAGGCGACCAGCCCCATCAGCAAGGGGGCGAGCCATAGAAACACGCCCACTGGTACCAGCACGCCGATGGCCAGCGCTGCACCCGCACCCTGGCGATAGGGCTGGCTGCGCAGCCAGCGCCCCGCCGCGCACAGCGCCAGCAAGGTGAGCAACAAGGCGGGCTGCGCCAGCGCCGACAGCGCGATGAAATCCGTCCAGAACCCTGCGGAATTCGATGCCCGCGCCACTGCCCCGGCGACCAGCGCGGCTTCCACCGTCAGTGCGATGCGCAGGTTGACGCCCAAATGGCAGAAGTTCGGCAATTCAACCTGCCGGTTGTTATGATTCTTTCTTTTCATACCCTGTTATTTGCCCCATGAGCACGCCATCGACGCCGCCCGCAGCGTGGTCGGGCCGGTTTTCCGAGCCCGTTTCCGAAATCGTCAAACGCTATACCGCGTCGATTCCCTTCGATTATCGGCTGGCCGAGTTCGATATTCAGGGTTCGCTCGCGCACGCCGCCATGTTGCATCACGTCGGCGTGCTATCCAAGGCCGATCTGGCTGAGATTCAGCGCGGCATGGCCGAGTTGCTGGACGAGATTCGCGCGGGCGGCTTCGCCTGGTCGCTCGACCGCGAAGACGTCCATCTCAACATCGAAGCCGCGCTCACCGCCAAAATTGGCGATGCAGGTAAGCGCTTGCATACCGGACGATCGCGCAATGATCAGGTGGCCACCGATATTCGCCTGTTTCTGCGCGACGCCATCGACCACATCGTCGGCGGCCTCAAGGCCTGCCAGACTTCGCTGGTCAACCTGGCAGAACAGCATGCCGACACCGTGATGCCCGGCTTCACCCACCTGCAGGTGGCGCAGCCGGTCACGTTCGGTCACCACCTGCTGGCCTACTTCGAAATGCTGGCGCGCGACGTCGAGCGCATGGTCGACTGCCGCCGCCGCGTCAACCGCTTGCCGCTGGGCGCCGCTGCCCTGGCCGGCACCAGCTACCCGATCGACCGCGAATATGTCGCGCGCGAACTCGGGTTTGAAGCAGTATGCGAAAACTCGCTCGACGCCGTCTCCGACCGCGACTTCGCCATCGAATTTAGCGCTGCCGCCGCGCTGGTGATGACGCATCTGTCGCGCCTGTCGGAAGAGCTGATCCTGTGGATGAGCCCGCGCTTCGGCTTCATCGATCTCGCCGACCGCTTCTGCACCGGTTCTTCCATCATGCCGCAGAAGAAGAATCCCGACGTGCCCGAACTGGTGCGCGGCAAAACCGGGCGGGTCAACGGTCATCTGGTGGCCCTGCTCACCCTGATGAAAGGCCAGCCGCTGGCCTACAACAAGGACAACCAGGAAGACAAGGAACCGCTGTTCGACACCGTGGATACGCTCAACGACACGCTGGCGATCTACGCCGACATGCTCACCGGCGTCACCGTCAAACCCGAAGCGATGCGCGTCGCCGTGATGCAGGGCTTCGCCACCGCCACCGATCTGGCCGATTATCTGGTGAAAAAAGGCCTGCCGTTCCGCGATGCGCATGAAGTCGTGGCGCGTGCGGTGCGCGCGGCCGACACCAGCGGGCGCGATTTGGCCGATTTGTCGCTGGCCGAGTTGCAGGCGTTCAGTCCGATGATCGACGAAGGCGTCTATGCCGTGCTGACGCTGGAAGGCTCGCTTGCCGCGCGCGACCATGTCGGAGGCACTGCGCCGCGGCAGGTGCGGGCGGCGATTGCGCGGGCACGGCAGCGGATTTAAGTCCGCTGCCAGTGCCGCTCCTCAATGCGTCTGCAAGGGGGTGCCGGGGCCGAAGACCTCGTGATGCAGCTGCTCGTCGCGTAAACCCATTTGCAGCAACTGGGCGTTGACTGCTGCCATGAACGGTTTGGGGCCGCAGAAATACACGTCGGCGTCCGGTTGCGTGAGCCATTGCGACAGAACCGTCTGGTTGAGGTAGCCCTGGTGGTCGGCACCGCTGCCGGTTTCATAGCTGACGTGATAGCTGAAGCCATGCTGCGCGCTGAGTCGACGTAGTTCATCGCCCATCACGTGATGCGCCTGGTCACGGCAGCAATGGATGAACACCAGATCAGACACGTCCTCGCCGGTTTCGATGCGGTGCAGCAGCATGCTCAACAGCGGGGTGATGCCGACGCCCCCGGCGATCAGAACCAGATCCCGCTCGGGGTGTTTGATGGTGAATTCGCCTGTTGGTGGCTGGATCCATACTTGATCACCGGGCTGTGCGCTGTGCAGGTGGTTTGAGACCTTGCCTTCATGGCTGGGCGGCGTGCTTTCGGCTTTGACGGTGATGCGGTAGTGATTTTTTCCGGGCGCGTCCGAGAGGGAGTACTGGCGGATCTCGTCGTATTCGTGCCCCGGCACCCTGACCTTGACGCCGAGGTATTGACCGGGCTCGAAATCGGCGATGGGCTGACCATCCTCGGCCTGCAAATACACCGACTTGATCCCGCTGGCTTCGTCATGAATGTCGCGGATGACAAACGGACGGAACCCGCGCCAGCCGCCGGGTTTCATGGCGTTGTCGCTGTAGATGCCTTCCTCGGTCTTGATGAAGATGCCGGCCAGCTGGGCATACGCTTCGGCCCAGGCACCGAGCACAGGATGGTCGGGTTCCAGTCCCAGATGATCCTGGATGGCTTCCAGCAGATACTTCCCCACTATCGGATAGTGCTCGGGTGCAACCTGCAAGCTGGCGTGCTTGTGGGCGATGCGGCTGACCATGGGCCCCAGGTTTTGCAGCTTGTCGATATGGGTGGCGTACATGAACACCGATTCGGCCAGCGCGCGGGATTGCTCGCCTTTCGCCTGATTGGCCATGTTGAAAATGTGCTGCAACTCCGGGTGGTGCTGGAATAGCTTGGCATAAAACAGGGTGGTGATAGCCTGGCCCTGCTCGGCCAGCAGAGGGGCGGTTGACTTGATCGTGGCCAGCGTTTCGGCAGATAACATGGGGACTCCTGGGTTTGACGAGTGGTCTTTAACATTCATCTTATATGAATGTTTGAGCAGGAATATTAGGTGAATCTAATAAGCCGGGTCAAGTAAAATGCAGTCAAACGATTCGAGGACCCCGCCATGCGCCTGACCAAACACACGGACTATGCATTTCGGGTTTTGATCTATCTGGCCTCGATGCCGGAAGACCGCTTGTCAACCGTGCAGGAGATTGCCGGGCAGTTCGACGTATCGCGCAGTCATGTCATGAAAATCGTGCAAAAGCTGGCGGGCGCGGGATTGATCCAGGCGAGCCGGGGCCAGCATGGCGGTATCAGGCTTGGCAAGCCGAAGCAAAGCATCAATCTGCGACAGGTGATTGAACTCATGGAAGCCACGCTCGCACCGGTCAACTGCGATGATCCGGTGTGCGTCATCCAGAAAAGTTGTGCGCTCAAAGCCATTCTGTTCGAGGCGCAGCGGGCGTTTCTGGAGCATGTCGAGCGCTACACGCTGGCTGATCTGGCGGAGCCGGCGGTGTCTATCCTGCATTTGCTGAGCAGGGACGAACGAGGTTGATCGGCTTCGATCCATGCAAATGCATTCGCCATGCGCGGCTCGCCTCGCGGCGTTTACTGACCGCGCCAAAGCTTTCACTCGCCGCTATAAATGTAATTCCGCATGAACGGGTAGTTCGGCTGGCCGCCGTCGATGCCCTTGCCGGCCAGCACCTGCCATAGCTCCATCCAGTCATGCTCGAAGGCATAAGCAGATCCGCCCATATAAATGCGCCAGATGCGGTATTTCTGATCGCCGATCAGGTGGCGGGCTTCGTCAGCATGCTGTTCCAGTCGCGTCACCCAGTGCCACAGGGTTTTGCCGTAATGAGGCCGCAGGTTCTCGGCATCGAGGCATTCGAGGCCGCTGCTTGAAGCGGCGCGCAGCACCTCGGAGGCATGCACCAGTTCGCCGCCCGGGAAGACGTAGTCTTCGATGAACTCTGCGATGCCGCTGCCGAGGCCGCTGGCTTCGGGTTCGGCCGTGGTGATGCCATGGTTGAGCACCAGCCCTCCCGGTTTCAGCAGCGCATGGATCTTGTCGAAATAGGTGCGCAGATTGAGGCGGCCGACGTGCTCGAACATGCCGACACTGGCGATCTTGTCGTAGCCGCCATGCTCGGGCACGTCACGGTAATCCATTCTGCGCACCTCGACCCGGTCACGCAGGCCGCGCGCTTCGATTTGCTGGCAGACATAGGCATGCTGGTCGTCTGACAGGGTGATGCCGACCGCACGCACGCCGTAGCATTCCGCCGCATGCAGGATCAAGCCGCCCCAGCCGCAGCCGATGTCGAGAAATTGCTCGTCCGGCTTGAGATCGAGCTTGCGGCAGATATGGTCGAGCTTGGCTTCCTGTGCGGCTTCCAGGCTCATGTCTGGGGTGTTGAAATAGGCACAGGAATACACCCGGCGCGTATCCAGCCATAGGGCGTAAAAATCGTTGGAAACGTCGTAGTGGTAATGAATGTTCTTGCGGTCCTTGCTGCGCGTGTGGCGCCACCACTTCCAGCCGTCCGACCTGGTTTTCGGCGTGCAGTCGCTCGCGTTGCAGAGGCGGTCGCCAAGCGCGAGGATGTCGCGGATATTGCCGTGCAGATCGAGTGCGCCCTCGACATACGCGCGGGCAAGCGAACCCAGGTTAGGATGGGCCATCACCTTCAGGCTGGCGGCCTGGTTCAAGCGCACCCGCACGGCAGCGGACTCATCCCGCCCGACTGTCTGCCCATTCCATAGCTCAACCACCAGCGGCAGCCCGGATGCTTCCACCCGCAGTCGTACTTGATGAACCCGCAACCGATCCAGCATTTTGTCGTCCTCCCGGCGTGACAACCCGTTTTTTCGTCAACCTGCTTTCTATTTATATTCGCAAATCAAACAAAATCTATCGCCGTTAACTGCGCGGCCGTGTGCCGCACCGCCAGCCGCCAGCCGGGTGCACCTCCGGGTGGACCGAGCCCGTCAATCTCCCTGCGCTTGCTCTGCTCGCGCCAGTTCACGCAAGCCATCCAGTGCCAGATTCAGGGTGGCGTTATCGCTGTCGCGAGGGAACACCATCCAGGCGGGCAGCTTGACTTGCGGGGCGTTCGGCACCCGCCACAGTTGCCCGGATTCGATATAGCGCCGCACCAGACGTCGAGGAAAATAACCACTTCCACCGTAAGTAAGCAGTTGCTGCACGCCCAGCCAGCCAATATTGGCGACCAGCGTGGGCGGGGGGGCGTCGGGGTAGTGATCGCTGAACTGGGCGTGGAATTCCGGTCCCCAGTCGATGTGGATATAGCCTTCGTCGGGCCAGCCGCGCGCAAGGTCGCTGGTGACCAGCAGCAGGGTTTCGTCGAACAGGGGCTCGACCACCAGCCCGCTGCGCGAGGTTGGCGTGTACATCACGCCAATGTCCACCGTTCCTTCGATCAAGCCCTGCATGATGTCGGCCTCGAAGCCGATTTCCAGCCGCAGCGATACATCAGGCGCGGCTTCGCGCATCCAGGCCACCCAGTGCGGCAGAAATCCTTCCCACACGGCGATGCGGCCGGAGAGCGTCAGCACGTCACGAAAGCCCTGCGGCAGGCCGACGTCGTGATGCGCCTGCTCGACAGTGCGCACCAGATTTTTGGCGTGACGGAGGAAGCGCTTGCCGGACGGTGTTAGCACCGCACCGTTGCGCCCGCGTTGAAACAAACGCGCACCCAGAGAGGTTTCTAGTGAGTGTATGCGCGCACTAACAGTAGACTGGGTGACATGCAGGCGGCTGGCTGCAGCGACGAAGTTGCCGGTAGCGGCGACCATTAAAAAGGTGCGGGCGAGTTCGGTGTCCATGGCTTATCTATCGGGTTTGTCGATATTAGATAGCAAAATATATCGTTGGATTGATGTTTATGGAACCCCTAAACTGGCCTCATCGATAATTTCAGGGGTCTGTAATGGAAGCCATGACTGAAAGTATGACCGTGATGCCCGAGCGCGATGCGGAGGGCTATCTGATCGAGCCCGGTGACTGGAACGAAGCGGTGGCCGAAGTGCTGGCACAGGACGAAGCCATCCAGCTCAACGATGACCATTGGGACGTGCTGCGTTTCATGCGCGCGTTCTACGAGGAGCATCAGGTTGCAGCCGATGCGCGTTTTGTCATCAAGCATCTGGCTGAGCGCATGGGACGCGAGGCGCAAAAGCAGCTGTTCGTGCTGTTCCCGTATGGCTACGTCAAGCAGGCGTGCAAGATCGCCGGGATGCGGCGCCCGCGTGCCTGGAGCACGGGCTAAGGCGGCAACACGGCATGGTGCGTAAACTAGCCTATTCGGTTTCGGAGCGCGAACACTGGATTTCAGCAGCGGGGGGCTTGCTCGGCATTCTTGCCGTGCTGTGGGTCAGTCATGCCCTGCTCGGCGACCATGTCGGGGCGCTCACGGTGGCTTCGATGGGCGCATCGGCGGTATTGCTGTTCGCTGCGCCGCACGGGGCGTTGTCGCAGCCTTGGCCGGTGGTTGGCGGGCATCTGATTTCAGCAGCGGTCGGCGTCACCTGCGCGCAATGGATCGCCGATCCGATGCTCGCCGCTTCGATTGCGGTTGCAGCGTCGATCGGCCTGATGTACTGGCTGCGTTGCCTGCATCCTCCCGGCGGCGCCACGGCCTTGTTTGCGGTGATGGGGGGCGAGCCTATCCTGACGCTGGGTTACGGCTACCTGTTTGTGCCGGTGTTGTTGAACGTGGTGGTGCTGCTGATTGTCGCCGTGCTGTTCAATTTCCCGTTTGCGTGGCGGCGCTACCCCCAGGCGTGGTGGCGTGAGTCGGTCGAAGCGTTGGCTCCCGCCGAGCTGGCTGCGGATGCAGCCGGAGAACGCATGATTCCGCATAGTGATCTGGTCTACGCGTTGTCTCAACTTGACACCTTTATCGACGTCAGCGAAGAAGATCTGCAGCGCATTTACACTCTGGCGCTGGGGCATGGGCATACGCCGCACCATGTGCCGGTTAGCCTGATGCAGGAACAAGTCAGTAACGCCTGAGGCGGCACTCATCGAGCTCCGCAGTATTCGGGCTGCCCAGTTCGCTCTTGAGCGTGCGTTGAAGTAGAGTGAACCGATGCGTTCATTTCATCGCTTCCCCTGCACGGAGACCGCACCATGACCGCCTCGAACGCCGACGCACACGGCCATCCGGGTCTGCCGCCGACCTGGACTTCGAGCGACAAGGATCTGGTCGGCACGGCGATCGGCTCATCACGTCTCTGGTTCACCCTTGGCCATGGCATCGTCAACGAGGTGTATTACCCGCGTGTCGATATCCCGCAAATCCGCGACCTCGGTTTCATCGTGGCGGATGACGCAGGATTCTGGGTCGAGCTCAAGCGCCACGCAGACTACCGTCTGACCACGCCCGCGCCCGGGGTGCCGTTGCCGACCATCGTGCATCGCCATCCCCGTTTTACCCTGACGCTGCGCCTCTGCCCCGATCCGGATCGCGATGTGTTGCGGCTGGAGGTGGACTTGCAGGGCGATCCGGCATTGCGTCCTTATCTGCTGCTTGCGCCGCACTTGGGCGGGACCGGCTGGAACAATCAGGCCTCGACCAGCCCACACCGCGGACGCAACATGCTGTCGGCACAGCAGGGGCCGTTTGCCTTGGCGCTGCTCGGGGTCGATGCGGATTTTTGCGATGCGTTGGGGGCGACTTCGGCGGGGTATGTCGGTGTGAGCGACGGCTGGCAGGATTTCGCCCGCCACGGTCGCATGGTCTGGAATGCGCGCGCGGCGGGTCCCGGCAATGTGGCGTTGATGGCCGCGTTGCCGCCACGCGCCAGCCTGGCGTTGGGGCTGGCAGCGTCGCCGCAAGCCGCCGCGACGCTGGCGCTGTCCAGCCTGGCCGAGCCGTTCGAGCCGATAGCTGAACAGCAGCGCAGCGCTTGGGCTGACTGGCACGCCGCACGCGCAACCCGCTGCCCACGATTTGGCCTGCCCGCCGCGCTCGACGCGCAACTGCATAGCTCCGCCCAGATTCTGAAAACGCATTACGATAAGACTTTCAGCGGTGCCATGGTGGCCAGCCTGTCGGTGCCGTGGGGCGACCAGGGCGACGAGCGCAGCGGCTATCACCTGGTGTGGCCGCGCGATCTGGTCGAATGTGCGCAAGCCCTGCTGGCATTGGGCGGTGAAGTCGAGGCACGGGCCGTGCTCGGCTATCTGATGGCGATCCAGAATGCCGATGGCCACTGGTTCCAGAATCAGTGGCTGGGTGGGCGCCCTTACTGGTCGGGCGTGCAGCTCGACGAAACCGCATTCCCGGTGTTGCTGGCGGTGAGTCTGGCCGAGCGCGGCGCGCTGGGCGGCATGCCGGTGGCTGACATGGTGCGCCGCGCACTCGCCTTCCTGATGCGCGAAGGCCCTTCCAGCCCGCAGGATCGCTGGGAGGAAGACGCCGGAGTGAATCCCTACACACTGGCCACCTGTATCGCTGCGCTGGTGGCCGGCGCCAATCTGCTGCCCGCAACCGAGCGCATGCTGCCGTTGCTGGTGGCTGATTTCTGGAATGCGCGGCTGGAAGACTGGTGCGTCGCACGCGACAGCGCGCTGGATCGCGAACAGGGCATCACCGCACATTACGTGCGCGATGCGCCACAAGACATTCTGGCGTGCCCCGCTGCGCTGCAGCGGCATCTGGCGATCAAAAACCGTGTCGAGGATTCTTGCCTCGATGCCACCGGGCAGGTGGGCGGTGACTTTCTGCAACTGGTTCGCCTTGGCCTGCGTCACGCCGACGCCCCGCTGATTCTGGACAGCCTCAAGCTGGTAGACGCTTTGCTGAAAACCGACACCCCCAGCGGACCGGTCTGGCACCGTTACAACGGGGACGGCTACGGCGAGCATGCCGACGGCCGCGCGTTTGATGGCAGCGGACTTGGGCGTGGCTGGCCGTTGCTGGTGGGTGAGCGTGGCCATCATGCGCTGGCGCAGGGGGCGGATCCGCTGCCGTATCTGGTGGCGATGAATGCCATGGCCAGCGCAGGCGGGCTGTTGCCGGAACAGGTGTGGGATGCTGCACCGCTGCCACAACGGGGTCTGTTGCCGGGTCGCCCGACCGGGTCAGCGATGCCGCTGGCGTGGGCGCATGCCGAGTTTGTGAAACTGGCCGCCTCGCTTACCCTGGGGCGGGCGTTCGATCGCCCGCAGGCCGTCTGGCAGCGCTACGCCGGCAACCGCCCCGATGCCGCCAGCTGGGTGTGGACACCGGTTTCCCGCATCGGGCATGTGGCGGCTGGGCACAATTTGCTCATCCTGTTGCCGCGGCCGGCGCAGCTGCATGCGGGCTTTGATGGCTGGCAGGCGAGCCGCGACCTGCCCACTGCACCGATGGGACTGGGATTGCACGGCATCAGCCTGAGCGCGGCGCAACTCAAGTCACACACCAGGCTGGATTTCACCTGGAAATGGCAAGACGGCACCTGGCTGGGCGAAGATTTTCACCTCGATCTGTGGCGCGCTGAGGTCGCGCCCGGGGCAACGCACGCTGCTGCAGCTAGCTGAGCAATGCCGGGTTTTCCCTAGGCTGAACCCTAGTCAGTGCGGGACACGCTGGAATGCGTAGCGCCCCGCTTCATTCAGCGCCCGTTCGGCTTGGGAATAGGCAACGGCAATCGGCAAGGTCTGATGCTTGGGCATTTCGGCCGACAGCTGGATCATGGCATGCGCATGGGCGACAAATCGCGTCAGGGCATCGCATTTTTGGTGGCAGGCGCAGTTCTTGTCCTCAATCAGCCGCGCAACCGTCACGGCAAGTGCATCACAGGCTCTCGTCAAACGGCCGAGCCCGGCTGCGCAGGCGCATTCGCGAAGCTGCATTAGCGCCAGGGCATAGGCTGTGATGCTGTCCTGCGTCAACGCGTCGGGACGGGAAAAACATTGATTTGAAATCAGCCTGCCGATGTCATCCAGTGCAGTCATGACTGCGGCTACCCGCTCCTCTGGCGATTCCAGGCACTGCTCGGGTTGTGCGCCGGCAGGGGTTATTCCACTAATACGATACCTTGCAGTCAGAAATTGCTTGGTGCGCATGGCTGATGTCCCAGTTATTGAGGAGGCCAGCAGGGGGATGCAGGACTGGCTTATCCTTATCGACAGGTGCCAGCCAGACTTTAACTTTTGTACCGCTGGCGTTGGTTCATTAGTACTAGACGCGGGCAAGCCGGAAGGCAAGCAAGCCCGCATGAATTTTTTTGTTTGGGCCGGAGTCGGGAACTGAAGTCCCGGGTCGTCAGGCGACCGGCCTTTTAAGCCGCATTCCCTTGGCCCACTTGTACAACTCGAACCACACAATCCCGGTCGCGCCGGCGGCGATGGCCAGAAGCACATCAGTTGCGTGCAGATAGGTGAAGCCGAACAACCCGCGCAAGCCCGGAATATAGAGTACGCATACAAGGAAACCGAGGGTGCTGCCGATTACCCACCACAAAGCAGGGTTCGGCGTGCGCATCGATGTCTGGAGCGTGCTCGACCAGGAGCGATTGATCAGGATGAGCCACAGGTTGCCGATCACCAGCGTGGTGAAGGTCAGTGCACGCGCTTCGTCTGCACCCTGACCGCGCAGTAGCGCGAGGGCATACACCGCAGCCACGGCAAGAAACAGGGTTGCGCCTTGAAGCAGTGAGAGCAGCAGGGTGCGCAGGCTGAACAGGGGGGCATCCGAGCGACGCGGTGGCCGCTGCATGCTGTCGCGCTCTTCCGGTTCGGACTCGAACACGATGGAACAGGCAGGGTCGATGATGAGTTCGAGAAATACGATGTGCACGGGTGCGAGCACCAGCGGCAACCCGAACAGCAAGGGCAGCAGCGCCATGCCGGCGATGGGCACATGCACCGCAAGCACATACGCCATCGCCTTGTGCAGGTTGCCGTAGATGCGCCGGCCGTGGCGGATGGCATCGACGATGGTGGCAAAATCGTCGTCCAGCAGAACCAGCGAGGACGCTTCACGCGCGACATCGGTGCCGCGCCCGCCCATGGCAATGCCGATGTGCGCGGCCTTGAGCGCCGGGGCATCGTTCACGCCGTCGCCGGTCATCGCCACGATTTCACCGTTGGCCTTGAAGGCCTGCACCAAGCGCAACTTCTGCTCCGGCGCAACGCGTGCAAAGACGTGGGTGGTTTCGAGTCGCTGCCGCAACGCCGCATCGTCGAGCGCATCGATCTCAGGGCCACTGAGGATGCCGCCGGCGAGATCGATCCCGGCCTGACGCGCGACGGCTTCGGCGGTGCCGGGATAATCGCCGGTGATCATCGCCACCCGCATCCCGGCACCGCGCGCCACGCGGATCGCTTCAGGCACGCGCGGGCGTACCGGATCGGCCAGCGCAATCATGCCGAGAAAAACAAATGGAAAATCGTGCTGCTGCGGTGGCAGGATTGCGCCTTCGAAGGTCGCTTTGGCAATGGCCAGAACGCGCAAGCCCTGCGCCGCAAGTTGGTTGGCCTGTTCAGCGATGCGTGCGGTTTCTGCCGCGGACAAGTGGCACAGATCGGCAATGGCCTCTGGCGCACCTTTGGCGGCCACCACGTATTCGTCGCGCTGGGTGGCCTTCCAGCCGTGCGTCATGGCGAGCATGTCGCGGCTCAGCGGATAGTGCTGGATCAGCGTCCAGTCGTCGTGCAGGTGCTCGGTGCCGGCTAGAAAGTGATCGGCAAGGCGGCGAAAGGCTTTCTCCATCGGATCGAATGGGTCGACCAGGCTGGCCAGCACGCTGAATTCGACCAGTTCGTGAAAGGGCTCCGGAAGATCATTCGTTTGCCCATAGTCGACCCTGTGGGCTTCATCGCGCGTCACCAGCTGCGCCACCGTCATGCGGTTCTCGGTGATGGTGCCGGTCTTGTCCGCGCACAGGAGGGTGGCGGCGCCGAGCGTTTCCAGCGCCGGGATGCGCCGCGTCAGCACGTTGTTGCGCGAAATGCGCCACGCCCCCAGTGCCAGAAAAACCGTGAGCACCACCAGAAACTCCTGCGGCAGCAGGGAAATGGCCAGCGTGATGCCGGCGAGCAGCGCATCGAGCCAGGCGCCACGACTGAGGCCATACAGCAGCACCACCACACTGCTCAATACCATGCCGAGCAGCGCAAAGACCCACATCATGCGGCGCACCTGGCGCTGCATCGGGCTGGGCTCGGGTCGCAAGGCCTGCAGCGACTTGCCGATCTTGCCCATTTCAGTGCGCGGCCCTGTAGCGGTGACACGTGCAATGCCCTGACCCTGCACCACCAGCGTGCCTGAATACACCTGCGGCAAATCGTCTCCGCCGGGTCGCCCGGTGACCGCCAGACCTTCGCCCGCGGTTTTGCGCACCGGTACGGCTTCACCGGTCAGCAGCGATTCATCGACGAGCAGACCCTGGCACATCAGCAGCCGTGCGTCCGCCGGCACACGATCTCCTTCGGCCAGCATCACGATGTCGTCGCGCACCACCTCGTGCCCGGCGATGCGCTGCTTTTCGCCATCGCGCAACACCAGCGCGCGCGGACTGGTCAGATCGCGCAGCGCCTGTAACACTCGTTCGGTCTTGTGCGACTGATAGAGGGTGATGCCCACCACCACTCCGACAAAAAACAGCAGCATCAGGGCTTCATGCGGATCGCCCAGTATCAGATAGATCCCGGCCGCAATAATCAGCAACAGGAACATCGGTTCGCGGATCACGTCGAGCAGCCTCGCCCGCATGCCGTGTTGCCCGCTTTCAGGCAATGCGTTCGCCCCTTCCGCTGCCAGGCGCTCATGTGCAAGGTGGGTTGTCAGACCCTGGATCGATGCGGTTTCGGCAGGGGCTGGATTGAGGGGGCGGCGTTCCTGCTGCATCTCCTAGCGTCCTTCTGTTTGGCCTGTTTCCTGACAAGGCCTGAACCGTCTATCGATCAAGCCAATTGGTGAATCACGTCGGCCTGGGCGGGTGAATGCGCGTGGGCCGGGCCAGTGCAGTCAACTGGAAACACGCGCCCCGTTGTGCCTTGGATTAGCGTAGAAGAAGGCGTTCAACTACATAAAATAGCGCGACAACGACGCCGACCAGCAGCGCGAAGCGCAGCACGCGGCTGATGGTTCCAAGATAGGCACGATTGCCGGTCACCAGCCACGCCAGTCCGAACGCCACCATCGCAATCACGAGGACGACGATCAGCAGGCGTACGGCAATCATGCGGTGAGCGGGTGCAGGCGGGCGAAGGCTTGCGGAACGTCTGCCTCGTGTTCAAAGCTGACGAACTCCCAGGACTCCTGGTGCTGCGCCAGCTCGCGCAGCAGGGCATTGTTCAGCGCATGGCCGGATTTGTAGGCCTCGAAGGCACCGATGATGGGATGCCCCAGCAGATAGATGTCGCCAATGGCGTCGAGCACCTTGTGTTTGACGAATTCGTCCTCGTAGCGCAGCCCATCCTGGTTCAGCACGCGGTATTCGTCCATGACGATGGCGTTGTCGAGCGAGCCGCCCAGTGCCAGGCCCTGGTTGCGCAGGTACTCGACTTCATGCATGAAACCGAAGGTGCGCGCGCGCGCGACCTCCTTGGTGTAGGCCGTATCGGCAAAATCGATGCTGACGGTTTTGCCGCTCTTGTCAAAAACGGGATGATCGAAGTCGATGGTGAACTCGACCCTGAAGCCGTTGTGTGGAACGAAGCGCGCCCACTTGTCACCGTCGCGCACTTCGATCGGACGGGTGATGCGCACGTACTTTTTTGGCGCATCCTGCTCGACGATGCCGGCGGATTGCAGCAGGAACACGAACGGCGCAGAAGAGCCGTCCATGATGGGAATTTCGGGGCCGGTCAGATCGACCTGCAGGTTGTCGATGCCCAGGCCCGCAAGGGCGGACATCAGGTGCTCGACGGTGGACACTTTGGCTGCGCCCGATTCGAGCATGGAACACAGCCGCGTGTCGGTGACGAGGTAAGGATCGGCCTTGAGTTCGGCCGGCGGATCGAGGTCGATGCGGCGGAAAACAATGCCGGAGTCGGGTGCGGCCGGACGCAAGGTCATCTCGACCTTGATGCCGGAGTGCAGGCCGACGCCCGCTGCCTTGACCGGTTTTTTTAATGTGCGTTGCTTGATCATGTCGTCATTTTAGCCGCGCAGGACGAACGCCCCTAGCCGGCACGCACGCGTGCCGGCTAGGGGCGTTGCCAGCATGATCAGTCCGCCTGGCGACGCAAAAAGGCCGGGATGTCCAGATGATCGACGCCGGACTCGGTCATCGCCTGAACCCGGGTGCGGCGGGTGGTCATGACGCTGGGCAGTTCTTCATCGCCACCGACCATCATCGGGGCGTCGTCGGTGCCAGTGCGAATGATCTGCATCGGACGGGTCTGCTGGCGGGCAACCGGGCTGCCGAGGCCGGTGGCGACCATGGTGACGCGCAGCGCATCTTCCATGCTGTCGTCGAGCACCTGGCCGACGATGACGGTGGCTTCTTCCGCAGTGAATGCCTTGATGGTGTTCATCACTTCGTGAATTTCACGCATCTTCACCGTGCTGGATGCGGTGATGTTGACCAGCACGCCGCGCGCGCCGGCCAGGTTTACGTCTTCCAGCAGCGGGCTGGCGACGGCCTGTTCGGCGGCAATGCGGGCGCGGTTTTCGCCGCTGGCCTGGGCCGAACCCATCATTGCCATGCCCATTTCGCTCATCACGGTGCGCACGTCGGCAAAGTCGACGTTGACCAGACCCGGGCAATTGATGACTTCGGCAATGCCGCCGACCGCGCCGTGCAGCACGTTGTTGGCCGCCTTGAAGGCATCCAGCATCGAGACATCCTCGCCCAGCACCTGCATCAGCTTTTCGTTGGGGATGATGATCAACGAGTCGACATGCTTCGCCAGCGCCTCGATGCCTGCGTTGGCGGCACGCACGCGCTTGCCTTCAAACATGAACGGCTTGGTGACGACCGCCACGGTGAGGATGCCGAGTTCCTTGGCGACTTCGGCCACTACCGGCGCAGCGCCGGTACCCGTGCCGCCGCCCATGCCGGCGGTAATGAACAGCATGTCCGCGCCGTCGATCAGTTCGGCGATGCGCTCGCGGTCTTCCAGCGCGGCTTCGCGGCCGATATCGGGGTTGGCACCAGCGCCCAGACCCTTGGTCACGCCATTGCCAAGCTGCAGTTGCAGCTTGGCCTGGTTGCGATTGAGCGCCTGTGCGTCGGTGTTGATTGCAATGAATTCCACGCCGGTCAAACCCGAGGTGATCATGTGGTCGACCGCATTGCCGCCGCAGCCGCCCACGCCGATGACCTTGATAATTGCATCCTGGGTATCTACATCCATCAGTTCAAACATCTTTACTCCTCCTTTATCTAGCCAAATCAAAAAACCAATTCCTTTGGCGTGTCACCCGTGATGGGTTCTAACCATCCGGTACGTGTCGCCAAATCCCGTTTCAATGTCGCGCCGCCGTCAATCAAGCCGGCGCGGCATCAGAAATTCCCTTTAAACCAACTCTTCATCCGTTCCAGAATGTCCTTGAGACTGCTTCCCGTCAGCTTCGGTGCATCGCGTCCACGCGCTTCCAGACCGGCCAGCAACAAGCCCATGCAGGTGGCGTAGCGCGGGTTGTGCATCACATCCGACAGTCCGCCTTCGTAACGCGGCCAGCCCATGCGCACCGGCATGTGGAACACCTCTTCGCCGAGTTCGACCATGCCCTGCATGCCGGCCGAGCCGCCGGTGATGACGATGCCGGACGACAGCAGTTCCTCGAAGCCGCTGCGGCGCAGTTCGGCCTGTACCAGCGAATACAGTTCCTCCATGCGTGGTTCGATGAACTCGGCCAGCGTCTGCTTCGACAGGGTGCGCGGCGGCCGGTCGCCGATGCCGGGCACCTCGATCATGTCGCGCGCATCGGCCAGCTGGCGCAGCGCGCAACCGTACTGGATCTTGATGTCCTCGGCCTCTTTCGGCGGCGTGCGCAGCGCCACCGCGATGTCGTTGTTGACCTGGTCGCCGGCCACCGGAATCACCGCGGTGTGGCGGATCGCGCCGTCGGTGAACACGGCGATGTCGGTGGTGCCGCCGCCGATGTCGACCAGGCAGACGCCGAGCTCTTTTTCGTCTTCGGTCAGCACCGCCATCGCCGAGGCCAGCGGCTGCAGCACCAGATCGCCGACCTCGATGCCGCAGCGGCGCACGCACTTGATGATGTTCTGCGCGGCCGACACTGCGCCGGTGACGATGTGGACCTTGACCTCCAGCCGTACCGCGCTCATGCCGAGCGGGTCGCGCACGTCTTCCTGGCCGTCGACGATGAATTCCTGCGGAATGGTGTGCAGGATCTGCTGGTCGGTCGGGATGTTGACCGCGCGCGCGGTATCCACCACGCGGTCGACGTCCATCTGGCTGATTTCCTTGTCCTTGATCGCATACATGCCATGCGAGTTGAAGCTCTTGATGTGGCTGCCGGCGATGCCGGTGAAGACCTCGCGGATTTTGCAGTCGGCCATCAGCTCGGCTTCTTCCAGCGCGCGCTGGATGGCGTTGACGGTGGCTTCGATATTGACCACCACGCCACGCCGCAGACCGCGCGATGGATGGGTGCCCATGCCGATGATGTCGAACGTGCCCACGTCGTTGATTTCAGCGACGATGCAGACGATCTTGGAGGTGCCGATATCGAGACCGACAACCAGGTTTTTTGGGTCTCTTGGCTTGCTCATGCTGCGCTCATGTAGGACTCGGTTTAAAAGGGGAAACGCCATTTGGCATCCGCACGGCAAAGCCGTCGGCGTAACGCAAATCGACGCTGAGAGGAAGTATCGGTGCGGCCGGTTTGGGCGCGTCGGCCGTGCCCGCCAGTGACATGGCTTGAACTGAAGCGGGCGCTGCCTGTGCGCTGATCAGGCGCGGGTAGTAACTGACAAAGTGCGTCAGGCGCGCATCGGTTTGCTGTCGTCCCAGTAGCAGTTGCATGCCGTTGTCCAGGCGAATCGACCACGCCCGGCGTGGAGACAGCCGCAGTTCGGCGATGCGCATGTCGAGCGTGGCCAGCGCGGCCTGATAACGGCGATACGCTGCTACCACTTCGGCGCTGCTGTCTTCCGGACCGGACAGGCGCGGCAGCTCGCCATCTGCTGCGGCAACAAACACGCCCCCCTCGGCGTTCACCAGCGCGTTGTCGTTCCAGCGTGCCAGCGGCTCCTGCTCGACCAGCGACACCACCAGCGTGTCGGGCCAGCGGCGTTCGACCCGCGCTTCGCGCACCCACGGCAGTTTTTCCAGGCTCTCGCGCACGTTTTCAAGGTCGACCGTGAAGAAGGTGCCGCGCACCCGACGCTCCGCCACCAGGCGAATCTGTTCCTCGGTCACATGGGCGACCGGCGTTTTCACTTCCAGCGTGGTCAGCGCAAACCACGGTCGCGCCATTACCCAGCTCGTCGCGCCGTAGGCCATAAGGCCGAGCGCGCCCCAAGTCAGCACGCGGGCGACCTGATTCAGCGGATGGTGGGCGAGTTCGGCGTTCATGCCAGGGTCTGCTCCAGAATGGTCAGGCACAGCGCATCGAAATCCAGTCCGGCCACCCGTGCCGCCATCGGCACCAGGCTGTGGTCGGTCATGCCGGGCGAGGTGTTCACCTCCAGCAGATAAGGGTTGCCGAGACTGTCGCGCATCAGGTCGACGCGGCCCCAGCCGCGGCCGCCTACCAGCCGGAACGCATCGAGCGCCAGCTGGCGCAAGGCCTGTTCGTCGGCGTCTGGCAGGCCCGCCGGGCAGTGGTACTGGGTGTCGTTGCGCAGGTATTTCGCGTCGAAGTCGTAGAAGGCGGCGTCCTTGGCCGGCTCCAGCCGGATCAGCGGCAAGGCGCGGTCGCCGAGGATGCCGACGGTGAATTCCGGACCGTCGATAAAGGTTTCGGCCAGCACCAGCGGGTCGTGCTCGGCAGCGGTTTCATAAGCAGCGTTCAGCGTGCCTGCTACGGTCACCTTGCTCATGCCGATGCTGGAGCCCTCGCGCGCGGGTTTGACGAAAATCGGCAGGCCGAGCTGTTTTTCCACCGCGGCAAAATCGCTGTCGGCATTGAGCATCGCCCAGTCGGCGGTGGGCAGACCGGCCGCGCGCCACAACAGCTTGGTGCGCCATTTGTCCATGCCCAGCGCCGAGGCCATCACACCGCTGCCGGTGTAGGGCATGCCCAGCACTTCGAGCGCGCCCTGCATGCAGCCGTCTTCACCGAGGCGGCCATGCAGCGAGATGAACACGCGGTCGAATTCGCCGCTGATGAGGTCGCCGAGATTGCGGTTGGCCGGATCGAACGCATGCGCGTCGACCCCCTGGCGCTGCAAGGCGGCGAGGACGGCCGCACCGCTGTTGAGCGACACCGGCCGCTCGGCCGAGGTGCCGCCCAGCATGACTGCCACTTTTCCGTAGCGCTTCATTGATTCGGTGGTGCTCACTGCCGTTCTCCAATAATCCGTACTTCGCGGATCAGCCGCACATTGGTGCGCGCCTCCACGGTGTTTTCAACGTGTTCGATCAGGCGCTCGATATCGGCAGCCCGGGCATTGCCGAGATTGACGATGAAGTTGGCGTGCTTGTCCGATACCTGCGCGTCGCCGATGCGAAACCCCTTGAGTCCGCACGACTCGATCAGGCGCGCGGCATGATCGCCGGGCGGGTTGCGAAATACCGAGCCGGCATTGGGCAGGTTCAGCGGTTGTGACGCGATGCGTGTTTTCAGCAAGGTCTTGATGGTTTCGCGCGAGGCCACGCCGTCGCCGTGTTCCAGCCGGAACCAGCCGCCGACGAACCATTCTTCATGCGCCTGCTTGAGTGCCACGTGGCGGTAGCCGATGACGTAGTCGCCCGGCAGGCGCTCGTTCAATTGGCCCTTGCGGTCGAGTGTCAGCACCTGCACCAGCTTGTCCCAGGTTTCGCCGCCGTAGCAGCCGGCGTTCATCGCAATCGCGCCGCCGACGGTGCCGGGGATGCCGGCCCAGAATTCGCCGCCGACCAGATTGTTGTTGGCGGCAAAGCGCGCCAGCTTGGGCGAGGCTACGCCGGCCTGGGCGTAAATCAGTGCGGTGTCGCGGCCTGTAGGTGCCGGCGGCATGCCCTGGGTGCGTGATTCGAGCGCCAGTTTTTTCAGTACCCCATGCAGCAGGATCACCACCCCCGACACGCCGCCGTCGCGCACCAGCAGATTGCTGCCGAGGCCGAGCATGTGGATTTCTTCGTGTGCGGGAACTGAGCGCACCAGCCAGGTGAGATCGTCCAGGTCGGCCGGGATATAGACGCGCTGGGCAAGGCCGCCCGCGCGCCATGTCACGTGCTTCTTCATCGGTTCGTTCTGGAGAAAATGTCCGCGCAGCGTTGGCGCCGCCCCGCCGCCCAGATCCATCTCGCTCATGCGAAAGTCATGTCGCATGCTGCGCCTCCAGGGTGGGGGCCAGCTGGCCGATGCTGCCCGCGCCCATCACCAGCACCACATCATTGGCTTGTGCCAGATCGTTGACGCTGGCGGACAGGTCGGCAACGTTCTCCACGAACACTGGTTCGACCTTGCCTACCACCCGCACTGCGCGGGCGAGCGCACGGCCGTCTGCGGCAACAATCGGCGCTTCGCCTGCCGGATAGACTTCGGTCAGCATCAGCACGTCGGTTTCCGACAGCACTTTGACGAAGTCCTCGAAGCAGTCGCGGGTGCGCGAGTACCGATGCGGCTGGAACACCAGCACCAGCCGCCGTCCGGGAAACGCGCCGCGCGCAGCCGCAAGGGTCGCCGCCATCTCCACCGGGTGGTGACCGTAGTCGTCAATCAAGCAGTAATGGCCGCCGTCTTTCGCAGGCAGTTCGCCATAGCGCTGGAAGCGGCGGCCGACGCCGTGAAATTCGGCCAGCGCCCTAACGATGGCAGCGTCGTCCGCGCCGACTTCAGTCGCCACCGCAATCGCCGCCAGGGCATTCAGCACGTTGTGAATGCCGGGATGGTTCAGCACGATATCGAGATTGGCCATGCCTTCGCGCTGCACGGTGAAATGCATCAGGCCCTGCTCGAAACGCGCGTTGATCGCACGCACCTGCGCGGCCTCGTCAAAACCGTAGGTGGTGATCGGCTTGGTGATGCGCGGCATGATTTCACGCACGTGCGGGTCGTCGATGCACAGCACCGCCATGCCGTAAAACGGCAGCCGCTGGCAGAAGTCTACAAAGGCCGTTTTCAGCCGCTCGAAATCATGGCCATAGGTGTCCATGTGGTCGGCGTCGATGTTGGTGACAATCGCGATCACCGGCGTCAGATAGAGGAACGACGCATCGGATTCGTCGGCCTCGGCCACCAGAAAATCGCCCTTGCCGAGCCGCGCATTGGTGCCGGCTGCGGTGAGCTTGCCGCCGATGACATAAGTCGGGTCCATGCCTGCCTCGCCGAGAATGCTGGCGACCAGGCTGGTGGTGGTGGTCTTGCCGTGGGTGCCGGCAATCGCGATGCCGCGCTGCAGGCGCATCAGTTCGGCCAGCATCAGTGCACGTGGCACGATGGGGATTTTCTTTTCGCGCGCGGCGACGACTTCGGGATTGGATTCCTGCACCGCCGTCGAGGTGACCACCGCATCGGCGTCAGTGATGTTTTCGGCGGCATGCGCATGATGAATGCGCGCGCCCAGACTCGCCAGCCTCTGCGTCACCGCGTTGTCGGCCAGGTCGGAGCCGGATACGGCATAACCCAGGTTCAGCAGCACCTCGGCGATGCCGCACATGCCGACGCCGCCGATGCCGACAAAATGAATGTGTTTGACGGCGTGTTTCATTGGGCCAGTGCCTCGCAAATGTCGGCGACGCGTGCGGTCGCATCGGGTTTGGCCAGCGCGCGCGCTTTGCCGGCCATCGCCGCCAGCTGGCCGCGATCCAGCCCGGTGATCAGCGCGGCCAGCTTCTCGGCAGTCAGGTCCTTTTGCTGGATCAGCCAGGCGGCGCCGGCTTCGGCAAGGAATTCGGCGTTGCCGGTCTGGTGGTCGTCCACCGCGAACGGGAACGGCACCAGCACCGCGGGTACCCCGGCGCAGGCCAGCTCGGCTACGGTCATCGCGCCGGCGCGGCAGATGGCGAAGTCGCAGGCGCGGTATGCGGCCGCCATGTCTTCGATGTAGTCGCGCACGTCGGCTTCGATGCCGGCGGCGGCGTAATTCGCGCGCAGGATATCGAGATGCTGGCGGCCGGATTGGTGCACGACAGCCGGACGCTTTTCCGCGGGAAGCCGGGCCAGCGCCTTGGGCACCAGGTCGTTCAGGGCCTGCGCGCCGAGGCTGCCGCCCACCACCAGCAGCCGTAGCGCGCCCGTATGTTCGGGTTTGCCTGCCACGGCAATATCGGTCCTGACAGGATTGCCCACCCACTCGGTCGTCACGCGGCGGCAGGGAATCGGTTTGTCGTGCGCATGGGTAAACACCTTGGGGAAGGCGGTCAGCACGCGCTCGGCCAGACAGGCCAGCACGCGGTTGGTCAGCCCGCCGACCGAATTCTGTTCGTGGATCACCAGCGGCTTGCCCAGCAGGCTGGCCATTATGCCGCCGGGAAACGCGGTGTAGCCGCCCATCCCCAGCACGACATCGGGGCGACGCTGCACGATCGCGCGCAGGCTTTGCCAGAATGCGAGCAACAGGGTGGCGGGCAGCAGCAGTTTTTTCAGCCAGCCCTTGCCGCGCACACCGCCCATCGACACCCACACCATGTCGATGCCGGCGGCCGGCACCACGCGGGCTTCGAGGCCGTTTTTGGTGCCCAGCCAGAACACGTCCCAGCCGCGCGCGCGCAGCGCGTCGGCCACCGCCAGCGCGGGGTAGACGTGGCCACCGGTGCCGCCGGCCATCACCATCAGGGTACGGTTCGCGGCAGCCATCAGAAGGTTTTTCCCCGCATCATCTGCCGGTTTTCCCAGTCGATGCGCAACAGCACGGCAATCGCCAGGCAGTTGGCGAGAATGCCGCTGCCGCCGAACGACAGGAAAGGCAGGGTCAGTCCCTTGGTCGGCAGCAGGCCGACGTTCACCCCCATATTGATCAGCGATTGCACGCCGATCCAGATGGCGATGCCTTGCGCCACCAGCGCATTGAAATTGCGCTCCAGCTGCGCGGCACGCAGGCCGATCAGAAAGGCCTTGACGATCAGCCAGGCGAACAGGCCGACCACCACGAGCACGCCGATGAAGCCGAACTCTTCGGCGATCACGGCCAGCAGGAAATCGGTATGGGCTTCCGGCAGATAGAACAGTTTCTCGACACTGCCGCCGAGGCCGAGACCGAACCACTCGCCGCGGCCGAAGGCGATCAGCGCGTGCGACAGCTGATAGCCCGCACCGTAGGGATCTTCGAACGGACCTTTGAGGAAGGTCTGCACGCGCTGCAGCCGGTATGCGGAAGAGAAAATCAGCGCGGCGAAGCCGAGCACCAGCATGACGATGAGGCCGGCGAATACTTTCCAGTTCAGCCCGCCGAGGAACAGGATGCCCATGGCAATCGCGACAATCACCACGAAGGCGCCGAAGTCCGGCTCGGACAGCAGCAGCAGCCCGGTCAGCAGCATCACGCCCGCCATCGGCAAAAAGCCTTTCTTGAGGTCGTGCATGAACGCCGCCTTGCGCGTGGTGTAGTCAGCGGCGTACAGCACGGCGAGCAGCTTCATCAGTTCGGAAGGCTGCAGGTTGGCGAAGCCGAGCGGAATCCAGCGCCGGCTGCCCTTGACCTCGTGGCCGATGCCGGGGATCAGCACCACCACCAGCAGCAGCAGGCCGAGCAGGAAAAGATAAGGCGCGATCTGCTGCCATATCCGCATCGGGATCTGGAACGCGCTGATGCCGACCGCCACGCCGGCGACGATGAATATGCCCTGCCGCATCAAATAGTATTCGCCGTTGTGGCCGGTGTACTTGGCAGCCTCGGCAATCGCGATCGATGCCGAATAAATCATCACCCAGCCGAGCGCCAGCAGGCCGAGCGTCAGCCACAGCAAGCTAAAATCGAGCTCGGCACTGGGTTTGGGCGCGCGTGCGGTGTAGAGCATCAGCCCGCACTCCTTTGCGTGGCGAGCTTGTGCACCGCCTGGACGAAAACTTCGGCGCGGTGCGTGTAATTGCGGAACATGTCGAAGCTGGCGCAGGCGGGCGAGAGCAGCACTGCATCACCGGAGTGGGCCAGCCGCTGCGCCTGCTCGACTGCGGCCGGCAGGCTGTCTGCCGGATAGGTATCAATCCCGCAGCCCTCGATTGCCGCTGCGATCAGCGGCGCATCGCGGCCGATCAGCAGCACCGCGCGGGCGTTGGCCTCGACCGCGGCCTTGAGCGGGCTGAAGTCCTGACCCTTGCCGTCGCCGCCCAGAATGACCACGGCACGGCGCGTGCCCATGCCGTACAGCGCGGCTTCGGTGGCGCCGACGTTGGTGCCCTTGGAGTCGTCGTAATAAGTGACGCCCTCGATTTCGGCGACTTTTTCAACCCGGTGCGGCAGCCCCGTGAAATGGGCCAGGCCACGCAACAGGGTGGCCATCGGCAAATTCAGCGTGCGGGTCAGCGCCAGGGCTGCAAGGGCATTGGCGACATTGTGCAATCCGTTGACCTGCAACGCGGACATCGGCATCAGCATGTCGCCCCCGATGCACAGCTCGTCCTCGCACAGGCCAAAATTCTCATCCTGTGGGCAGCGGTCCAGCCCAAAGCTGATGACCGGCCGCCCGGGCAGCGCCATGCCCAGCGTGAGGGCATCGTCGCGGTTCAGCACCTGCACGCCGTCGCCGCTGAATATCCGCGCCTTGGCTGCGGCGTAGGCGGCGAGCCCGTCATAGCGATCCATGTGGTCTTCGCTGACATTGAGCACGGTCGCGGCGGTGGCGTTGAGGCTGGAGGTGGTTTCGAGCTGGAAACTGGACAGTTCCAGCACCCACACCTGAGGGAGGGGGGCAGTGCCGGTTTCCACTTCGAGCAGGGCGTCGAGCACTGGCAAACCGATATTGCCCGCCACGCAGGTTTGCAGCCCGGCGATACGGCACATTTCGCCGCACATGGCGGTGACCGTGCTCTTGCCATTGCTGCCGGTAATTGCGATCAACTGCATCGGGTCGGTTGTTTCGGGCGCCGCGGCGCGCTGGGCATTGATCGCGGAAAGGGCGCGGGCGAACAGCTCGACGTCGCCTACGACTTCGACGCCGGCTGCAATGGCGGCTGCCACCGCAGGGTCGGCCAGCGGCACGCCGGGACTCAGCACCAGCAGTTCGGCCGCCTGCAACCGGGCGGGGTCGAACGCGCCGGTGGTGAGCGGCACGCCGGGCGCCCACTCAGCCAGGCGCGCTGCCTGCGGGGGGAATTCGCGGCTGTCGGCCACGTTCACCCGCGCGCCGCGCGCCTGCAGCCAGCGTGCGCACGACAGGCCGGTGTCGCCGAGGCCGAGCACCAGGACGTTTTTGCCGGAAAGATTGAGGCTGTCGTAGTTCATCTGAGTTTCAGGCTCGCCAGTCCGACCAGCACCAGCATCATCGAAATAATCCAGAAGCGGACCACCACCTGCGTCTCCTTCCAGCCCTTGAGTTCGTAGTGGTGGTGCATCGGCGCCATCAGGAACACGCGTTTACCGCGCGTCTTGAACGACACGACCTGGATCATCACCGACAGGGTTTCCATGACGAATACGCCGCACATGATGAACAGCACGATTTCCTGCCGCACGATGACCGCGACTACGCCGAGCGCCGCGCCCAGCGACAGTGCGCCAACATCGCCCATGAAGACTTCGGCCGGGTAGGCGTTGAACCAGAGAAAGGCCAGCCCGGCACCCGCCATCGCTGCGCAGAAGATCGCCAGTTCGCCGGCACCGGGGACGTGGGGCACGCCGAGGTACTTGGAGAACACCGCGTTGCCGGCGACGTAGGCAAAGATTGCCAGCGCCGAGGCGACCATCACGGTCGGCAGGATGGCGAGGCCGTCGAGGCCGTCGGTGAGGTTGACCGCATTGCTGGAACCGACGATGACGAAATACACCAGTGCGATGAAGGCCACCGCCGACAGGCTCAGTGTGGCGTGCTTGAGGAAGGGAATGATCAGTTCGGTGTGCGCCGGCAGGCTGGCGGTCTGCCACAGGTAGGCAGCGACGGCGAGGCCAATGACCGACTGCCAGAAATACTTCCAGCGTGAGGGCAGGCCGCGCGAATTTTTCTCCACCACCTTGCGCCAGTCGTCGATCCAGCCGATGACGCCAAAGCCGATCAGCGTGGCGAGTGCGACCCACACGTAATCGTTCGACAGATCCGCCCACAGCAGGGTGGTGATGGCAACCGACATCAGGATCAGCACGCCGCCCATGGTTGGTGTGCCGGCTTTCACCAGATGCGTCTGTGGGCCGTCGTTGCGCACCGACTGGCCGATTTTCAGCGTGGTGAGCTTGCGGATCACCGCCGGGCCGAGGATGAAGGAAATCGTCAGCGCGGTGAGCGTGGCCATGACCGCGCGCAGCGTCAGGTAATTGAAGACGTTGAAGGCGCGGATGTCCTGGCCGAGTTGCTGAAATAGCCACAAGAGCATGTCAGGGAGTCTCCATAAAGCTGTTGACCACGCGTTCCATCTGCATGAAGCGCGAGCCTTTCACCAGCACGGTCGTGTCCGGCGTCAGGGCATTTTCGAGTTCGGCGAGCAGTTCCTGGATGCGTTCGAAATGCATCGCATTGGCTCCGAATGCACCGACGGTTTCTTTTGTCAGATCGCCCAGCGCCAGCAGGCGGTCGACCCCGGCGGCGCGCGCGGCCAGACCGATCTGCGCGTGCATCGCGGCGGCGTCGTTGCCCAGTTCACCCATGTCGCCCAGCACCAGCAGTTTTTTGCCGGGCTGCTGCGCCAGCACCGCCAGCGCGGCCTTCACCGAATCGGGATTGGCGTTGTAGGTGTCGTCGATAAAGGTACTGCCATGCAGCGCGGGCTTGCGCTGCAGCCGCCCCTTGACGCCAGTGAAGCTGGACAGGCCGGCGACGATGCTGCGGTGGCCGGTGTCGAGCGCGCTGGCCGCTGCCGCTGCAGCCAACGCATTCATGACGTTGTGTTCGCCGGGGATCTGCAGTGCGACATCAAACGTGCCGCTCGGTAGCGTGACCGCGAGCCTCGAACCGAAGGCGGTGGGCTCGAACCCGGCATGCACTTTGGCAGCAGGAGACAGGCCAAAATCAACCACCGGGCGCCGCGCATTCTGTTCGCGCCATAAATCGGCGTGCGCGTCGTCGGCGTTGAACACCGCAATACCCGCATTGCCCAGGCCGTTGAAAATTTCACCTTTGGCGCGCGCGATGGCTTCAACCGAACCCAGAAAACCGATGTGCGCGGTGAGTGCGTTGATCGCCACCGCAACATCGGGCTGCGCCAGCCGGGTCAGGTAATCGATTTCGCCCGCGTGGTTCATGCCCATTTCCAGCACGGCGTAGCGATGCGCCCGCCGCAGGCGCAGCAGCATGAGCGGCAGGCCGATGTCGTTGTTGAGATTGCCTTCGGTGGCGAGCACGGCGTCAGCCGACCCGGCTTCCAGCCGCAGGATGGCCGCCAGCATTTCCTTTACCGTGGTTTTGCCATTGCTGCCGGTGATGCCGATGACGGGAAGGTTAAAGCGCTGGCGCCAGGCAGCAGCCAGGGTGCCGAGTGCGAGACGGGTGTCGTCGACGCGGATGGCATGGGTGATTTCGGACGCCTGTCTGGCGTCAAGCACTACCCCGACCGCGCCTTGTTGCAGCGCCCGCGCGGCATACGCGCCGCCGTCGAATTTGTCGCCACGCAGCGCGAAAAACAGATCGCCCGGCTGGATCGTGCGGCTGTCGGTGGAGACGCGCAACACTTCGGCATCCGAGCCGGTGAACGATACGCCGAGCATGGCGGCGGCTTCCGAAAGCCGCATCATCGGTGCAGTCATGTCCACGCCCCCAGAGCCTTTTTGGCCACGATTACGTCTGAGAACGGGTGCCGTTCGCCGGCAATTTCCTGGTAGTCCTCGTGGCCCTTGCCCGCTATCAGCACGACATCGCCCTGATGCGCGCCACCGATGGCCTCGAAAATGGCGCGTGCGCGATCGGGCTCGACGCGCGGCTTGCCCGTCACCCCCGCCAGAATGGCGTCGATGATGTGGCGCGGATCCTCGTTGCGCGGGTTGTCGCTGGTGACCCAGACCTCGTCCGCGCCTTCTGCCGCCGCATGCCCCATCAGCGGACGCTTGCCGCTGTCGCGGTTGCCGCCGCAGCCGAATACGCAGATCAGCCGGCCACCGCTGACGATTTCGCGCAGGGTCGCCAGCACCTTTTCCAGTGCGTCCGGGGTGTGGGCGTAATCGACCACGACCAGCGGATGCGCGCCACCGCCCAGTGTCTGCATGCGCCCCGGCGGTGGCTGGATGTGCGCCAGGGCCTGGCAGGCGTCTTCAAGCTTGACGTCGGACACCAGCAGGGTGGTCAACACGGCCAGCAGGTTGGCGGCGTTGAAGCGTCCCAGCAGCGGCGCGGCCAGATCGGCATTGCCCCAGTCGGTGCGCACGTGCAGCTGCAGGCCGTTTTGCGACAGGCGTAGATTTTCGCCGACCACCGCGCCGCGCTGGAAGCCGTAACCCGCCACCCGGGCGGAGCGAATGGATTGTTCGAGGCGCTGGCCGAAGGCGTCGTCCAGATTGAGCACCACCGTGTCCAGTCCCGGCCAGCTGAACAGCTGCGCCTTGGCGGCGGCATAGCTGTCCATGTCGCCGTGGTAGTCGAGATGGTCGCGCGACAGGTTGGTCAGCACCGCGACATTGAATGACGTGCCGTTGACGCGCCCCTGCACCAGACCGTGCGACGACACTTCCATCGCGCACGCGGTTGCGCCCTGCTGGCGGTAATACGCCAGCCGCTGCTGCAGCTCGATGGCGTCGGGGGTGGTGTTGAGCGTCGGCGTCAGCGCGCCGGGAAAACCGTTGCCGGCGGTGCCGACGATGGCGGTTTTGCGGTCAAGCCGGACAAACGCTTGCGCCAGCCAATGCGCGACCGAGGTTTTGCCGTTGGTGCCGGTGATGCCGACCATGTGCAGCGCGCGCGACGGCTCGCCATAGATATGCGCAGCGATCTCGCCGATGCGGGTTTTGAGGTCGGGCACGCCGGCGTTGGGCGTCGGCAGTGCGGGATCCCACTGAAAGTGGTCCGCCTCCCACAACACGCCATCGACGCGCTGCGCCACTGCTTGCGCAATGAAGTCGCGGCCATCGCGCGACTCGCCCGGATACGCCGCGAACACGACACCCGGCGCGGCCTTGCGGCTGTCGTTGACGAGTTCGGCCGGCGCAATGCCGAGACGCTTCAGGATATGCGTCACCGACTCGTGCGGGAGCGGCACGGCGGACGTGGGCTTGCGGTTGGCTCTGGGCATTACACCCCCTTGCCCGCAGCCATCGGCAGCGGCGGCGTGTTGTGCGTCATCTGGGTCGCCGTTTCCGGGGCGTCTGGCGGCAGGGCCATCTGGCGCAGGCTGGCTGCCATCACCTGGGCGAACACCGGGCCGGCCACGCTGCCGCCGTAATACACGCCGTCGGACGGTTCATCGATTACCACGCCGATGATGAGACGCGGGTCGGACGCGGGCGCCATGCCGATGAACGAGGACAGATAACGGTCGGAGGCATAGCTTCCGTTCACCAGCTTGTGGGCGGTGCCGGTTTTGCCCGCAACGCGATAACCCGGCACACGGATGCGCTGCCCGGTGCCGCCTTCCTGAGTCACGGTTTCCATCATGGCGCGCACTTCGCGCGCCACACTTGCTGAAAACACGCGCTCGCCCGTCACCTCCTGCGGTTCGCGCTTGAGGAACGACAGCGGCATCACTTCGCCGTCGTTGGCAAATGCCATGTAGGCGCGGGTGAGCTGCAGCAGGCTGACCGACAGGCCGTAGCCATAGGCCATGGTGGCGTGTTCGATGGGTCGCCAGGTAGCCGGGTCGCGCAGACGTCCGGCCGTTTCGCCGGGGAAGCCCGAGCCGGGCTTCTCGCCGAAACCGGAGCGGTGCAACACTTCCCAGAACTGTTGCGGGCTCAGCGACATCGCCATCTTGACTGCGCCGACGTTGCTCGACTTCTGGATGATCTCGGTTACGGTCATCCGCGGATGCGTGTGTTCGTCGCGCACCAGCTTGTTGCCGACGCGCCAGGTTTGCGGCGTATCAAGCACGCTGTCCGGATGGAACAGGCCGCGCTCCAGCACTGCCGCCGCGACAAACGGCTTGACGGTAGACCCCGGCTCGAAGGTGTCGATCACTGCGCGATTGCGCATTGGCGTCGGTTTGTAGTTGCGGCGGTTGTTCGGATTGAAGATGGGCTGGTTGGCCAGCGCGAGAATCTCGCCGGTCTTGGCGTCGAGCACCACCACGCTGCCGCCCTTGGCCTTGTGTAATTTGATTGCGGCGGCGAGTTCGCGATGCGCCAGATACTGGATCTTGAGATCGAGCGACAAGGCCAGATTACCGCCCATCTGCGCCGTCTTGATGGGCGCCAGGTCGCGGATGATGTTGCCGCGCCGGTCGCGCACGATCTGGCGCTCGCCTTCGCGTCCCACCAGCCATGACTGATAGGCGCGCTCGACGCCTTCCTGTCCGACGTCATCCACATTGGTGAAGCCGACTACATGGGCGGCGACTTCGCCCGCTGGATAGTAGCGCCGGAATTCGCGCCGCAAGTACAGTCCGGGCACGCCCATGGCGGCAATATTGAGCGCCTGCTCCGGGGTGACCGGTCGGCGCACGCTGAATTCGCCACGCCCTTTGCGCGTCAGCTTTTTGGACAGATCAGACTCCGGCATGTCCAATACCCGAGACAGATGCGCCTGTTGTTCAGCCGTCATCTTGAGTTCGGCCGGGCGCGCCCAAAGCGACTCGACCGGTGTGCTGATGGCCAGCAACTGGCCGTGACGGTCGGATACCTGACCGCGATGGGTCGGCAGGGTGAGGTTGCGGTTGGATATCGCATCTCCCTTGCCCTGCAGATAATCGGTATTGAGTCCCTGCAGGTAGAACGCGCGTCCGGCAACCAGCACCAGGCCGCCGATCAGCAGGCCACCCACCGTCGCCATACGCCAGGGCGCGAGCTTGAGCGCGAGCAGTCGATGCGAACGGGCGTGGCGCGGCTTATAGCTCATGGGGCGATCCCCCGGATGTCTGCGGTTTCAACGTGGATGCGTTCCTGTGGCGGCGAAACCAGTCCGATGCGGCTGCGGGCGAGCGTGTCCACCCGTGCCGGATTGGCCCAAGTGCTTTGTTCCAGCTGCAATTGCCCCCATTGCTCGTCGAGCAGGCGTGCATCTTTTTTCAACCGTTCCAGACCCACAAAATAGGTGCGCGAGCGGTGCTGCGCCTGAATCACCGCCAGCGCGCACATGATCAACACGACTGCCAGGACGATATTGAGGCGGCTCATGTCGTTCCGTCCATGCGTTCCGCCACCCGCAGCACGGCGCTGCGGGCGCGCGGATTCGCGGCACGTTCAGCGTCGCTTGCGTGCTGGGCACGCCCCACCAGCTTCAAGCGGCCGGGTTTCAGCATCGCGGCAGGTATCGGCAAGCGGCGCGGCGCCTGTTCACCCAAAGCCTCGTCGCGCATGAAGCGTTTGACGATGCGATCTTCCAGAGAATGAAAGCTGATCACTGCAAGCCGGCCGCCAGGCACAAGGGCATCCACGCATTGCGGCAACACAGCGCTCAGCTCTTCCAGTTCGCGGTTGAGATAAATCCGTATAGCTTGAAAGCTGCGCGTGGCCGGGTGCTGCCCCGGTTCATGCCATTTAATCGTTGCGGCGATGAGACGCGCCAGCTGCCCGGTGGTGCGGATCGCTTCGACTTGCCGTGCTGCAACAATCGCGCGCGCAATCGATTTAGCAAACCGCTCTTCCCCGTAGCTGCGGATGACTTCACTGATCTCTCCCTCTGCGGCTGTCGCCAGCCAGTCTGCTGCCGACAGTCCGCTTCCCGGATCCATGCGCATGTCGAGCGGCGCATCGAAACGGAAACTGAATCCGCGTGTGGCGTCATCCAGCTGCGGCGACGACACGCCGATGTCCAACAAAATCCCGTTCACCTGCGGCATGCCCTGTTCGGCGAGCACCGCACCCAGGCTGGAAAAAGTGCGCTGCACCAGCGTCAGCCGCCTGTCCTGCAGGTCTGCGCCGGCACGAATGGCATCCGGATCGCGATCCAGCGCAATCAGGCGGCCTTGTGCGCCGAGCCGGTCGAGGATCAGGCGGCTATGCCCGCCGCGGCCAAAGGTGGCATCGACATAGACGCCACCAGGTTGGATCGCCAGGGCTGCCACCGCCTCCTGTGCCAGTACCGGCACATGGGCGGTTTCCGTCACAGCGTGAAGCCTTCGAGTTCCGGCGGCAGCACGTCATCGCTGAACGTCAGCGCCTGCGCCACCTGCGCTTCCCAGCGTGCCTCGTTCCACAACTCGATCTTGCTGCCCTGGCCTACCAGCACCACGTTTTTGTCCAGATCGGCGAATTTGCGCAGCATCGGCGGCAGCAGCACACGGCCAGCGCTGTCCATGTCCATGTCATGCGCATAGCCCACCAACAGCTGCTTGAGGCTGCGCGTGCGCGGGTTGAAGTCGGACAGGCCGTTGAGCTTTTTCTCGATCGGCTCCCACTCAGGCAGGGGATAGAGCAGCAGGCACTGGCTGGGGTCGGCGGTAATCACCACACGACCGCCAGCGTTCACCAACAGGGCGTCGCGATAGCGCGCCGGCACGACGAGCCGGTTCTTGCTATCCAGACTGATTGTTGCGACCCCCCGAAACATGCGCTCTCCGTATTTGATTTGGCTTGAGGGGGTGGGTTTTCCCCACAATCACCCACTAATCACCACTGGTACCCACTATAGGGGATAGTTTTGGGGAGGTCAATAAGGCGAACATAAAAAAACCCCTATGCCTCAATGACTTAGGGGTGGTTCGTGGTTGTGGATAAGTTTCTGGAAAAACCGGCGCTTAGCGGGTAATTTTGCCCAGTTTTTTAGGAAAAAACGCTAAGTTATTGAATTAAATAATAAGTGGAAAAGTCGATCGATAAGCCGGGTTCTGTCGTGGACAACCATTCCTCTAGGCCGGTCATTGCTAACCGGCTCCAGCCACCTACCCGCAGACTCAGCGAGCCGCTTCATCGCCTGCCTATTTGGTGTTGCTCCGGATGGAGGTTACCGCGTTTCACCGTAACTGAATACGCTCGTCTCTGTGGCCCTATTCCTCGCCTTGGCCGCCATGTCTTGCAACATGACGGTTGCTGCGTCTGGCCGTTAGCCAGCATCCTGCTCTATGGAGCCCGGACTTTCCTCCCCCATTTTCATGGCGGCGGTTGTCTGACCGGCTTTTCCATCTGCCATTATAAAGCGATCGGGATCGCCATTGTGGATATCTGGACTTTCTTCACGGGGAATGCGGTCCAAGGTGCAGACTTTGATCAAGGCTGATCATCAAATTAACTTATGTTTGCATAAACACCCCTTGACCACCGAGTGGAATGAGCTAAACATCTTCTATGGGTTTGATTTGAACGCGCATTTCTGAGGTGACCCGTGATGAGAAGACGACTGTATTTCATCCTTCCGGATGCCGCCGGTGCACGCAGGATTCGCGATGAACTGTTGCTTGCCCGGATCGAAAACGCTCATATCCATGTTTTGGCCAAGGATGGCGTGCCCTTGCAGGGTTTGCATGAAGCCTCGATCCTGCAATCCACCGATTTTGTACATGGCGCGGAAACAGGGCTGGCAGTCGGCGGGGGGATCGGCATTCTTGCTGGACTGGTTGCCGTGCTTTTTCCGCCAGTGGGCGTTGACCTGCAATTCATCACTATCTTGCTGACCGCATTGGTTGGTGCGGCATTCGGCGCATGGGTTGCCAGCATGGTCGCCAGTTCAATTCCCAACTCGCGACTGAAAACATTTGAATCGGCGGTTGCTGCCGGACGTGTATTAATGATGGTGGACGTGCCTGCTGGGCGCGTAGATGAAATCAAGCAACTGATCGCTTCGCAGCATCCCGAAGCGGCAAGTTCGGGCATCGAGCCGACCATTCCTGCATTTCCTTAGAAGTCTCCTCAGCGCGACGCAAAGTCGCGCACCTTAGGAAGCGCTGGCTAGCTTCCACCAACGGCAGACCTAAAGTCTGCCGTTTTTGTTTTCAGGTTTGGACGCTCACATCACCCGCCAGTGGATCGTCTCGCCGCCGCGCAACGGGATCAGTTGCGCTTCGCCCATGCTGAGTTGCTGCGGCGCAAGCCAGCTTTCGCGCTGCAGCGTGATCGTGTCGATGTTACGCGGCAGACCGTAGAAATCTGCGCCATAAAAACTGGCGAAGGCTTCCAGCCTGTCGAGCGCGCCTGCCGCATCGAACACCTCGGCATACAGTTCGATGGCGGCATGGGCGGAATAGATCCCTGCGCACCCGCAGGACGATTCTTTCGCGCCAAGCGCATGCGGTGCCGAATCGGTGCCGAGAAAAAATTTGGGATTGCCGGAGATGGCAGCCGCAACCAGCGCCTGGCGATGCGTTTCTCGCTTGAGGATCGGCAGGCAGTACAGATGCGGGCGGATGCCGCCCTGGAACATAGCGTTACGGTTGTATAGCAGGTGATGCACGGTCAGCGTCGCGGCGACGGTGGCAGGTGCTGCGGCAACAAACTCGGCGGCCTGCCGGGTGGTGATGTGTTCGAGGACGATCTTCAGGCGTGGAAAGTCGCGCATCAGACGCGTCAGATGACGTTCGATGAATACCGCTTCGCGATCGAACACATCGACCTTCGGGTCGGTGACTTCGCCATGCAGCAATAAGGGCATGCCGGCTTCTTCCATCGCGGCGATGGCGGGGTAGGCGCGGGCCAGGTCGGTGACGCCCGAGTCTGAATTAGTGGTCGCGCCCGCCGGATAATATTTCACTGCATGAATGAAGCCGCTTTGTTGTGCGCGGAAAACTTCTTCAGCTGCGGTGTTGTCCGTGAGGTACAGCGTCATCAAGGGTTCAAAGGTGTGGCCGGCAGGCACGGCAGCAAGCAGCCGAGCACGATAGGCCGCTGCGAGTGCGACGGTGGTCACCGGCGGTTTGAGGTTGGGCATCGCGATGGCGCGGCCAAATACGCGCGCGGTGTCGGGCAGCACGCTCGCCATGGCAGCGTCGTCGCGGAAGTGAATGTGCCAGTCGTCGGGGCGGGTAATCGTGAGTGTGTCGGTCATGGCGTGTCTTGCGGTTTGAGAGCGAGGGACATCTGATACAGCTCGGCTTTGGGGCGCCCGGTGATTTTGGAGGCGAGCTTGGCGGCGAGGGTAGGCGGTAGCGCATCTGCCAGCAGGTCGAGCACGCGCATCGCTTCGGCGTCGATGGCCACAGCGGCGGCGTGCGGCGGATGCACGATGACGACAAACTCACCGCGCACGTTATTGGGATCGGCTGCCAGCCAGGTGGCGGCCTCGGCCAGCGGCAGCGTGACGATGGCCTCGAATTTCTTCGTCAGTTCGCGCGCCAAAGTCAGCAGGCGTGTGCTGTCGAGCACGGCCGCCAGATCAACCACGGTTTCTACGATGCGGTGCGGCGCCTCATAAAACACCAGTGCGGCGGGCAGCGCGGCCAGCATTTGAATTTCGGTTTTGCGCGCGCCGGATTTGGGCGGCAAAAAGCCATGAAACAACCACTGGCCAGATTCAATGCCCGCTGCCGACATTGCCGTTACCACCGCCGACACGCCGGGAATCGGCACGACGCTCAATCCTGCTGCGCGGACCACCGCGACCAGTCGCGCCCCGGGATCGGACACGGCGGGCGTGCCGGCATCGGAGACATACGCCACCGCTTCGCCCGCCATGATCCAGGTGATCACTTTTTCGGCGGCTTCGCGTTCGTTGTGTTCGCGGATCGACACCATCGGCTTGGAAATGTTGAAATGCGCCAGCAGCTGTCCCGACACACGGGTGTCTTCAGCGGCGACGCGATCCACACTTTTCAGCGTATCGAGTGCACGCAGGGTAATGTCGCCAAGGTTGCCGATCGGCGTGGCGACGACATAAAGCGCGGCGGGCAGGCGGTTATGATGCGGGTTGTCTTTCATCTTTTATATTGTCGCAGATGTTGAAAACCCTGCTCGGGCAATCCGCTGAAGCGCACGCCGAAGCCTTCCTGGTTACGCAGGGTCTGGCTTCGGTCGCGCGCAACTGGCGTTGCCGTTTTGGCGAGATCGACCTCATCATGCAGGATGGCGCCACGCGGGTGTTTGTTGAAGTGCGCTTGCGCAGCCGCAGCGATTTTGGCGGGGCCGCTGCCAGCGTGACGCCGGCCAAGCAAAGAAAGCTTCTGGCTGCTGCACGTCAATATCTAAGCGGGCTGAAATCGCTGCCGCCGTGCCGTTTCGACGTGATTGCGCTCGATGCGGGCGGCGCGCCGGACTGGATCAAGAATGCGTTTGACGACGTGGGCTAACGGGAAGAGGGGATAATCGCGGACATGGCTTTACACGACAGAATTTTGAGCCATTTTCAGCTATCGGCACAGACCATACTGGATACGGCAGAAGGACTTGCCCCGTCTATCGAACAGGCGGCCCGGCTGATGGTGCACAGCCTGACCCAGGGCGGCAAGATCATGGCCTGCGGCAACGGCGGGTCGGCGGCGGACGCGCAGCGCTTTGTCGCCCAGATGGTGCATCGCTTCGAGCAGGAACGTCCTGGCCTCGCCGCAATTGCGCTCACCACCGACAGTTCGACCCTGACTTCGATTGCAAACGACACGGCCTACGATCAGGTATTTGCCCGCCAGGTCAAGGTGCTCGGGCAACCGGGCGATATTTTGCTGGCGATTTCCACCAGCGGGAATTCACCCAGCGTGTTGCAGGCGGTGGATGCGGCGCACACACGCAGTGTCCACGTGATTGCGTTAAGCGGCCGCAGCGGTGGCAAGCTGACGGAACACCTGGTGGAAGATGACGTCCTACTCTGCGCGTTCGCAGAATCCGCAGCGCGCATTCAAGAAATTCACCTGCTGACCATTCATTGCCTGTGCGATGCGGTGGACAGCGTTTTATTAGGAGTTGAGGAATGAACAAGCTTATTTATCTTGCGCTGGCTGGCATCGTGGTTTCGCAATTGCATGGGTGCGCGGCCGCGGTGGTCGGCGGCGCGGCGGTGGGCACATCGGCCGCACTGGATCGCCGGACCACCGGTGTATATGTCGGCGATCAGGAAATCGAATTGCACGCACTGAATCGCTTAAACAGCGCCTATCCGCAAGAAGCCAACAGCATTTCTGCCACCAGTTATAACCGCCAGGTGTTGCTGACCGGGCAGGTGCAGGATGAAGCGACCCGCAGCGGCGCGGTCAAGCTGGTCAAGGAGATTCCCGATGTGCGAACCGTGTTCGACGAACTGAGCGTGGGTGCGGTTTCCTCTTTTTCGACGAAAGCCAGCGACACCACCATCACCAGCAACGTCAAAACCCGCATGCTGGGTAACGACAGGGTGCCCGGCAGCAAAATCAAGGTGGTGACGGAAGCCGGTGTGGTGTATCTGATGGGCCTGGTCACCCACGACGAAGCCAAAGCCGCCACCGCGGTAGCCAGCTCATCTACAGGCGTGGCCAAGGTCGTTACCCTGTTTGAAATCATCAACTGAGCACATGCGTTGCGTGGCTCAGCGTAACCGGCAAGTAAGCGCCTCCTCATGATCTACCGCGACCTGCGCGATTTCATCGCACAACTGGAAAAAATCGGCGAGCTGAAACGCATCAGCGTTGAAGTCGATCCCAAGCTGGAAATGACCGAAATCGCCGACCGCGTGCTGCGCGCAGGCGGTCCGGCGCTGCTGTTTGAAAACCCCAAAGGCCACAGCATGCCGGTGCTGGCCAATCTGTTCGGCACGGTCAAGCGCGTCGCCTACGGCATGGGCGAGGACGATCCGGCGCGGCTGCGCGAAGTGGGCAAGCTGCTTGCCTACCTGAAAGAGCCGGAGCCGCCCAAAGGCCTGCGCGACGCCTGGGAAAAGTGGCCGGTGCTGAAGCAGGTGCTGAACATGGCGCCCAAAGAGGTAAAAGGCGCACCCTGCCAGGACATCGTGTGGGAGGGCGCAGACGTCAATCTGGCGCGTCTGCCGATCCAGCACTGCTGGCCTGGAGACGTGGCGCCGCTCATTACCTGGGGGTTGACGGTGACGCGCGGGCCGCACAAGAAGCGGCAAAACCTGGGCATTTATCGCCAGCAGGTGATCGGCCGCAACAAGCTCATCATGCGCTGGCTGGCGCATCGCGGCGGCGCGCTGGATTTTCGCGAGCATCAGCTGGCACATCCGGGTGAGCCATTTCCGCTGGCAGTCGCGCTGGGTGCCGATCCGGCGACCATTCTCGCTGCAGTCACGCCGGTGCCCGATTCGCTGTCTGAATATCAGTTCGCCGGCTTGCTGCGCGGCGCCAAGACGGAAGTCACGAAGTGCCTGGGCAACGATTTGCAGGTGCCGGCCTCGGCGGAAATCGTGCTGGAAGGTGTGATTCATCCGGGCGAGACCGCGCTGGAAGGCCCCTACGGCGACCACACCGGCTATTACAACGAGCAGGAAACCTTCCCGGTGTTCACCGTCGAGCGCATCACGATGCGGCGCGATCCGATCTATCACAGCACCTACACCGGCAAGCCACCGGACGAGCCAGCGATTCTGGGCGTCGCGCTGAACGAGGTGTTTGTGCCGCTGTTGCAAAAGCAGTTTCCTGAAATCACCGATTTTTATTTACCGCCTGAAGGCTGCTCCTATCGCATGGCGGTGGTGAGCATGAAGAAACAATACCCCGGTCACGCCAAGCGCGTGATGTTCGGGGTATGGAGTTTTTTGCGCCAGTTCATGTACACCAAGTTCATTCTGGTGATGGACGACGATGTGAATGTGCGCGACTGGAAAGAAGTGATGTGGGCGTTGACCACCCGCGTCGATCCCGCACGCGATACGCTGCTGGTGGAAAATACGCCGATCGACTACCTCGATTTCGCCAGCCCGGTGTCCGGTCTTGGCAGCAAGATGGGCATCGACGCCACCAACAAATGGCCGGGCGAAACCTCACGCGAATGGGGTACGCCGATTGTGATGGCCGCGGCAGTGAAGGCCCGGATCGACGCGCTATGGGATACGCTCGGTTTATAAACAGGGACGCTAAGGCGCTTTTTCTGCGCGCCGGTGGCCCCTGCCAGGCCGGTGCTGGTTTGACGCCTGCATCCCGATCCGCGAGGCAGGCCATGCTTCGTTCGCGATCTGTTCTGAATTTCCTGTCTGCCTTGCTTGTGGCAGCTTATGCCCATGCTGTGCCTGCCAGTCCGTTGGAACGCATCGACGGCAAGGTGAGTTATCCCGAGCGCGGTGTGCTTCCGGATGACGCCACGCTGACGGTCGAGTTGTTGGATGTTACGAGAGCGGATGGCAAAGTGAAGCGTCTGGCACGGCTGAGTCTGCCTGGCGGAGGACGGCAGTTTCCGCTTGCGTTTGAGTTGCCGTATTACCCGGCGGACCTTCAGGCCGGTCATCGTTATGGTGTGCGTGCCATGCTAACCAGCGGCGGCGAACTGCTCTACACGACTGCCCAACATGAGGCCGTGATGACCCGGGGGGCGGGCAAGCAGGTTCAGCTGGTATTGCAGCAGGTTAAAGCCACGCCAGACGCCGCGCTGGAGAACACCTACTGGAAATTGATCGCAATGGGTGCGCGCCCCGCGCAAACCCAGCCGGGTGAGCGCGACGCCTACATGCTGTTGCTCGACGGACGGGTCAGCGCCAGTAGTGGCTGTAACAAGTTGATGGGCAGTTACACGCATCCTGCGCCGAGCGAACTGCATATCGGCCCGCTGGCAAGCACGCGTATGGCGTGCTTGCCAGGGGTGATGGAGCAGGAGGCCGCGCTGCTTGCCGTCTATGCGCGCGCTACGCGTTATCGAGTAACGGGCGAAACGCTGGACTTGATGGATGCCGATAAGGTGCTGGCGCGTTTCGCGGCGCGCCAGTTCAAGTAGACTCAAATCAGCTCAACCTTGTTTCCCACCCACAAAAAACCCGGCAGTGCCGGGTTTTTTGTGGGTGGGTGGGCTGATTATTTTTTTGCAACAATGGGTAATCCCGCGTCCTTCCATTCTGGAAACCCGCCGCGAAACCAGTAAACATTTTTCCAGCCACCCTGGATCGCCATCAAGGCAGACTTGTAGCTTTTCCAGCAGATGGTGCCGTCGCAGTACATCATGAACGGGGTGTTTTTATCCTTGGGCAGTTTGTTCAGGGCAAACTGGTCGTCAGCGGGGTCAAATCCGACTTCTTTTGCACTGGCTTCTTTGTATGGCACAGATATCGCGCCGGGCATGTGAGCGGTGTCATACTCTTCGGGCACCCGCACGTCGTATATCGCCATGCCTTTTGCGGCGAGCAGTTTGGCTTCGGCGGCGGAGATGACTTTTGCGCCCGGCAGGCTGGTTGGCGTGGTGTTCAACATTGAAGCAACACCCTTGAAGTCAGCCTTGCTGGCGTCGATCAGCGCCAGGTTGAGGCTGCTGCTGTTTTTGAGCGCTGCGACCAGTTTTTGTTGTGCTGCTGCCGGGATCGTTTCAGTTTGCACACTCAAGGCACGCAGCGGGACGGAGGTGCTGGTGAAAACGATGCGTCCACCGTTGGCGTCGGCCCAGGTTTTGGCTTCTTCGGCTGATGCCACTGCCAGGTCGTATCGGCCCAGCTTCAGACCATACAGCGGGGCTTCAGGCATGCGATGAAACTTGATTTCAGCGAAGTCGCTCTTGGACAAGCCGCGGCTGTTGATTTCCCCGCGTGCCATCCCGCCCATGAGCGACTCGTAATCGGGCACACCCAGTCGAGCCTGTGACTTGGCAGTCAGACCGCCCTTGTAAGCTGGGCCTGCTACAAATGAAGTCGCAGTCATCGCACTGGATTTGAGGATGGGCTCGAATTTGAATTTGCTGATATTGGCAATGACCTGAGGCGGCCCAAAAACCAGATCCATCGATCCATTCTTGGCGTCCTTGATGGCAGAAAAGCCACGGGTGTAGTAATACATCAGGACAGGCTGGCCCAATGCCCGCTCGATTTCGTTCTCGAAGGCGCGATAACGCTTGGTGGTATCCGCGTTGGTTACGGTTTCGTTCTGATCCAGAACCACACCGAGGGTCAACGGCGCAGCCTGGACACCGGTTGCCGCCAGCAGCAACGAAAAAACAGCAAAACGGAACATGGTCATCTCCACAAATTGTCAGCTGGATAACGACCTGTTATGACGAAAAGTTTAATGATTACGTCAACATTCTTTCATCGACACCGCCTGATGCTGCGTGAGTAGACCGGCAATCAGGCTGCGGCGAAAAACCAGGGCGTTATTTTGAACGTTAAAGATTGGTGTGGTCTTGCTCCGATTCATGCTGCAACCAGGCCTGCAGCGTGTCGCGCAACCGAGCTTCCTCAACCGGCAGGCAGAGCGCGGCATCGATGCGAAGACGGGCACTGACGGTGTCAAGCACGGCTTGATGTGCTGGTTCGTAAAATACCAGGACGCGGGTGTTCGGCGTACTTTGCACCGCCGCCAGCAGGGATTCGAGGTTGGACAGGCGGTCACGGAAATCCGTCTGGTGATAAAAGTCCGCCACGATGACGGCCGGAGCTGCTCTGCGCACCAGACTGATGGCCTTGCGTTCAGACCATTCGGTGACCACGCTATAGCCCAGTTCCTGATACAGTTTTTTGTAGCCCGCCGTGCCAATAAAGGCATTGACCATCAGCAGGCTGGGGTGCGTGCTCATGCAGCGGGTTTTTTGCTGGCGGGCTTTTTGGCGGCTGTTTTGGTTGTCGTTTTTTTGGTTGCCGGCTTTTTCGCCGGTGTTTTTTTGGCAGCAGGCTGTTTGGTCTCGTCAGCGTCAGCTGCCTTGGCTTTCTTTGCTGTGGGCTTGGCCGCAGTTTTTTTCCCCGGCTTCTTGGCCGGGCCTTTGGCTTCGCGCGCGGCGATCAGCGAAAGTGCCTCTTCCAGCGTAATGTCTTCTGGGGTGATGTCTTTCGGCAGCGTGGCGTTGGTGCTGCCGTGCTTGACGTAGGGGCCGTAGCGGCCGCTGCGAACGGTGATGTCCTTGCCATCGTCCGGGTGCGGGCCGAGCGTTTTTAGCACCGATGCGGCGGAGTCGGCGCCACGCGGAGCCCGTTCCATCACCAGTACCTCGAGCGCACGCGGCAGATCAATTTCGTAGACGCTGTCGGTTTTGGGGATCGACTTGAACTTGCCGTCGTGTAGCAGGTAGGGACCGAAGCGGCCATTGTTGGCGACGATCGGCAAACCGGTGGTCGGATGATGGCCGACTTCGCGCGGCAGCGACAGAAATTTCAGCGCCAGTTCCAGCGTGGCCTGATCGAGCGGGATTTCCTTGGGCCACGACGCGCGACGCGGCTTCGGTGCTTTTTTGTCTTCCGGCATGTCGCCGATTTGTACGTATGGCCCGAAACGTCCGGACAGTAATTTCACGTCGAGACCGCTGGCTGGGTCCTGGCCGAGGATGTTGTCGCCCTCTGCCGTTTCAGCGTGCAGCGGGCGGGTGTAGTCGCATTCCGGGTAGCCGGAACAGCCGATGAAAAGGCCACGCTTGCTCGCCTGCATGAACAGCGGCTTGCTGCACTTGGGGCAGGGCTCCATGATCGGGCACCCGCGCTCGACGTCCTGTTTGGCCTTCAGCTCGCCATCAAAGCCTTTCCAGAATTCGCCCAGCAACTGCGACCACACGCGGGTGCCGTTGGAGACATCGTCGAGCTTGTCCTCCAGCTTGGCGGTGAAGTCGTAGTCGATGTATTGGGTGAAATGCCGGGTCAAAAAGCAATTGACCAAGCGGCCGATGTCGGTCGGCTGGAAGCGCTTTTTCTCCAGTACCACGTATTCGCGGTCCTGCAGGGTGGAAATGATGCTGGCATAAGTGGAGGGACGGCCGATGCCGTGTTCTTCCAGCGACTTGACCAGGCTCGCCTCGGTGTAGCGCGGCGGCGGCTGGGTAAAGTGCTGTTCGCCGTACAGTTTGTCGACCGGCAGGGTTTCGCCTTCGACCAGCGCAGGCAGCTTGGATTCGCCTTCCTCTTCCTCGTCGTCCTGGTACACCGCCAGAAAGCCGGCGAATGCCAGCGTCTGCCCGGTGGCGCGGAAAGTACCTTCGCCCACCGTGATATCGGCGGCGACGGTGTCGAACTGCGCCGGGGTCATCTGGCAGGCGACAGTGCGCTTCCAGATCAGCTCGTAGAGCCGCGCCTGGTCGTGCGTCAGGAATTGCTTCACCGATTCCGGCGTGCGCGTCACCGAGGTCGGGCGCACCGCTTCGTGCGCTTCCTGTGCATTTTTGGTTTTCGCCTTGTAGGTCAGCTCGGTCGGCGGCAGGAATTCCTTGTCGAAGTTGGCGCCCACATACTTGCGGATGTCGGTGATCGCTTCCTGCGCCAGATTCACCGAGTCGGTCCGCATGTAGGTGATGAGACCGACCGGGCCTTCACCGAGGTCCATGCCTTCGTACAGTTGTTGCGCGGTGCGCATGACGCGGTCGGTTGTCATGCCGAGCTGGCGCACGCCGGCCTGCTGCAGGGTCGAGGTGGTGAACGGCGCGCCGGGATGACGGGCGCGACGCTTCTTTTCGATGCGCATGACGCGGGCGTCTTTGGACTCCAGCGTTGCCAGCCATTCCTTGCTGCGGGCTTCGTGCTCGACCGTGAACTGCTCGACCTTTTCGCCCTTGAAATGGGTGAGCTTGGCGCTGAATGCCTGGGCGCCCTTGTGGCTGTCGAGGTGCAGCGACCAGTATTCGCGCGGATTGAAGGCTTCGATTTCGAGTTCGCGCTCGACGATCATGCGCAAGGCGGGCGACTGCACGCGGCCCGCGCTCAAGCCGGGGCTGATCTTGCGCCACAACAGCGGCGACAGGTTGAAGCCGACCAGGTAGTCCAGCGCGCGCCGCGCCTGCTGCGCATCGACCAGGTCGGTCGCGATCTCGCGCGGGTTGCGTACCGCGTCCTGCACTGCCGATTCGGTGATTTCGTAAAAGGCCACGCGCTTCATCGGCGTCTTGACCTTGCGTTCCTTGAGGATTTCGCTGATATGCCAGGAAATCGCCTCGCCTTCTCTGTCCGGGTCGGTTGCCAGCAACACTTCGTCGGCTTTTTTGGCGGCCTTGACGATAGCTTCGACATGCTTGGCGTTGCGCTCGATGATCTGATATTTCATGCTGAAAGTCTCAGTATCGACGGCGCCGGTTTTCGGCTCGAGGTCGCGCACGTGGCCGTAGCTGGCAAGGATTTCATAATCCGGGCCGAGGTATTTCTTCAGCGTTTTGGACTTGGAGGGGGATTCGACGATAACGAGAGTGGACATGGCTATTTAATGCAGACGGTCCGGCTCGTGGTTCAGCAACATGTCTTCCAAGTGGGTGAAGTGCTCGATCAGGCCACGGCTCCACAACACGATCAGCGTCATCCAGCGTACATGGTCGGGCTCGATGTCCTCGCCGCCCAGTTCCATCAGTCCGGAAATCACCCATTCGCGTGACTCGGGGTCGAGGATCTCGGCGCTGACCAGATACGCCAGCTCGGTGCGGCATGCCTCGTTCAGGCGATCGAGTTCTTCAGGTGCGTAATGGCGGTCATAGGCCAGCGCAAGCCGTTCGTGGGTGGCGCTGCCAGCCAGATTGGCGTACCAGTCGAGTGCAGCGTTGATGTCGGTTTCTTCAAACCCTGCGGCAAACAGACGCTTTTCCAGCGCGTCGCGGTCGGGTGTGAGCGCCACCATGCGGAAGCTTTCGTAGAGGTAAACCAGAATATCGAGCATGATCTCAGTGTAATTTTTGGTAGCGCCCGCCGGGCAAAGAGGCAATCCGCCCATCCAGTTCAAGCGTCAACAGCTTGGCCGAAAGCGCTTCCAGCGTCAACCCGGTCGTTTGTGCCAAGCCGTCGAGGGTGCATGGCGCACCCTCCAGTGCCTCCAGCACGGGGTCGATCGTCCTTTCCAGCAGTACGGGCGGCGCCAGCCGCTGCTGCCAGGCCAGCTCGTCGAGAATGTCGGCGGCTGATTCAACCAGCTTGGCTCCCTGTTTGATCAAGGCGTGGCAGCCGCGCGCCAGCGGCGAATGGATCGAGCCGGGAATGGCGAACACTTCGCGGCCCTGTTCGGTGGCGACCCGCGCGGTGATCAGTGAACCGCTGTCGGGCGCGGCTTCCACCACCAGCACCCCGCGACTGACGCCGCTGATCAGCCGGTTACGACGTGGAAAGTGGCCCGGCAGAGGAGGCGTGCCAAGCGCAAATTCGGATACGACCAGCCCGGTTTCGGCCAGTTGATGCGCCAGCGCCTTGTTGCGCGCGGGGTAAATGCGGTCGAGCCCGGTGCCGATGATGGCGATGCTCGATCCGGCCCCTGCCAGACCGCCCCGGTGCGCCGCCGCATCAATGCCAAGCGCGAGCCCGCTGATGATGGTGAGGCCGGCATCGGACAAGGCGTGGGCAAAGGCTTCGGCATCGCGCACGCCTTGCGGGGTGGCGTTGCGGCTGCCCACCACGCCGAGACCCGGCTGATTCAACAGGCTGCGCCGCCCTTTACAGTAGAGCACAGCAGGTGGGTCGGCGATCTCGAGCAGGCTTTTCGGATAATCCTCATCCGCCAGTGTCATCAAGCTGTTGCCCGGCTGGGTCAGCCAGACAAGGGTGGTTTCAAGCAGCGCGGCATCGGGTTCACCCAACAGCGCGTCGCATTGCGCCCGTGAAAGGTGGGCTGAGAGTGCCGTACGCCCCGACGCCAAAACGGCCTCCGGGGAACCGAAGGCCGTCAGCAGGCGAATCAGGCTGGTATTGCCGACCCCAGGGGCGAGCGCCAGGCGCAGCCAGGAATCAACCATGGCAGCGTGGCCTGTCGGGCGCACTCAGGGCGTTTGCACCCGATCCAGCAGGTACACCGGACCGTTGGATTGCATGATGAGCGCATAGGACACCCGCTCAAACACGCGATACACCATCACCAAGCCGCTCTGGGCATCCGGCAGCTTGACGTTGCCATCGCTGTTCTTGCTGAGGCAGGTCTTGCGGAAGCTGCTGTTGACTTCGGCAACCTGGTCGTAAGTGACCTTACCGTCTTCCTTCAGGCAGCGCACATCGTTGTAGAGCCAGGCGCCGCCGTTGGGAACTCCGCTGGATCCGTTGACCCAAGTCAGGTTGCTTTTCTCGGATGCGGTGAGCGCGACTGCCTGACCTTCGCGATACACCGCCAATACGTGACCCTGCTCCAGGCCGTCGCGGCTACCGCGGTCGATCACCACGGTTTGATACTGGCCGCTGTCGGACATGCCGCCATACGCCGAGATGATGCGACCGTTGATTCGGGTTTCGGGCGCATGGGGAATGTATTCAAATGCGGCGCCGTCATCGGCTTTCACCAGTTTGTCCTTGGGCAGGATTTCCTTCGCCGACTGCGTAATGCGGATTTTTTGCGGCGCGCCTTCCACCACAGTGCGTGCATCGCCCAGATATTCGACTTCATACCCCAGCACTTCGCCGGTGGCCGGATCTTTCAGGGTTTTACCGGGGCGCAGCACGTTCCAGCGGGTCACGCCGGGCATACCGCCGGTGGCGAAGGCTTCGTCGCCGGTACCCAGCACCACGCGTTCGTTGTTGGTGCCCAGAATGAACGGCGCATCCTGCATTGCGTCCAGTGGAACTACCCGCGGCTGCGACAGGAACGGAAAAATCACCCGGCTCGGAATGGCCGGAATGGCCTCGCTGCCAAGCTCGGTCACCCGTTCACCCGGAGAAAGTTTGACGGTGCGCATGCCGCCTTTATCGCCCTTGACCAGAGAAAGACGGGGTTGTTTGCCGCTTCTGTCGAGCAAAACGAGATCGCCCGGATAAATCCAGTGCGGATTTTTGATTTCCGCGCGGTTCATGTTCCAGATCTGCGGCCAGCGCCAAGGGTCTTTGAGGAATTTCCCGGAAATGTCCCATAGCGTATCGCCTTTGACCACGACGTATCGGTCGGGGGCGTTGTCCTGCAGTTTGAGCGTATCGGCCATCACCGGTGTTGCCAGTAACAGGGCAAGTGAAATAACAAGTTGACGCACGGGAACCCCCTCCATTTAGACTTTGTCTAGATTCGAGTTGAAAATAGCTGTGTTGAAAATATACTGTGCGCCTAACTTACGGCTATCACCGACCTTATATTTAGGGCAGCACGCCATCGGATGCAGATTTTGCATCAAAGTGTGCGCCCAGCTCTTTCATTAGCAAAGATTTTTATGGCCAAACTCGACATTTTGCATTACCCCGATCCGCGTTTGCACAAGCTTGCCAAGCCGGTCGCCGTGGTCGATGCCCGTATCCAGAAGCTGGTCGACGACATGGCTGAAACCATGTACGCCGCACCAGGCATCGGGTTGGCGGCAACCCAGGTCAACGTCCATGAACGGGTTGTCGTGATCGATATTTCCGAAACCCACGACGCGCTGCAAGTGTTCATCAACCCTGAAATCACCGCTCGTTCTGGCACCGAGGAAAGCGAAGAGGGCTGTTTGTCGGTCCCCGGCATCTACGACAAAGTGACGCGCGCCGAGCGGGTCAGCGTGCGGGCGCTCGATCGCAATGGCAAACCTTTCGAACTGGACGCAGACGGCTTGCTGGCTGTATGCATCCAGCACGAAATGGATCATTTGCTGGGCAAGGTGTTTGTCGATTACCTGTCCGGCCTCAAACGCAATCGCATCAAGGCCAAGCTGCTCAAACAAGCGCGCGAGCACCAGCCTGATCCCGCGCCGCGCCGCGCGTCGCTCTGAATCCGGCCACCCCCGTGCGTCTCATCTTTGCCGGTACGCCGCCGTTTGCGGCAGCCGCTCTCGATGCGCTGGCGGATGCCGGGCACGATCTCGCCCTCGTGCTGACCCAGCCCGACCGCCCGGCCGGGCGCGGCATGAAGCTGACCCCGAGTGCGGTCAAGCAGGCTGCGCTGGCGCGCGGGTTGCCGGTCTATCAGCCGCTCAGCCTGAAATCACCGGAGGCTCAGGCGGCATTGCGCGCGGTCCACGCCGACGTCATGGTGGTTGCCGCGTATGGCTTGATTTTGCCGCAAGCGGTGCTCGATCTGCCGCGTCTGGGCTGTCTCAATATTCACGCTTCATTGTTGCCGCGCTGGCGTGGCGCCGCGCCGATCCAGCGCGCCATCCTGGCGGGCGACACGGAAACCGGCATCACCATCATGCAAATGGATGCCGGACTCGATACCGGGGCGATGCTGTCGACCGTTACGCTGCCGATCCGGGACGATGACACGGCCGCCAGCCTGCACGATGCGCTGGCGAGTGCAGGGGCAACCGCCATCGTCGAGGCACTGGCGAATATCAATTCGCTGGTGCCCGTGGCACAAGATGATTTGCGTGCCACCTATGCCGCCAAACTGACCAAGGAAGAGGCGCAACTCGACTGGAACCAGCCAGCAGAGAGGCTTGCCCGCGCGGTGCGCGCCTATTGTCCGGTGCCGGGCGCGTGGACGCTGCTGGATGGCGCCTCACTTAAGGTCTGGTCGGCCCAGGCGGTCTCTGGTGCCGGCGTTGCTGGTGAAATATTGCGCGCCGATGCCGACCAGCTGGTGGTGGCTTGCGGCGAGGGCGCGCTGGCGCTGCACGAGTTGCAACCGGCCGGCAGCAAGCGGATGCCGGTCGCCGCCTATCTGGCCAGCCGTTCGTTTGCGCCGGGCACTCATTTCGGCCGTTGAAACGCGGGGTGGCCGGATTGCCCCTGTATCATCTGCCGCTTCTCGACGCGGCAGGCATTTCATGAACCAACCCATCCATCAGGCCCTTACCCACGATGCGTAATTTGCAAAAACTAGCCGCCGACACGCTGGAAGACATTCTGGCCGGCGCGGCCCTGCATCAAGTCTTGCCCCATCGCGTGCAGCAATTGCAGACACCGGGCGAACGGGGTGCGCTGCAGGATATTGTGTACGGCAGCCTGCGTCAGCTGGGGCGGCTCGATTGCTGGCTGGCGGCGCTGCTGGAGCGGCCGCTGACCGATCCGCAGCTGGGCTGGCTATTGCGGGTGGCGATTTATCAGTTGGCCTACACCCGGGCCCCGGCGCATGCGGTCGTGCACAACGCCGTGACGGCGGCAGGCGAAGGCTGGCGGCGCGGGCTGGCCAATGCGGTTTTGCGCAACTTTCAACGTCGCCGCGCCGAATTGGAAAAAATTGCCGAGGTTCAGCCATCGGCGCGCTGGTCGCACCCCGACTGGTGGATCGCCAGGCTGCAGGCCGAGTATCCAGCCCACTGGCAAGACATTCTCGAAGCGGGCTTGCTGCATCCGCCGTTTACATTGCGCGTCAATGTTCGCCATGGCGATGTGGCGGGCTATCTGCAGCGATTGGCCGAGGCCGGACACCCGGCGCGGCAAACCGGTGAAGATGCCGTCACCCTCGACAAGGCGATATCGGTGCATAGCTTGCCCGGTTTTGACGAAGGCCACGTGTCGGTGCAGGACGCCGGTGCGCAATGGGCGGCCAGGTTGCTGGATGCGCAGCCGGGCGAGCGCGTGCTTGACGCCTGCGCGGCACCCGGTGGCAAAACAGGCCATATTCTCGAGCGGGCGGAGGTTGAACTGATCGCGCTCGACGTTGACGCCCTGCGGCTAGAGCGGGTGCAGGAAAATCTCGATCGGCTGAAACTGAGCGCCAAGCGGGTGGTAGGGGATGCGTCGAACCCAGCCAGCTGGTGGGATGGCCAGCCATTTGACCGTATTCTGGCCGATGTGCCCTGCAGCGCGTCCGGCGTGGTTCGCCGCAATCCCGACATCAAATGGTTGCGTCGCCCGGAGGATATTGCCCAGTTTGCAGCGCAACAGGCGGTGATGCTGGAGGCGCTGTGGGGAGTGCTGGCGCCGGGCGGGTCGTTGCTTTACGTCACCTGTTCCGTTTTCCACGAAGAAAACAACGGGCAAGTGCAGGCATTTATGACTCGCCATGCCCACGACGCCAGGCGCCGTTCTCTCCCTGAATCGTTGTCTGATGGTTCGCTGTTGCCGAATGCGGAACATGATGGCTTCTTTTACGCACTGCTGCAGAAGATCTGACGCAGCCTGCCGCAAGCTGGCCGGATTGTGGCTGGCTGGGGTGTTGCTGGCGGGCTGGCTGCTTGCGGCGTCGGGTGCGATCGCAGCGGATAAAAGCGCGGTCAAGAAAGCAGGCATTCGCGCCACGCCGCAAGGCTATGTGCTGGATGCCGACGTCGATATCGCCCTCAACCCCACGCTGGAAGATGCGTTGAGCAAAGGCATCAACCTGTATTTCCTGCTTGAACTGGAAGTGAGCCGCCCCGGCAACTGGTGGTGGTTTGATGAAGACATCGCCACGCCGGTGCGCAAGCTGAGGATCTATTACCACTTGCTGCTGCGACGCTATGTGGTTGAAAACGGTTATGTCACCCGCACCGCCGAAACCCTGAGCGAAGCCCTGACGCTGCTGGGACGGGTGAATGATTGGCAGGTGATCGAGCGCGGCGGATTGAAAACCGGACGGCGCTACGATGCCCGTCTGCGCCTGCGGCTGGACACCGACCGGCTGCCGAAGCCGCTGTCCATTGGAGGGGTGCCCGGCGCCCACTGGGAGCTGGGGACACCTTGGTACAAATGGTCGTTTGACGCACCTGCCGTCCTTGCCGCCCCTGTAGCCCCTGCGGTTCCTGTCGTTCCTTCGACGCCCTGATGCGAAGTTTGATCGCCGCCGCCCTGATTGCGGGCATCGTGTTGTTGACGCTGCTGTTTTATGCCGGTGGCGAAAATGTCATGTTTTCCGACAGCCTGCCGGTGCTGTTTGCCGCCGGCGGGGTGCTTGGCGCGATTTTGCTGGCCTTGCTGGGCTGGCGCCTGTGGTGGTTGCAAAAGCGTATCCGTCGCGGCGTGTTCGGCGCCAAGCTCACCCTGAAACTGCTGCTCATGTTCAGTGTCGTCGCCATGCTGCCGGGGCTGGTGGTGTACGGCGCGTCGGTTTTCTTTCTCAACCGCTCGATTGAAACCTGGTTTGACGTGCGGGTTGATAACGCACTGGCTTCCGGGGTCAAGCTTGGCCAGGTCGCACTCGATGATTTGCTGAACGAGCTGAATAACAAGGCGCAGCGCATGTCCGTGTTGCTGTCGGATGAAGGTCTGGGATCGATCATCACCAGCCTGTCCACGCTGCGTGAGCAAAGCACGGTGCAGGAACTGACGTTATTCAACGAACGGGGCGGCGTGATTGCCCACGTCAGCGGCGAACGCGGCACCTTGCTGCCGGTTCTGCCCGAGCGCAGCGTGTTGTGGCAGGTCCGCCAGCAGCAGCCCTACAGCCGGATTGAGGAGATTCCAGAGCGCGGCCTCATCATGCGTGTGATCGTGCCGGTGTATACCAGCGAGCTGGCCGGAGAAACGCGCGTGCTGCAACTGGTGCAGCCCGTTCCTGCCGGCCTGCAGCACGATGCGCAGGCAGTCCAGCTGGCCTATCAGGAATACCAGCAAATCGCGGTTTCGCGGCAAGGCCTGAAACGGATTTACGGCGTTGCGCTGACCCTCACCCTGATGCTGGCGCTGTTGATGACTTTCGTCATTGCCTATCTGATGTCGGATCGTCTGGGCGCGCCGCTGCGCACGCTGGCGCGCGGCACCCGTGCCGTGGCCAAGGGCGATTTTTCGCAGATGCAGCCGGTATCCAGCCGCGACGAACTGGGCGTGCTGATCGATTCGTTCAACCGCATGACGCGGCAATTGTCGGATGCGCGCGAGCAAGCCGCGCAGAATCACCAGGAAACCGGCCAAGCCAAGGCCTTTCTGGAACGCGTGCTGGCGAACTTGTCCTCCGGCGTGGTGGTGCTCGATGAGAGTCTGCATGTTCTCGCCGTCAACAGCGCGGCGGCGCTGATTCTGGGGGTGGAGCCGTCTGCCCTGCAGGCGAAAAATCTGTCGGGACTCGAGCAATCGGATGCTGCGCTGCGTGAATTCAGCGCGCGCGTGGCTGAGCGCTTTGCCCGCCATGAAGAAGAATGGCAGGAGCAGATTGATTACAGCACCGGTGAGGGGCGGCAAACCCTGCTGGTGCGCGGCACCCATCTGCCGCCGGGGGTGGATCGTGGCTATGTGCTGGTATTCGACGACGTGACCAAGCTGATCCACGCCGAACGCAATGCTGCATGGAGCGAAGTGGCGCGCCGCCTGGCACATGAAATCAAAAACCCGCTGACGCCGATTCAGCTGTCGGCCGAACGCATCGCGCACAAGCTCGGCGGCAAACTGGATGCGCCGGACGCCGAATTCCTCACGCGCGCCACCCGAACCATCGTCAACCAGGTCGCGGCGATGAAACACATGGTGGATGCGTTTGCGGGTTATGCGCGGATGCCGCGTGCCCAGCTCGAAGCGCTCGACCTGAATGCGCTGGTGCATGAAGTGCTGGCCTTGTACGACACCAAGGCGCTGGGTTTGCAGCTGCATCTCGATGCCGATTTACCGCGTATCGCAGGCGACTCCACATTATTGCGCCAGGTAATCCATAATCTGTTGCAAAATGCGCAGGATGCGTTGAATGGTCATGATTCGCCCCATGTCGAGGTCAGCACCCGTCTGAATACCCACATGGTTTATTTAAGCGTGACGGACAACGGGGCCGGCTTTCCGGAGCATCTGATGGCGCGGTTGTTCGAGCCTTACGCAACCACCAAGGCCAAAGGGACGGGGCTGGGACTGGCCATCGTCAAAAAAATTGTGGAAGAACACCAAGGCAAAATTCAGGTTGAAAATCTCAAATCCGGCGGGGCAACGATACGCGTTGCGCTGCCTGTTTTTGTTGCAGATGGAGACAGCGCGTGAGCGGGCATATCCTGATCGTTGATGACGAAGTAGGGATTCGGGAGTTGTTGTCTGAAATCCTCACGGAAGAAGGCTATGACGTGCATCTGGCCGAGAACGCCGAGGCCGCGCGGGTGTTTCGTGCACAACGTCGACCAGACCTGGTGCTGCTCGACATCTGGATGCCCGACACGGATGGCGTCACGCTGCTGAAAGAATGGGCGAGCAACGGCCTGCTCACCATGCCCGTGGTGATGATGTCGGGTCACGGCACCATTGATACCGCCGTCGAGGCCACCAAACTGGGCGCTACCGATTTTCTTGAGAAACCGGTGTCGCTGGCCAAGTTGATCGACACCGTCAACAAATCCATCAAACGCGGGATGACGCCTCCCCGCCGTGCGCCCGGGATGGATCTTTCCGCGCTGGGCCGCAGCCCGCAAATCCTTGAACTCAAAAAACGCCTGACTCAAATTGGCGGCAATACTGCGCCGGTTTTGTTCTCGGGCGAACACGGCAGCGGCTTTGAAATTTGTGCGCATTTCCTGCATCAGCCCGCCAGTCCATGGGTCGAAATCAAGGATCGTGCGCGGTTGCTGACCGACCCCCTGACCTTTGCCAACACGCTTGGCAACGGCACGCTCTACCTGTCCGATGTCAGCGAACTGGTCCGCCTGGAGCAAAAAGGCCTTGCGCTGCTGCTCGACCGCATTGAAAGCAGCGGCGCCCGGCTGGTGTGTGCGAGCAGTCGGAGCCTGGACGCCATGGTTGCAGCGGGCGAATTCGACAGCCGCCTGTTTTACCGTTTATCCAGCCTTGTCATCCACATTCCACCACTACGCGAGCATCGCGAAGACATCCCCGATATTGCCAACTTCATGCTGACCCAGTTGGTGGAAAGCGGCGTGTGCCCGTTGCGGCGGCTGGCTACGCCCGCGCTGAACCAACTGCGCAACTTTGACTGGCCGGGCAACCTGCCGCAATTGAGCAATGCGGTGCGTACGCTGGCGGTCACCACCCTGTCGAACGAAATCGATGCCACTGACGTCAACCGGGTGCTGGCGCCCATGAAACAACAGGCGCCTGCCGTCGCCCATGGCATTCCGCTGGACACCCCGCTGCGGGTGGCGCGCGATGCGTTCGAGCGGATGTATTTCGAGTATATGATCCAGAAAGAGGGCGGCAGCATGACGCGCGTGGCCGACCGTGCCGGGCTGGAGCGCACCCACCTTTACCGCAAGCTCAAACAACTCAATATCCGGCATGGGCGACGCCTTGATGAGAACCTGTAAGTTCAGGTACAGCGCATGAAAATCATCATCCTCGGTGCCGGTCAAGTGGGCGCCAATCTGGCAGAAAGTCTGGTTGCCGAGAACAACGACATCACCGTTGTCGATCTCAATGGTGAACGGCTGTCGCTGCTGCAGGATCGCTTCGATCTGCGCACCGTGTGCGGCCATGCCGCCCACCCTTCGGTGCTCAAGCAGGCGGGGGCCGACGACGCCGACATGCTGGTTGCGGTCACCCAAAGCGATGAAACCAATCTGGTGGCATGCCGTATCGCCTCCAGCCTGTTCAATGTGCCAACCCGTATTGCACGGATCCGCTCAGCGGATTTTCTCGGACTGGATGCCAGCTACCTGGCCGAACACTTTGGCGTCGACGATGTCATCAGTCCGGAACAGGAAGTAACCGACACCCTGCGGCGTCTGATCGAATACCCCGAAGCCTTGCAGGTGCTCGATTTCGCCGAGGGCAAAGTGCGTCTGATCGCGGTGCGTGCTTATCACGGCGGCCCGCTGGTGGGCCACGAGCTGCAGGACATCAAGCGTCACATGCCGAATGTCGAATGCCGCATTCCGGCGATTTATCGCCGCGATCGCGGCATCGTGCCCAAGGGCATCACGGTGATCGAGCCGGGCGACGAGGTATTCTTTCTGGCGCGCAAACACGACATCGCCGCGGTCACGCGCGAACTGCGCCGCATGGAACAACCGGTCAAAAAAGTCATGATCGCCGGCGGCGGCAATATCGGACGGCGGCTGGCGGCTGCGCTCGAATCGTCTTATGACGTGAAAGTGATCGACCACAACAAGGCCACCACGGTTGCGCTGGCGGAAAGCCTGCACCGTACCCTGGTCCTGACCGGCGACGCCACCGACGAAGAGCTGCTGGAGCAGGAAAACATCGAATCGATCGACGTGTTTTGCGCACTCACCAACGACGACGAAGACAACATCATGTCCGCGCTGCTGGCCAAACGCATGGGCGCGCAGCGGGTCATTGCGCTGATCAATCGCTCGGCCTACGTCGATCTGGTGCAGGGCGGCGAAATCGATATTGCCATTTCGCCCGCGCAGGCCACCGTGGGGCCGCTGCTGTCCAAAATTCGCCGCGGCGACATGGCGGCGGTGCACAGCTTGCGGCGCGGTGCGGCCGAGGTGCTCGAAATCGTCGTCCATGGCGATTATAAAACCTCCAAGGTCGTCGGCCGGCGTATCGGCGAGGTAGGCTTGCCGGAAGGCGCCACGGTAGCCGCAATTATCCGTGGCAACGAGGTGCTGATTGGGCATCACGACAGTCTCGTCGAGGCGGAAGACCATCTCATCGTATTCGCGCTCAACAAGCGCATCATTCCCAAGGTCGAAAAACTCTTCCAGGTGGGATTCGGCTTCTTCTGAACGTCGCATGCAACGCCTGGCGCCTTCCCTGAACGTTCTTGGCCTGGTGATCCTGATTTTTTCGTTCACCATGCTGGTGCCCCTGACCACTGCGTTTTTTGCGCACGACGCGGCGCAGTTTGCGTTTGATGAATCCTTTCTCGTTACGCTGATCGCCGGCCTGGCGTTGTGGCTGGGCGCACGGCGCTGGCAGCGCGAACTCAAGGTGCGCGACGGCTTTTTGCTGGTGCTGCTGGTGTGGACGAGCCTGCCGGCTTTCGCCGCTTTGCCGTTTCTCATCTACGCACCGGAAATGAGCTTCACCGATGCCTATTTCGAGACCATCTCGGGACTGACCACCACCGGTGCCACGGTGATGAGCGGGCTCGACAGCTTGCCGCCCTCGCTCAATCTGTGGCGCCATCTGCTTAACTGGCTGGGCGGCATGGGCATCATCGTGCTCGCGGTGGCGATTTTGCCGCTGTTGGGGATCGGTGGCCGACAACTGCTGAAGGCCGAACTTCCTGGACCGATCAAGGACAGCAAGCTCACCCCGCGCATCGCCGACACCGCCAAGCTCCTGTGGGCGGTCTATGCGGCGATCACGCTCGTCTGCGTCGTTGCCCTCAAGCTCGCTGGCATGAGCTGGTTCGATGCCCTGTGCCATGCTTTCGCCACGTTGAGCCTGGGCGGATTCTCGACTCACGACGCCAGCGTGGGGTACTACGATTCGCCGCTGATCGAGGCGGTGCTGATTTTTTTCATGATGGCGGCCGCGCTGAATTTCGTCACCCATTTGCTGGCATTCCGGCAAAGAAGTCTTGCGCCGTACCGCCATGACCCCGAAGTCTTCGGCGTGCTGGGGCTGGTGATTGCGAGCTGTCTCGGGCTCAGCCTCTATGTCTGGCAGGCTGGCGTGTATCCGGAATTTCTCACGGCCCTGCGCCACGTCAGTTTCAATCTGGTGTCGATCGCGACCGACTGTGGCTTCGCCAGCACCGACTTCAACCAGTGGCCGATTCTGGTGCCCATGTGGATGCTGTTTCTGAGCAGCGTGACCGCCAGTTCCGGCTCGACCGGCGGCGGTCTCAAGATGATCCGCGCGGTGCTGGCGTTCCGCCAGGGCGTACGTGAGCTGGAACGACAGCTCCACCCCGCCGCGTGCCTGCCGGTGAAAATCGGCAGCCACGCCGTACCCAACCAGTTCGTATTCGCGGTCCAGGCTTTTGTGATGATGTATGTTGCCACCATCGTCGCCATGACACTGGTGCTGCTGGCCAGCGGGCTGGACTTCATCAGCGCGTTTTCCGCTGTGGTTGCCTGCATTAACAACGCTGGCCCGGGCCTCAACGAAGTCGGTCCCGCATCGAACTACGCCGGTCTCAGCGACTTTCAGACCTGGGTACTGGCGTTCACCATGTTGCTCGGCCGGCTCGAGCTCTTCACCGTGTTCGTGCTGTTCACCCGCGCGTTCTGGCGCGGCTGAACGCGGTAACATCGCGCTTCACCCGCGAGCTTTTCGATGTCTCAGATCCTGCCTGTCCTCCATATTTTTTCGAAAGTGCTGATGCTCTTCGCATTCGCCTTTCTGTTGCCGCTCGGCGTGTCGATTGCGCTCGAGGATGGCGCGCAGCTTGCCTATGATGAAGCCATCCTGATCACCTTTTTTTCAGGTGTGGTGTTGTGGGCGCTGTCACGACGCGGCAAGCGCGAGCTGCACACGCGCGATGGCTTCCTGCTGGTGGTGCTGATCTGGGCCGTGTTGCCGGTGTATTCGGCCATTCCGCTGCTGGTTTACATGCCCGATCTGAGCTTCAATGAAGCCTATTTCGAGGCCGTTTCCGGACTCACCGCCACCGGCGCCACCGTCCTCTCCGGCCTCGACAACCTGCCGCCATCGATCAATATCTGGCGCACCCAGATGCACTGGATCGGTGGCATGGGCGTGATCGTGCTGGTGGTCGCGGTACTGCCGATGCTGGGCGTCGGCGGACGGCAGTTGTTCAAGGCTGAGACGCCGACGCCGATGAAGGACAGCAAGCTCACCCCACGCATGGCAGAAACGGCCAAGGGGCTATGGCAGGTTTACGCATTCATTACCGTGATCTGCATGGGCGCGCTGTGGGCCGGCGGCATGAGCTGGATCGACGCGGTGGTGCATGGCTTCAGCGTCATGGGGCTGGGCGGTCTGTCGTCGCACGATGCCAGCATGGCTTACTTCGATTCGCTGCTACTGGAAATGATCGTCATGGGCTTCGCGCTGATTGCCGGGATCAGCTTTTCCACCCACTTCATGGCTGTGCGCATGCGGAACCTGGCCGTTTATCGCCATGACACCGAAATCCCCATGTTTTTAGGCGTGCTGGCGGTGAGTGCGGTCGGACTCGCGTTTTATCTCCAGTACAAAGGGTTTTATCTCGACTTTCCGGAAGCCTTGCGCTACACCGCATTCAACACGGTGTCGGTTGCCACCACACTCGGATTTTCCACCACCGACTACAACGTGTGGCCCTATTTCGCGCCACTTTGGATGCTGTTCCTGTCGAGCTTCATTGCCAGTTCCGGTTCGACCGGCGGGGGCATCAAAATGCTGCGGGCCATGCTGCTCTACAAGCAGCTTTACCGGGAATTCATCAAGCTCATCCATCCCAACGCGGAAATCCATACCAAAATCGGCCACCAGGCCGTACCCAACAAGATCATCTATGCGGTGCTGGCCTTCCTCTTTGTTTACGTGGCCTCGATCATCGTGCTGTCCTTTATCCTGTCGGCTTCGGGGCTCGACGTATTCACGGCGTTCACCGCCGTGGTCGCCATGGTCAACAATACCGGTCCCGGCCTGGGTCAGGTCGGCCCTGCCAGCACCTATGCTGTATTGAATGACTTCCAGACCTGGGTCTGCAGCTTTGCCATGCTGCTCGGGCGGCTGGAGTTCTTTACCTTGCTGGTCGTATTTACGCCGGTCTTCTGGAGAAAGTAATGCCATCCATCGCCGATTTCGAAACCATGCTGGCCGCTGGCCGTGACAATGCGCTGCTGCGGTTTTCACTTGGCAACGAGTACCTCAAGCTGGGCGATGCCGCCCAGGCTGCCGGCCACCTGCGGCGTGCGGTCGAGCATGACCCGAAGTATTCTGCCGCTTGGAAACTGCTGGGAAAAGCCCTGGCCGATACCGCCGCCCTGCCGGAAGCCCTCGCGGCGTATCAGGCAGGCATCGCGGTCGCCGAGGCGCGTGGCGACAAGCAGGCCGCCAAGGAAATGGGCGTGTTCGCCAAACGTATTGAAAAGCAGCTTGAGTTAAAATCCAGCGATTGAAATAGTGAAGGAGTCGTAAATGACACGGATGGTGAAATGTGTGAAATTGGGGCGCGAAGCCGAAGCCCTGGCCTTTCAGCCGGTGCCCGGTGAATTGGGCAAGAAAATTTTCGAGAACGTGTCGAAAGAAGCCTGGAGCGGCTGGCAGCGCCAGCAGACCATGCTGATCAACGAAAACCGCCTGAATCTCGCCGATCCCAGCGCGCGCACCTATTTGATGGAACAAATGGAGCGTCATTTTTTTGGCGACGGCAAAGCGGACTCCGCGAATGGCTACGTGCCGCCCAGCAAGTAAGCCTGCGCCAGAAATCAACCGCCGAAATGAAAACGGGCTCCTGCAGGAGCCCGTTTTCATTTCGGCGGTGGCGCCGCCTTACATCACTTCTTTTTCGATTTCTTCCAGCGTGGTATGGCGAACGTCCTTGCCTTTGACCATGTAGACCACGTATTCCGACATGTTCTTGGCATGGTCGCCCATGCGCTCGATCGCCTTGGTGATGAACAGGATGTCGATGAATACCGAGATGGTGCGCGGGTCTTCCATCATGAAGGTGATGAGGTGGCGCAGGTTGAGGCGGAACTCTTCATCCACGGCCTGATCCTGGCGCGCGATGTCCACTGCCTTGGTTGCATCCAGCCGGGCAAAGGCGTCGAGCGCCTTGCGCAACATGTCGAGTACAAGGTCGGCCATGTACTTCACTTCGCGAAAGCGCGGCAGGCTGATGCGTTCGGCCTGGTGTATGAGCTTGGCCATGCGCGCGATTTTGGCGGCCTCGTCGCCAATGCGCTCCAGGTCGGTGATGGTCTTGACGATCATCATCACCATGCGCAGGTCCGATGCGGTGGGCTGGCGGCGCGCGATGATGTGCGTGCAATCCTCGTCGATGGCGACTTCCAGTGCGTTGACGTTGTGGTCGTTGGCGTCGACCTGGTCGGCCAGTTCCATGTTGCCGGAGATGAGCGCCTCGACCGCGTTGGTGATTTGCTCTTCGACCAGACCACCCATTTTCAGCACGCTGGCGCGCACTGCTTCCAGCTCGGTGTCGAATTGCTTGTAGGTGTGCTCTGACAGCATCATGTTCATTTCTCCAGAAATCCGTCTCGGATTATATGTTTTGCAGTATGACGGGCGTATGAATGGATTATTTTACCGGGTGCTGAAGGGTAGCGCGTAGCGCATGCCGTCTATGTCGAGATATAGCATCCAGTCGCCGCGTCCGCTGACACATATCGGTAAGGTGATGCGCGCCGCAAATTCGCCGGGCCTGGCGGGTCGCAGGTCATAGCGGTTGAAGCCCATATCCATGCCGACCATCTGGAATTCTGCGCTTATTTTTTGCGCATTTGCCACCGCGACGCTGAGGCCGAACGCTTGCAGCGCGACTGGCTGCGCTAAAAACTGCACCCGGGCAGGCGCGCCGCGATGCATGAAGTCGCAGCCAGCCAGTGGATCCGGGCATTGCACGGCGATGGCCCCGGCCGGCTGCTTGAGCCAATAGCCCGCAACTGCAATCGCCACCAGTGCGACCACCAGCAACAGGGGAACCAGTACCCGTTTCATGTCCAGGCGCCCCGCAGCAGCGCGACACCCTGCGCACCATGCGACTGCGCAAGCGCCACATCGGTGCGCGCCAGGCCGCCCAGGCCATACACCGGAATCGCACTGGCGGCAGCAAGTTCAGAAAACCGCGCCCAGCCCAGGGTGGCCGCACCCGGATGCGTGAGCGTGGGCAACACCGGCGACAACAGGGCAAAGTCAGCGCCGATGGCGGCAGCGTGTGCGAGCTCAACCGCATCGTGGCAGGACACACCCACCCACTCGCAATCGGGGCGTACGCTCAGTTTGGCAGCGGCGGCGGAGTCGAGATGAACGCCGTCGGCACCGGCCGCGCGCGCCAGATCCAGGCTGCCGTTCACCAGCACCCGCGCGCCATGCACGTGCGCGCGTCGCACCGTTTCGCGGGCGAGTGTCAGGCGCACCGCTTCCGGCAAGGTTTTGTCGCGCACCTGAATCAGCTTCAAGCCCTGATCGAGCGCTGCATCCAGTCGCGTCAGAAATGCGTCCACGCCGAGCGGCTCGGCGTGCGTAATGCCCAGTAGCGGCGGCAGCGTCAGCGCCTTGACGATGGGAAAGTTGGCAGGCAACAGGGGCGATACCGTAATCTGCGACGGCTGTTGCCAGGACAAGGTCTGGCCTTCGTGGGGATGCGGCTCGCCCTGCCATTCGACGACACGAAAAAAATTCAGCCTGACCGTGGCGTGCTCGTAGGTAAACACGCGGGTGATCCAGCGATCGGCGCGCACCACTGCAATGCCGAGTTCCTCGGTCAGTTCGCGTGCCAGCGCGGCCTGCAGCGACTCGCCCGCCTCCACCTTGCCGCCGGGAAATTCCCAGTAGCCCGCGTAGACCTTGCCCGGCGGGCGGCTGGCGAGCATGACTTCGCCGTTGGCGCGGGTCAGCACCGCGGCGACGACTTCGGTGGGCGGGGCGGTCATTGGCGCCCCGCCCAGTCGCGCGCGAACTGCCACGCTACCCGCCCGTTGCGCGCACCGCGTCCGAGCGACCATTGCAGGGCGGCGCGCTCGAAGCGCTCGTCGGCAGCGGCGCCGAGCTGGCTCGCCCAGTGGCGGGCGATGGCGAGATAGGCGTCCTGCTCCATCGCATGAAACGACACCCACAGACCGAAGCGATCAGACAGCGAGATTTTTTCCTCGATCGCTTCGCCCGGATGCACTTCGTCGCCCACATGCTGGGTGGCCAGATTTTCGGCCATGTATTCCGGCATCAGGTGGCGGCGGTTGCTGGTGGCGTAGATCAGCACGTTGTCCGACGGCCCCGCCAGCGAGCCGTCGAGCGCGGCCTTCAGGCTGGCGTAGCCGGGTTCGTTCTCTGCGAATGTAAGGTCGTCGATGAACACGATGAAGCGGTAATCCGCCTCCGCCAGTAGGTCGAACAGATCCGGCAGGCTGGGCAACCCGGCCTTGTCCACCTCGATCAGGCGCAAGCCCTTGGCTGCGTATTTGGCATGCACCGCTTTCACCAGCGACGACTTTCCGCCGCCGCGCGCGCCCGTCAGCAGCACGTTGTTGGCGGGCTTGCCGGCGACGAACTGGCGCGTGTTGGCGTCGACCCGCTGTTTCTGTTCGTCGATGTCGAGCAGGTCTTTCAGCGCTACCCGCTGCGGGTGCAGGATGGGCTTGAGGCCGCCGCTTTGCGCCGACCAGCGCGCGGCGCGCACGGCTTTCCAGTCGAGGGTTGGGGCAGCAGGGGCTTCCAGGCGGTCGAGCAGGCGCGTCAGGCGGGGGATCAGGTCGGTGAGTTTGGTCATGACGAAATTTTAGCCGCGTGCCATGCCCGCTTAGGAAAAAATTAGGGATTTCCTAGCAAAGACTTAATCAACGCGCCGATCCGGTTTGACTACGATGCGGTCATCCGGTCGCATCGCGTCCGGTTTTTTCAGGAGACAACATGAAACCCCTCACCCAGACCGCCGCCGCGCTGCTCGCCAGCCTCTTCGTTGCCAGTGCCGTCGCCGCCCCCAAGGGCGATGCCGACATCCGCCATGGCCGTTACCTGATTGCCACCTCGGGCTGCAATGATTGCCACACCCCCGGCTTCATGCAGAAAGAAGGCAAGGTGGCGGAATCCGAGTGGCTGACCGGCGACGCCATGGGCTGGCAGGGACCGTGGGGCACCACCTATCCGAGCAACCTGCGGCTGCTGGTCGGCAGCATGACCGAGCAGCAGTGGCTTGTCCGCGCACGCCAGCCGATGCGCCCGCCGATGCCGTCGCCCAGCCTGCAGGCGATGACCGACGACGACCTGCGCGCGATTTTCCGCTATGTTAAAAACCTCGGCGCCAAGGGCAATCCGGCACCGGCCTACGTGCCGCCGGGCGGCCAGGTGGTCACGCCCTATCTGGACCTGACGCCGAAAAATTTGCCGCCACTGGCCGCGCATCAAGCGCAGCCCTGACCTGAGCCCGCCACGCATGGAACCGTCCAGCCCTCTTCCCGCCGCCAAAAAACTCGGCCGTATCCTGCGCAGCAGCGGCAGCCACTGGGTCGGCGACGGCTTCCCGGTGCAGACCCTGTTCGCCTATCCGGACATGGGCGCGGCGCTCAGCCCGTTCCTGATGCTTGATTACGCCGGGCCGGCCGAATTTCCGCCGACGCACGAACGCCTGGGCGTCGGCGAACATCCGCACCGCGGTTTCGAGACCGTCACCATCGTGTACGACGGCGAAGTCGAGCACCGCGATTCGTCGGGCGGCGGCGGCCGCATCGGCCCCGGCGACGTGCAGTGGATGACCGCCGCTTCCGGCATGGTGCACGAGGAATTCCACGGCCGCGATTTCGCGCAGCGGGGCGGCCGCTTCGAGATGATCCAGCTGTGGGTCAACCTGCCCGCCAAAGACAAAATGTCGCCGCCGCGCTACCAGGGCATTGCGAGCAGCGAGATTCCGCAGGTGGCCGTGCCGGACGGGCAGGGCAGCGTGCGCGTCATCGCCGGCGAGTACGCCGGGGTCAAGGGTCCCGCGCGTACGTTTACGCCGATCCAGTTGTGGGATCTGCGGCTGTCGGGCGTACAGCCGATCGAGTTCGCGTTGCCCGAGGGCTATACCGTTGCGCTGCTGGTGCTCAAGGGCGAACTGCAGGTGAGCGGTTCAGTCATCCCGCTCAGGGCGGCCGAGATCGGCGTATTCGAACGTGCCGGCACGCTGTTGCGCATCGAGCGGGCCGACGGGGTCACCGCCCTGCTGCTGTGCGGCGAGCCGATCGATGAACCCATCGTCGGCAGCGGCCCGTTCGTGATGAATACCTCCGCAGAAATCCGCCAGGCGATGAGCGATTATCAGAGCGGGAAAATGGGGCATCTGTCCTGAGCGCATCGCTCAGCCGGTCGATGGCAGGGGTTTTCGCCGCGTGCCGGATCAGGCCGCGCCCAGCGCCAGGGGGCGGGCGAGATTGAGCCGGAACCGCCCGCGCCCGGTCTTTTCCAGCGCAATGTCCGGACAGCGCTCGGCCAGCCGCCGCTGCAGCAGAATCAGCCGCGTTTCCAGGTTGTCGGCAAAATCCGGCAGCGGCAGGCGCGGGTCGCGCCGCAGCTCGCGGTTGGAAAATTCGCGGCGGCCATGCGCGGCGTGCTCGTTCAGCAGCGCCCACAGAATGCTGCCCGCCACGCCCTTGATCAGGTAGTCGTTGTCGATGAACACGCTGTGGTCGTGCGCGAAATAGCGCACCGCCAGCGGCGCGCCGGATTGCGTTGCGGCGGGGAGCGCGCCTGGCGCGGCCTCGTCATCCGGCAGTGCGGCGATGCGGTCGATCAGCGCGGCCAGGTGGCGGCCGTAGACAACCAGCGCGTCTTCGTCTGTGGGGCTGAAAAAGGCATCGTGCTCGCTTTCGGCGTAGAGCACGCCCAGCAGACGATCGCCGTGAACCAGCGGCACGGCAATCTGGCTGTGCGGGTTGGCCAGCACCGGCAGCGGAATGCGTGGCAACGCCGGATCGGCAACCCGCAGCGCGGCGTGATAGGTGTAGTCGGGCGTGCGGTGGTTGATGCGCACCGGGATTTTTTCCTGCGCGGCTACACCGATCAGGCCTTCGCCGAGAGCCACTTCCGCGCCCACGCCCGACACCGGGTAGCCCTGGCTGGCCAGGGTGTAAAGCGCGCTGCCGGGCGCGCCGGGCGCGGCATCGAGCTTGGCGTCGAGCATCGCCAGCAAGGCATGGCGGATGCCGAAACCATGCGCGAGCGCGGCCAGCGCACGGTCGGCCAGCAGCGCCAGATCGTCGCAGGCACCCAGGTGGTCGAACGCGCGGCGCAGCGCCAGCAGGGCATCCGGCAGCGGCGGCGCGGGCTGCAACTGCGGGTCGACGTTTTCGATATCGAGCACGCGGTAGATATCCGCGCCGCGCAATACGAACACCTTGTCCATGCCAGTTTTCGCCGCGATGCCAGCGAGTTGTGCGCGCATGTATTCGAACAGCGGCCCCGCCGTTTCGGTGCGCAGGTACTGAATGCGCAGCCGGTAGTGGCGGAAGCTGCCCGGCTCGATCACCTGCACCTCGGCATAGGGGTGCGCCAGCACGTTCTCGCGCGTCTTGCTGAAAAACTGGAACGACAGCGCAACATGCTGGGCGTCGACAAAGTGCACCTGCGACACGTAGGCGACGTTCGGCGTGCCGTCTGGCGCCGCAGTCGCCACCACCGCCGGCATGGCGCCATCGAGGCAGGGGCGCAGCGATTCGAGCGGGATGTTCATGCGCGTGTCCGCAGGGTTCCGGCCAGCACCTTGCCGGATTGCGGCCCCGGTGTCTGGTCGAATACCACCTCGGGCGCCAGACGCAGCCCCACCAGATGGTCGGCCGGCAAAGCCGCAGTCACCAGGGCCGACATCTGCGCGCCGTAGTTCAATGCGTCCAGTTCCGCGCCGAACGCCGCCACGCAGCGTGCGCTCGCCAGCTTGTGCGTCGCGCTCACCGCCACCCGCGTTGCCGACCCGGCCTTCAACTGCAAGGTGGCGTGGGTAGCCGGCCGGCTGACCACCAGCGTGACGGCGCTGCCCGCATCCAGCGCGTCCAGCATGTTTTTCCCACGCTGCGCCGACAGCCACACCGTCAGCGAACGCCGGTCGCGCGCCACCACGCAACCGTGCGCGCGGCACACACAGGGCCAGCCATCGCGGCCCACTGCGCCGATATTCATCGACACCGGGCCTTGCAGGAAAGCAACCTGGTCGGGGGTGAGTTGTAGCGTCATGATGGATCAGTATCTGGATGGCAGAGGGACGATGACCCCCCGCCACGCAACTAGGAACGGTATTCCGCGTTGATCTTCACGTAATCGTAGGAGAAATCGCAGGTCCACACGGTGGCGTTCACGGTGCCCCGCTTGAGCACCACGCGTACCGTGATTTCCGCTGCCTTCATCACGGCCGCACCCTGATCTTCGGTGTAGCTGGCTGCGCGGCCACCCTTTTCCGCCACCAGCACGTCGCCCAGATAGAGCTGCAGGGTGTTGACGTCGAGGTCGCCGACGCCGGCGTAGCCGATGGCGGCGAGGATGCGGCCGAGGTTGGGGTCGCTGGCGAAGAAGGCGGTTTTCACCAGTGGTGAGCGCGCGATGGCGTAGGCGATCTGCTTGCATTCGGCGTGGTCGCGTCCGCCTTCTACCATGATGGTCATGAACTTGGTGGCGCCTTCGCCGTCGCGTGCCATCGCCTGCGCGAGTTCGATCGAGACGGCGTCGAGGGCGGCTTTCAGCGCGGCATAATCGGCGCCGGCGGCGTCGGCGATTTCAGCGTTGCCGGCCTGGCCGGTGGCGATCAGGATGAAGCTGTCGTTGGTCGAGGTATCGCCGTCCACCGTCACGCAGTTGAACGACACGTCGGCCACTTCCTTCACCAGCTGCTGCATCAGGCCGGGGGCAATCGCGGCGTCGGTCGCAACAAAACCGAGCATGGTCGCCATGTTGGGATGGATCATGCCGGAGCCTTTGGCGATGCCGGTGACGGTAATGGTTTTGCCGCCGACCTGCGCCTGCCGCGACGCGCCCTTGGCGACGATGTCGGTGGTCATGATGGCGTGCGCGGCTTCGCTCCATTGTCCGGCGGCAAGGTCGGCCTGTGCGGCAGGCAGTGCGGGCAGGATCTTGTCGATCGGCAGCGGTTCGAGGATCACCCCGGTGGAAAACGGCAGCACCTGTTCGGGCGCGCACTGCATGATCGCGGCGACCGCTTCGCAGGTTTGCTGTGCGCGGCGCAGGCCTTCATCGCCGGTGCCGGCGTTGGCGTTGCCGGTGTTGATGACGAGGGCGCGGATGCCCTGCGTGCTCTGGGCCAGATGCTGGCGGCACAGCGCGACCGGCGCGGCGCAAAAGCGGTTCTGGGTGAACACGCCGGCGACGCGCGTGCCCGCAACAAGCTCGATCAGGGTGATGTCGCGGCGACCCGGCTTCTTGATGCCGGCAGACGCAATGCCGAGGCGCACGCCGGCAATGGGCAGCAGGGAGGCGGGATCGGGAGCGACGAGATTGACGGGCATGGCGGCGGGTCGGGGAATGGAAAGCCGCTATTTTATGCCGCCCTGCGCCCAATCAGCGCAGCGCCGAATCAGTGCTGCGGCCCCTCCCACCTCGGGCAAACCGCAGGCCGGGTCAGATGCGCCCTAGCAGGGCATTCATCGCCTTGCGGAATTCGGGGCGCCACGGCCACACCGGATCGAGCTCGATGGAGCGCGCGAGCGAGGCCAGCGCAATCAGGCCGAACAGCGAAAACAGCAGTTGCGAAATGAACTGGCGTGCGGTCAGCACGCCGAGCGGCATATCGAGGAAGCCCGGCACGTAAAACAGGCTGGCAAACAGGGCAAAGAGAATGGCTGGTCCAAGGTACATGATCGTCCGCTTATAGTGGTTTTTTGTTAAGGACGATTGAGCAACAAGCGTGCCATATTAACTTTACTGATTGAATACAAAGGCTTGCCTTTGATCCATCTGCCGCAGCAAAAGCGGTTGTAAATAAAACCGACAGCTATTTGGCGGATTGCGTGTGGGTGAGCTTGCGCAGGATTTCGTGCGACAGCGAATAAAACTGCGGCGTCGGGCCGAGATCTTCATAGATCGGATCGCCGTAATCATCTTCGGCGATGATGCGCTGACCCGGGACGTAGGGCATGGCGACTTCCAACTCGTCGAGCGCAGCATGGACGAGGTCGGCCATCAGTTGCGACTCGGTACAGTCGGGGTACATCAAGTGCAAGGCTTCGATGCGCGCCGCGTCGCGCAAGGGCAGGCTGGCGGAGTAGGTGCGTACTAACGTGTTGGCGGGCGTTTTTTTCTTCCAGCGTTGAATCAGTTCGGCGATGCGCATGACGGCTCCCGGTCTCAGGAGTTGTTGTTATAGCAAAGCCCTGTATAAGAAAAAGCTGAAATTACAGGTTTTGTGTTTCGAAACGCACACCGGATGCGAGCGCTGTTCGTGTCAGCCTATCCGTTGCCACACCAGGCTGCGATTGTTTGCCGGCATGGCGATGTCGTGCTGTAGAACCAGCCCTTGCGCACGCGCCAGGGCATCCACCGCCTCAAAATCGCGCACCCCGGATGCGGGATCGCGCGCTTTCAGCCAGGCATCAAAGCGGGCGTTGCTCTCCGAGGTGAACTGGCCGTTGTAATTGAACGGCCCGTACACCACCAGTACGCCGCCCGGCTCCAGCACTTCACCTACGCCTTTGAAAAACCGTACCACCTCGGGCCAGCCCATGATGTGCAGCGTATTGGCGGAAAACACCGCGTCGTAGCGACCGCTGTGCCAGTGGGTCTGGTTGACGTCGAGTTCCAGCGGCGGCAGCACGCTGGGCAGTGCGGCCTCGTCCAGCCAGGCATGAATGCCGGGGTGATGCGCCCGCACATCGGCGGTTTGCCAGACCAGATGCGGTAACTCGGCACCGAAATACACCGCGTGCTGGCCGGTGCCGCTGCCGATTTCGAGCACCCGATGGCGGTCAGCAAAGGCTGCACGCAGCACGGTCAGGATTGGTTCGCGATTCTGTTCGCAGGATTCGGAATAAGGCTTGTCGATCACAGGGGGTGCTCCGGAGGGATGGAAACCAGCCGGCCATCGGCCAGCAGCAGGGCGGCGTGGACAGGGCGGTCGGGATAAAGCGCCGCAAGCAGCGTTCGATAGGCGGTTAACTGGGGGCGATGGCGCTCGATTACGCGTGTTTCACTGGCGCGACAGTCGTCCGCGCCGGTCTTGTAGTCGAGCAGCCATATCGCATCGTCGAATTCCACCACGCGATCAAGCCGCTGCGCGCGTCCGCTGGCATCCAGCAGTGCCAGTTCATTGTGCGCGCGGCGATACTGTGTCGGGTCGAAAAACCGCGCCAGATGCGGCTGCGCCAGCAGGGCGCGGGCTTCGATTTCGATCCGCACAAACTCTGTCTCAAGATTGAGACGCTGCGCCAGGGCGGGCAGGTCAAGCGGCGTGGCGTTAAAGCGATTCATGCCCGGCGGCGCATGCACTTCGAGGCAGGCGTGAAACAGTTCGCCGCTGGCGGCGGCAGGATTGGCGGCGACTGGCGCCAGCCGCTCTCCGACCGCAGGCGCGTGCATGCGCGGCAACGCAGCGGGCAGCGGCGGCGGCGCCGATGCGGCAGCAGGCGGCAGATCGGACGGCAGCGCCATGTCCTGCCACGCCGCATCGACGCGCTGCAGCCAGGCATTTTTCGCCGCATCGCCGCTGACGATCAGGCCCTGCTCGGCGCGGGTGAGCGCCACATACAGCAGGTTGTCGGATTCGCGCTGTGCCAGTTCGGCTTCCTCGGCAAACCAGCGTTCGCGCCATGCGCCGTGGTCGTCCAGTTTGCCGAACAGGGAAAAGTGTTCGGGCTGCGCCGCCGTGGGCGGCCACGGCGCCAGCACCGCGTAGCTGTCGCCGCGTGCATGGTCGCTGCCGCCGAGCAGCCAGACGATCGGCGCCTCCAGCCCCTTTGAGCCATGAATGGTAAGCAGCCGCACCGCGTTGGCGCCGTCCGCCGCCAGCCCCTCGCCGGGCGCGGCGTCGCTGTCATCGATCAGCGAGGCCAGCTCGCGGATGAAACCGGCCAGCGTCGGGTAGCGCCCGGCGCCCTGGGTCAGTGCCAGCTGCATGAAGGCGCGCAGGTTGGCGGCAATCTGCGGTCGCATCGCCGCGGGGGCCGCAGCGGCGTAGCGCGCTTCCAGGTCGCCCTCGAAATAGATGCGGTCGAGCAGGTCGTGCACCGGCAGCGCGCCCAGCTGCGCGCGCCAGCCATCGAGCAGTTGCGCCGCGCGCGCGAGGGCGGGCGGGCAGTCCGCATCGGCCGACAGCCTGACCAGCCGCGCCCAGCCGCGGCTGTCGTCGCCGGCCTGCACACTAAACAGGCGCAGCAGGTCGTCGTCGCTGCAGCCGAACAGCGGGCTCTTCAGCGCATGCGCCAGCTTCAGCTCGGCGTGCGGCAGCAGCAGGGTTTCCAACAGCGCGATCAGATCCTGCGCCTCCAGCGCGTGCAGCAGGCCGCCGCGCCGCGAGGTGATGAAGGGAATGCCCGCCTTGTTCAGTTCGCGTTCGTACACGGCCAGATGGGTGCGCTTTTTCACCAGCGCCATCACGTCGCCGGGGCGGGCGGGGTGCGTGCCCTGTTTGTCCGTTACGCCCCAGCGCCCAAGAATGTCGTCGCGCAGCACGCCGGCAAAGCGGGCGGCCTCGACATGCACCGCGCGGTCGGCGGCTTCTTCGAGCGGCGTGGTGAGCGGATTGCGCAAGGTATGTGTCGTCGGGGCTTCGGCTTTTTCCACGCTGATCGGCAGGCAGCGCAGCGCGCCGGGGCGGGATTCATTGGCGGGCGCGTGGCGGTGCGGCGCAAAGCCCCCGACTCCGGCGAACACCGGGTTGAGTGCCTGTACTACCGCCGGCGACAGCCGCCGCGTCATGGTGGTGCTGAACAGCGGCGCGTCGAAATGGGTGCGCAAAAATTCCGCCGCGGCAGTGAACACGCGCGCCTCGCCGCGGCGGAAACGGTAGATCGCCTGCTTGGGGTCGCCCACCATGAACACTGTCATGTCGCTGTCGGCCTCGCGCGCCGCCGTCAGCCAGGTCGACAGCGCCTGCCACTGCAGCGGATTGGTGTCCTGGAACTCGTCGAGCAGCAAATGGCGATAGCGCGCATCCAGCTTCAGTGCCAGCCCCGGCGCGTGCTCCTCGCTTTGCAGCAGGCGGCAGGCCTGCCACTCGGCATCGGCAAAATCGATCACGCCCTGCTGCGACTTGGCATCCTGATACGCCGCGAGCAGCGCGTGGCCGAGTTGCAGGCCGTGGCGGTTGAGCGCCCAGATGCGCTGGTCGGTCTGGATCGCGGAGATGGTTTCAAATGCGATTTCCAGTGTCTCGTAATCGCGCAGAAACGTGTCGGCCTCCGCGCCCATGGCTTTGAGCGTGGGCGCGTTGGCTTTTTTCAGCCGCCGTCCGCCATCTTTTTTCAGGATCAGCCCGCACAGGCCGTCGAAGTCCGTCGCCGCCAGCGCCTGCTGGATCGCTGCGCTGTTCTTGAACTCGGCATCGCTGCCTTTTTCCAGTCCCAGTCCCACCCGCTTGATTCGAGCCAGCATCAATTCGTCCGCCCAGAAAGCGGCTATCGGGTCGGCATCCAGATCGGGGTGCAAACCGGAGCGCAACTGTTCCAGCGCATACGCCACCGGGTTGGGCTGGCCCGCGGTATACGCCCACCACTCCGCCCGCGCCTGCAAAAAACGCCGCAGCAAGGCATGCAGATTGTGTTCGCCGATGTCGTCCAGCAGCGCCAGCAAAGCCACGCCATTGGGCGATTCGGGCGCCGCTGCGCACTGCGCCAGCAGCCGGTCGCGCACCTCGCCCTCCAGCTGGCTGGGACGCTCCAGCAGCGGCGCCCCCCACGGCACGCCAAATTCCATCGGCGCGCGTTTCAGCAGATCGAGAAACCAGCCGTGAAAGGTCGTCACCGTCGGCCCCGGAATCGCCGTCAGCACCGTTTCCAGCAGCCCGCGCGCGCGCGGCAACAGCGCCTCGATCTCGTCGTCGGGCACGGCGCGCTGGTGTAAAAAATCGCGCACCGTCGCGTCGTCCGCCAGCGCCAGCAGCCGCAGCCACTCGTGAAGCCGGTCGGTCATTTCCTGCGCCGCCTTGCGCGTGAAGGTGATCGCCAGCAGCTCCGACGGCGGCGCGCCCGCCAGCAGCAGACGGATCATGCGCGACACCAGCAGCCAGGTTTTACCGCTGCCGGCGCAGGCTTCCACTACCGCAGAATGGGCGGGGGAGAGGGCTTCGGCGATGTTGAGGGGGCTTGGCATGAGGCGGGGTGTAGGGTGGAGTGGCCTGGCTGTGTTTGGCTGGGATTATCCATGAGGGTGGAGCGGGGGTGGGGATTGGTGTTGCCGTTGCCTGGCTACTGACCGTTGGCCGGGGGTAGCCCGGCGGCTAGTTACTTTCTTTTGGTTTCGCCAAAAGAAAGTAACCAAAGAAAAGGCGACCCCGCTCATCCCCGAAACCCCGGAAATCGAGCCTGCCGGGTGGGCGTCAAAGAACTCGCCCCGCTTTTGTAATGTTGATTGATTTTTGTGAGCG
>JAHJRA010000020.1:0-5688 GCA_018831045.1 Gammaproteobacteria bacterium | reverse complement strand
TCAGCCCCATGATCAGGTCCTGCAGCACCGCCCGGTAGCCCGAGAAATCCTCGTTGATGATCACCAGGTCGGCAGTCAGGCCCTTCATGCGCCAATAGGCATGCGCTTGCAGCACCTGCTTGACCAGGTCGATGCGGTTGAGGTCGCCGATGCGCAGCTTGACGATCGGCAGATCGCCCGAGATGCCGAAGCGCCACAGCCCGGACTGCCCGAGCTGGTTGCGGGCAATGATGCCGGGCGCGGCGCGGCGCATGGCGTTGCCGTAAATGACGGAACTGGCCAGGCGGCCAAAGACCTGGGCATCGGCTTCGGTCGCGTTGAGATGGCGCAGCACCTCCTGGCTCTGGAACCAGGCCATCTCGAACGCGCGCTCGACGAAGTGGCGGTCGCAGTATTTCTCCACCAGGGCCAGGGCGGCCTCGCGCGTGTCTGCGATGCCGGAGATGATCTGCACCGTTGCCGATTCATCGGGTGACAGGGTGACGGTGCGGCGGATCGCCACGACGGGATCGAGCACTGAGCCATCCGTATTCGACAGGGTTGACGGGCGGTCGCTGCGGTCCAGCACCACCGGGTTGGCTGCGGTGCGGCCGCGGCCGATGAAGCGGGCACGGTCGGTCTCGTAGGACGGCGCGTCGGCGACGACGCCGGGAGCGGCCAGCAGGTGAAACATCCACGGCACCTGCTCGCCCGGCGTGCGCGGACGCCGGGTACAGAGGATCGCCTGTTGCCCGGGCAGGATTTCGGTCTGCACGAACAGGTTGCTGAAGGCGCGATGCGCGAGGTCGGCATTCAACGGCGCCAGCACCACTTCCGCGTAGCTCGTCACCTCGATGTGACGGGGGCGGGACGACTGGTTGGTGAGCGTGACGCGGCGGATCTCGACGTCGTCCTCGGGGGACACGCTGATCTCGGTGTGCGCTTCGATCGCCTGATCGCGCCGCCGGTATTCGGCGCGCGCCTGCACGAAGATGGCTTCGTAGTGATCGGCAGGGCGCAGCGTGGGTTGATGCGCAGCCGACCAGTACTTGCCGCTGTCGCGGTCGCGCAGGTAGATGAAGGTGCCCCAGCCATCGACGGTGGCATCCTCGCGCCAGCGGGTAATGGCGAGGTCGCGCCAGCGGCTGGTACTGCCGCCGGCATGGGTCGCCATGACGTGGTAGCGGCCATTCGACAACAGGTGAACTTCGGGAAGTTGCGTGTTGGTGATGGTGAACACGCGCATGATCGAGCCGACGTCTGCGCTGGGTGGATGGGCGGCGGCGCTGACTTCGGCCGCGTGCGGGTGCAGGGTGGCACCCTTTTTCGGCACGCGCTCCTGCAGCAGCAGTTCGGTCGCCCGCGCGAGTGGGTCGGACATGAAGCGGCGCTGCATCGGCTGGTCGAGCAGGACATGCGCAAAGGCCAGCAGGCTCATGCCCTGGTGGTGCGCCATGAACGCCCGCACGATGGCGTGCGGCTTGCCGCGCGGCACCCGCGACGGTGTGTAATCGACCGCCTCGTAGAAGCCGTAGGCGCCCAGAAAGCCATGTTCCGCCAGCGTCTGCAGGTTGCGGCATGCTTCGTTCGGCATCACCGTCAAGGCCAGGGCGGTGGCGTAGGGCGCGATGACTAGATCGTCGCCCAGCCCGCGTTTGAAACCCAGCCCGGGCACGCCGAACGCACGGTACTGGTAGACCTGATGCATGTCGGTGGCGTTGTAGCAGGACTCGGAAATCCCCCACGGCACCGCGCGTTGCTTGCCGTATTCGATCTGGCGCGATACCGCGGCCTTGCAGGTCTGCTCCAGCAGGGTGTTCGGGTAGCTCGGCATGATCAGCTGTGGCATCAGGTACTCGAACATCGAGCCGCTCCACGAAATCAGGCTGACGTCGCCACCGTGACTGGTCAGCAGGCGGCCGAGCGCGAACCAGTGTTTCTGCGGAACCTGTCCCTGGGCGATCAGCAGAAAACTGGCCAGGCGCGCTTCCGATGCCAGCAGATCGTAGCAGGACGGATCGCGGCGCCGTTCGCCGACGTCATAGCCGATAGCCAACAGGCCACAGCCAGCATCGTAGAGAAACTCGAAATCCATCACCGCCAGTGCGCGGCAACGGTTCATCAGCTCATCGATGAGGCCGAGCTGCGTCAGTGCGCCTGCGCTGGCCGCACCCGCGGCGGCCAGTTCCATCCGGGTCGGAATGCCGCTGCCCTGCCACGGCTCGGGCACCAGGGTTGCCAGCTCGTCGCGCAACGCATGCAGCTGCAGCTCGAAGGCGCGCGTCCAGTAATACAGCTCGTCCTCGATACCGATATCCGTCGGCAGCCAGCCAAGCAGCTCGCCGCCGACGCGGTGAATCTCGTTCAGCGCGCTGGTGGCGGCGATCAGCGTCTGTGGCGGCCCGTCCAGCATGAGTGCGCGCAGGCTGTCCTGCAGCAAGCCGATCTTTTTCGCCAGTTCGGGGGCGGGGGAGGCGGGCAGCTGGTCGGCCAGCACCTGCAGGGTGTCCTGCAGCCCCTGCAGCGCGTTGGATGACAGCACCGGTTGATGTTTCAACTCGGCCAGGCCCGCCTGCAGGGTGAGCAGGCTGCCGGCCAGGTTGCCGCTGTCTACCGACGAGACGTATTGCGGGTGGAGTGGTTGCAGCGTGCGGGTGTCGTACCAGTTGAAAAGGTGGCCGCGATAGCGTTCCAGCTTTTCCATCGAGGCCAGGGTGTTGCCGATGCGCTGCAGGCATTCTCCAGCCGTGATGTAACCGAAATCGACCGCCGCCAGGTCGGCCAGCAGGGCCATGCCGATGTTGGTGGGCGAGGTGCGTGAGGCGATGGCCGGCGCCGGATATTCCTGGAAGTTGTCGGGCGGCAGCCAGTTGTCATCCGGGCCGACGTCCGCAGAAAGGCCCGTTGATCGACGCCCAGATCCGGGACGGGCGCGGTCAGCAGCTGGCTGATCCACCAACCGGCGACAGGCGACAGCAGCCACAGCAACAGCAAGGGTGCTGCGACCCACCACGTTCCCGGGCTCCTCGCCTCCATGACCAACGCCACCCCCAGCACCAGCGCGAGAGCCGGCGCGATCCACATTTCCCGGAAAAAGCCGGTCAGTGAGCGGCGCGCGTTGCGGCGTGCGTAGGAAGGCAGTTGCCACAGCAACAGGCCGCGTCGCGTGAGCAGCATCCGACCCCCCGAGCGCGCAATTGCCCCGAGTGAAATCAGCGTGTCGTAGGGCAAAAAGGCCAGGCTCAGCACCGCGAGCATGAGCGGCTGGCCCGCGGATTTGCTGGTCAGGCTCAGATGCACCAGCCAGTCGCGCTCCTCCGGCTTGCGGACCAGCTCAATCGCGGTGGACAGCAGCGTGGGCAGGGCTATCACGGTCACGATCAGCAGGACCCACACCCCGGGGTGACCCGGGCCCAGCAGCCATCCTGTCGCCAGCAAGGCAAGCAGCGCCGGTGCGACCAGGCTGCGCCGCAGGTTGTCAAAAATCTTCCACAGCGACAGCGCCGAGAGCGGGTTGGCTTGCCGCTTTCCTTTTGCGCCACTCGGGCCAGGCGCACCGGGCACGCGCGGCAGCAGCCAGCCGGCCAGCTGCCAGTCGCCGCGTATCCAGCGGTGGCGCCGGCTGGCGTCGATGACGACACTGGCCGGATGCTCTTCGATGAGTTCGACATCGGTCACCAGGGCCGAGCGTGCATAGCCGCTTTCCAGCAGGTCATGACTGAGAATGAGATTCTCGGGAAAGCGTCCGTCGACCGCCTGGCGAAATGCGTCGACGTCGTAGATGCCCTTGCCGATGAAGGAGCCTTCGCCGAACACATCCTGGTAGACATCCGACACTTCGCGCGTGTAGGGATCGAGCCCGGAGTCACCCGCGAACAGCTTGGTAAAGCGTGACTGGCCTGCGCTGGTCAGGCTGATCGAGGCGCGCGGTTGCAGGATCGCGTAGCCTTCGACAATGCGGCCCTTGGCGGCGTCAAAGACCGGCCGGTTGAGCGGGTGGGCGAGGTTGCCGACCAGGGTGCGCGCCGCGTCGCGCGGCAGCTGCGTGTCGGTATCCAGGGTGATGACGTACTGGATCGACCCGAGAATGGACGGGTCGCCGACGATCTCCGAAAAGGCCGTGTGCGCCTCGCCCCTGAGCCGGGCATTGAACTGCTCGAGCTTGCCACGTTTGCGCTCGTAGCCCATCCACACCCGCTCGAACGGATTCCACACCCGTGGCCGGTGAAACAGATAGAAGACACAGGGCCGATCCTCGTCGTAGGTCGCGTTGAGCGTCTCGACGGCGGCGCGCGCGTAGGCGAGCAAGGCGGCATCATCCGGCAGCGTTTGTTCGGCCGCGTCACGAAAATCCGTCAGCAGCGCAAAGAACAGATTGGGGTCGCGATTGCCGAGATAGCGGATCTCCATCGCCTCGAGCAGATCATCGACGTCCTGCGGGCTCGTCAGCAGGGTGGGGACGATCACCATGGTACGGTGACTGTTCGGTATCCCCCTTGAAAAATCCATGCGCGGCAAGGCACGTGGCGACAGGATGAGCGTGACCAGCAGGTTCACCAGCGAGATGGCCAGCGCCGAGGCAGCGATGAGGAGGGGAAGCGCAAACAACCCGGCCCGCCAGTCACCCGGATCGAACCCGCCCGGATCGAGGCCGAGCGCGGACAGCACGACTGCTGTCGCGAGCAGTGTGAGCAGCAGGATGGCGCCGAGATAGAGCGGCAGGCGGACACGCCGGCCCGCTCGCCTGATGTGGGATTTCAATGACAGCCGGCAGCCGACCGCACGCTCCAGCTGTGGCCGTCCCCGGTCGATCAGGTAGTAGCCGACATGCGCGCTTCGGTCGTGGACACCCAGCTGCGCGGCAGCTGCCTGCGCAAGCACAATGGCTTCGCGTGCCACCGCCATTTCGCTGCACGTGCTGCCGCGCGCGATGTCTTCGATGGCATGCCGGTAGCGGTCGCGGGTGGCGAAATCCTGGCCGGGATAGCTTTCCATCGGGTCTTCGCGCAAGGTCTGTTCGACGACGCTGAGCGACTCGACGTACTGCTTCCAGTCCATGGCGCCGATGAAGCGCAGGCTGCCGATGCTGTTGGCAATGGATATCTGGTTGGCGGCGGCGGTGCGGCCGGCTGCTTCCGACAGCTCGGCTGCGGTCACCCCCTGTTCGAGCAGTTTCTGCTCGACCCAGGTTTGGACGAAGGCCATGGCGGGACCCTGCGCCTGGAGCCGGTCGTAAAACTCTTCCACGAACGGCGCGGTCAGCGGCACATCGGCGTAGGCAAATTCGGCCAGCAAGTGGATCAGTTGCTTCGGTTCGCTTTCGGCCGTGGCAAGCATGCGGTCGGCCCAGTTGATGGCCGCATCGCGCTCCTCGCGCCGCTGGGCGATGCGCACCCCGACCCGGCGCAGGTTCTCCAGCAGCGCCAGCTGCAACATGATCGGGAAGGCCCACAACTCGCCCAGCCTCAGGGGTTCGACGGTCTGGTAGGCGGCGATGAACTGGGTGGCATTGTCGCTGTCGACGCGGCCGTCCATGTGCGAGATCAGCTCCAGCGCCAGGTCGTAGATGCGGGGGAATCCGGCCGACGGGCCATCGGCCAGCCGTGGCAACTGGCGGCTGTATCCGCGCGGCAGGTGCCGACGCGCCAGCGTGATCTGCTGCTCGATCAGGTAGAAGTTGTCGAGCAGCCAGGCCTCCGCCGGCACGAT
>JAHJRA010000019.1:0-205957 GCA_018831045.1 Gammaproteobacteria bacterium | reverse complement strand
TTCGTGCTGCCGGACCTGCGCTGGGATCAGATTGCGCCCAATGTTTTGACCACGAGCTGGATCGAGGGCATTCCCCTGACCGACAAGGCGGCGGTCAGGGCGGCCGATCTCGACCGCAAGGCGCTGGCGGCGCATTTGTTGCAGAGCTTTTTGCGCCATGCCATCCGCGACGGCTTTTTTCACGCCGACATGCACCCCGGAAACATCCTGGTACGCGCCGGCTCCGAGCAATACATCGCACTCGATTTCGGCATCATGGGCACGCTGACCGAGGTCGACAAGCAATACCTCGCGCGCAATTTCCTCGCCTTTTTCCAGCGCGACTACAAAGGCGTAGCGCTGGCACACCTGGAATCCGGCTGGGTGCCGGCCGATACCCGCATCGACGAGCTCGAAGCCGCGGTGCGCGCCGTGTGCGAGCCGGTGTTCGACCGCCCGCTGAAGGATATTTCCTTTGGCCGCGTGCTGCTGCAGCTGTTCCAGGCCTCGCGCCGCTTCAATGTGGAAATTCAGCCGCAGCTGGTTTTATTGCAGAAAACCCTGCTCAATATCGAGGGGCTCGGCCGTCAGCTCGACCCCGAGCTCGACCTGTGGAAAACCGCCAAGCCCTTTCTCGAACGCTGGATGAACGAGCAAATGGGCTGGCGCGCCCTGATCAACAACCTCAAGACCGAAGCCCCCAAGTGGGCCGCCTTGCTGCCGCAACTGCCGCGCCTGGCGCATCAGGCCCTGAACGAAAACCGCCTGGCGCAGCTGGAAACCGGCCTCCTCCTCATGTTGCAGCAACAACACGCCCGCAACCGCTGGCTCGGTGTCATCGCCGGTCTGCTCGCCACCTTAACGGCTGCCGCCCTTTACTTCATTCTGCGATAAGGACTCGCCATGCTGATCGGCTTCGTCATTGCCTATCTCATCGTCTCGCTCGGCATCGGTTTCTACGCCGCGACCAAGGTCCACTCCGCCAGCGACTACATCACCGCCGGACGCTCTCTGCCAATGATCGTGGTCGTGGCGATGGTGTTCGCCACCTGGTTCGGCGCCGAAACCGTGCTCGGCATCCCCGCCACCTTTCTCGAGGAGAACCTCAGTGGCACGATTGCCGATCCGTTCGGCGCCTCGCTCGCGCTGATCCTGTTCGGCCTGTTTTTCGCCCGCCGGCTCTATCGCATGAAGCTGCTGACGCTGGGCGACTATTTCCGCGAGCGCTACAACCGGCCGGTCGAGATGGTGATTTCGCTGGCGATTGCACTGTCCTATCTGGGCTGGGTGTCGGCGCAGGTGGTGGCGCTGGGACTGGTGTTCAACGTGCTGTCCGACGGCATCATCACCCAGGCACAGGGCATCTACATTGGCGCGGCTGTCGTGCTGCTGTACACCCTGTTCGGCGGCATGTGGTCGGTAGCGCTGACCACGCTGGTGCAAATGACGGTGATCGTCGCCGGCTTGTTATGGATCGCGAAACTGGTGGGCGACCTACCCGCCGTCAATGGAATTGCACCGGTAATCGCGCATGCCGCGGCAGCAGGAAAACTCAGCTTCTGGCCGCCGCTGGAATGGGCGGCGATTGTCACCTTCATCGCCGGCCTACTGACCATGGGGCTCGGTTCGATTCCGCAGCAGGACGTATTCCAGCGCGCCAACGCCTCGAAAAACGAGCGTATCGCCGTGTGGGGTACCATCATCGGCGGCGTGCTGTATTTCGCCTTCGCCGCCGTGCCAATCTATCTTACCTACGCCGCGACCCTGGTTGACCCGGTACTGACCACCAGCCTGCTGGCAGAAGACGCGCAGCAGGTGCTGCCCGCTTTCGTCAAAGCCCATTTGCCGCTGTACGCGCAGATCATTTTTTACGGTGCCCTGCTCTCAGTCATCATGTCCACCGCCTCCGGCACCCTGCTCGCACCTTCCGTCACCATTTCGGAAAACATCATCAAGGAGTTCATGCCGCACCACCTCTTGAGCCAGACAAAACTGCTGTGGATCACCCGCAGCGTCGTCGTCGTCTTCACCCTGCTGGTCGTCGTCTACTCGCTGTGGTCGCTGCAAAGCGAAACCAGCATCCACACCATGGTCGCCAACGCCTACAAGATCACGCTGGCCTGCGCCTTCGTGCCGCTGGTGGCGGGACTCTACTGGAAGCGCGCCAACAATGCCGGCGCCGGCTTGTCTATCGTGCTGGGCCTGACGACCTGGATCGCGATGGAACTCATTGCGCCCGAAGCCGCTTTGCCGCCGCAGTTTATTGGCTTGCTGGCCAGTGCAGCAGGCATGATCGCCGGTTCGCTGATGCCACGCCTTTTCGGAGGCTGCCGGCCTCTGCGTCACCACACTTGATACCCTCCGGTCAGGCTTTCAGGGCTGCCTGTCCTCAGGGGCCACCTTGGCGAAGATGTCGTGACCAGACCTGATTCCACCCCGGCAAGGCCACGCCAAATCGAATTTCCGGAGTCCGCGTAAATGCATCTCCAGTTCTCTCAAAATATACCCACCTGCTGTCGGTTTTTTTTACAGCATGGGTGATGCTGCTGGTTAATCGACGCTGTACCACCCCACAAAAATCACGCAACACATTGTTATTAAATACATTTAATAACAGAACGCTCTTTCTGGCATGGTCAATGCTTTATTCATGTCAGGTACGGCGCGGCTCCTGTCTGCTCTTTCTGTGATCAGGGCGCCCTGGAGAACGCTTCGAAGTTAAAACATCTCCGTTAGCCATTCCAAACCCTGCTGATTTTTATTCATACACACCTGGGAGCAACCTCATGAAAAAAACCACAATAGCCCTGACCCTCTCCCTGATGGTCTCCGGCCCGGCTTTCTCCGCGGCATTTGTCAATGGCGGCTTTGAAGACGGCAACACCAATAGTTGGTCCGTCGGCACGGCCACGCGCAACGGCAATTTGAGCACGCTAAACCCCAGTACCTACCTGAACGGTGCAACGGGGCGCTCTGCAGTTGTTACGTCCGGCCTTGATCCGATCATCGGCGCATCAATGGCGAACACCGTTTATTCGGGCAATTACGCGTACCGCGTGGAAAACACCTTTGATGGTGGCCATCTTTCCGTTGTCAGCCAGACGGTTACCAATTACACCGAGTCCAACATTTTCTTTGCCTGGATGTCCGTGCTCGAAGGCGCCCACAGTGCCGAGCAGGCCGCCGGCATGAAAATCCAGCTGACCGATCTGACGACGGGCATTGACATCATTTCCCGCATTTACAGCGCTGAATTCAGTGCGGTCGATGGCCGATTCAGCCAGGCTGGCTCCTATTACTACACACCGGTATGGCAGATTGAACAGCTGGCAATCGACAGCTCGCTGCAAGGACATGATTTCCGCCTGACGGTGCTGGCTACCGACTGTGACCCGACGGCTCACCTCGGCTACGTCTACCTGGATGGTTTCGGTGCACAGATTCCGGATGTCGACAATGGCGTGCCCGAACCGGCCACGCTTGCGCTGCTGGGTCTGGGCGTGTTGGGCATGGGCGTTGCACGCCGCCGCAAAGCTGCCTGATAGCGCTTTCCTGCCCCACAAAAAAGCCGACGCATTGCGTCGGCTTTTTTTACACCAACTCCCTGATCAGCGCAGATAGCCTTCGTGCTCCAGCTTGAGCAAGATCTGCTGCACGGCTTCGTCGATACCGAGTCCGGTGGTGTCGATCGCCAGCTCCGGTTTCTCCGGAATCTCATAGGGATCAGACACACCGGTGAACTCCGGAATCAGCCCTGCCCGCGCCTTGGCATACAACCCCTTGCGGTCGCGGCCTTCGCAGGTTTCGATCGGCGTGGCAACGTGGACTTCGACGAAGCCACCGACGGCTTCAATCATGCTGCGGACGTCGCGGCGGGTCTGACGGTAAGGCGCAATCGGCGCGCAAATCGCAATACCGCGATTCTTGGTGATTTCACTTGCAACGAAGCCGATGCGGCGCACATTGATGTCGCGGTGCGCCTTGGTAAAGCCCAGCTCGGATGACAAATGGCGACGCACGATATCGCCGTCGAGCAGGGTGACGCAGCGACCGCCCATTTCCATCAGCCGCGCTGCCAGCGAACGCGCCAGGGTGGATTTCCCTGCACCCGACAAGCCGGTGAAAAACACGGTAAAGCCCTGCCGGTCGCGCGGCGGGGTTTGCCGATGCAGTTCGGCCAGCACTTCGGGGAAGCTGTACCAGTCAGGTATTTTCAACCCGGCCTGCATGCGGCGCTGAAACTCGTCGCCGGACAAGGTGAGCGTGCGTGCACCTGCCGGGGCATCGGCTTCAGGCAGGTGCTCGGCGCGATCCTCTACATACACCATGCGTGGATAAGCAATCAGGCGCACGCCGACTTTTTCCGCCAGCTCGGCTATCGGCAAATCGGCGGTGGGCCGGCTGAGGTCGGCACCGCGACGGCAATCGCCGTCGGGCTGATGTTCCCCCCCTGCGATCAACAGACCACAGCCGTAATTGCGGGCAACGATGGCGCGCAGCAACAGCGCGCGCACACTTGCTTCGCGCGGCGGCGCCGGCAGCAGAGACAACTGGGTGGACGCCGCAGGAAAGCGCTCACGGATGGTGATAAAGCTGCGCACCAGCCCAAAGTACGCCGGGGCATCGGTAATGTCGCCACCCGCCTGCGGATGCAGCAGCAGATTGGCTTCGCTTTCGATCGCGGTTTTCAGGCAAAACTCATACTGCGCGCGATGCATCGGTTGACGCGCCTGCCACGCCACCACGCGACGCCAACCACGGCGGCTGAACAGCGCGCGCAGCTCGGCGGGGGTGGCGCGCAGGTTCGAAAAGTCGGGATGCGGCGGCAGCGCAACGCCCTCCAGTGCGCCGCCCAGGTGCCAGACGCCCGCTTCTTCCCACACCTCGCTCAGCGTGAGGACGGCCAGCATGAAGCCTTCGCCGTCGCGCAGGGCGACACGATCCCCCGCTTTCAATGTGGCGGCATTTTTGGGGTTGCAGATCAGCGTAACCGGCAGCGGCCAGAAAGTCCCATCGTCGAGTTGCTGCCGGGATTCAACGCTTGCGCATTGCGCGCGCGTCATGAATCCGCTGAGCGGCGAGTAGGCGCCGCTCATCAGCATTTCAAGCTCGCATTGCTGGCGCCAGTCGAGATCGAGCGAGGGCAGACTGAGCGCTTCCTGCTTGAGCGATTCACTTTTAGCCGGGTCGATCAGGTTGATGAGGGTGCCGCCGTAAGGTGCAATGAGCTGGTTCATGTCGATTCCGGAGTTCAGCGATAAATGTCGAAAAAAGCCGCATTGAAGCGACCGAGCTCGGCTTCGGGCAGGTGGTTGATGCCGGCCGCGCCTTTGCGCCCACCGCCGGTTTCAAACTGACTGCACAGGGTGTCAGCCCCCGATTTGGCCACCATCGGTGCGCGCACGCTCACCACATAGCCGCCATCTGCTTTGGCCGTGAGCACGGCATGTGCCTGCGTGGGCGACTCGACCGCGAGCTGGTTGCCAAACACGCCGGAAATCCGCCGCGCCCACTTTTCAGCGGGCAGCATGAAAATACGGCCGCTGGCGCGCGCCTCCGCCGCATTGACGGCAACGGCGCGCGCCATGTCGCTCTGGTAACCCGTTTTGAGCGTTTGATACGCCGCCGACTCGGCGATGAAGGCAAAAGGGTCGGCATAGGGGCGCAGCTGACGATACAACTCGGCGGGATCGAAAAACAGATCATCGAGCGTTTCGCCATAGCCGTTGTAGTTGAGGCATTCGCCCAGCGACTGCAAGTGCGCCAGTTGATCGGCGGACCATCCCAGCGGCAAGGCAGCCTGACGCGCGGCATCGGCCAGGTTGTCGCCAAACGCAGCGACTACTGCCCACGCCAATTGTTTGCCGCCCAGAAACTGATTCACCAGCAGACTGGTGCAGACGTTGGCATCGGTGTCGATGTGCGGTTCGAAATGCGGGTGAACGGGTATGTCGCCTGGCTGGTGGTGGTCGAAATACCGCACCTGCGCGCCGGCTTCGAGCAAGCCGTCTAGCGCCTCGCGGTTTTTCGACAGCGCAATGTCGAGTACGGTGACCTGATCGCCTGCCTGCGCCTTGACCCGTTTCAGCAGGCTGATGTCGCGTTTGGGGCCGGTCACCAGTTCGGACTCGGCGGGGTGGTCCAGGCGCAGTTGGTGCAGTGCGCAGATGCCATCGGCATCGCCATTAAAGACATCAATCAGGGCCATGAGAGAGGGGACGCTGGGAGGGTGCGGAACGGAAGAACGGCCATTGTATGAAGGCAAGCGTTGCAATGACAAGCGTGTGCAACACACTGTAACGCAGCCAGATGACAGGCTGGGATGCGTAATGCTGGCGATCGCTGCTCAACAGAAACTGCAGCGCTGAAAACTGCTGGCCATATTTATCGATTTCATCTGCCAGCCCAAGGTGCAACAACCCGATAGCCAGGGGGAGCGAGATCAGCAATCCGATCAAGCGTGCACTGCGCTGTGCTTTGCTCACGGGAGAGGCAAACAAAGCCGCAACGGCAAACAGGCTGTAGAGCCAGACACATAATGCGGTAAAGGCAAGCGGCTGCGGGGTGGCGATAAGCTCGGTCAGGTTGTCGGTCGCGGCTTCGATCATTACGCCCCAGTAAGCCAACAGCAGCACCGGAAGCGCCGCCCAAAAATGCAACGCACCCAGACGCTTTCCACGCCAGCGGCGCACCGTTTGCGCGGCCAGATACAGCAAGGCACCGGGCACCGCCGCCAGTGCCACCCAGCGCAGCCCGGTTTCCCACTGTCCCGGCCAGTTCAGCACCGGGCTGCCGACCAGATCATGCAGGCTTTCAACCGGCACCGCCGTCCATAGCAGCCCAAACACGACAACACCATAAAACACCAAGCCAAGCAGCACTTGCCCGGTACGCGTGCCGCCTGACACCTTGCGCCGTGCCAGCCACAAGGGCCACACGGCCAGCCAGATGCATGCCAGCGCAAGCAACGGCGCAGCCCACCAGTGGGCATCCTGCCCCAACAGCTCACGCACGTTGTAGGGGATGAAGGGAGCATGTGCTGCGCCCCAAAACAACAGGCTCAAACCGCCCAGCACCAGGTAAAAGTAGCCGCGCACTGCGGGTTGAGGCGCGACGGGCGCGACGGGCGCAACTTCCCGGGTCACGGTTTTTTGCTGGGGCACAAGCTGGCGCGGCGCCCGCGCCATGCGTCGCGCCACGCCATAACCCGCCAGCCCACCCAGCCAGGCCAGCAAAAAATCGGTGGTGTCAGCAATTTTGTGCGGCAGCATCACCTGCCCCAGCTCGATCAGGACAGGCATCCCCGCCAGCACCAGCATCGACACGGCAAACAGCGGACTGCGCCAGCGCCATGGCTGGCGCGCCACGCCCCATGCCAGCAGGCCGCCAAGCGGAGCAAAGAACAGGGTCTTGCGCAAGACCTCGGTAATGGCGCGATATTCGGTACCAAAGTAATACACCTCGAACGGCACGCGCTGCACGAAGTCGAGACGGCTTTTAACAAACGCGCCATCGGTACGAAAGTCAAAGGGAAACCAGAACACAAAACACAACGCGGCCATCCATCCCGCCGCCAGCGCAAACGGCAGCCAGTTCGCCCAGAGCGGAGGCTGGTGCTGCAGCGCGGCGCGCGTGGCCAACCGGCTCCCCACCAGACTGCCCAGCGCGGCACCAAGCGCTGCAGTGAACAGGTCCGTCACATCGCTCACCCGCGAATAAACAAACAGCTGCAGGCATTCCAGCAACGCTGCAGTGGCAAGGGTCATTCCCCACACACGCCAGGTGCTGCGTGTGCCATCGAGCCGCCACAACAAGGCCAAAGGAATCCAGATCAAGGCATCGGTGGCGATTTCATACAGTGCATAGGCCGCATCATCCGGCAACCGGCCAAACGGAATCAGATTGACCTTGCCATCCTGCCATTTGTGAAAAATCTCGACCAGGCTGATGGTCAGATCGAGCGGCAGGACGTTGTAAACCAGCACGCCTGCCAGATACACCCAGGCCAGGCGTTCAGCCAGCGCAGCGCGGGCATGCTGCCGTTGCCAGGAACGCAGCCATTCAAGAAAACGGCTGCCCGCCCCCCACCAGACCAATACACCAATGAGGCCCCCCAGGGTTTCAGCCAGGATGTCGTTCTGCGACACCGTGCGCTGCGGAAAGAACAGCTGGGTAAACTCGATACCCACACTCAGGGCGGCTGCGGCGGGAATCAGCACCAGCATGACAAGACGGGTTCGCAAGGTGCTGGCGCCGGCTGTCAACACCCCCATCCACAAGAATGTCAGCGGAATGAACAACAGCAGATTGGCCATCCAGTCGGCGCGCGAGCCGATACCCAGATCAAGAAACGGTATTGCGGAAAATCGCGATACCGCTTCGCCCCATGGCAACGCGCGGAAATCCAGCGGCACCAAACTGCCGTAGACCACAAACACGGTGTAGGCCAGCGCACCCAGCCACAACAGACCACGAAGCGGGAATGACGGCGCTGTATTGTGTCTCATGGGGCGGCCCCCACGGTACGCACCAAGGCCGCGGGAAGACGTGCACCTGGAGTGGGGTCGCCATCTGGAAGGCCGGCTGATTGCCAGCCGGGGTAGGCAGCCAACTCACGCACGAGCGCATCAGGCAAGCGGCGCGGTGACGGATGGCCCGCAAGCAAACAAGGGTTCAGCTCAGCCGGGGAGGCGCTCAAGCAATCGGCGCGATAGGCCAGCGCCAGATTGTGGGCTGTCTCGCCCCCCTGAAAAGGGATGGCGGCTGCCACCACATTGCCGATCACGTGCTGACGATAAGCCGCATTCCCGGCACGGCGCACCCGAATCCCGTCTCCCGACGCCAGCACGGTATTGGAAAAAATCGCCATGTCGCGTGGCACATCGTTGTGCGGCTGAATATGAATCGCATCGCCGCTGCCATTGACGAACAGATTGTCGTAGGCCGCAACCCGGCCTTCCGCCTGCAACAGGGCTTCGCCGGGGTTGTGCCAGAAGAGGTTGCCGTAGACCAGATAACGATCCGCGCTGCCCGCCCCGGTCAATGGCAAATGCCCCAGCAGGACATTGGGGCGCGGCTGCGCTCCAGCTGGCGCACCCTGTTTGGAAAACACGTTGTACCTGATCACCGTGTCATGGCGATCCGCGTATTCTGCCGCACGGATTTTTTGATGTTTGATCTGAAGGCTGTAACCCCGCGTGTGACTGATCCGGTTGCCTTCAATGAGCCCGCCGACAAATGCATCCGAGCCATCAGCATCGCCGAAGTACATGCCGGTGCCCACCCGTTCGATACGGTTGCCTTTTACCACCCATCCGAATGCCGGGCACTTGGTCGAGATGCCCACGTTCTGCTGCGACGCGGCATAGTCGTGGATATACAGCCTTTCCAGCGTGATGAAATCGGCAAAGCGGCTGTGGCCTTCTGCCTTGACTGCATCCACCGGCTGGTTTTGGCCATCGAGTTCCAGATCGCGCACGCTCACATATCGCACATCGACCAGGCTGATGGTATTGACACGCGGCCGGGCAATAAAACGCGGCGGCGCGGCCGGGTTGCCAGATTCAATGACGATGGGCTGTCCCGCACGTCCTGACAGATGGTGTAGCGGCAAACCCTGCTGGTAATCGCCGGGTGCCAGCAACAAACGGTCACCCGGCTGCAAGCGGCGCAAGAGATGACGATAATCGTCCGGGGTCGCGTGGTAATCGATCGCCATGGCCGTGGCCGTGGCCGCCAGGCAAAAAATCAACAATGCGCAGACGATCCGCCGCATTCAATCCACCCTGTCAGGCGAGGGCAATCCGCTCCGTAACAAATCCAGTTTCCCGTAAAGTACACGCAACATGCCCGACACGCTCTGCCGCCCGGTATCCACCACAATATCGGCTATTTCGCGGTACAGCGGGTCACGCCGCGCATACAACTCGCGCAGTCGGGCCAGGGGATTTTCGGTTTGCAGCAGCGGCCGGCTGCGGTCGTGCCGGGTCCGTTCATGCAAGTGTTCGGGCGTTCCATGCAAGTAAATCACGACGCCATTTCTGCGCAACGTGTCGCGGTTGCTGGGCGACAAAATGGCCCCCCCGCCCGTAGCCAGCACAATGCCCGACAAGGCCGTCAGTTCGGCAACCGCTGCTTCCTCGCGCTTGCGGAAGCCCGCTTCGCCCTCGATCTCGAATATGACCGGAATCTTGACGCCCGTGTGTGCCTCGATTACATGATCCGAATCGAAAAACTCGCAACCGTAATGCTTGGCAAGCAACCGCCCTACCGTGGTTTTACCTGCACCCATCAGGCCGACGAGATAAAGATTGTCTTGCTTGCTCATGGCGGCATTGTAATGGACGACAGCCTTGGCGGCGGGTGTGCCAGACAAGCTGGCAGACGGAAAAAATGAACGAAAAAAAACGCGGGACGAGCCCGCGCTTTGGATGCTGATCCGATTAACGCAGCGACAAACGTTCGTCGAGGATACGGGGCGTCAGGAAAATGATCAGCTCGGTTTTGCTGTTCGACTTTGTGGTGGTCTTGAACAGATTCCCTAACCCCGGGATATCCCCCAGGAATGGAACCTTGCTTGTGGTCGCATTTTCATCACCATCAAAAATCCCGCCCAAGACCAGGGTTTCACCGTTACCCACACGCACCTGGGTCTTGATCCGCTTGGTGTCGATCGCTGGATTGTCACCAATGTTCGCGATCTCTCGTATCGCGTCTTTCTGAACTTCAACCGTCAGGATGATCGAATCGTTGTTCAGAATCTGTGGATCGACCAGCAAGCACAGGAAAGCATCCTTGAACGTCACCGTGTTAACTCCACCCAATTGCGAAGGCGGCGTAATGTAGGGAATCTGCGTACCGTTAAGGATCACCGCCGGTTTCTGGTTCGTGGTCATCACACGCGGGTTGGAAATAACTTTGCCCCGATTGTTTTCCTCCAGTGCACGTAACTCCAAGTCCAGGAAGTTTCCGTTGGCCGAGTCGATCAGGGTGGTAATCAAGTTAGGGGCGACATTAGGCAGGAGCTGTCCAGCACCACTGAACGTCCGGCTACCGCTGCTATTGCTGGCAGCAAAACTCAGACGCGCACCCAAATCACGGCTCCAGCCATCGTTTGCCACCACCACGCGCGCCTCGATCATGACCTGACGCGCAGGCACATCCAGACGGGTGAGCAGTTCACGCACCTCCTGAATCTTGCGCGGCGTATCCGTAATGATCAGCGTGTTGGTTTTCAGTTCGTAGGTCGCACGGCCGCGCTTGGTCAGGACCTTCTGGTCGTTGTCGCCCTTGCCCTGCTGCGAAGCCTGCGCCACCGCACCGCCACCCAGGCCCTGTGCCTGCGCCGAGCAGTTGACGCCACCGCCTGCCGAGTTGAGGAAGGCGCCCATGGAGAAACCATACAACATGGTCTGCGCTTCATCCGCCCGCATGTAGTTGAGCTGGATGTACTCGGTGGACATGGGCTCCAGATCGGCCACGGCTGACCGGGCTTCGTACTCGAGTTTTTCCTTGGTCAGCAGTTCATCCTTGGGCGCAATCCAGATCACGTTGCCATTCTGGCGCTTGTCCAAGCCCTTGGTCTGCATGATGAGTTCAAGCGCCTGATCCCACGGCACGTCTTTCAGCCGCAGGGTGAGATTGCCGGTCACGGTGTCGCTGGCGATGATGTTCAGGCCAGTAAAGTCTGCAATGACTTGCAGCACCGAGCGCACTTCAACATTCTGGAAGTTCAGCGAGAGCTTTTCGCCGGTGTATTTCACCTTGCCATCGGCAGTTTTCTTCTGGGCATCGTCGCTCTTCTTGACCTCGACAATGAAGTTGTTGTCAGTCTGATAGGCCGAATACTCCCAACCGCCCTTGGGCTGAATCACCATGCGGGTGTTGTCACCCAGCTTGTAGGTTTCGATGATCTGCACCGGCGTACCGTAATCAGCGACATCCATCCGGCGCTGCAGGGACTTGGGCAAATCGGTGCCGATGAAATCAACCACTACACCGCCGGATTGCTGGCGGATGTTGATGCCGGCTTGCGAGTCTGACAATGTGGTGACAATACGCGCCTCACCCGTTGCACCACGCCTGAAGTCAACATCACGAATGCTGTGAGCCGCTGTGCCGGGTGCCGCCTCTGCAAAGCGCGGATTGGCATTCACCGGTGCGACGCCCACGCTGGTATCACCCAGTGAAATCAACAGCAGATTGCCATCGATCCGAGTATCGTATTCGACCGATTTGTTCAGGTTCAGCACCAGACGCGAACGCGTACCCGCCTGCACCACATTCACGCTCGTCAGCGGACCCACATTGGCTTCCACGGTATTACGCCCCAAGGCATTTCCCGTATCAGGCAAGTCCAGCGCGATGCGGGGTGGATTCCCCACGGTAAAGCCGGCTGGCGTTGCTGTCAGCGCTTTTTTGAGCTTGACCCTCACCATTACCTTGCCGCCAGGCAGGGTAGTGGACTCGACGCTTTGCACCGCGTTGCTGGTAGGCGGCGCGTCGGCGGCGCGCACGGCAAGCGGCAGCGCCAAGCTGGTGAGCAGGGCAAACCCGAACAGATGACGGGTCAGTTTCTGGGCAATCTTCGGCAATGCGTTCATGTCAGCCTCTTTATATACAGTGCTACAAATCATTCTTGCAAAATCAGGGTGCTGGAGCGCTCGGTCCAATCCCCGGCGCTATCCTGAACAGTCTCACGCAAACTGACTTCGCTCTCGCTAATTTGCGTGATCAAGCCAAAATTCTGGCCCATGTAATTGCCCTTTTTAACGTGATAAATCGCGTTATCAGGCGTCTTCACCACTGCATTGATACTGCCGTTCTTCGACAACACGCCCACCATCTTCAGTGTTTCGAGCGAAAAAGCCTCCAGGGGCTCTTTCGGGCGATTGAGATCAGGCTGCATCCCCCCCCCGCCACCGGTCGACAGCTTCCTTGGCTTGAAAGGGTCAGGCAGATCAAACGCGTTATAGGTAAACGGCTCGTAGACCTTCACCTCAGGCAGCGGCTCGATTTTTCCCTGCATGTCCTTGCCGGTTTCGGCAACGAAAGCATGCAGGTCGTCCATGCTGCCGCCGCCGCACCCGCTCAAGCCCAACACCATAAATACAATCGGCAAGCGCTTCATTTGGGCTGCTCCTTGGATTGCTTCTTGCTCGCAATTACTTCTTCGTCATCCAGGTAGCGATAGGTTTTGACAACTGCATCCATATTCAGCACCCCTTCCTTGCCGGGTTCCATGACGATATCCTGCAAGGTCACGATGCGTGACAGCTTGGACACGTCGCTGACGAAAGCCGCCGCATCGTGATAACCCCCGGTAATTTTGACGCGAATCGGCGTTTCAGCGTAAAACTCGGACACTGTCTCGGCTTCAGGCCGGAACAACTCGAACTGCAAGCCACGACCCAACCCCGCCTGGTTGACATCGGTAATCAACGCATCCATTTCCTGCTTGTTCGGCAGCTGTTTCAACAGCGCACCAAACGCCTGCTCAATGTCAGCCAGTTGTTTCTTGTACGCGTCCAGATTGATTGCCTGGTTTTTCTTGGTGGTGAACACGCCACGCAGCTCGGTTTCCTTTTGCTTGGTCACTTCCAGCGTTTCCATGCCGCCCCGCCAGTCGAACCACCAGCCTGCTGCCACAATTGCCACACACAAGATCGCCAGCGCGGCCAATTTACTTGGCAGCGGCCAGTCGGCCAGCGTTTTCAGATCAAGTTGATTGATATCGTCAAGGGTCATGCTTTGCCCCCCTTATCGGTTGCGTCGTCAAGCTGCTGGCGGGTTTGCTTAACCGTCAAAACAAATTCATTGGCGCGCAGATTGTTCACGGTGGCAGCCTTGATTTCGACCAGACCGGCTGATTCAAACCAGGGCGAATCGTCCAGCGAACGCATCAACGTCGAGACGCGCGCGCTTGACTGGGTATACCCGGTAATGGTGACTACATCGCCCGCTTGCTTGAAGGACTTGAGATACAAGCCCTGGGGCAACAGGCGGATCATCTGGTCGAACAGATGAACGACCTCGGTACGATTGGATTGCAGCGTTTCAACAACTTGCTTGCGCGCCAGCAAGGCCTGGGTCTGTTCGCGGATTTTCTTGATTTCGCCAATCTGGCTGTCAAGTTTAGTGATCTCCTGCGTCAAGAAAGCATTGCGGGCATCCTGATTCGACTGCTGCGCAGCGATCACGGCATGCCCCAGGACGACGGTCACAAGACCCGTGGCCACGGCAACACCAAGCAGAACAGTGAACTGGCGGCGACGTGAAGCACGTGCCAGTTCGCGGTGGGGGAGTAGGTTAATGCGGATCATTGGGGGTCAAACCTCCGCATGGCGAGGCCACAAGCAACGAAGAGGGAAGGCGCATCGGCGGTCAATGCCTGTGGCCGGATTTTGCTGCCGACTGCCATATTGGCAAACGGATTGACAACCATGGTCGCGGTTCCGGTGCGCTGGGCTACGACCTCGTCGATGCCGGGAATCATGGCACCGCCACCCGCCAACAGAATCTGGTCGACCTTGCGATACTGGGTGGAGGTCGTGAACAACTGCAATGCGCGGCCAATTTCCATCGCCAGCGTTTCGCTGTAAGGCTGCAAGACTTCCATGTCGTAGCTTTCGGGTAGCGTGCCCTTGCGCTTGGCATTTTCAGCTTCTTCGCTGCTCATGCTGTAACGACGTGCGATTTCATTGTTGAGCTGGCTGCCGCCAAACCCATGCTCGCGCAGGTAGACCGAATCATTGTCGTGCAGGATATTGATGTGCATGTTTTGCGCGCCTACATCGATGATGGCCACGGTGATCCCGGCACCTCCGCCGGGCATCAGATGCGCTATCTGTTCATAGGCGGTTTGCGTTGCATACGACTCAACGTCCATGATCAACGCCTTGAGGCCGGCTGCTTCCACGGCTGCCACCCGATCCTCGACCTTTTCCTTGCGCGCGGCAGCGAGCAGGACTTGCACGTCATCGGGGCTGCCGGGAGAGGGACCCAGCACCTGAAAATCCAGGTTCACCTCGTCCAGTGAAAATGGGATGACCTGATTGGCCTCGGCTTCAACCTGATTTTCCAGATCGATGCCACTGAGGCTGGCCGGCGCGAGGATTTTCTTCGTGATCACGGCTGACGAAGGCAGCGCCAAAGCCACATTCCTGACCCGCGAACCCAGGCTTTTCCAGGCTGTACGCAAGGTGTCGGCCACCTGGTCAAGATTAGCAATGTTGCCATCCATCACTGCATCCTTGGGCAAGGGTTCGATCACATAGCGCTCGATCCGCAACATCCCTTTTCCGGCATCAGACAACTCGACCAGCTTGATCGCAGTTGTACTGATGTCCAGACCCAGGATGGGCAGCCCCTTGGCGGACAACCAGTCTAGATTGATATTCAGGTGCAAGAGTTTTTCCTTTACGCTTCTGTGGGTTGGCGCTTTTTCTTGTTAATTTTTTTAAATGCTAGCAACAACACACGGTTTTTAACAGTTTTTTCCCGTCAGCAAGACGGGCACTCAACAACTGTATCCAATTTCCAACACCACTAACGCCTATAATCTGCGGAAACTTTAGGCTTGCACAAAAGGGATCGGATGTTTTCCAAATGGTGGCATTACGCACTGGCACTCTTTATTAGTCTTGGCGTCGTCGGCACAGCGCTTGCTGGGCTGGCCGCCGCGCTGATTTACCCCAATCTGCCCCCACTCGAGGCACTCACCGACTACAAGCCCAAGCTGCCGTTGCGGATCTATACGGCTGACGGCGCCCTGATCGGTGAGTTTGGCGAGGAACGTCGCGCATTCATTGCCATCGACAAGGTTCCGGCCTACATGAAGCAGGCCATCATCGCCGCGGAGGACGAACGATTTTATAGTCACGGCGGGGTGGACACCCTTGGCATCCTGCGCGCAGCGGGATCCAACCTGTTGTCTGGCGGCGCCAAGGAAGGTGCATCGACCATCACCATGCAGGTGGCGCGCAATTTCTTTTTGTCGAATGAAAAAACCCTGACCCGCAAGCTGTCCGAAGCCATGCTGGCAATGAAGATCGAGCACAGCCTGTCCAAAGACAAAATCCTTGAGCTGTATATCAATCAGATCTATCTCGGCCAGCGCGCCTACGGCTTTGCAGCAGCAGCGCGCACTTACTTCGGAAAACCCATACAGGAATTGTCGCTGGCCGAGTTCGCCATGCTGGCAGGCCTGCCTAAAGCGCCGTCGCGCTATAACCCGGTGGTTAACTTTCCGCGCGCCAAAACCCGCCAGGAATATGTGCTCAAGCGGATGTATACCCTCAAGTTCATCGACGAGCCAACCCGGCAGGCGGCTGTAAACCAAAAACTGGTGATTCGCCAGGAACGCCAGCGCACCACGGTTGACGCTGATTTTGTTGCCGAGATGGTGCGCCAGGCCTTGTTTGAAAAATACGGCGAGTCGATTTACAGCTCGGGCTACAAGGCTGTCACCACGCTGCGCAGCGCCCAGCAAAAGGCTGCCAATGAGGCAGTCTGGCAAGGTGTTGCCGATTACGACCAGCGCCACGGCTATCGTGGGCCAGAAAAAAACATCCCGCTCCCATCCGACAAGGATGCCCGTTCAGCGGCGATCACCCATGCGCTGGAAGAGCTTGCACCGGTAAGCGACATGCTGCCCGCCGTGGTGATAAGCGCCAGTCCCCAACTGATCCGCGCCCAGCTGCGTGACGGCGAGGTCATCGACATCAGCGGAAACTCGCTGAAGTGGGTTGCCAATTGGGTCGCGGGAAAAAAGGGGCGAAAGTTGTCTGCAGGCGCGGTGGTTCGGGTGCAGGTTGCAGGCAAAAAGAAACCCTGGCGATTGGTGCAGCTTCCGGATGTCGAGGCCGCCCTGGTTGCCCTGAACCCGAAAGACGGCGCGATTACCGCGCTGGTGGGTGGATTTGATTTCAACCGCAACAAGTTCAACCACGTCACGCAGGCTTGGCGGCAGCCCGGATCGAGCTTCAAACCTTTCGTCTATTCAGCCGCGCTGGAAAAAGGCTATACCCCGGCAACGCTGATCGAAAACACGCCGTTGACGCTGGCTGCCGAAGAAGCGGGCGGTACCGCCTGGGAACCAAAGAACTACGATGGCAGCAGCAGCGGCCCGGTGCGGATGCGTAGCGCGCTGACCAAATCGCTCAATCTGGTGTCGGTCCGGATTCTGCAAGGCATCGGTCCGTACTACGCCCGTGACTATATTCGCCGCTTTGGATTCGATCCGGCACGCCATCCGCCCTACCTCACCATGGCACTGGGCGCGGGCAGCGTCACTCCCCTGCAGCTGGCTGCGGCGTATGGCGTGTTTGCCAATGGCGGTTTCGGCGTCAAACCCTATCTGATCGACAAAGTGACCGACAAGGATGGCCGCCTGCTGATGCAGGCCAGCCCGCAAGTGGTCGGCGGCAAGGCGCCGCGGGTGCTCGACCCACGCAATGCCTGGTTGATGACGTCGATGATGCAGGACGTGGTGCGATATGGCACCGCCGCGCGTGCCGGCCAGCTGGGACGCAGCGATCTGGCCGGTAAAACTGGCACCACCAACGACGCGCGCGACACCTGGTTTGCCGGCTACAACCCCGATCTGGTGGCCATATCGTGGATGGGTTACGACCAGCCAAAATCACTCGGACGCAGCGAAACAGGCGCGCAAACCTCCCTGCCGATCTGGATAAAGTTCATGGGTTCCGCGCTCAAGGGTGTGCCCCAAAAAACCTGGGCCATGCCATCGGGGATCGTGACCGTACAAATCAACCCGAACACGGGCAAGCGTCTGGTGCCTGGATTGGCTGATGAGTTGATGGGAATGCTCACCGATGCGCCGGCACCCGGCATGACCGAACATTTTTACCAGGAATTCCAGCCTGGCGATGAAGCCGTTGTTGAACCCGAAGGAGTCCCGGAAACACCGGGCGACTCAACCGGCCAGGACGACGCCGAACCAGGGCTGTTTCAATGAAAAACCAGGACATGCGCCGCCGCATTGCGCACGCGGCGGCGCGTATCCTGGCTGAAAACGGCGCGCCGGATTATGGCAGTGCCAAGCGCAAGGCGGCACGCCAGCTGGGCGCGCCCGATAGTGGCAGCCTGCCCGACAACCAGCAGGTCGAGGATGCGTTGCGCAGCTATCAATCCCTGTTCCAGGCAGACGAAACCCGCTCGCTGCTGCGCCTGCTGCGGCAAACCGCAATCGAATACATGGAACAACTGGCGGCGTTTGACCCGCACCTCACCGGTTCTGTGCTCAACGGAACGGCAGGCCCCCATGCCGACATCAACCTGCAACTGTTTACCGACGACCAGAAAGAGGTGGAGTTTCTGCTGATGCAACTCCCCATGCCTTATCAGGCTGGCGAACACCGCCCGGCCGACAACGGCGGGCTGGTCTATCCCCGCTATCTGATCAACGACCCGCGCGCGCCGGTTGATCTCATCGTTTACCCTGCTGCAGAATTACGCAACATGAAGCGTTTACAGGCGGATGGCAGCCCGCGCCGCCTGCGTTTACCCCAAGTGCGGGAACTCCCCTGAGTCGCCAGGCTTGCCCCGTTACGCCCGCATTGGCATGAAAGCTGCTCACAAATTCCCCATACAAACGCAATTGAGCCCTTCACCGTGATCCGCTTTTTCCGGCACTACATCCCCCTGAATGTACTGATGCTGCTCATGACGGAAGCCTTGATTCTGGGCGGCGCCATCTATCTGGGCGTCAGCGCACGTTTTCTCGATTTCGGCGTCACCCCCGATGAACTCGCCCCCCTGTTCCCCAAGGCGCTGTTATTCACCCTCGTCATGCTGGGCCTGATGACCGCCAGCGGCTTGTATGCGACGGAATGGCGTGGCGGCATTCGAGCCCTGTTGCAGCGACTGGGCCTGAGTTTCGGTCTGGGGCTGATCACCATGAGCGTGCTGTTTTACCTCTTCCCTTCGCTGCTGCTCGGCCGCGGGGCGTTCCTGCTGTCGTTTGGCCTGGCGCTATGCGGCATCCTGCTCAGCCGCGCGCTATTCATTCGCTGGACGCAGGTGGGCGCGCTCAAAACCCGCACCCTGGTCATCGGCACCAGCAGCCGCGCCGCGCATATCGAAGCCCTCCTGTCCAAGCTCGGCCACGCCAGCAATACCCAGATCGTCGGCTATTTACCCATGGGCGGGAGTCATCATTTCGTCAATCATGATCGCATTCTCGACACCACGGAACCGCTGCCTACACTGGCTGAGCGGCTGCAAATCAGTGAAATCGTCATTGCCGTGCGCGACCGCCGGGGCGGCGGCATGCCGGTCCAGGAGCTTCTGCAGTGCAAGTTGCGCGGCATCCGCGTGCTTGAGCTGTCGAATTTTTTCGAACGTGAAAACGGCCATTTGCAGCTCGACTCGATGAATGCCAGCTGGATGATCCTGTCCGAGGGGTTTGACCAGGGCATGCTGCGCGATACCGTCAAGCGCCTGTTCGATCTGATCATCAGCGCAGCCATGCTGACGGTCACGCTGCCCATCATGGCTTTGACCGCTCTGTTGATCAAACTGGAAAGCCCGGGGCCGGTGTTGTACCGCCAGGAACGCGTCGGCCAGGGCTGCCGCAACTTCACCATCCTCAAGTTCCGCAGCATGTGCGTCGACGCCGAAAAAGACGGCAAGCCGCGCTGGGCAGGCCAGAATGACAGCCGCGTCACGCTCACCGGCCGCTTCATCCGACGTACCCGCATCGACGAACTACCGCAGATTTTCAACGTGTTTTTTGGCGACATGAGCTTTGTCGGTCCCCGTCCGGAACGCCCTTATTTTGTGCAGGATCTGACCCAAAAAATCCCCTATTACGGCGTGCGCCATACGGTCAAACCCGGCATCACCGGCTGGGCACAAGTGCGCTACCCCTATGGCGCAACCGATGACGATGCCATGCACAAGCTGCAATACGACCTGTATTACGTCAAGAACCACAGTCTCTTCCTCGACTTCATGATCCTGTTCCAGACCGCACAAGTCGTGTTGTGGGGCAAAGGCGTACGCTGAGCGTGCGTCCCTGACCACGCTTATGTCCACCCCCCCGCTGATTCTGGCCGCTGTAGGATATGGGCTGGCCGCACTAGCCTATCTGGGCCTGTCCGGGCTGATCGTCGCCAGCTGGCGGCAACGTGCCCAAGGCCGCCTGCTGGTGCTCGCCACCGGACTGAGTGCCGCATGGGGCATGCTTTCCACGTTCAGCGCGACCGGCTGGCTGCCGCCGCAACTCGGGCTGGTGGCCGAAATCGCGCGCAATGGCGCCTGGCTCGCCTTACTGCTTTATATCCTGCATCTTCGACTGCCGCCGGGCGCCTCCCTGCCCGCCCCGTTGCGGCTCATTCGGGTGATCAGCGCTGGAATCGTTTCGGCTTTGCTTCTCGTCAGTCTCGTACCCGACCTTGCCGCCGTGCTGGGCCTGCCGCTACGAGGGCTGGGCAATATGGGGATGGTGCTGCTCTCGGTGATGGGGCTGGTGCTGGTCGAGCAGGTCTATCGCAGCTCGCGCCCGGAGGATCGCTGGGCCATCAAGTTTCTCTGCCTCGGCCTCGGCGGGCTGTTTGTTTACGACTTCTATCTCTACGCCAACGCCACCCTGTTCGGCACAATCGACCTTCGGGTATGGGCTGCGCGCGGCTATGCCGCGGCGCTGATCACCCCGCTGATTGCTGTCTCCGCCGCCCGCAATCCGCAGTGGGCTGCGCCCGTCGGGCTGTCGCGCAGCATGGCCTTCCACACCGCCAGTCTGCTGGCCGCCGGCGTCTATCTGCTGCTGATGGCCAGCGCGGGATATTACCTGCGCCTTTTCGGCGGCGAATGGGGCGACGTGGTACAGACCGTGTTCGTTTTCGCCGCTGCCATGCTGCTGGTGCTGCTGATGTTTTCCGGCACCCTGCGCGCGCGTCTGCGGGTATTCCTGTCCAAGCATTTCTTCAGTTACCGCTACGACTACCGCGAAGAGTGGCTCAAATTCACCCGTACCCTCACCGAAGGCCGGCCCGGCGAACAGCTGTGCGAGCGCGCAGTCGAAGCGCTGGCCAAGCTGCTCGAAAGTCCGGGCGGCGCACTGTGGATGCGTGAAAGCCCCGGCAGCTACCAGCGCGCCAGCCACTGGAACTGGGCCGACATTCAGGGCGCCGAGCCGATCGACTCCGAATTCGTGCAATGGCTCACCCGCACCCAGTGGGTAATGGATCTGGACGAAATGCAAACCCGCCGCGACCTCTACGGCGAACTCAATGCCCCCGCCTGGCTGCAACAAACCGCCGACGCCTGGCTGGTGGTGCCGCTGCTGCTGCACGACGAACTGCTCGGCTTTGTCGTGCTGAAACATTCGCTGGGAAAAATCAGCTTCAACTGGGAAGTGAGCGACCTGCTCAAGGTGGCGGCGCGTCAAGCCGCCGCGCATCTGGCGCAGATGCGCGCATCCAATGAGCTCATTGTGGCGCGCCAGTTCGAATCGTTCAACCGCACCACCACGTTCGTCATTCACGACCTGAAGAACCTGGTCGCCCAACTCTCGCTGCTGCTGGCCAACGCCGAAAAGCACAAGGACAATCCCGAGTTTCAGGCCGACATGCTGGACACCGTGGACAACGCCGTCACCCGCATGAACAAGGTGCTCAGGCAATTGCGCCGCGACGGCAACCCAACCCGCAACCACCCGGTCAGCCTGACCGATATCCTGAACGAGGCGGTGGCCAGCAAACAGGCGTTCAAGCTGCGCCCCACCCTGATATTGCCGCCCGTTGAATTGCGGGTCAGCGCCGAACCCGAACGCCTCACCCGCGCCATTGGCCACTTGCTGCAAAATGCGCTGGAAGCGACCCCGCCGAACGGCAGTGTGACCCTGCGCGCGTTCGCGGAATCCGGGCAGGCGATCATCGAAATCACTGATACCGGCAGCGGCATGGACGAGGATTTCATCCGCACCCGCCTGTTCCAGCCCTTCGATTCGACCAAGGGCGCAGGCATGGGCATCGGCGCCTACGAATGCCGGGAAACCCTGCGCGCACTCGATGGCAACATCGAAGTCAGCAGCACCCTCGGGCAGGGCACCCGCTTCCGACTCAATTTACCGCTGGACAACGACTCTAAAGGAGACGCCGCATGAGCGACGCCAAACCAAAAATACTGCTGGTGGAAGACGACCCCGGCTTGCAAAAGCAGCTCAAGTGGAGCCTGGGCGATTACGAACTGGTGGTCGCCGACGACCGCGACAGCGCCATCACCCAGTTGCGTCGCCACGAACCCGCGGTGGTGCTGCTCGACCTCGGCCTGCCGCCGGATGTCGATGGCGCGACCGAGGGGCTGGCCACGCTGCAGCAAATCCTGGCGCTCGCCCCTGCCACCAAGATCATCGTCGTCACTGGCAATCTCGACCGCAGCAATGCCGTTCAGGCGATCCGCCTGGGCGCCTACGACTTTTTCCAGAAGCCGTTCGATCCCGACATCCTGGCGCTGATGATTGCCCGCGCGCTGCACCTGCACGCGCTGGAAAACGAAAATCGCATGCTGCTCGCGAAGCAGAGCGGGTCGGCGCTGCGCGGCCTGATCACCAGCAGCGACTCGATGCTGAGGATCTGCCGCACCGTGGAAAAGGTCGCCCCGGCCAATGTCACCGTGTTGTTGCTGGGCGAGTCCGGCACCGGCAAGGAAGTGCTGGCACACGGCGTACACGAACTCTCGCCACGCGCGGGCAAGCGCTTTGTCGCGATCAACTGCGCGGCGATTCCAGACACCTTGCTCGAATCTGAACTGTTCGGTTACGAAAAAGGCGCGTTCACCGGTGCCGCCAAGCAAACCGCTGGCCGCATCGAATACGCCAACGAAGGCACCCTGTTTCTCGACGAAATCGGCGACCTGCCGCTGCCGCTGCAAGCCAAATTCCTGCGCTTTTTGCAGGAACGGGTGATTGAGCGGCTGGGTGGGCGCGGCGAAATCCCGGTCGACGTGCGCGTCGTCTGCGCGACCCACCGCGACCTTGCCGGCATGATCAAGGAAGGCAGCTTCCGTGAAGACCTGTATTACCGGCTGTCCGAAATCACCGTCCAAATCCCGCCGCTGCGCGAGCGCCCCGGCGATGCAGTCCTGCTGGCGCAGGCCTTTCTGGAGCGCAATGCACAGGAGCTCAACCGCAACATTCGCGGCTTCAGTTCCGATGCACTGAACGCACTCGAAGCCCACACCTGGCCGGGCAACGTGCGTGAACTGGAAAACTTGGTCAAGCGCGCCACCATCATGGCCGACGGCACCCAGATTACCGCCGCCGATCTCGGCCTAGAAGCCGGCCATGCTGATCCGCAGCCGCTCAACCTGCGACAGGCGCGCGAAAATGCCGAGCGCCAGGCCATCAGCCGCGCCCTCGCGCAAACCGACAACAGTATCGCGCAGGCTGCCGAGCTGCTGGGCATCACCCGCCCCACCCTGTACGACCTGATGGCAAAAGTCGGCCTGAAATAAGCCGGTTGTCTCACCCCTATCTGCCTTGGAGCACCCATGTCCCCGTTACGCCCCGCCTCACGACTGCTGCTGACCCTGATTTTGAGTGCGGGATTATTGACCGCGTGTGGCGGCGAGGACAGCGCCACGCTGGTGAAAGAAGCCAAAACCAAGCTTGCGGCCGGAGAGTTCAAGGCCGCGATGATCCAGCTCAAGAACGCCATCGAGCAGGACGAAAAAAATGCCGAGGCCCGCTTTGAACTGGGCCAGCTGTATCTCACCCAGCTCGATCTGGCGAGCGCGGAAAAAGAGTTTCGCCGCGCCCGCGATGGTGGCATCCCTGCCAGCACCGTCAACCCGTTGATTGCGCGCACGCTGCTGATGCAGCAGGACTACCAGCGCGTGCTCGACGAACTGCCGGTACCCGACGACGCCAGCCCGAATGCCGCCACCCTGCTGGCCCTGCGCGCATCGGCCGAACTCGGACTGCGCCGCCCGGACGACGCGCGCAAAACGCTCCAGCATGCACAGCAGATCGCTCCCGACAGCGCCCAGGTTCATCTGACCCTGGCCCAGTTGGCCCTGGCGGACAACAACCTCGTGCAGGCAACGCTGGAAATCAATCAGGCGCTGCGCCTCGACCCGGGCTTTCAGGACGCCTTGATCCTGAAGGGCAACCTGCTGCGTGCCAGCGGCAAACCCGCCGAGGCAACAGCGGCCTATCGCGAAGTCATCCGCCTGAACCCGCAAAACAGCGACACCCGACTCGCGCTTGCGAGCATGGCCATCAACCAGAACCAGCTGGCCGACGCGCGCAAGGAAGTCGATGCGGCGCTGAAAATCACGCCCAACAGCTTGCAGGCGCGCTACACCGAGGCGCTGATCGACTTTCAGGAAAAGAAAACCGAACGCGCACGCGACCGCCTCGCGGCCGTCCTCAAAACCGCACCCAATTTTGTCTCCGCCCTGCTGCTCGGCGGCGCTATCGAGTTTGCGCTCGGCAACATGCAGACGGCGGAATCGCATCTCAATAAAGTAGTCAAGGCCATGCCGGACAACCGCTATGCAGTCCGCCTGCTGGCCGCATCGCAACTTCGCCTCGGCCGTCCGGACGACGCGCAACGCACGCTGGCCGCATCGCTCAAGTCGGCGCAACCCGACGCCGGCGTGCTGGTGGTGGCGGGTGAAATCGCGCTGGCCAAAAAAGACTTCGCCCAGGCTTCGCGCTACTTCGAACAGGCTTCCAAGCTCAGCCCAGGCAACGCCGACATTCGCACCGAACTCGGCATTGCCCGCCTGGCGCAAGGCGACAGCCGCGCGCTGGCCGACCTGCAAGGTGCAGCGGGGATGAGAGGCGCCGGCAATCGCGCAGACACTGTCATCATTCTCGACCAGCTCAAGCGCAAACAGTTTGACGCCGCGCTGGCCGGCATCGACACACTGGAAAAGAAACAAACCGTTTCTCCCGTGACCTGGAACTACCGGGGTGCGGCCTACCTCGGCAAACAGGATCCAGCGCGTGCGCGCGACAGCTTCAGCCAGGCGCTCAAACTCGACCCTGCGTTTTTCCCCGCCGCCGCCAACCTGGCGCAACTCGACCTGCAGGACAAACAGCCTGCCGCCGCCCGCCAGCGTTTTGAGAGCGTACTGAAAGCCGATCCCAGGCATCTCGACGCCATGCTCGCACTGGCCGACCTCGCCCAGCGCAGTCAGGATAAAAAAGCCCATGTCGCCTGGCTGGAAAAGGCCGCCAGCCTCCACCCTCAAGCGCTACAGCCGCGCATTGCGCTGGCGCGCCACCTGCTGGCAACCGGCGACAAGAACAAGGCGCTGGCCGTCGCCCGCGAAGCCGTCAATGCGCAGCCAGACAGCACTGCCGCACTGGACCTGCTGGGCAGCACCCAACTGGCGCTGGGCGACACCGCCAACGCATTGAACAGCTTTGGCAAACTGGCGGAACGCCAGCCTGGTCAGGCCGTGCCGCTGGCCAAACTGGCAACCGCACAAGTTGTCGCCAGGGACTACGCAGCGGCACGCAAAAGCCTGCAGGCCGCCCTTCGACTCCAGTCTGACTTGCTGGATGCACAAGCCATGCTGGTCAGCCTCGACATTCAGGGCGGGCGTCTGGACGAGGCGCTCAAGCAGGCCCGCCAGGTGCAACAGCAAAAACCTGCCAACCCGTCCGGCTATCTGCTTGAAAGCGATGTTGCGTATGCGCGCAAGGATTTCCCCGCAGCCCTGGCCGCGCTGGAACGGGCGTACGCGCTGGCGCCTTCAGGCACCTTGCTCATCCGTCAGTTGAAAGTACTCGCCGCCATGCAGCGCCCGGAAGAGGGCGAAAAACGCCTGACAGACTGGCTGGCCAAGCAGCCCAACGATGCCAACAGCCGTGCGGCGCTGGCCGAAAGCCTGCTCAAGCGCAAACAGTTCGCTGCAGCGAGCGAACAGTACTGGCTGCTCAACAGCAGCACGCCCAACAATCTGCTGATCCTCAACAACCTTGCCTGGACACTCGCAGAAAGTGGGGACACGCGCGCAACAAGCATCGCCGAACAGGCGCTCAAGCTGGCGCCGGACAATCCGGCTGTGATGGATACGCTGGGCTGGATTCTGGTACAGCAAAAACAGCCCGCACGCGGGATCAAGCTGTTGCAACAGGCGCTGGCGAAAGCACCCGATGCCGCCGAAACCCAGTACCACCTGGCGGCGGCCTATGCGCAGTCGGGCGATCGCGTGCGGGCACGCAGCGAACTCGAACGCCTGCTGGCGAACGGTCTGGCGTTTCCGCAGGAAGCGGACGCGCGCGTCCTGCTCAAGCAATTGCAGGCTGACGCGCGCTGATCCGCGGCGTTACTTGCGCAGGCTGTCGCGGATCTCGCGCAGCAGCACCACATCTTCCGGCGTGGCAGGCGGCGCAGCAGGCGCTTTGGCTTTCTTCAGCCGGTTGATCTGGCGTACCAGCATGAACACGATGAAGGCCAGGATGATGAAGTTGAGCAGGATGGTGAGGAAGTTGCCATAGGCAAACACCGGCACGCCGGCTTTTTTCACTTCCGCCAGCGTCATGACGACACCCTGCGGCACGCTACCCAGCGCAATGAACATATTGGTGAAATCAAGGCCGCCGAACAGCGTGCTGGCGAGCGGCATGATGAGGTCGTTGACGATCGAGTCGACGATCTTGCCAAAGGCCGCGCCGATGATGACGCCAACCGCCAGATCCAGCGCATTGCCCTTGACCGCAAACTCTTTAAATTCAGACATGAAGCTCATTTTTTCTCCCCTAGTTTGAACGAAACTACCGCTGTCATGGTAGATGTACAGGCGGTTTTTCTCCAGCCTTCATGTAATTTCTCATCTGCTTGGTGGGTGTTCCCGACACGGGTAAAATCCCCCTCCTTATGCGTATCGGCTCCCACCTCCTCAAAAACCGCCTGATCGTCGCCCCCATGGCCGGGGTGACCGACCGGCCGTTCCGCCAGCTTTGCAAAAGGCTGGGCGCGGGCATGGCGGTGTCCGAGATGGTGACCTCGAACTCGCTGCTGTACGGCTCGGCCAAAACCGCGCGGCGCGCCAACCACGAAGGCGAGGTCGATCCGATCAGCGTGCAGATCGCCGGCGCCGATCCGGCGATGATGGCGGAAGCCGCACGCCACAACGTCGACCGCGGCGCGCAGATCATCGACATCAACATGGGCTGCCCGGCAAAAAAAGTGTGCAACGTGATGGCAGGCTCGGCCCTGCTGCAGGACGAGGCGCTGGTCGGCCGCATCCTCGACGCCGTCGTAAAAGCCGTGCCCGAGGTGCCGGTGACGCTGAAAATCCGCACCGGATGGGATCGCGAACACCGCAATGCGCTAAACATCCTGCACATCGCCGAAAATGCCGGCGTGCAGGCGCTGGCGATGCACGGCCGCACCCGCGCCTGCGGCTACACCGGCGAAGCCGAATACGACACCATCCGCGCGGTCAAGGCCGAAGCGCGCATTCCGGTCATCGCCAACGGCGACATCACCACGCCGGAAAAAGCACGATTCGTCCTCGAATACACCGGCGCCGACGCGGTCATGATCGGCCGCGCCGCGCAGGGGCGACCGTGGATTTTTCGCGAGATCGAACACTTCCTGAATACCGGCGAGCATCTGCCGCAACCCGAAGTAACGGAAATCCATGCCGTTCTGCTGGAACATATCCACGACCTGTACGCCTTTTACGGCGATCTCACTGGCGTGCGCATCGCGCGCAAGCATATTTCCTGGTACACCCGCGGCCTGATCGGCAGCAGCGCGTTTCGCCACACCATGAACCAGCTTGACTCGGTGACCGAACAGCTCGCCATGGTCAACGACTATTTTTCCCAGGCGGCGCGCGCGGACAGTCGCCTGCGTTACGAAACATCCAGCGACACCCCCTCCGAATACTGCAGCGCAAGCAGTCATAAAAACCATACCACGCAAGATTTGCCGCCCGTCTCACAGCTCGCGGCATAAAGGGAGAACAATGATCGAAGAAACCGAAATCGCTGCCTGCATGCGGCGGTCGCTCAATCGCTATTTCAAGGATCTCGACGGCGAAACGCCGAGCGAGATCTACAACATGGTGCTGGGCGCCGTTGAAAAACCCCTGCTCGCTTACATTCTCGACCGCTCCGCGGGCAACCAGACCCGCGCTGCCGAAATGCTGGGCATCAACCGCAACACGCTGCGCAAAAAAATGCGCGAATACGGCCTCTCCGAATAAGCCTTTTATAAAAGCCGCCCCATGAAAATACAACGCGCCCTGCTCTCGGTTTCCGACAAAACCGGCCTCATCGAATTTGCCCGTGCGCTTGCCGCCCAGGGCGTCGAACTGCTGTCCACCGGCGGCACCGCCAAAGCCATCCGCGACGCGGGCCTCGCCGTGATCGACGTGGCCGACTACACCGGCTTTCCCGAGATGCTCGACGGCCGGGTAAAAACCCTGCACCCCAAGGTCCACGGCGGCATTCTGGCGCGGCGCGACCTGCCCGAGCACGTCGCCACCATGAGCACGCACGGCCTGCCTTACATCGACCTGGTGTGCGTCAACCTGTATCCGTTCGTTGCCACCGTATCGAAGCCGCACACGCTCGACGACGCGATCGAAAACATCGACATCGGCGGCCCGGCGATGGTGCGTTCTTCCGCCAAGAACTACCGCTTCGTCGCCATCGTCACTGACCCCGCCGACTACCCGGCGCTGGTCAGCGAAATGCAGGCCAACGGCGGCGCACTGACCGACGCCACACGCTTCGATCTAGCGAAAAAAGCCTTCACCCACACCGCCGAATACGACGGCGCCATCAGCAACTACCTGACTGCGCTGAACGCCAGCAACGAGCGCGAGACCTTCGGCGGCAAGCTCAACCTGCAGTTCACCCGCGCCCAAATCTGCCGCTACGGTGAAAACCCGCATCAAGCCGGCGCGTTCTACGTCGAGACCAATGCCCCTGCTGGCACCATTGCAACGGCGCGCCAGATCCAGGGCAAGGAGCTGTCGTACAACAACATCGCCGACACCGATGCTGCGCTCGAATGCGTGAAACTGTTCGACGCCGCGCCCGCCTGCGTCATCGTCAAGCACGCCAATCCGTGTGGCGTCGCCTACGGCAGCAGCCTGCTCGACGCCTACAACCGCGCCTACCAGACCGACCCCGAGTCGGCTTTCGGCGGCATCATCGCTTTCAACGGCCGCCTCGATGGCGCCACCGCTGCCGCCATCGTCGAGCGCCAGTTCGTTGAAGTCATCATCGCCCCCGAAGTCAGCCCCGAAGCCAGCGCGGCCGTCGCTGCCAAAAAGAACGTGCGCCTGCTCGAATGCGGCGTATGGAGTGGCAGCGTCGCCCAGCTCGACATGAAACGCGTCGCTGGTGGCCTGCTGGTGCAGGATGCCGACATCCTGCTGCATGGCGAACTGAAAACCGTCACCACCCGCACCCCGACTGCACAGGAAATGGACGACCTGCTATTCGCCTGGCGCGTCGCCAAATACGTCAAGTCCAACGCCATCGTCTACGCGCGTGACCGCATGACCGTCGGCGTCGGCGCCGGGCAGATGAGCCGCGTCAACTCGGCCCGCATCGCTGCGATCAAGGCCGAACACGCCGGCCTGCCGGTGCCAGGCTCGGTCATGGCGTCGGATGCCTTCTTCCCCTTCCGCGACGGCATCGACCAGGCGGCGGCAGCCGGCATCAAGGCGGTGATCCAGCCCGGCGGCTCGATGCGCGACGACGAAGTCATCGCCGCCGCCAACGAACATGGCATCGCGATGGTGTTTACCGGCACGCGGCATTTCCGACATTGATTTTTGGGTGAGCGGCAAGCGGTGAGCTGTGAGCGGAAAACCCCACTCACGCCACCACAACCGCTCACCGCTCACTCCTCACCGCTCACCGCTCACCTCCTTATGAAAATCCTAGTCATCGGCTCCGGCGGACGCGAACACGCACTGGCGTGGAAGCTCGCGCAATCCGACCGCGTCTCCTTGGTATTTGTCGCGCCCGGCAATGGCGGCACCGCAACGGAAGACGGTCTCGTCAATGTGCCGTTCACGTCGATTCCCGAGCTGCTTGAGTTTGTTCGCAGCAACAGCGACATCGCGTTCACCGTGGTCGGGCCGGAAGCGCCCTTGGCGGCAGGGGTGGTCGACGCCTTTCGCGCCGCCGGACTACGGATTTTCGGCCCGACCCAGGCTGCCGCCCAGCTTGAAAGCTCGAAGGACTTCGCCAAGCAGTTCATGGCGCGCCACGGCATTCCCACTGCGGCCTTCGGCACCTTCACCGAGGCCGCCAGCGCGCACGCCTGCATCGACCAGCAAGGTGCACCCATCGTGGTCAAGGCCGATGGCCTGGCGGCGGGCAAGGGCGTGGTGGTTGCGACGACGGCCGACGAAGCGCACGCTGCAGTCGATGCCATGCTCGCCGGCAACAGCATGGGCGAAGCCGGCCATCGTGTGGTGATTGAGGAATGCCTGCTCGGCGAGGAAGCCAGCTTCATCGTGATGGTCGACGGCGCGCACGTGCTGGCGCTGGCCTCGAGCCAGGACCACAAGCGGCTGGGGGACGGCGACAGCGGTCCCAACACCGGCGGCATGGGCGCGTATTCGCCGGCACCGGTGGTCACGCCCGAGTTGCACGCGCGCATCATGCGCGAGGTGATCCATCCCACCGTTGAAGGCATGGCGGCGGATGGCATCCGCTACACCGGTTTTCTCTACGCCGGCATCATGGTCGGCGCGGATGGCGCACCGAAAGTGCTCGAATTCAATTGCCGCATGGGCGACCCGGAAACCCAGCCGATCATGCTGCGGCTGAAATCCGATCTGGTAACGCTGATGGACGCCGCCATCGATGGCACGCTCGACCAGGTCGAGGCCGAGTGGGATCGCCGCACGGCGCTGGCCGTGGTGCTGGCGGCAAAAGGCTACCCCGACGCGCCGCAAAAAGGCGCGGTAATCAGCGCGCTGCCGGCCGCTGCCGACGACTTGCATATCTTTCACGCGGGCACCACTACGCAGGACGGCCAGACGGTGGTGAGCGGCGGCCGCGTGCTGGCGGTGGCCGCGCTGGGCGACAGCGTGCGCATGGCGCAAAGCCGCGCCTACGAAGCGGTGGCCACCATCCATTTCGACGGCATGCAATACCGCCGCGACATCGGCTGGCGCGCGCTGGACCGCAAGAAGTAAACGGGAAGCTGTGAACGGGAAGCGGGAAGCAGGGGGCGACGAAGTAGCCGCGCTGCGTATCTGGCTGCGACGCGGCGGGCTGATTGCCTACCCCACCGAGTCCTGCTATGGCCTGGGCTGCGACCCGCGCAATCCTCACGCGCTGAAGCAACTCATCCGGCTTAAGGGGCGCAGCGCCGCCAAAGGCATGATTCTGATCGCCGACCACCTCAAACGCCTGATTCCCTTCATCCGCCGGCTGAGTCCGGCCAATCGGGCGCGCGTCCAGCGCACCTGGCCGGGCGCCGTCACCTGGGCGGTTCCCGCTGCCGCCGCCTGTTCGCCGCTGCTCACCGGCGGGCGCACCACCCTTGCCGTGCGCGTGACCGCCCACCCGGATGCGGCAAGACTCTGCCGCATGCTCGGCACGGCGCTGGTTTCCACCAGCGCCAACCTCAGCGGCAAAAAACCCGCGCAAACTGCGGCACAATGCCGCAGAATATTCGGCTCGAAGGTGCGCGTGATCGACGGCCGCATTGGTCAGCGCCGTCGCCCCTCCACCCTGATCGACCTTGCCACCGGAACCACGCTTCGTCCCTAATGCCAGCCCACACCCCCGCTCCCGCCGCCTTCGACCCAGCCGCCGTCAAAACCTATCTGCTCGACCTGCAGGCGCGCATCGTCGCCGCGCTGGAAACAGCCGATGGCCTGCCTTTTCGCACCGATACCTGGGAACGGCCGGAAGGCGGCGGCGGCATCTCACGGCTGATCGAGGAAGGCCAGGTGCTGGAACGCGGCGGGGTCAATTTTTCCCACGTCCTCGGAACCCAGCTGCCGCCCTCGGCCAGCGCGCACCGGCCGGAACTGGCCGGGCGGCGCTGGGAGGCGATGGGCGTATCCCTTGTGCTGCACCCGCGCAATCCCTACGCGCCAACGGTGCACATGAATGTGCGCTGTTTCGTCGCCATGAAGGAGGGGGAAGCACCGGTGTGGTGGTTCGGCGGTGGCATGGATCTGACGCCTTACTACGGTTTTGAGGACGACGCGCAACACTTCCACGCCACCTGCAAAAGCGCGCTCGATCCGTTCGGCGCCGATCTGCATTCCCGCTTCAAGGACTGGTGTGACCGCTACTTTTTCCTCAAGCACCGCAACGAGCCGCGCGGCATCGGCGGCGTGTTCTTCGACGATTTTTCCGAAGGCGGTTTCGAGCACGCCTTTGGCATGACGAAAAGTGTCGGCGACGCCTTTCTCGCCGCATACCTTCCCATTCTCGAACGCCGCAAGCAGCGCGAATACGGCGAGCGCGAGCGTGACTTCCAGGCTTACCGACGCGGCCGCTATGTCGAATTCAACCTGGTATACGACCGTGGCACCCTGTTCGGCCTGCAGTCGGGCGGCCGTACCGAATCCATCCTGATGTCGCTGCCGCCGATCGTGAAATGGCGCTACGACTGGCAGCCCGAAACGGGCAGCCCGGAAGCCCGCCTGTACACCGACTTTCTTGTTGTGCGCGACTGGATCTGAATCATGAGAAAAACCCCGCGCCGCATCCTCATCGCGTTGGCCATACTGCTGTTGCTGATCAGCCTGGTCGGACTCATCGCATGGGAACTGCTGTCTTCGGCACTCGAAGCCAAATACCTGGTTAAAACCGCGCAAAAAATGACCTGGCAGATGCAGCCGGGGCCATCCAAACGCATTCGCTATCCGGGCGACGGGCCGTATGACCTCCGCCTCGGTTACCACGTCCTGCCGGATTACCTGAAGCGGCTTGAGCAGGCCGGCTGGAAAATCGACGAGCAGGCCAAGATCAGCATCCAGATGGAGCGGGTGGATGATCTCGGCCTGTTCCTGCCGTACAAGGAAAAGGATCAGGCAGGCCTGAGCCTGCTCGACAGCGAAGGCAAATCCCTCTATCAGGGCAAACATCCCACACGCGTCTACGAGCGCTTCGACGCCATTCCTGCCGTGCTGGTCGATGCGCTGCTCTACATTGAAAACCGCGAACTGCTGACCGAAGAATTCCCCACCCGCAACCCGGCAGTGGAATGGGACCGGCTGGCGCAGGCGCTGCTCGAAAAAGGCATCAGCCTCATCGACACCAACCGCAACGTACCCGGCGGCAGCACCTTGCCGACGCAGATCGAAAAATACCGCCACTCGCCCGAGGGGCTGACCAACAGCATGACCGACAAGCTGCGCCAGATGGGCAGCGCCAGCCTGCGTGCCTATCTCGACGGTCCCAACACGCTGCCGATGCGGCGCAAGACCGTGATGGCTTACCTCAACACGGTGCCGCTTGCCGCCGCGCCGCGCTTTGGTGAAGTCAACGGCATTGGTGACGGCCTGTGGGCGTGGTACGGACTGGATTTTGCCGCGACCAATACCATTCTGAGCGGCAAGCCGTCCGCCAAAAACACGGATTACGCCAGCGCGCTCAAGCACGCGTTGTCGCTGATCGTGGCCGAGCGCCGCCCGTCGTATTACCTCGCCGCCAACCGCAAGGCGCTCGACGCCAGCACCGACGACCACCTCGACCTGCTGGCCAATGCAGGTGTGATCACGCGCGAACTGGCCGACCAGGCCAAGCAGATCGAACTGCGCAGCACCAAACAACGCATCGATCCGCCGCCGCCGCGCTTTGTCGACCAGAAGGCCACCAACGCGCAGCGCATCCGCGTCGCGCAGCTGCTGGGTGAAAAGCGTCTGTACGACCTCGACCGGCTCGACCTGAGCGTCAACACCACCATCAACCAGCCGGCGCAAAAAATCATCAGCGGCTATCTGCAAAGCCTGGCGAATCTCGACGCCGCGCGGGCTTCTGGCCTGGTCGGCCATCGCTTGCTGCAACCCGAAAACCCGCTGAAAGAAGTGATCTACAGCTTTACGTTGTACGAAAGAACGTCGCTCGGCAACGTGTTACGGATCCAGGCCGACAACCTCAACCAGCCGTTCGACATCAACAGCCAGGCGCGGCTCGATCTCGGTTCCACCGCCAAGCTGCGTACTCTGGTCACCTATCTGGAAATCATCGCCAAGCGGCACGCCGAATACCGCACACTGGCAGCAGCCGACCTCAAGAAAAAGGCGCAACCGAGCCGCGACGTGCTGTCGCAATGGACCGCTGAACGACTGCTCGCCTACCGCGACGAGCCGCTCGCAGTCACGCTGGAAGCGGCCATGGCGCGGCGCTATTCCGCTGCGCCGGAAACCTTCTTCACCGGCGGTGGGCAGCACACCTTCTCCAACTTCGACGACAAGGACAACGGTCGCGTCATGGATGTGTGGCAAGCCACCCGCAACTCGGTCAATCTGGTTTACGTCCGCATGATGCGCGACATCGTGCGCCACTATGTCAGTGCCACGCCGGGCTCCATCGCGCACATCCTCGACGACGCCGGCAACCCGCTGCGCGAGTCCTACCTGACGCGCTTCGTCGACCAGGAAAGCCGTGTTTTTGTCAGTCGGTTTTACAGCAAGCACAAGAACCAGACAGCGGCGCAAATGGCCGACGACCTGTATGCCCGCGCCCGCCTCAATCCGCGCCGCTTCAGCGCCGTGTTCCGCTATCTGGAGCCGCAGGCCCACTTCGATGACTACGTCACCGCATTGCGCAAACACGTGCCTGCCAGCGCCAGCCTGAGCCGGAACACGCTTGAATCGATGTTCAATGCGCACGCCATCGAGGCCTACAACATGGCCGATCGTGGCTATGTCTCGCAGATCCATCCGCTCGAACTGTGGGTGGTGAAAACTCTGCGCGCCGCGCCCAAAACCAGCCTGAAGCAGCTCAACGCACAAGGTGCAGACGTCCGCCGCGAGGTCTACACCTGGCTGTTCAAAACCAGCCGCAAGAACACGCAGAACATCCGCATCCAGTCCCTGCTCGAAGTCGAAGCCTTTGATCGCCTGCTGGTCGACTGGAAGCGTCTGGGCTATCCGTTCGACAACCTCACGCCCTCCTATGGCACCGCGATCGGCAGCTCGGGCGACCGCCCGGCCGCACTGGCCGAGCTGATGAGCATTCTGGTCAACGATGGCGTAAGAAAGCCCATGGTCAGCCTCACTCAGCTGCATTTCGCCGCCAACACCCCGTTCGACACCAGACTGTCGATCAAACCCGTCAAGGGCGAGCAGATGCTGCCGCCCGAATTGACGCAAATCGTGCGGCGTGCCCTGGCGGGAGTGGTCCAGAACGGCACCGCTTCGCGCTTGTCGGGTGCGCTGAAGGATGCGGCAGGCAATCCGCTCACCATCGGTGGCAAGACCGGCACCGGCGACCACCGCTTCCAGCGCTTCGGCCGCGGTGGCCAACTGCTGGAGTCGCGCGTGGTCAACCGCACGGCCACCTTCGCCTTCTATCTGGGCGACCGTTATTTCGGCACCCTGACGGCCCTGGTTCCGGGCGAACAGGCGGGACAATTCGGGTTCACCAGCTCGCTCACCACGCAAATCCTGAAAACCCTGCTGCCACAATTGCAGCCGCACCTGTATCCGCTGCCGCCCGAACCCGCCCAGCCGGCTCCTGCTGTCGAAAGCAAGCCGGCCATCGTCGAGATGCCTGCCCGCAAGCCAATGGTGGAAGCGCCCGATGGCACCACCAGCAAAGTCGACGTGCCGGTGCAGGAACCGGCGCCCACTGAGGGCGGCTTCCCTGAAGACCTGGATCCGGTCACGGCGGAACCATTGCTGGCAAAACCGCCCCAACCCTTACCCGGACCCGCCGCACCGCAGTCGTCGCCAGTGCCGGCATCGCCTGTTGTTGTCGCCCCTGTTGACGAGTCGCCTAGAGCAGACTCGCCACCCGCCGAACCTGCCCCATAAGGCGGGGCCGCACCCGTAAATCAGCTATGCTAAAGCCATGCCGCCCCTCAACATGAACGGAGTTCATCCGCTGATCCAGCACACGCCGAGCGATGCGGGCAATGTCAGCATTCCGGCGCTGCATGTGCTGTCGGAAATCACCACCAGCCTGTCGACCGATGCCAATGTCGAACAACTTCTGGGGCGCTTCCTGTCGACCATGATCCGGCTGGCCGGTGCGCAGGCCGGCGCGGTGCGCGTCATCACCGACGACCGCACCCACCTGCGGCTGATCGGTTCGGTTGGCCTGCCGCCCGAAATGGTCGAACACGAAGCCATCGTCAGCGTCGATTGCGGGGTGTGCGGCAAGGCTGCGCGCGAAATCACCACCAGCAGCTGGAACAACGTCGCCTTCTGCAAAAAGCAGGCAAACGATGCGTATTTCAGCGGCACCTGCAACACCGTCGTCGCGGTGCCGTTGATGCACAAAAACCAGGTCATGGGCGTGTACAACCTGTTTCTCGATGAAGGCCACAGCGTGCCCGAAGACGTGCGCATGCTGTTCCGCTCGATTGGCGAACACCTCGGCATCGCGCTGGAAAACGCCCGCCTCACCCGCGAGAACATGCGCATCTCGCTGATGAACGAGCGCCAGATGCTGGCCAACCAGATCCACGATTCGCTGGCGCAAACCCTGGCCTACGCCAAGATGCGGCTCACTGTTTTGAGCGACGCGATGCACCACGAGGACTACCCCAAGGCCAACCGCTATCTGGGCGATGTCGAGGAAGCGGTCGACCTGGCCTACGCCGATCTGCGCGACCTCATCACCCAGTACCGCGACCGCATCAACCCGCGCGGCCTGGTGCCGGCAATTCAGGAACTGGCCAAAAGTTTCCGCAAGAAAGCCAACGCCGACGTCGATTTCCTCAACCTGGTGCAGGACGTCTCGCTCACTCCCGATGAGGAAATCCAGGTCTTCCACATCATTCAGGAATCGCTCTACAACATTGCCAAGCACGCGCGTGCGCGCCACGTCGTCATCACCTTTGATCTTGAAGAGGGTCAGTACATCGTCAACGTGGCTGATGACGGCGTCGGCGTGCAACGGAAAAACGACGAATCCTCGACCATGGGCAAAAGCTTCGGCCTCACCATCATGCGCGAGCGCGCCGCCAAACTCGAGGGCACGCTCAAGGTCGAAAGCCGCCCTGCCGGCGGCACCGTCATCCGCCTTGTCTTCCCGCGGCGCCCTTCCAGTCAGCCCCCAGCCGGGCACGAGCAGCCCGGCCGCAGCCTATGAGCCATACCCGCATCATCCTCGTCGACGACCACACCCTGTTCCGCAAGGGACTGGCCGAGCTGCTCGAACAAAGCGGCCAGATCGAGGTCACCGCCTTCACCGGCAATCCGGATGAAGTCAGCATGCTGCTGCACGCTCACCGCCCCGATGTGCTCATTCTCGACCTCAACATGCCCGGCACCGACGGCATCACCCTGATGCAGCAGCTGCGGGCCGAAGGCTATACCCTGCCGGTGCTCATTCTCACCTTGAGCGAGGCCGAAGACGATCTCGCCCGCGCGCTGCGCGCAGGGGCGAACGGCTATCTGCTCAAAAGCATGGAGCCCGACGAAGTGGTGGACGCCATCCTGCGTGCCCAGCGCGGCGAAACCGTGGTTGCCCTGGCGATGACCGCCAAGCTGGTCAAGCTGTACGACCAGAAGGACCAGCCCAAGGGCTCGCTGCTCGATTCGCTGACGCCGCGTGAAAGCGAAATTCTCACCCACCTGTCGCGCGGCGAGAGCAACAAGGCCATCGCCCGCACCCTCGATATCAGCCACGACACGGTCAAGCTGCACGTGCGGCATATCCTGGCCAAGCTGAATTTGTCCTCACGCGTTGAAGCGGCGGTATTTGCGGTCGAAAACCGGGTCGCGCCGGGAGGACGCGACAACGGATAAGCCCTGCATGTCAGCCATCCGTCCGACCCTCTCCGAAATCATCTGCACCGAGCAGGTGCGCCTGCTCTACGCCAGCCTGCCGGTTTCACTGGTCATCACGATCATCAGTGCCAGCATTCTGGCGATCATGCAGGCCGACATTCTGGAACAGGTGCCCGTCATCGGATGGCTGCTGGCGATCCTGCTGGTGACTACTGCGCGTGCCGTACTTGCGTTCAGCTATCGGCGGGCCGCGCCGGACGGGGCACAGAGCAAAATCTGGCTGCAGCGCTTTCGTCTCGGCGCGCTGGCGGCCGGCCTGACATGGGGCGCGGCCGGCTGGTGGCTGTTCACCCCGAACGATATTGCCCACCAGGCTTTTCTTGCCATCGTTCTCGTCGGCATAGCCGCAGGCGCAACCTCGTTGTCGGTGGATCGACCTGCTGCGTTCAGCTTCATTCTGGCGTTGCTGCTGCCGTTGATCGTTCACCTGTTGAGCGGCTCGCATCCGCTCCAGCTCGCCATGGGTTTCATGGGGCTGCTGCTGCTGACCGTGTTGAGCGTGAACGCGCATCGCCTGCATCGCAATATCATCGACAACCTCAGCCTGCGCCTGGCTGCCGAGCCGCGCGAACAGGCGCTGCGCGAAAGCGAAGCCCGCTGGCACTATGCACTCAACGGCGCAGGCGACGGCGTGTGGGACTGGAACCCGCGGAGCAATAACGTATTTTTCTCGCCGCGCTGGAAGGCGATGCTGGGCTATGCCGACGCAGATATCGGCACCACAGCCATGGAATGGGACAGCCGCGTCCATCCTGAAGACAAAGCCCAGTGTTACGCCGATATCGAGCGCCATCTAAGCGGCGAAACCGCAACCTATGTCAACGAACACCGCATGCGCTGCAAAGACGGCAGCTACAAATGGATCCTCGACCGCGGCCAGGTGGTCGAGCGCGATGCGGCCGGCGCCCCTCTGCGCATGATCGGCACCCATACCGACATCAGCGAACGCAAAGCGGTGGAAACGGCGCTGGCAGACAGCCGGCTGCGCCTGCAAACCATCATCGAGGCCGAACCCGAGTGCGTGAAGCAGCTCGCCGCCGACGGCACCCTGCTGCAGATGAACCGCGCCGGGCTCGACATGATCGAGGCCGACTCCGCAGACCAGGTGATCGGCCACAAGGTGACCGGAATCATCACGCCGGCCAGCCGCAAAGACTTCATGGCGCTGACACAGCGGGTGTTCGCCGGCGGACGGGGCACGCTGGCGTTTGAAATCGTCGGACTGAAAGGCTCACGGCGCTGGCTTGAAACCCATGCCGTGCCGCTGCGCGACACGCAGGGGAAGATCACCGCGTTGCTGTCTGTCACCCGCGACATCACCGAACGAAAGGCGGCCACCGAACACATCCAGCATCTGGCGCATCACGATGCCCTCACCGATCTGCCCAACCGTTCCCTGCTGCACGAGCGCCTCACGCAAGCCATCCTGCTCGCGCAGCGCAAAAACGAGGCGCTCGCGGTGATGTTCCTCGACCTCGACCGCTTCAAGCATGTCAACGATTCTCTCGGCCATCAGGTCGGCGACCGCCTGCTGGTGGAAGTGGCACGCCGGCTACAGACCTGCGTGCGGGCAAGCGACACGCTGGCTCGCCTCGGCGGCGATGAGTTCGTCCTGGTGCTGGCCGACGTGACGGGCACCCACGACGCCACTCATGCGGTGCAAAAAATGTTTGCCGTATTGCAGCAGCCATTCCTGCTCGAAGGCAGGGAACTCACCATCACGCCCAGCATCGGCATCAGCCTGTTCCCGGAGGATGGCCGCAACGCCGACGAACTGATCCGCAATGCCGATGCCGCGATGTATCAGGCCAAGGAAGCCGGGCGCAGCACCTTCCATTTTTATACTGCCGACATGAATGCCCGCGCCCTCGATCTGCTCGCGCTCGAAGCCGCGTTGCGCCGCGCGCTGGAGCGCAACGAACTGGTGTTGTTTTATCAACCCAAGATCGAGCTCGCCAGTGGCCGCATGATCGGTGTGGAAGCGCTGATCCGCTGGCAGCATCCGGAATGGGGACTGGTTTCGCCGGCACGTTTCATCCCGCTGGCGGAAGAAACCGGGCTGATCCTGCCGATAGGCGAGTGGGCGTTGCGCGAAGCCTGCCAGCAGGCTGCCGCGTGGCGCGCCCAGGGACAGACGTTGACGGTGGCGGTCAACCTGGCCGCGCGCCAGTTTCGGCAACCGGCTCTGGCCGCCCGGGTGGCCGCAATCCTGGCCGAAACCGGACTCGACGCGGCCGCGCTGGAACTCGAGATCACCGAGAGTGCAATGATGCACGATCCGCAGCAGGTCACCGCAACACTCAGCGAGCTCAAACGCATCGGCGTGCGCATCGCCATCGACGACTTTGGCACCGGTTATTCCTCGCTGGGTTACCTGAAGCTGTTCCCGGTGGATGTGCTCAAAATCGACCAGACCTTCATCCGCGATGCCCCCACTCACTCGCGCGATGCGGCCATCGTACGGGTCATCATCGAGATGGCGCGCGCACTCGAGCTGCAGGTTGTTGCCGAAGGCGTCGAAACAGCGGCGCATCTGGATTTTGTCCAGGCCATGGGCTGCGATCTGGCTCAGGGCTATCTTTTCGCCAAACCCATGCCGGCCAGCGAGTTGTTGCAACAACGGTAAGGCTGCAGCAACCCGGGACAGGCTGCCGGGGGCCGGCTTACGCGCCCGCCGCTTTCAGCCAGTCGCGCCACAGCACGAACAGTTCCGGGCTGGCCGACGCCACCACCGAGCGCTCCCAGATATTCGCAGTATCGAAACAGCCGCCCAGGCTGGCCAGCTGTCCACCCGCCTCTTCCAGAATCAGCGCGCCTGCCGCGTAATCCCACAGCTTTTGTCCGCCGTGAACATAGACATCGAACCGCCCGGCAGCGGTATAACACCAATCCAGCGTGCTGGCGCCGAAATTCCGTTGCGAGGCATACGGTGGCCATGACGCCAGCCGCCCGGCCAGTTCGCGCTTGATCCGCTTCATCTCCACCCCGGCCAGTGCACGCTTGAGTTCGCTGGCCGGCGGACGCAGCGGCAACGGCGTGCCATTGAGATGCGCCCCCTTGCCGCGCTCGGCGCTGAACATCTCATCGGCGATCGGATCGTAGATCACGCCAAGCTGGCGTTCGCCCTTGTAGAGATAGGCGACCGACACCGCGAAGTAAGGCACGCCGGCGACAAAGTTGGAGGTGCCGTCTATCGGGTCGACGCACCACAAGCCATCGCGCCCGGCATTCCAGGCATCGTGCTGCTGCTGCTCGGTCATTTCCTCACCCAGCACCGGCACGTTTTTAATCCGTGGCAGCGCCGCTTCGAGCGCGGTCTGCGTCGCCGAATCGGCTACCGTAAACAGGCTGCCGTCGGCCTTGTGGCTGTGTGCCACTTTGAGAAAACGCGGGGTGACTTCGCGTTGGGCGACTTCTCGCACCAGGGCTTTGACTTGATCAAGCATCAGATTCAGTTCCGGTCAGGTTCGCACGCAATAACAATAAACAAACGCCTGCTCCTTGCCCGCTGGGGTGAGATGAATTTCGGTTTCATGTCCGAGCAGGCGAAACGGCGCGCCAAATTCGGCGTGCAGTGCGTCGGGCGCGTAACGCATGACATCCAGCCCGGAACACTGCAAGGGACCGTCGGGGCCGAATGCGGCCACGATGACCTGCCCGCCGGGTTTCACGCTTTTCAACACCTGGGCCACATAACGCGCCCGGTCATCCGGATCCGTCAAAAAATGAAACACCGCGCGGTCATGCCAGACATCATATTGCAGGGCGGGCAAGCTTGCCCGGGTAATGTCGGCGGCCACCCACTGCACCGCCTGCGCCCGCGCACCCAGGCGTTCCCGGCTCGCCGCCAGCGCGGATTCGGCGAGGTCGAGCACAGTCAGACGGCGATAGCCGGTGTCGAGCAGGCCGTCTACCAGCGTGGATGCGCCGCCACCCACATCGATGACGTGCGCCTGCTGATCCGCGCAGTTTTGAATCAGGCGCAGCGACGATGCAGCATACGGCTGGAACCAGCTGACCTGATCGCTCGCCTGGCTGCTGTACACGTTTTCCCAATGCTGCCGGGGATCGGGCATGTCAGGCCGCCTTCCACTTGATCGAGCAGCCCATGCTGGGAATCTGCTCGGTAGGGCCTTGCTGGGTGAGCGCGATTTGCCGCATCGCCGCGAATAGATCGCGGCGCGCGTCCACCGGCGCGGTTTCCTTGCGCGAGGCGTCAAAGCGCCCGCGGTATTGGAGTTCGAAATCGCGGTTAAAGCCGAAAAAATCCGGCGTGCAGACCGCCCCATAAGCTTGCGCCACCTGCTGCGACACATCCATCACATAAGGAAAGGAAAACCCCGATTCCTGCGCCACGCGCCGCATGTTGTCGAAGCTGTCCTCGACGTAATCGGTCGGGTCGTTCGACATGATGGCGATGGCGTGGATGCCATGCTGCTTGAGCTCGGCCAGATCGCGCACCAGCCGGGGGAGAATCGCCTTCACGTACGGGCAGTGGTTGCAGATGAACATCACCAGCAGCCCGTTTTCGCCCATCGCATCGTGCAGAGTCCATTGCCTGTCATCGACGCCAGGCAGGTTGAAGTCGGGGGCTTTCCAGCCAAAATCACACACGGGGGTAAGGAGGGAAACCATGACGTGCTCCGCAAAGTTTTCAGACAACACCGGCATAATAACAAGATGTCCACGCCACGTTTTTATCTCGACCAGCCGCTTGCACAGGGTGCCCGCTTCACCCTGCCGCCCGGCCCTGCACGTCATGCGGCCCGGGCGCTGCGACTGGTTGCAGACGACAGCATCATTCTGTTCAACGGCAACGGCGGCGAATACACCGCGCGCATCGAACGCATCCAGAAAGACGAGGTCGCGGTCAGCCTGACCGGCTTTGCCGACATCGAACGCGAATCGCGTTTGCGCGTGATGCTGGCGCAGGGGATATCGAGCGGCGAGCGAATGGACTACACCCTGCAAAAAGCGGTCGAACTGGGGGTTGCCGCAATCCAGCCGATTGCGGCCAGGCGCAGCGTGGTCAAGCTGACCGGCGAGCGCGCCGACAAGCGGGTGGCGCACTGGCAGGGCGTGGTCACCAGCGCCTGCGAACAATGCGGACGCAATCAGGTGCCACGGGTCAGCCCGCCGCTGACGCTGGCCAACTGGCTTGGCCAGTCTGATGGACGGCTGCTGTTTTTGTCGCCGCTCGCCGACGCGCGACTGGCCGATCTGCCCGCCCCGAGTGGAACCGACTGCCTGGTGGCCGGACCCGAAGGTGGATTCGAGGCCGACGAAATCGCCGCGCTGCATGCTGCAGGCGCCATCCCGGTACGTCTGGGCGCGCGCGTGCTGCGCACCGAAACCGCCGCACTCGCCGCACTCGCCGCCATGCAAACCCTGTGGGGCGACTTTTAACTCCCCATCACGAGGAGGGTGAAACCCGCTCACCTATTGGCTTGAGCCTGTAACTTAATGGGCGTTTTTCGGTATCCTTGGCGCCACGCTCACCTGTTCAGGCTCCTCCCTTGAAAGACACGACCGACTTTGTTCACTGGTTTCGCTCTGCCGCGCCGTATATCCACGGCTTTCGCGGCAAGACATTCGTGATCGCTTTTGGCGGCGAGCTCGTGGCCGATGGCGCGTTCGTCCAGCTGGCGCACGACGTCAATCTGCTGAACAGTCTGGGCGTTCGGCTGGTGTTGATCCATGGCGTGCGGCCACAAGTGGAAGCGCGGCTGAACGAAAACGGCACCGCGATACGCTATGTCGAAGGCTTGCGCGTCACCGACGACGCTGCGCTGGCCTGCGTCAAGGAAGCCGCCGGCACGGTGCGGGTCGAAATTGAAGCGCTGCTGTCGCTGGGGCTGGCCAACACGCCGATGGCCGGCGCCGGCATCCGCGTCGCCTCGGGCAACTTCGTCACCGCACAGCCGCTCGGCGTGCGCGACGGGGTCGACCTGCTGCACACCGGGGAAGTGCGCAAAATCGACGCCGCAGCAATCCGCCGGCGGCTCGACCAGCACGACATCGTGCTGCTGTCGCCCATCGGCTATTCGCCCACCGGCGAGATTTTCAACCTCAGCCTGGAAGACGTCGCTACCCAGGCGGCGGTCGAACTGGCCGCCGACAAGCTGATTTTCCTGATGGACACCGAAGGCGTGCCTGACAAGGCACGTACCATCCACAACATTCTCACCGTCAACGAGGCACGGCAGGTGCTGGACAAGCCGCGCAAGCTGCCGGAAGACGTCAGCTACTACCTGCCCTGCGCGATCACCGCCTGCACCAGCGGCGTCAAGCGCGCCCACCTCATCAGCCGCCACCGCGACGGCGCGCTGCTGTCCGAACTGTTCACCCGCGAAGGCGTCGGCACGCTCATCACCCCGGCGCCGCTGGAAACGCTGCGCGCCGCCACTATCGACGATGTCGGCGGCATCCTCGGCCTGATCGAACCGCTGGAACGCGAGGGCATTCTGGTACGGCGTTCACGCGAACGGCTGGAAATGGAAATCGAGCGCTTTCTGGTGCTCGAATCCGACGGCGTCATCGCGGGCTGCGCGGCGCTTTATCCGTTTCCCGAAGAACAGGCCGCCGAACTCGCCTGCCTGGCGATATCCGAGGATTTTCGCGGGCGCGGATTTGGCAACCTGTTATTGGCCGAAGCCGAACGGCGCGGCAAAAGAGCCGGCTTCAAACGGCTGTTCGTCCTTACCACCCGTACCGAGCAATGGTTTGAAGAACGGGGTTTCATCGACAGCAGCCCCGATCAGCTGCCGCATGGCAAGCAGGCGCTGTACAACTACAAGCGCCGCTCAAAAGTACTCGAAAAATCCATCTGATGCAGGATCAACCCGAGCCTGTGATGACCCGAATAAACCTGCACGCCCATCCGAAGTCTCAGCGCAGGGCGCGCGCCCCCACCCGACTGGCGCGCCGTGTCATTCTGTCCACCCTCTGGCTGCTGTTTGGACTGCTTGCCTTGCGCCCGGCGTGGGCAGCCGACACGTCGCCGCTGGTGCTGGGCATCTTTCCCAACATCACTGTCAAGCAGATCGTCGAAACCTATCGTCCGCTGGCCAACGCGCTGGAAAAAACCCTGCGGCGACGCGTCGAAATTTACAGCGCACCCAATTTCAAATCCTTTGTCGATCGCACCCACCAAGGCGAATACGACCTGCTGCTCACCGCTCCCCACTTTGCCTGGCTCGCGCGCCAGAATGCAGGCTATCGACCCCTGCTCAAATATACCGAACCAGTGCGTGGGCTATTGGTAGTCAAATCCTCGTCGTACTCTCGTGACGTGGCAACCCTGCGCGGCCACACCATCGCCATCCCCGACCCCCTCGCCGTGGTCGTGCTGGCTCTGCAGGCCGAACTGGCAGAAGAAGGTCTCAAGCCCGCCATTGATTACCAAATCATCAATGCCGGCACGCACATTAATGCCGTCCTGCAGGTCATCAAGGGACGTGCAGACGCGGCAATGGTCGGGCAAAGCCCTTACACCCTGTTCCCCCCCGAGTTGCGCAAGCAATTACATGTCTTGCTGGAAACGCCCCCGCTATCCAGCTTGACCTACCTCACCCACCCGCGGGTGAGCGAGGCCGAGGCGCTCATCATCCGTAACACCTTGCTACGCTTTGCCGCCACCCCGGAAGGTCAGGTCTTCCTGAAAAAAGGCGGCTTTGGCGGCTTCGCTCCGCTCAATAGCGACGAACTGAATGCATTCCGTCCCTACGCATTGCAAACCCAGAAAATGTTGCAGGATTCGCAATGAAGCGCTGGCTGGAGCAACTCTCCTTACGCTACAAGCTGACCTTTTCAGCGCTGGCAGTAGAAGGCGTGATGCTTGCATTCCTGATCGGCAACGGCGTGCAATCCACCCATCGCGAACTGCAACAGCTGGGTGAGCAGCGTGTCACCGAAATGGCCAGGATCCTGAGCGTTGCGCTGCAGGTTCCGCTGTCGCAACAAGACGATGCCAGCACCCGGGACATCATCGAAGCCCTGCTCAATAGCAATGGACTGAAAATGATCGAGGTGCGTGACAGCCGGAATCGCATCGTGCACCAGGTCGGCGCAGACGATAACCAGGCCGATTTCCGCCACAAAGTCCCGATCGAGCTGTTCGGCCAACGCTACGGCGACGCCACGCTGGTCTTGTCGGGAAATTTCATACAGGACGCCCGTAACCGGTATGTCCAGCAAAGCCTGGTCATCGCTGCGGTCGCCCTGCTGCTGACCGGCCTGTTGCTCGCCCTGTCGTCCAGCTGGGTGATCCGACGCTTCACCCAACTGACCCGCGCCAGCAAGCAAATGGCGCAAGGCGACCTCAACATCAAGCTGCCGGGCGAAAGCGGCGATGAAATCGGTCAGCTCATCACCACCTTCAACAGCATGGCCGACTCGGTTCGCAGCAGCGTCGAACGGGCGCGTGAAAACGAGGCGCGCTTCCACGCCATCGCTGACTACACCCATGACATCGAGTTCTGGCTGGCGCCCAACAGCAAACTGCTGTGGGTCAACCCGTCGGTCGAGCGCATGCTGGGCTACAGCGTTGACGAATGCATGGCACTGGCGAACTTCCCGGCAGACATCATCCATCCGGATGACCGTGCCGCCGCCGACTTTCAGTTGCGCCTGTCGCTGCGCGGCTCGGCAGGCCAGGGCTACACCTTCCGCATCTGCCGAAAGGACGGCGGGCATTTCTGGGCGCTGGCGAACTGGCAGCCGATTCACGATGGCAACAGCATCTATCAGGGACTGCGCGCCAGCATCCACAGCATTGACGACATCAAGGCGACCGAAGCCGACCTGCGCCATGCGCTGAGCGAACTGCGCATGGCGGAAACGCTGCAGCGCAAATATCTGGATGAAATCGACCAGGAACGCGCCCGCCTGGTGTCGCTTTTGTCCGCGATGAATCTGGGCATCCTGTTCGTCGCCGCCGATGGCCGCGTGGTGTACCACAACCCCGCTTTCAACCAGACCTGGATGATCGATGAAAGCATCGAGCTGATCGGGTTGCCGGTGCACGATGCGCTCGCCAAATCGACCTCGATACTGTCCCGACCCGATCATTTTTCGAATCACTTGCTGGCCGTTCTGGAAACCCGTGAGGTGTCGGACAGCTTTGAAATCGTGATGGCCGATGGCCGCATCGTGACCGAACTCGACTACCCGGTACGCGATCGCGACGGCCATTTCATCGGCCACCTGTGGGTATACGAGGACATCACCCGCGAGCGGCAAACCGCCGAGCAACTGGTGTATCTGGCCGAGCGTGACGCGCTGACCGGGCTCTACAACCGGCACCGCTTCCAGCAGGAACTGACCCGCACCATGCTGGAGACGGATCGCCATTTCATGCCGTGCGCGGTGATGTTTTTCGATCTCGATGAATTCAAGACCATCAACGACACTTACGGTCACCGCGCCGGCGATGCCCTGTTGATCCGGGTGGCGGGCGAAGTCAGCGCGCTGGTGCGGCGCAACGAAGTGCTGGCGCGTCTCGGCGGCGATGAATTCGCCATTCTGCTGCCTGCCGCGCAAGGCAACGAAGCTGAAGCGCTGGCCGACCGCGTGATCCACGCCGTGGCGCAAATCCCCTTCCGCTTCGAGGGCCGCAACCTGCGCGTCACCACCAGTCTCGGCATTGCGTATTACCCGACGCATGCCGCCGACGCCGACGAGCTGGTGGCGCGTGCCGACATTGCGATGTATCAGGCCAAGCAGGCGGGCAAAAACACCTGGCGCGTGTTCCGTGCAGACCAGGAGGCGGACACCGAAATGCGTAACCGCCTGTCGTGGAGCGAACGCATCAGCAACGCGCTGGAAAAGAACCTGTTCGAGCTCCATTTCCAGGGCGTTTACCGTACCGACGACCGCGCCCTGTCGCATCTTGAAGCGCTCATCCGCATGGTGGACGAACGCAATCCGGGTCAACTCATCATGCCGGCGCATTTCATCCAGCTGGCCGAAAAAAGTGGCCGCATTCTTGATATCGACCGCTGGGTGATCGGCACCGTGACGCGGATGCTGGCAGACAACCCGGGCATTCCCCCCATCGCGATCAATCTGTCCGGACGCTCGTTGTCCGAGCCTTCGCTGCCGCAGTTCATCAGCGAAAGCCTGCGCACCCGGGGCGTCAATCCCAGTCGCCTGATCGTCGAAATCACCGAAACCGCCGCCGTGTCCGACCTGCACGATGCGCAGCGCATGATCGAAGCCTTGCGGCAAATGGGCTGCGGCATCAGCCTCGACGATTTCGGGGTCGGCTTCGCCTCGTTTGCCTATCTCAAGCACCTGAAAGTCGACACCATCAAGATCGACGGCATGTTCATTCGCGATCTGATCAGCGACCCCGACAACCAGGTATTTGTACAGGCCATGGTCAGCGTCGCACTCGGGCTGGGCAAATCGGTGGTGGCGGAATACGTCGGCGACGGCAAAACCCTGTCGCTGCTGCGCCAGTTTGGCGTGGATCTGGTTCAGGGCTATTACCTGGACAAACCGGTTCGCAAGCACCCCGCCTTACAGGGTTTGATCGAGTAAGCAGGCGTTCCCGGGCGCGGTGCACGCGCGTGCCCGACAGGGCGCAATGGTAAAATGCCGCGCTTTTCCCGTCACAGGGGCGTGTTAACACTAATTACACGCCCGCGACGAGGCCGATTCAGGGGCAGGCCGCGAAGCGAAACGCACCGCAGTGTCGTTCACTGCAAGCGGTTCGCGACAAAGGAATGCGCCTGAATCGACCCGTCCCTCCGGGTTGCCGCGAGAAAGCGCGTCTGCGGCGTTGCGCCACTTGGCAAGGAATGATCCTTGCCAGCGCGACGCGCCTTGCATTCATCGCTTTCTCGCGGCAACGCGGACGTGTAATTAGTGTTAACACGCCCCAGGAACCCCGCCGTGCTTACCGCCTCCAGCATCACCCTGCAATTTGCCGCCAAACCGCTGTTCGAGAACGTCAACGTCAAGTTTGGCGACGGCAACCGCTATGGCCTGATCGGCGCCAACGGCTGCGGAAAATCCACCTTCATGAAAATTCTCGCCGGCGAGCTGGAACCGTCCGCCGGCAACGTCTCGCTCGATCCCGGCGAACGCATGGCCTGGTTGCGCCAGGACCAGTTCGGCTATGAAGAGCAGCGCGTGCTCGACGTGGTGCTGCAGGGTCACGCCGAAATGTGGCGCGTGATGCAGGAAAAGGACGCCATCTACATGAACCCGGAGGCGACCGAGGAAGATTACCTGCACGCCGCCGAGCTGGAGAGCAAGTTCGGCGAAATGGGCGGCTACGACGCCGAGGCGCGCGCCGGCCAGTTGCTGCTGGGCGTCGGCATTCCGATCGAGCAGCATCAGGGCACGATGAGCCAGATCGCACCGGGCTTCAAGCTGCGCGTGCTCTTGACACAGGCGCTGTTCTCCAACCCCGACATCCTGCTGCTTGACGAACCGACCAACAACCTCGACATCAACACCATCCGCTGGCTGGAAGAGGTGCTGAACGAAAGCAAGGCGACCATCATCGTCATCTCGCACGACCGCCACTTCCTGAACCAGGTCTGTACCCACATGGCCGACCTCGATTTCGGCACCATCAAGGTCTACCCCGGAAACTACGACGACTACATGCTGGCCTCGACCCAAGTCAAGGAACGCCAGGCCAGTGCCAACGCCAAGGCCAAGGACAAGGTCGCCGAACTGCAGGACTTCGTGCGCCGCTTCTCGGCCAACAAGTCGAAGGCGCGCCAGGCCACCAGCCGCATGAAGATGATCGACAAGATCAAGATCGAGGACTTCAAACCCAGCTCGCGGCAAAACCCCTATATCCGCTTCGAGCAGGAGAAGGTACTGCATCGCCGTGCACTCGAAGTCGAGGATCTCAAGTTCGGCTACGACAGCACGCCGCTGTTCACCAACCTCGGGTTTTCGCTGGAAGCCGGCGAAAAAATGGCCGTCATCGGCGGCAACGGCGTCGGCAAATCCACGCTGATGAAGCTGCTGATGAACGAATTGACGCCGCAATACGGCGAGGTACGCTGGAGCGAGAATGCCAACGTCGGCTATTTCTCGCAGGACCACGTCAGCGATTTTGACAGCGATCTCAACCTCACCGACTGGATGCACCAGTGGACGCAACAGGGCGACGATGAACAGGTGCTGCGCGGCATTCTCGGGCGGCTGCTGTTCTCCGGCGACGACGTCAAGAAATCGGTGCGCGTGCTGTCCGGCGGCGAAAAGGGCCGCATGCTCTATGGCAAGCTCATGCTCGGCCGCCACAACGTGCTGCTGATGGACGAACCGACCAACCACATGGACATGGAATCGATCGAGTCGCTCAACCTCGCACTCGACCTGTTCAAGGGCACGCTGATCTTCGTCTCGCACGACCGCCTGTTCGTATCCAGCCTGGCCACGCGCATCCTCGAAATCACGCCGGAAGGCGTCGAGTTCTACATGGGCGGCTACGACGAATACCTGCATTCAAAAGGCCTCGAATGAACGTCGTCGTCATCGGCCTCGGCCAGCTCGGTCGCGTGTTTTCCGGTGGCCTGCTGCGCGTCGGATGCAGCGTCGTCCCGGTCAACCGCGGCGACGACATGTTCACCGTCGCACACGCGCACCCCGATCCCGCACTGGTTCTGGTGGCGGTCGCCGAGAGCGATCTCCACATGGTGCTGGCCGCCATGCCTGGCGCCTGGCGGCCGCGTGTCGCACTGATCCAGAACGAACTGTTGCCGCGCGATTGGGAAAAGTACCACTACACCGACCCCACTGTGATCTCGGTGTGGTTCGAAAAGAAAAAAGGCATTGATGCCAAGCCTCTGATCGCCTCCCCCGTGGCCGGACCCGGCGCGGGCCTGCTGGTACGCGCGCTGGCCGCCATCGAGTTGCCCGTTCGCGAAATCGCTGCGGGCGATGCACTGCTGTTCGAGCTGGTGCGCAAAAACGTCTACATCCTCACCACCAATATTGCCGGACTCAAAACCGGCGGTACGGTTACCGATTTGTGGGCGCAACACGAAGCCTTTGCGCGCCAAGTGGCGAACGAGGTGATGGACATTCAGGATGCGCTTATCGGCACGCAACACGACCGCGCCGCGTTGATTGCCGGCATGCTGGAAGCCTTTGAGGGCGACCCGCAACATGCTTGCACCGGGCGCTCGGCACCCGCGCGGCTGGCGCGCGCGATCGGCCATGCAGATGCATTCGGGCTGGCCGTGCCTACGCTGCGGGCACTGGCAGGCTAGATCGATTTTCCTTGGGTGTTTTTCTCGTCGGCACCGACCACCCCGGTGCGATCGAACGACTGCCAGCGGGATGATTGGTCGGTTTTGAACCGGCCTTTGAGGCGATAAGGCACGCCCGCTTTCAGCCCGCCCTGCGATAGCGTCTTGAGTTGCTGGATCAGGTCTTTTGATTGCATGAAGGTATCGACCCGCAGCATGGCGCTCGCCACCGCAGGGACCCGCGTCACCTCGCGCGAGACGCCGCTGGCAAACGGGCGCGCATTCACTTCCAGTTCGAGTTCCAGCGCCTCGATGGTCAGCGCGAAATCATTCGGATTGCTGATGCGCAACCCCACATCCAGGCGCTGCTCGAGCAGGCCCAGGCTTTTGATTCCGACATCCGCCACGCTCACCTTGGGGGCGACAGCGTTCCAGGGCAATCCGGAACAGGCAGCAAAACCAAGGCTGCTCAGCAAAACCAGTAAAAACCGCATCACGTAGCCCTATCGAATCTGCGCCAGCAACTGTGCGCACATGCGCGCAGCCTGTGCTGCGTAGCCGCCACCAAACAGGTTGGCGTGGTTGAGAATGGGATAAAGATTGTAGAGCGTTTTGCGCACAGCATAGCCCGCATCGAGCGGCCAGCTGGCGCGATACGCCGCGTGAAAGTCCGGCGCAAAACCGCCGAACAGTTCGCTCATCGCCAGGTCGCATTCGCGGTCGCCGACGTAGAGCGCCGGGTCGAAAATCACCGGGGTGCCGTTCGCAAGATAAGCATGGTTGCCGCCCCACAGATCGCCGTGCAGCAAGGATGGCACAGGCGCATAGCCGTCGAACAACGCATCAAGCCGCTCAAGCACGCTTTCGCCATCGCGCTGCAGGGCACCTGCAAAACCATTCCGGGCGGCGAGCCGGAGTTGAAAACCAAGCCGCTGCTCACGCCAGAAAGCGATCCAGTCATGCTGCCAGGCATTCATTTGTGGCGTACTGCCGACCCAGTTGTCGTGCGCCCAGCCAAAGCGGGTGTGCGGCACACAATGCTGACGCGCCAACTGCTCGCCCAGCAAAGCGGCGTCGCCGTTGCCGCGCAGATCGAGATGTTCCAGCACCAGAAACGCCTGCCCCGCCGCTGTGCCTGACGTGATCGGCTGCGGCACCCGCACACAGTGCGTGGCGTCGAGCGCACGTAATGCGTCGGCCTCGGCCTCAAGCATGGGCAAGCGTTCGGCATGATTCGTCTTGACGAAATAGCGGCACGCGCCGCTGCCGATACTGAACGTCTGATTGATATCGCCACCGCCAATCGGCGTCAGCGCAGCGGCACTGAATGGGCTGCCAGTGGCGCGGGCAATCGCATCGGCAATCGCGCTAGCGAGCATTGTGGGCAACCGTCGCACAAACAAAACGCGCCCCGGAGAGCGCGTTGTAACGGTCAGGAGGCATGCACCCCGCCCGCATTACTTACCTTTGGGGCGAGTCTCGAACATCTTCGCAATCCCGGGCTCGCGTGACGCACCGGCGGCTTCCATGCGCTTGAGATACTCGGCCCACAAATCAGCCTGGTGATCGCCCAGGTCATGCAGATATTCCCAGGAATAAATCCCGGTATCGTGACCGTCGGAAAAGACGAAGTTGATGCCATACAAGCCCACCGGTTCAGCGGCATTGATCAGTACTTCGCGCTTGCCCGTTTGCAGCACTTCCTGCCCGGGACCGTGGCCGCGCACTTCGGCAGACGGCGAATACACACGCAAGAACTCGAACGGCAGCTCGAAACGCGCGCCATCGGTAAACGCGATTTCCAGCTTGTGCGATGCCTGGTGCAGCTTGATTTCGGTAGGGGTGGGGATAGCCATGATGGACACTCTCAAAATCACATGAGCCCGAAGTTTAAACCCGCGATGCGGAGATTAAACCCTTGAAGGACAAGGGACTGAAGTTTGGGATGAACTGAAAATTGGTGCGTCCGGCGCGATTCGAACGCGCGACCCCTGCCTTCGGAGGGCAGTACTCTATCCAGCTGAGCTACGGGCGCCTGAAATGGGATAAATCCTGGGACGGCGAAGCATAGCGGGTTTGCTGTGGGGAGTCCATCCAGCGGCCAGCCGGCCGCAATGCGCCACCCTTTCCTGAAGGAGGCGCTTTCCTTATAATCCCGCCTTTCGATGCCAACCCCCAAGGATAATTTCACATGGCCGATTCGCACGCCAAGATGACCCAAGCCACTCCGCTGGAAGTCATCATTTCGATTGTCGCTGGACTGATCGCCCCCCTGCTGGCCATTTTACTGGTCGTCATGCTGGTGCTGAGCATTCAGGACAATCACAAGCCCGACACCACCAGCGAAGCAGCCCAGCAAGCCACTGCCGAACGGATCAAGCCGTTTGCCCAGTTGGCCGCCCTCGATGCCAATGCCCCCAAGGTCGAGAAATCCGGCCAGGCAGTCTACGACGCGGTGTGCACCTCGTGCCACGCGGCAGGCGCGCTTGGCGCACCCAAGTTTGACAACAAGGGTGACTGGGGTCCGCGTATTGCCCAAGGTTACGACACCCTGGTGAAGCACGCAATCGAAGGCATCCGCCAGATGCCCCCGCGCGGCGGCGACGGCGATTTGTCCGATGTGGAAGTCGCGCGTGCCGTGGCCTACATGGCCAACTCGAGCGGTGCCGGTTTTACTGAGCCGGAAGCAGCCGCCCCCGCAGCAACGGCCGAAACGGCTACCCCCGCAGCAGCCGAAGCTTCCCCGGTAGCTGCCGAAGCCGCTGCGCCTGCAGCCGCAGCTGCAACCCCTGCGCCAGCCGCCAAAGCAGCCGTGGCTAAAGCCGACCCCACCAAAGGCAAAGCGGTCTACACGGCCAACTGCGCAGTCTGTCACGCAGCAGGCGTTGCGGGTGCACCCAAACTGAACGACAAAGCCGCCTGGGCACCGCGCCTCGGACAAGGCTTTGATGGCCTGTATAAATCGGCCCTGAATGGTAAAAATGCCATGCCAGCCAAGGGCGGCAATCCGGCCTTGCCTGATGCCGATCTGGCCAATGCAGTGGGCTATATGCTGACCGAAGCAGGCGGCAAACTCTAAATCGGCTCACTGGCGGGAGGGCTTGCTGTTTTCCCGCCACATTGTTCCTTCTGCCATGTTGCCCATCTGCCCACACTGTGGGAGCTCGCAAATCCGCACTGCCCGGCTTCACGCCCATGATGGCGTGCGCCACATCCTGCTGGACACGCCCCTTCGCTGTCGCGACTGCCGGCATCACTTCTGGAAACTCAATCCTGTCAAACCCGTTATGCTGCTGCTCGCTGTCGGCGTGCTGGTTGGCATCACCGCCTGGTTTGCACTTGAACAACCTGCCATTGCCCCCTCTGCTCAAACAGACAGCAGCCTGCCGCATGCGCGTGCGGCAGCAGGCGACGCCGACGCGCAACTGAAACTGGGATTGCGCTACGCCGAAGGCGACGGCGTGATCCAGAATCAAAAGGAAGCCGCCAAGTGGTTTGAACTGGCTGCCAGACAAGGCAAGACCGACGCGCAATATCACTACGGCCTCGCCTTGCTCAAGGGGCGGGGGGTGGTGCAGGACTATCGGGCGGCGTTCAGCTGGATCGAAAAAGCCGCCCAGCGCGGCCACGCCAAAGCCCAGTTCGACCTCGGTGAACTCTACCGCTACGGCACCGGCACCGCAGTTGACAAACCCCGTGCCTATCTGTGGTTCAACCTGGCCGCCTCACAGGGCGTGGAGGCCGCCGCCAAGGCGCGCGACAGTCTGGTATGGCAGCTGAAGCCCGAGCAGCTCGCCGCGATGCAGGAAGAGGCGCGCCGCATGAGCCTCGCCACTGCCGCAGCCACGCAGCCGCCTCCCGCCACGCCCTGAGCGTGGCTGTCCCCGGCCAGTTGGCCGAACAACAGTCCTGCGCATTTGCGAATTGAACGCGGCGTGTGTTACGGATGCGCGTGCGCGCTGTCCGCTTCGACGTCAAGCGGCCACAACCGGTGCGCATCCAGCTTCAGGCGCGCGTTGGCCGCCAACGCATCGAGCTGCGTCTGCTGCGCCATCAGCTGGCCTTCCAGCGCCAGCCGGCGATTGAGCAGCACCTGATCGAGCGCGCCTTCGCCCAGTTCGTAGGCGCGCGCTGCCAGGCGCGCGGCTTCGGTCAGCGCCTGTGCGGCGCGGTCGGCCTGCTGCCAGTTTTCCACTTGCGCGACAGCGGTTTCAAAGTCCGCCCGGGCTTCCTGCCGCAAGCGTTGCTCCAGCTGGATGGCGGCGTCCTGTGCGGTGGAACTCAGCTGCTCGGCGGCCTGCTGGTTGGTGCGGCGCGCCGCCCCCGGCAGGGTCAGCCCCAGCCCCAGCCCCAACACGTGCTCGTTGCCCCCCATCTCGTTGCGATAAAACACGCCAACGGTGGGGTCGACGCTGCGCAGCCTGGCGAGTTGTCGCGCCTCGGCCTGCAGGACGTCGGCCTGACGACGGGCACGGAACAGTTCATGGTTGTGCGCCAGCACCGCTTCGACGTACTGATCCGCCGCACCCTCCGGGAGCAGCGGCGCCGGCAAGGTTTCATCGCTGCTTACGCGCAAGCCGGGAAACTGCGCCAGCAGCCGGTTGCGCGCTTGTTGCGCACGCGTGCCGGCCTGTTGCTGTTGCAGGCGCACCTGTGCCAGCGCGGCCTCGGCGTTGACCTGCTCCGCACGCGGTGATTCGCCCAGGCGGATGCGCGCATTAACCGTAGCCAACTGTTGTTCGGCGAGCAGGTGTTGCGCCTGCCACAATTGCGACTGGCTCGATGCGTTCAGCCAGTCGAACCACAGCATGAGCAATTGCCGCCCGGACTCGTGCAGGGCTTCGCCCAGACTCGCTTCCGCGTGCGCGGTCAACGCGCCCGCCAGGGCGCGATCGGCTTCGGCGCGCGCAGGCATTCTGATCGGCCGCGACAGCGCCAGCCCCCACTCGGCCTCGGTGGCGCTCGGCGTCGTCTGGATGCGACGCTGGTCAATCTCCGCATCCACCCGCCATTCCCCGCTGCCCTGTTGCAGGCTCTGGCTGCGCAACGATTGCGCAGCAAAATTGCCGCGCGCCTGCGCCACAGTGGGCGAGGCCCACAACGCCGCTTCGGCGGCAGCGGGATCGGGCAAATAGTCGGCCTGTGCCGGGGCGGAAAAGGACAGCGTGGCAAACGCCCACGCCAGCGCCAGACTCAGGGTGCGAACCGCGTTCGCCGGATTCGATGCATGCACGACGTTCATGGCCGCGCTCCTTTCAGAATGAATTGACGGTACAGCAGCGGCAGCATCACCAGCGTCAGCAAGGTGGCGCTGACCAGGCCGCCGATGACGACGATGGCGAGCGGGCGCTGGATTTCGGAGCCGGGGCCGGTGGCGAACAACAGCGGCACCAGGCCGAAGGCGGCGATGCTGGCGGTCATCAGCACCGGCCGCAAACGGCGTAGCGCACCATCGCGCACCACCGCATCGCCATGCAGGCCCTGCGCACGCAGCTGGTTGAAGTGGCTGACCAGCACCACGCCGTTCAGCACCGCAATGCCGAGCAAGGCAATGAAACCGACCGAGGCGGGCACCGACAGATACTCGCCCGACGCCCACAGCGCGAAGATGCCGCCGATCAGCGCCAACGGCACGTTCATCATCACCAGCAGGGCCTGGCGCACATCGCCAAAGGTGACATAGAGCAGAAAGCCGATCAGCAGCAGCGCCACCGGCACCACGATCATCAATCGCTGTGCGGCGCGCTGCTGGTTTTCGAACTGGCCGCCCCAGGTGATGCTGTAGCCGGGCGGCAGCTTGACCTGCGCGGCGACGGCAGCCTGCGCATCGCTGACAAAGTTGACCAGGTCACGCCCGGCGACATTGGTCTGCACCACGGTGAAGCGCGTTGCGTTTTCGCGCTTTACCGCCACCGGTCCGTTGGTGCGCTGGAGCGTGGCCACCTGATCGAGGCCGATTTCGCGGCCGTCCGGCAGGGTCAGGCGAATCGCCTGCAGCGCGTCGGGCGACTCGCGCAAGCCTTGCGGCCCGCGCAGTTGCAGTGGAATGCGCCGCCCCTGCTGCTGGATGGTGCCGATCACTTCGCCTTCGAGCTGCGTCCGCAGCAACGCTGCAATGTCGTCGGCGGACAGCCCAAAGCGGCCGGCGGCGTCGCGGTCGATTTCCGCCTGCAGATACTGCACACCCGCGTTCTGCTGCGTGTAGACATCGGAAGCGCCGGGGACTTTTTCGACCGTGCTGAAAATTTCGCCCGCCAGCCGGTTGAGCGTGGCAAGGTCGGGGCCAAAAATCTTGATCGCGACGTCGCCACGCGAGCCGGTGAGCATTTCCGATACCCGCATGTCGATCGGCTGGGTGAAGTTGTAGGCGATACCGGGGAAGCCTTCGACCACGGTGCGGATTTGTTCGATCAGCCACTCTTTGTCGGGCTTGCGCCATTCGGCCATCGGCTTCAGCACCAGAAACGAGTCGGTGTCGTTGAGGCCCATTGGGTCGAGTCCGAGTTCGTCGGCACCCGCGCGCGCAACGATGCGGCGGATTTCAGGCACGTTCTTCAACAACGCCTGCTGTACCCGTAAATCCTGCGCAACCGATTCTTCCAGGCTGATCGACGGCAGCTTTTCCAGTTGCACCAGCACGTCGCCCTCGTCCATCGTCGGCATGAAGGTTTTGCCGATCAGCGGATACACGGCGACCGCCGCCAGCATCAGCACACCGGCGGTGAGGTAAACGATTTTCGGCTTGGCCAGCGCGCGGTCCAGCATCGGCGTGTAGAGGCCTTGTGCCTTGCGCAACAGCCACGGATCTTCATGCGCGCCCCGCTTTAGCAGCATCGAGGCCAGCACCGGAATCACGGTGAGCGCGAGCAGCAGGGAGGCCGCCAGTGCGAACACGATGGTCAGCGCAACCGGCGTGAACAGCTTGCCCTCGAGCCCTTCCAGCGTCAGCAGCGGCAAGAACACAATGGCGATGATGGCGATGCCCGAGGTCACCGGGCTGGCGACTTCCTGCGTTGCCCACAAGGTCCGTTGCAGCGGCGTTTCGCTGGTGTTATCCGGGTCGTGCGCGAGGTGCGCGACGATGTTTTCCACCACCACCACCGCCGCGTCGACCAGCAGACCAATCGCAATGGCCAGTCCACCCAGACTCATCAAATTGGCCGACAAGCCAAACTGGCGCATCAGCACGAACGTCGCCAGCACCGAAAGCGGCAGGATCAGCGCCACCACAATCGCTGCACGCAAATTGCCGAGAAACAGGATCAGCAGAATCACCACCAGCACCGCCGCCTCCAGCAAGGCTTTGCTCACCGTGCCCACGGCGCGGTCGACCAGCTGCGCGCGGTCGTAAAACGGCGAGATCGTCACGCCCTTGGGCAAAGTCGCCTGAATCTCGGTGAGCCTGGTTTTGACGTTCTTGATCAACTCGCCCGCGTTGACGCCTTTCAGCCCGATCACCAGGCCTTCCACCGCCTCGCCTTTGCCGTTCTGCGTCACTGCGCCGTAGCGGGTCATTTCGCCCAATTCAACCCGCGCGACATCGCCCACGCTGACGACCACACCATCAACCGCCTTGATGCCGATGTGGCGCAGGTCATTCAGCGAATTGACGCCGCCGTTGACCCGCACCACCCAGGTTTCCTCGCCTTCGTTGACGCGTCCGGCGCCATCGTTGCGGGTGTTGGTTTCCAGCGCGGTGCGCAACTCGGCATAGGTGACGCCGCGCGCGGCCAGTGCAGCCGGGTCGGGCGACACCCCGAAGGTGGCGACGCGGCCGCCGAGTGAATTGACATCGGCCACGCCAGGGATGGCGCGCAATTGCGGGCGCACCGTCCAGTCGAGCAGGCTGCGTTTTTCCGCCAGGCTCAGCGGCCCTTCGATGGTGAACATGAACAGCTCGGACAAGGGCGTCGAAATCGGCGCCAGGCCGCCCGACACGTTGCCCGGCAGATCGCCCTTCACATTGGCGAAGCGTTCCGCCACCTGCTGGCGCGCCCAGTAAATGTCGGTGCCCTCGGCAAAGTCAACGGTGATGTCGACCAGCGCGTTCTTCGACAGGCTGCGCAGGATGGTCTGGTTGGGAATCCCCAGCAGCTCGGTTTCAACCGGCTGGGTGATGCGCGCCTCGACTTCTTCCGGCGTCATGCCGGGCGCTTTCAGGATCAGTTTGACCTGGGTGGTGGAGACATCGGGAAACGCATCGATGGGAATCTGCTGGTACGCACGCACGCCCAGCCCGGCGAGTACCAGCGCAAGCGCAAGCATCAGCCAGCGTCGCGCCAGCGCGAATTCAATCAGGGTATTGAGCATGGTTTACTCCCCCAGCCATTGCGCTTTGAGCGCCGCCACGCCCTTGACGGCGATGCGGCTCCCTGCAGCCAGACCGGTTACTTCGGCCTGGCTGGCGTTCTGGCGAACCAGCTTCACCGGCGTCGGCGTAAAGCCCTGTGCCGTCTCGACAAAGACATACGGCAGGTTGTCTTTCCACACCAGCGCGGCGGCGGGCACCGCCAATCCTTGCGCCGACTGCGCACCCGCAAGGCCAACTTGCACCGACTGGCCGGGACGCAACAGTTTTTGCGGGTCAATCAGGCTGGCGCGTGCCAGCACGCTTTGCGAGGCATTGAGCTGCGGCAACAGCGCGGTGACGCGGCCACTGGCCGGGCTGTCCGCCACCGTCACCATTTGCCCGACGGCAACCTGGCGCGCCTGCGCCGTCGACAGCGGAATCTCCAGCGCCAGCTTCGACAGGTCGGCTACTTTCACCAGTGCCATGCCGGCATCCACCCGTTCGCCCGGCCCGGCGGCACTTTCCATGATGACACCGGCAATCGGCGCGGTCAGCGTGATCGCACTGCCTGACACCTTGCCCGCACCCAGCATCGACAGCGTCGTCTGTGCCGCCACCAGATTGGCACGCGCCGACTGCATCTCGGATTGCGTTGCGCGCAGGCGCGATTCGGCAATCAGGCCTTCGGCGAACAGTTTTTGATCGCGCGCGGCATCGCTGGCGGCGAGCTGCGATTTCAGCCGCGCCTGCGTCAAGCCATTCTGCGCATCGGCCAGGCCCGGCATCGACAGCGTAACCAGCGGCGCGCCGCGTCTGACTGCATCGCCCGCCTGCACATGGAGTTGCGTCACCAGCCCCGCACCGGCTGCGGCGACGACGCGCACGCTGGCGGGCGGCAGCGTCACCCGCGCCGGATAAGTCAGCGCCGGACCGGCGGTTTGCGTGGCAGCGGCCACGGTGACAATGCCGAGATTGGCTTTCTGCGCCGCGGTCAGCGGCAACACGTCAGCGGCGAAAGCGGGCGCCGCGCCAAACAGCGCCGTCACCAGAAGCGGAGTGGCAATACGTCGGGCGGCAAAAAAAACAGCGGTCATGTGTGATCTCCAGAAGCAAAAAAAGACGGGCTGGCGTGCGCCAGGCAACACGCAGCAAGAGTGATCAGACCGCAGGGGGCGCCAGGGCGTGGGGATGGGTGTGGTCGGGCGGAACCCGCTGGTGTTCAGGTGGTGCAGGCAGCCCCGTGCCAAGATGGGTGACGCATTCGGTACCGTGCAGCGACAGCGCCATCGCTGGCGGGACTTCGTTGGCGATGCCCAGCGGGTCGATCCGCAGCGGCCGCCCTTGCACCACATCAAACTCCGCGCCGTGCTCGTCGGCCGCAAGCGCGTGATAAGCCGCATCGCCCTGCATCCCCTGGTGCAGATGCAGAAAATCCGCGTGATTCAGCTGCACCGCGCCCGCATGGGCGTGGATGAACGGCGTCATCGCCTGCAGGGCGATGAGAAACCAGAGCATCAAAAATCGGTGAAGTCGGTGCGGCATAGTCGAATTCAAGAAGGGTTTGGCTGAAAGTCAAAGAAATCGTTGCTGCGGATTACAGTGGAGTGGCCATAACGGGCAAACCTGCAAGCAGACCACATGCTGACGGCTCATTCTTAAGACTGCCTTAAGTCGGGGGACCGTCTCTTGGCAGACACCCAGTGTAAGCGCCGCGAGCGTCCATTGCCCGGCCATGCCAACCCTCCGCAATTCAAAATCAAGCTACGCCAGTTATCCCGGAGGCATCCGTGCAGTGATGTATGCTAAAAAAATGAACGGCAAAACCATGAAACCCATGCTTGTCGGCACGGGTGAACCGTTGCTGCGCCTGCAGAAACGCCTGGGATGCGCTGCGACCGAACTGGGTGTGACACTGCTGCTCGACATCGAGAAACATCCCGGGGCGGTCGGCCTGCGCTACGAGCAGACCCCCGCGGTGCTGGCGCAGGGCCGGTGCATCGTCATCGGCCTGCCGCGCACCGAAGAGATTGTCGCGCTCCTGCGCGCGCTGCCGGAAACAAAGGCGGGAGCGCAAGAATGAACTGCCTGATGCGCGCCTGGGACAGCCACGAAGCCGAACTGCGTGGCTGGCTGCAGCGCAGGCTGAACAATCCGCACGACGCCGAGGACCTGCTGCAGGACTTGTTCATCAAGGCCTTGCGGCAAGACAAAAAATTCTGCGAGATCAGCAACGCCCGCGCCTGGCTGTTCGAAGTCGCACGCAACACATTGGCCGACCGGCTGCGGATGAAGCGGGAGCAGATCGAGTTGCCGGAAGACCTGGCAGCGGAACACGACGAACCTGCCGCCGTCGAGACGCTGGCTGGCTGCCTGCCGCGCGCCCTGGCGCGACTGCCCGAGGCAGACCGCGAGGCCATTACCTGTTGCGATCTGGAGGGGATGCGCCAGCAGGACTACGCGCGCCTCAAGAACCTGAGTCTGCCGGGGGCGAAATCGCGCGTGCAACGCGCCCGCAAACGCCTGCGCGACGAACTCATGAGCGCCTGCGGGGTACGTTTCGATGAGGCAGGCAAGGTTTGCTGCTTTGTTCCGGATGGGCGCAGATGCTGATTCTTTCGTTTGACTGCATCCTTTTCGGGGTTGGCGCGTCTTCTTGTACAACAGCGTCAAAGCCTGCCCGGATAATTAAGGAATAAGCCCATGCCCCCCTTCGTCGCACAACTCAAACGCTGGCCCGCCGCGCAGCCCTGGCTGTTCCTGCCGCTGGCCGTTGCAGTCTGGTTCGCGCTGTATCAGACCTTGATTCCGTTCTCCGAGGCGCTGGTTGCGGCCTTGCCCGTGGATCGCGCAAGCCATCTGGGCGGCGCGCTGCAATTCTTCTTCTACGACACGCCCAAGGTGCTGCTGCTGCTCACCGGCATCGTCTTCGTCATGGGCATCGTGCATACCTTCGTCTCGCCCGAGCGCACCCGCGCGCTGCTATCGGGACGCCGCCTGGGTTCGGGCAACGCCATGTCCGCCTCCCTGGGCATCGTCACGCCGTTCTGCTCGTGCTCGGCGGTGCCGCTTTTCATCGGCTTTTTGCAGGCCGGCGTGCCGCTGGGGGTGACGTTTTCCTTCCTGATTTCGGCCCCCATGGTCAACGAGGTGGCGCTGGCGTTGCTGTTCGGCCTGTTCGGCTGGAAGGTCGCCGCGCTGTATCTGGTGCTGGGGCTGACGGTGGCGATATTCGCCGGCATCGTCATCGGCAAGCTGAAAATGGAACATCATCTGGAAGACTGGGTGCGTGCCATGCAGAACACCCAGACGCCGGGCGAGGCAACCCACACCGTCATGTCCTGGGGCGAGCGCATCGACAACGGCTTCCATCACGTCGGCGAAATCGTCGGCAAGGTCTGGCCCTACATCCTCGCCGGCATTGCACTGGGCGCGGGCATCCACGGCTATGTGCCGGAGGATTTCATGGCTTCCATCATGGGCAAGGATGCGCCCTGGTGGTCGGTGCCCGCTGCGGTGCTGATCGGCGTACCGATGTACACCAACGCGGCGGGTATCATCCCCATCGTCGAGGCGCTGATGGGAAAAGGCGCGGCGCTCGGCACGGTGCTGGCGTTCATGATGGCCGTGATCGCGCTGTCCGCCCCGGAAATCATCATCCTGCGCAAGGTGCTCAAGCCCCGGCTGATCGCCACCTTCGTCGGCGTCGTGGCCTCCGGCATCCTGCTGGTGGGCTATATATTCAACGCCGTGCTTTGATACAACGAGGTCAACCATGAACGCACCCGCCCTGCATCCTTCCATCGTCGCGCTGGTTTCGCTGGCCGCGAACATCGCCTCCAACCACCCGAAACAGGGCCTGTGCCAGGTCGACCGGCTCAAGGGCTACGGCGTGTCGCAGGAACACATCGACGCCGTGATCGAAATCGCGCGACATATCCGCGACGAGGCCGGCGAGAAACTTGATTTCAGTTTCGATCAGGCGATGTCCGGCACCGCATTCCCTGTGGCCGACGGCGAGGCGTGCTGCACGCCGACCGCATCCGGCCAGTCCTGCTGTTGATCTCATTTTTCACAAGGAGTAGACCATGTCGCACATCAAGGTACTCGGCACCGGCTGTGCCAACTGCAAAACCACACTCAAGCTGATCGAGGACGTCGCCACCGAAAAGGGCGTGAGCGTGCAACTCGAAAAGGTCGAGGACATCCAGGCCATCATGGGCTACGGCGTCATGTCCACCCCGGGCGTGGTGATCGACGGCAAGGTGGTACACGCCGGTGGGGTTCCCAGCCGCGAGAAGATCGCCGGCTGGCTGGCCGGGACAGCTGAAGCACCTGCTGCGCCAGCTTCCAGCAGCAACTGCTGCAGCGGCGGCAATTGCGGCTGACCGGTATCCGGACGCCTGCGCTTCATGCATCGTGCGCGTGACGGCAGGTGGCACCCACGCCCTATCAGCAGGACCGACAACGCGTACGAAAGGACACGATGAGCACAAACTTTGCCGAGCGCATGAACGGCCAGTTCTGGGGCATTTTGCAGTGGTCACAACTGGACGAGCTGTGGGGACGGCTACAAGTCGAGCCGACGGGTTGGTATGCCAGCCTGGTCGGCGAAGCGCCGCCCGAAGTACCGCTTGCCGCCGATGCGCTTGCGCGCCTGATCAGCGAGGTGGACGCGCTGCTGCGGCGAGAACACGAATTCGACTACTGCGGCATCGTGTATGCCGACGATGCGACCCAGCCCACCCTGGTGAAAATCTATGACCCCAATAATCTGGGCAACGCCTGCGGAAGCTGCGGCCACAAAATCCCGCCGCGCTGGGTGTTGTCGCGCATGAAGCCCGAGCGTATCGAGGACGACGCGCCCTTGCCTGGTTCGCGCCGCCGCTGGTGGCAGGCGCTGTTCAATTGAGCACACCCAAAATGACGTCCCACGTGGAAACCGCACGCATCGACGCACCCAGCAGCCGGACGCGTTGCCAGCAGGCGGGCATCATGCTGGACACCGACCCCAGACTTTGCAAGAAATCACCCTGGCCTGACTCTGCGAAAAGCGCATGCTGACCCCGGCTACCGGCACGTTCAGCACCGAGACCTCAACCGGGGACGCACGCCTGAGTCGCGGGTGGGCCAGGATGATCACGACGGCCTGAGCGAGGAAACACGCATGGAACCGACATCCCGCTTGACAACGGAACGTGGCGTCAGCCGCCGCGCATTTCTCAAATTCTGCACCCTGACGGCCTCGCTGCTGGCGCTGCCGCCCGGCGCGGCCAGGCTGCTGGCCACAGGGCTGGACAAGGGCCAGCGGTTGCCGGTGGTGTGGCTGTCGTTCCAGGAATGCACCGGTTGCACCGAGTCCCTGACCCGTTCCTCGGCGCCTTCCATCGAGCGCTTGTTGTTCGAACTGATTTCCCTGGATTACCACCACACCCTGCAGGCGGCCTCGGGCGAAGCGGCGGAACAGGCGCGGGAGGCGACGCTCAAGGCCTACGCCGGCCGTGTGCTGCTGGTGGTGGACGGATCCGTTCCCACGGCCCTGAACGGCGCCTGCTCCACCATTGCCGGCGTGGATAATCTGAGTCTGCTCAGGCATTGCCTGGAAGCGGCTGAAGCGGTGCTGGCGGTGGGGACTTGCGCCGGCTTCGGCGGGCTGCCCGCCGCCGCACCGAACCCCACCGGGGCCATGGGCATCGGCGAGCTGATGGAGCGTGGGTGGGTGCCGCGCCGGCCACTGGTCAACCTGCCGGGCTGTCCGCCCATTCCCGAGGTCATGAGCGCCGTGCTGGCGCATCGGGTGGCCTTCGGCACCTTCCCAAAACTGGACGACCAGAAGCGGCCTCTGGCCTTCTACGGCGAGACGGTGCACGACCGCTGTTCCCGTCGTGGCCATTACGAAGCCGGCCGTTTCGCCAAGACCTTCGACGACGCGGGCGCACGTGCCGGCTGGTGCCTGCTGGAACTGGGCTGCAAGGGGCCGCTGACCCACAACGCCTGTTCCACCGTGCGCTGGAACGGAGTGAGCAATCCCGTCGAGTCCGGCCATCCCTGCCTGGGGTGCAGCGAGCCGGGCTTCTGGGACCACAGCAGCTTCTACCGCTCGATCGAGGCGAAGCCTCTCGCGGCGGCCGAGTCCGGCACCTCTTCGGTAAAACGCGGCGCGGCGGTGTACGACAACAGCTGCGTCCGTTGCCACGGCGCCAGTCCGGCCAGCTTGAACACGCCGCCCGACAAGGTGCCGGCCCTACTGCGCTCGGGAGACATCCATTCCCATCGTTTCACCCTTGAGGATGCCGACATGCAAGCCCTGCTGGATTATCTGAAGGCAACCCGCTGATGCACAGGTTTTCAGCTGTCCACCCGACATGAGCACCTTGATTGAAGCGCACCGTCTTGCCCTCCACGGTTTGATCCTGCACCGCGACGAGGCCCGGCTTTACAGATAGCTTTTTGCTTCCTCGCCGGGGTTGGGCAACCCCGCCAGTCGCCAGGCTTCGCGCGGACTGGGGAACAGGTACTGCATACAGTCGGGGTCCTGCCCGATGAGATGACAGACATGATGGAGCGCGGGAACGGTGCCATGCTTGAAAAACTCGTTCCGCAAGGCTTGCAACAGGCTTAGTTGCAATTCGTTAAGCTGGCCAAGGCCGTCATCCTGAGCAACGCGGTCGGCCAGACTTTCGCTCCACGTGGCCGGGTCGATCCAAAAACCGTCGCGATCAAAGACAGCGCTGCCGGACGCATCGAGCTGTGTATTACTCATGACACTCCCCCATTAAGCCCCAAAACAAAAGTATAGATCTCTATCTGCCATCAGCCAGTGCACGGAATCACACCGGTTGGGCTACAAAGACGCTCTCGTCCTCAACGGCGGCTGGTGCATCCGGGTATCGCGCGTTCACGCTTGTGGTGGTGCAAGGGTGATCCGCCTTTACGACGAAGAATTTACCCTCTAGACACCGCCTCCGGCGGAGACCGTTGTAAGGAGGCCTTGTCATGAGCAATCCCATGTGAAAACCATCCGCCTCGACTCGCGCGGCAGTCGAACGCATCACCCCGATGATCCGCTTCGTCGCTGCGCAGCGACGAAGCGGCATCCCTGGGCGCGCCGGCGTGTTTTCCGATGGGAAGGTCATTTCCATGCTGACTTTCCGCAGATCAACAACGCGGAAACCGGGGCCGCCCCCAGACAGACTTGAACTTCAGCGCGACTTCACCCGCACGCCGTCGCTCAGCGCGTCGTCCGGGTGGCTGACCACGCGGGCGCCGGCAGCGAGACCAGACAGCACCTGCGTCGCCAGCCCCGCGCGCTGACCGGTCTCGACCGGCGTCAGGCGCGCGCGCTTGCCGTCCAGCGCGAACACCGCCCAGCCTTCGCCATGACGGAACAGTGCGCTGGTCGGCAGTTGCAGCACGTCCTCGCCTTCCCACAATACGAAGCGCGCCTCCACCCGGTAGCCGTCGCCGAGGCGCTGCCAGGCCTCGCGCGGCGAGGTGAAGTCGACGATGACGCGCACCCGCTGTTCCTCGACGCCGAGCGCGGAAATCTTGGTGAAGCCGCTCGGTTCCACCACGCGCACCCTGCCCTCCACGGCCTGCTCGCCGCCCCAGCGGTCGAGAATGACTCTGGAACCGGGCGCGATCTTCACCGCGTGGGTGGACAGCACCTCCACTTCGACTTCGAGGGTATCGGGATTGCCGATTTCGAGCAGCGGCTGGCCGCTCGCCACCGCGCCCTCACTTTCGTGCAGCAGCCTGAGCACGCGTGCGGCCACGGGTGCGCGCACCGGCATCTGCTCGTCCGCCCCGCCGGCCTGCAGGCGGGCGGTGTTAACGACGGCGGCACGCGCCATCTCCAGCTCAAACTGCGCCACCCTGACTGCGTGCGCTGAAGCCTGCTGCGCGGCACGGGCGCGGGTTTCCGCCGTACGGCTCGCATCGAGCGCCTGGGCGGAGAGGAAATTGGACTGACGCAGGGTTTCGGCGCGGACGCGTTCCTGCTGCGCCAGCTGCGCAGCGGCGCGGGCGGCACGCGCGTTTTCCTGGGCCACGGCGAGGGCGGCCTGGGTGGCGTTCACCTGCGCCTGCGCCTGCACGCGGGTGCGCGGGTCGAGTGCCACCGAACGCGCGGGCTCGATCAGCGCGAGCACCTGCCCGGCCGCAACGGTGTCGCCTGCCTTGAGGTCGATGCGGCGCACGTAGCCGGCCACCGGAGCCGTCACCTGGTAACGCTCGGTGACGCGGGTCTTGCCCTCTTCTTCCACCGTTACCGCGAGCGGCCCGCGTTTCACCTCGGCCAGATCGACCGGCACGGCGCGCGGCATGAAGCCATAGGCCAGCCCAGCCACCACCCCCACCCCGATCGCCAGCATTCCGATTTTTGCGCGCAGTCGCATGTTTTTTCGTTGTCCTATTCGCGAGTTTTCAGCACCGCCACCAGATCCAGCTGCCCCAGGCGATGCCACAGCAACAGGCCGGAGAGCAGCGCGGAAACGATGACGACGGAAGCGCCCATGGCGTAGTTTTCCGGCGTCAGGATCAGCGGCAGCCGGTACAGCTCGCTTTCGAACGCCAGCACCAGGATACCGACCAGACCGATGCCGACCACAAAGCCGACCGGAATCGCCGCCAACGTCAGCAGCGCCAGCTCTCCCAGCAGGATATAGGCGATCTCGCCGCGGGTGAAGCCCAGCACGCGCAGGCTGGCGAGCTCGCGGCCGCGCTCCGACAAAGCGATGCGCGCGCTGTTGTAGACCACGCCGAAGCCGATGGCGCCGGCAAGCACGGTGGCCACCAAGTTGTAGAACAGGATGAACTCGCCGATGGTGGCATAGAAGCTCTGGATCGCAGCCTTGTTCGCGACCATGCCGAGCACGCGCGGGCGATCGTGCAGACGGGCATAGAGTGCCTCCTCCGCGCCGGGTTGCACTGCAAGGTAGGCACCCGATAGCGTGCTGCCCTCGCGCATCAATGCATTGAGCGAGTCCTGCTGCATGTAGGCCGACACGCCGAGATACTGTTTGGTGATGCCGAGCACCGGCACCTGCCGCACCGGGCGGCTGCCTTCCAGCACCTCCACCGTCAGCAAGTCGCCCGGCTTCACGTGCAGGATCTCGTTTGCCAGATGGTCGGTGAGCACCACGCCGCCCGGCGGCACCGCTACCGGCTGCAGGCGGCTGTCGAGCGAGCGGTGCAGCTGCCCCGCGGGCTGGATGCCAAAGATCGCGCCGCGGTGGCGGTACTGCCCGAAGCGCAGGATCGCCGGCACGTCGCGAAAGCCTTCGACGAAATCGACGCCCGGCAGCGCAGCGAGTTCGTGCAACGCACGGCCGGAGGTAGGCTCGATGAAGGTGAGGCCCAGGTCTTCGCGCGATGCCTGGCGAAACTGCACGTCGACCATGAAGTCGATCGCGCCTTTCTGGTAATTGCCGACCATCATCAATCCGCCGGCGCAAGCGATGCCGAACACGGTCAACAGCGATTTGAGCGGGTGCCGCCCAATGTGGCGCAACACCATGCGCGTCGGCGCAGAAAACCAGCGCTGCAGGCCGAGGCGCTCGATCAGGCTGGTACGGTAGATCACCGGCATGTCCGGGCGCATGCCCTCGGCCGGCGGCAGCCGTACTGCCCGCACCACCGACAGCAGGGTGCCGCTGACTGCCGCGACCGCCCCCACCCCGAACGCAACCAGCACGATGCCGGGGCGCAGCTGGAAGTCGAGATAGGGAAAGCGGAAGGTGGTCTCGGTGTAGACGTGCGACAGCCCCTGTCCGAACCATGCACCCAGTGCCAGCCCGGCGGCCACGCCGAGTGCCGCCATCAGCAACACCAGCTTGACGTAGTGTGCGCCGATCGCCCGATAGCTGTAGCCGAAGGCCTTGAGAATGGCGATCTGGTCTCGCTGCAGTGCAATCAGCCGGCTCAGCACGATATTCAGCAGGAAGGCGGCGACGCCGAGGAAGATGGCCGGAAACACCGTGGCCATGGTCTGCAGCTGTTTCAATTCCTCGCGCAGGAAGCGGTTGGAGAACTGATCCTCGCGGCCGTAGGCGCCGGTTCCGCCGTAGGTCGCCAGCACCGCGTCGATGCGGTCGATCACGTCCTGCTCGTTGGCGTCGCGCGCCAGCGTCAGGCTCACCTGGTTGAAGGCGCCCTCCATGTCGTAGGCCGCCGCGAGCGCGCTGCGGCCCATCCACAGCACGCCGTAACGCTTGAAATCCGGGAACATCGAGCCAGGCGCAATCTGGTAGACGTATTCCGGCGACACCGCGACGCCGACCACCGTGAGCTGTTTGCGCTTGCCGTTGATGATCGCCGCGAGCCGGTCGCCCGGCTGAAAACCATGGGCATCGGCAAAGGTGTCGGACAGCACCACTTCGTCCGTGCTCCACGGCTGCACCGTGCGCCCACGCTTGAAATGCAGCCGGTTGAGCTGCGCCTCACCGACGTCCGGCAGCGACAGCAGCTGGCCGGTGATGGGGTCGGAAAAGCCCGCTACCTCCAGCTTCACCCCGGCCCGCACCCGGGTCTCCAGGCGTTCCACCCCGGGCAAGGCAGCGAGCCGCCCGGCCACCGGTTCGGGCGCACGCTTGAGGCTCTCGAACACCTCGGCGAAGCGGTATTCGGCGTAAAAGCGGTCGCGCGTGGTCACCAGCGAATCGTAGGTGGAGAGCGACATCACCATGGTGGCGACGCCGCCCATGATCACTGCGGCGATCGCCAGCACCTGGCCGCGCAGGTGCCACAAATCCCGGAACAGCTTGCGGTCAAGCGCGCGCATGGCCTTTACCAGGACAGTTCGTGCGCCGCCTTCTTCGCGGCATTGGTGTGGATCTCGGCGATGCGGCCGTCCGACAGCCGGATCACGCGGTCGGCCATGGCGGCGATGCCGGCGTTGTGGGTGATCAGCACGGTCAGCGTGCCGAGTTCGCGGTTGACCTTTTCCAGCACTTCGAGCACCACCACGCCGGTGGCTGAATCGAGCGCGCCGGTGGGTTCGTCGCACAGTAGCACTGCCGGATTTTTCGCCACGGCGCGGGCGATCGCCACGCGCTGCTGCTCGCCACCGGAGAGCTGGGCAGGGAAATGGTCGAGGCGGTTGCCCAGTCCCACCAGGCCCAGCGCGTCTTCCGGACGCATCGGCGAAGTCGCAATCTCGGTCACCGCGGCGACGTTCTCGCGCGCGGTGAGGCTGGGAATCAGGTTGTAGAACTGGAACACGAAGCCGACATGCTCGCGGCGAAAGCGGGTGAGCTCGGCCTCGGACGCACCGGTGAGCTTGTGGTCGAGGTAGTACACCTCGCCGCCGCTGGGGGCGTCGAGTCCGCCGAGAATGTTCAGCAGGGTGGACTTGCCGCTGCCCGAGGGGCCGAGCAGCACCACCAGTTCGCCGCGATTGAGGGTGAGGTCGATGCCGCGCAAGGCCTGCACCTCGACCTCCCCCATGCGGTAGACCTTGGTGAGGCCGCGGGCGACGAAAACAGCGGAGCTTGCAGGTTCCGGGAGCATGCGTTTCATCATGCCATGGCCGCTGGCGGGCGGCCAGCGTGCGTGCTGCGATTGCGCCGGCAGCGGGCGAGCCGAACCTGGCATGTTTGGCATCATTCAGGCTGCGCGCAACCCTCCCTGCTGCCACATGGCAAATAAACCGCCTTCTTAAGGTTCGCCTAAGCTTGCGCGCCTACAGTCTGCTGCATTCCCCCTCAGGAGACCGTCATGTCGCATTCCTCCGCACCCCTTTCCACCGCCCGCCCGCAGCGCGTGTTCGACCCCTTGCTGCGACTGCTGCACTGGGTCATTGCCCTGGCGATTGTGGCGCTTATCGCCACCAGCCAGTTGGCCGACTGGTTTGAACACGGCCCCTACGAAGACACCCTGTGGAATCTGCATATTCTCAGCGGCTATGTTCTGGCGGCGGGCCTGCTGACGCGCCTGCTGTGGGGCGTGGTGGGGCCGCTCAGCGCACGCTGGCGCGACCTGTGGCATCCCGCGGTGTGGAAAGACAGCCTCAGGAATCTACGCCTGCCGAGCGCCCATCGCGTGGGACACGACCCGATCGCCAGCCTGGCTTATCTGTTTGCCTACGGCGTGATGGCGTTGATGGTCGTCACCGGGCTGGGGCTCTCCGCCACCGAATTTCAGACCGGCCCGCTCGCCGGCTGGCTGGGCAACATGCCGTGGCTGGAAGACGTGCTGGGCGAGCCGCACGAAGTCGGCTTCGTCTTGATGCTCGGTTTCATCGGCCTGCACATGGCGGCACTGGTGTTTCACCAGCTGCGTGGCGAACGGGTGGCCCAGAGCATGGTCACCGGCAAGCAATATCTCGATGCAGAAAGCGGGGTTCAGCATGATTAAGCACTATTTCTGCAGCGGTCTGGCAATGCTGGGCATGGTCTCGGTGGTGGCGCTGGCCGCCGAAACCCCAGCAAGTTTGATAACGCAGTATGCACAGAAGGCGGGCGTACCGGTTTCGGCGCTATCCCCCCAGCGCGGCGCGGCCTTGTACCGCACCGAACATTCCGGGCGTGATGGTCAGCCGGTGAGTTGCGCCAGCTGCCATACCGCCAGCCCGCAACAGGCCGGCCGCACCCGCGTCGGCAAGCGCATCGAACCGCTGGCGCCGCTGGCGAATCCGCAACGCTTCACCGATGCAGTCAAGGTCGAGAAATGGTTCCGCCGCAACTGCATGGACGTGCTGCAACGCGAATGCAGCGCGCAGGAAAAAGGCGATTTCATCGCCTGGCTCAGTCAACTTAAATAAGGAGCAGGCCATGAATTATTTGATGCGTGGAATCGGTGTATTGGCGACAGTCGGCGCAGTCAGCCTGCTGGCGTTTTCGCTGCCATCGGGCGAGGCGCGCGGCGATGGCGGCGGCGATGCCTTGCCAAAGCTCACCCACAAGAACTGGCAACAGGAATGCGCCAGCTGCCACCTGGCGTATTCCCCGGCATTGCTGCCGAAGGCATCCTGGCGGCGCGTAATGGGTGGGCTTGACCAGCACTTCGGCGAGAACGCCAGCCTTGATCCGGTCACGCAGGCTGATATTCTGCGGTTTCTCGAAACCCACGCCGCCGACAGCGGCAACAGTGCGATCGGCAACAAAGTGATGCGGCGCCAGGGTGCAGACAAGGCGCCGCTGCGCATTACCGAAACCCGCTGGTTCGTGAACAAGCACGACGAGGTGCCGCGCGCGGCATGGTCGCGCAAGGCGGTGGGCTCCGCCGCCAATTGTGCGGCCTGCCACCGAAAGGCCGAACAGGGCGTGTTCAATGAACATGACGTCCGGATTCCGAAATGAACGTGCGGGGATAACATAGCTCGATGCGCATACTGCTGGTGGAAGATGACCGGATGCTGGGCGATGGCCTGCAGGCCGGATTGACGCAGGCGGGCTACGCCGTGGACTGGCTGCGCGATGGCGACGCAGCAGTGGCGGCGCTGTCGACCGAAAGCTTTGCAGCGGTGGTGCTCGACCTGGGGCTGCCGAAACGCGACGGCCTGTCGGTGCTGCAATGGCTGCGCGCTCGCCACGACGCGACGCCGGTGCTGATCCTCACCGCGCGCGACCAGCTGGAAGACAAGGTGCGCGGACTCGATCTGGGCGCCGACGACTACGTGCTGAAACCGTTCGACCTCGACGAAATCGCCGCCCGCCTACGCGCGCTGGTGCGGCGTGCGCACGGCCGCCCGGAGCCGGTGCTCAGTCTGGGCGAGGTCGAACTCGATCCGGCTGCGCGCAGCGTGACGCGCGCCGGGCTGGCCGTTGAACTGACCCCACGCGAATTCGACCTGCTGCAACTGCTGCTGGAAAACAGCGGCCGGGTGCTGACCCGGCGCGCGCTGGAAGAGCAGCTCTACACCTGGAACGATGCGGTCGACAGCAACGCGCTCGAAGTCCATATCCACCATCTGCGGAAGAAGCTCGGCAACGAACTGATCCGCACCGTGCGCGGCGTCGGCTACATGGCCTCGGCGGCGACTCCGACGTGAGCGGCGCGGCGCCCTATTCGCTGCGCCGCCGGCTGGTGTGGCTGCTGACCGCTGCGGTGGCGGCCATCTGGCTGATGTCGGCATGGGTGGTCTACCAGCGCGCGCACCACGCAGCCGACGCACTGCTCGACAGTCAGCTGACGCAAGTGGCCGAGACGCTGCTGGCCATTGTGGCGGGCGGCGAGGTTGAACATTTCGTCAAGGAACTGCACGAACACGCAGGGCGCAACCCGGTGCCGATCGTGTTCGAGATCTGGCACACCAACGACGGCGCGATGCGGCGCCTGGTGACCTCGCCCGGGCACAACGCATTCGAGGCCAGCCTGCCCGACGGTTTCAGCGAGCGCTCCTATCAGGATGCGCGCTGGCGCTTTTATGCGCTGCAGGACGACGCTGCCGAATACCGCGTCGTGGTCGCGCAGGCCCACGCCGCACGCGTGCAGCTGGCGCGTGAAATTGGCCTGTCGCTGCTGATTCCGGCTGCGCTCGCATTGCCGCTGATGGCGCTGGCCGTATGGTGGGTGGTCGGCCGCTCGCTGCGGCCGGTTGATACCGTTGCGCGGCAGGTAAGCGCACTCGACGCGCAGGCGCTGGCTCCGCTCGACGGCTCGATCCCCCTGCCGAGCGAAATCGCCCCGCTGCGTGGTGCGCTCAACGCGCTCATCCGGCGGGTTGCCGAAGCCTTCGAAAACGAACGCCGCTTCACCGCTGATGCTGCGCACGAACTGCGCACCCCGCTGGCCGCATTGAAGGTGCAGGCACAAGTGGCGATGCGCGCGCAAACGGCCGACAGCCAGCAGCATGCGCTGACCCAGGTCATCGCGGGTGTCGACCGCATGACGCATCTGGTCGAACAACTGCTGACGCTGGCGCGCGTCGACCCGGCCAGTCAGGGCAGTGCACCCGCGCCACTCGATCCAGCCAACGCCAACACCCTTGCCGCGGTGTGCGCTGAGCTGCTGCCGCAGGCGCAACGTCAGTCGCAATCTCTGGTGGTCAAGGCGGCGCCGGGCTGCCGGGTTGCGGTGAGCGAGGCGTGGCTGCGCATCGCGCTGCGCAACCTGATCGACAACGCCCTGCGTTATGCCGGTGAGGGCGCGCACATCGAGGTGCGCCTCGCGCGCAGCGGATCGGCCTGCATCCTCACGGTTGCGGACGATGGCCCCGGGGTGGCACCAGTGCTGCGCGCGCAGTTGAGCGCGCGCTTCGTGCGCGGCGAGGTCGAGGCGGAAGGCTGCGGGCTCGGGCTGTCCATCGTTGCCCGCATTGCCGCCTTGTCGAATGCGCAACTCGATCTGGGTGACGGGCTGCCGCGCGCGGATGGCGGCCACGGGCTTGCGGTTTCGCTGCGTTTCAACGAAGCGACCGCTTAGGGCGGCTTAAGGGTCGCGCGTGGCCTGTTAGAATGCGGCCTTTGTTGAACCGGCTCTTTTCATGACCGCCCTCAAGAACGACACCTTTCTGCGCGCGCTGATGCGCCAGCCCACCGATTACACCCCGCTCTGGCTGATGCGTCAGGCCGGTCGCTATCTGCCTGAATACAATGCCACCCGCGCCCGCGCCGGTGACTTCCTGACCCTGTGCAAGTCGCCCGATCTGGCAACCGAAGTGACGCTGCAGCCGCTGGCGCGCTATCCGCTCGACGCCGCCATTCTGTTTTCCGACATCCTCACCGTGCCCGACGCGATGGGTCTGGGCCTTTATTTCGCCCAGGGCGAAGGCCCGCGCTTCGAGCGCCCGCTGCGCGACGAATGGGAAATTCGCGACCTCACCGCGCCCGACCCGACCGACAAGCTCGGCTATGTGATGGATGCCGTCAAAAGCATTCGCCGCGCACTGGATGGTTCGGTGCCGCTGATCGGCTTTTCCGGCAGCCCTTACACGCTGGCGTGTTACATGGTCGAAGGCGGCAGTTCGGACGACTACCGCCATATCAAGACCATGCTGTACAGCCGCCCCGACTTGCTGCACCGCATTCTCGAAATCAACACCCGCGCGGTGATCGACTATCTCAATGCGCAGATTGAAGCGGGTGCACAGGCGGTAATGATTTTCGACTCGTGGGGCGGCAGTCTTTCCCCGCATGCCTACCGCGAGTTCTCGCTCGATTACATGGAACGCATCGTCGCCGGGCTGATCAAGGAGCGCGACGGCCGCCACGTGCCGAGCATCATCTTCACCAAAGGCGGCGGCAACTGGCTGGAAGCCATCGCGGCAATTGGCGCCGACGCTGTGGGACTGGACTGGAGCACCGACATCGGCGAAGCCCGCCGCCGCGTCGGCGGCCAGGTCGCGCTGCAGGGCAACCTCGACCCCAACGTTCTGCACGGCACCCCGGACATCATCCGCAGTGAAGTCGGACACATCCTGAATGCCTATGGCAACCATCCCGGCCATGTGTTCAACCTCGGCCACGGCATTTCGCAGTTCACCGACCCCGACAAAGTGAGCGTCCTGGTGGATGCAGTCCACAGCCAGAGCCGCGCGATTCGCGCCTGAGCCCGAACCTTTTCCCCCCACACCGCACTAACTCATTCAATTTCCAAGGATTCGCCATGAAACGTATTTTTATCAGCCTGTTTGCTCTTTTCATCAGCTTCGGCTTCGCGATCGACCACGCTGAAGCCAAGCGCTTCGGGGGTGGCAAGTCGTTCGGCATGCAACGTAGCGCACCCACCAAGCAAACCGCCGCGCCCACCCCGCAGCAGCAAGGTGCTGCGGCGCCCACGGCTGCGCCGAAGAAAAATTCCTGGATGGGCCCGATTGCCGGCCTAGCCGCCGGCCTGGGCTTGGCTGCACTGTTTTCGCACCTGGGGATGGGCGAAGGCATGGCCAATTTCATGATGATGGCCTTGCTGGCATTGGCCGCATTCATGCTGTTTCGCTGGTTCATGCGCCGCAATGCACCGGCTACGCCTGCCATGCAGTACGCCGGGATGTCGCAAAACTCACCGGTCGCATTTGACCAGACCCCTGCCGCCTTCGGTGGCAGCCGCGCAGCCAGCCCCGGCACATTCCCGCCCGGTTTCGACGCCGATGCGTTCGCACGCGAAGCCAAGCTCAACTTCATCCGCCTGCAGGCTGCGTTTGATGCCCGTAATCTGGACGATGTGCGCGCGTTTACTGCGCCCGAAGTGTTCGCTGAAATCAGCATGCAGCTGGCTGAACGTGGCGATGCTCCCCAGACGACCGACGTGTTGATGCTGAACGCCGAGGTGCTGGAAGCGGTCGACGAAGACAATCGCCACGTCGTCAGTGTGCGTTTCACCGGCCAGGTGCGTGAAGAAGCCGGCGCCGTGCCTGTCGCGCTTGATGAAGTGTGGTACCTGAGCAAGCCTGTAAACGGTCAAGGCGGTTGGGTGATCGCCGGCATCCAGCAACAATAAGCCTTTTGAACAGGGGGTTACGCACCATGAAGGTGCTAACCGCTTGGTGCAGGCTGGCGAAGTGACAGCTCACTTATGCACAGCGTTGGTGCAAGGCAGCTTTTTTTACATCAAATCCTTGACAGCCCACGCATGTTTATAAGCTTATGATAAAAAAGCATTTATTGGTTTGCCTGCTTTTTAGCCGATTGCCCGCATCCGCCTGAATACGGGCGTTCGGGAGGCTTCAAACCAAAGCACTCACATAATTATCCACAGACTTGGTGGACAAAACAGAATAAAACTTGCTAAACAGTTACTTAGCAGGCTTTCCCCGATTTCCAACCAAGAATCGCCGTTAAGTTATGCCTTCCATCCTCCAGGTCGCGCTCGATACGCCGCTGCACCGGCTGTTCGACTATCGCCTGCCGGATAATCTGGGCAGCGTGCCGCCGGGCAGCCTTGTCGAGGTTCCGCTTGGCCGCACTCGGCAAATCGGCGTTGCACTGAGCCAACCCACTCACAGCGATATCCCGGCCGACAAATTACGCGAAGTGATCCGCGTATTTGACGATCGCCCCGCGCTATCTCCCGACATCCTCCGTCTGGCGCAGTTTTGCGCCGACTACTACCACTATCCGCTGGGCGCAATTCTGCTGGCCACCTTGCCGCCGCGCCTGCGCAACGCTATGCCATTTGTCGCGGCCACGCCCTGGCTGGTGCTGACCCAGGCCGGGCAGGCGGCCACGCCAGCCGCGCGCGCCAAAGCCCAACTGGCACTGCTCGATACCTTGCGGGTGACGCCGCAAACCCGCGAAGCCGTGCGCACGAATAAGCAGAGCCGGCACGCAACGGCACTGGTAGCGGCGGGCTGGGCCGAGTGGTCACGACAGCCGCCTGCTGGCGGCGCCCTGCCTACCGCCGCGGCCCCCCAAGCAACCACCGAACAACAAGCCGCGCTTGACCGCCTGCTCCCCAAACTCGGGCAATTCGGTGTTCACTTGATTCATGGCGTGACCGGCAGCGGCAAAACCGAGTTGTACCTGCGACTGATCGACACGGTGCTGGCACAGGGTCAGCAGGCGCTGGTATTGATCCCGGAGATTTCGCTCACCCCGCAACTGGAGCAGCATTTTCGTCGCCGCTTTCCCGGCCGGCGCATCGCCACGCTACACAGCGGATTAAGCGAAGGGGCGCGCACCGAGAACTGGCTTGCTACGCCGGATGCCGATTTGCTGCTCGGCACCCGGTTGTCGGTTTTTGCGCCGCTGCCCCGTTTGGGCTTGATCGTGGTTGACGAGGAACACGACCTGTCATTCAAGCAGCAGGATGGCCTGCGCTATTCCGCGCGCGACATAGCGATTGCACGCGCGCAACAGTGCCACATTCCGGTGCTGCTTGGCTCGGCTACGCCCTCGCTGGAAAGCTATGCGAACGCGTTAAGCGGTCGCTACCAGCTGATCGAGCTGAAGCAGCGCGCAATCAGCCAGGCGCAACTTCCCAGCATCGAACTGGTTGACCTCAAACATGTTCCGCTCGACAACGGTCTCACGCGCCCCGCGCTGCACGCACTCAGCGAAACCCTGGCACGCGGCGAACAAAGCCTGGTGTTCCTCAACCGGCGCGGTTACGCCCCCGCACTGTATTGTCCGAGCTGTGCCTGGGTATCGCCCTGTCCCAGTTGCTCGGCTCGCCTGGTGCTGCACCAATCCGTCCGCCGCCTGAAATGCCACCACTGCGGGTTCGAGTCGCGCATCCCGACCGAATGCCCAGGCTGCGGCAGTCCCGACCTCAAAGCGCTCGGCCAGGGAACCCAGCGGTTGGAAGAAACGCTGACGGCGCTGCTACCCACTGCGCGTATCCGCCGCATAGACCGTGACAGCATGCGTCCCCGCGCCTGGAGCGAGCTGGGAGAAGCCGTTCACGGCGGTGCGCTCGACATTCTGGTGGGCACGCAAATGCTGGCCAAAGGCCACGACTTTCCCAACATGACGCTGGCACTGATTCTCGATACCGACGGTGCGCTTTACAGCCCCGACTTTCGCGCCACCGAACGGCTGTTCGCTCAACTGATGCAGGTTGCCGGGCGCGCCGGACGCGCTGATAAACCCGGACGCGTGCTGATTCAGACCGCGTTCCCGGATCATCCCTTGTTCCGGTATTTGCAACGTCACGATTACTCCGGCTACGCGCGCATGTTGCTGGCCGAACGCAAGCAACTCGACCTGCCGCCTTTGACGCGACAAGTGCTGCTGCGCGCCGAAGCCACATCAATGTCAGCGGCGCTGGCCTTCTTGCAGCAAGCGGCACAAATCGCACCTGACCTTCCCCAAATCAGTGTATTTACCGCCGTACCGGCACCCATGGCGCGTGTCGCCAATCTGGAACGCGCGCAACTGCTGATTCAATCCAGTTCCCGACTGGCATTGCAGGCATTCGTCAGGGATTGGTACTCGCAACTCGGCACCATCAAGCCACGTGTCGCGCGCTGGTCGCTGGATATTGATCCACTGGTGTTTTGACCGCTGCGCTGTTCGCAGTCAGTTACGCTGCATTCATCAGATCAGGGGGTACACAGGCATTGCCTGCACACCCCCCTGACATGACACGCAAGCCTTATCAGGAGTCTGGCGGAAGGTAACAGTTCGAACGCTCAATTAGCGGCATCAAGATGTTTGACTCGCTTTGGCCCAATCGAGAGGCAAAAAAAACAGGAGCCGAAGCTCCCGTTTTTAACAGCTTGCGTACGATTACTTGCCGTTATGCATCTCGACGCGGCGGTTCTGCGCACGGCCTTCTTTGGTAGCGTTGCTGGCAATCGGATTGGATTCGCCATACCCTTTGGCAACGATACGGTCAGCAGGCGCACCTTTTTTGATCATCGCGTTACGCACTGCGTCAGCACGGCGCTGCGACAGTTTCAGGTTGTAGGCTTCCGAGCCAATGCTGTCAGCATAGCCGCGCAGTTCGAATTTCTCGACATTGCGCTCCAGGACATAGGCAACAGCCTGGTCGATTTTTGCATCGGCAGTCGAGCGCAGCGTGGCTTTGTCGAAGTCAAAGTTGACATCTTCAAAGGACATGATGGGCTGGTCTGCAGCCGGAGCCGGAGCCGGGGCCGGAGCAACAACAGGTTCTGGTGCAACGACAGGAGCCGCTTCTTGTACTGCAGCAACTTCAGGTTCGCAACCAAGGGCGTTCACTTTTGTGCCAGCCGGTGTGTTGGGGCACTTATCGGTCCAGTCTTCGACTGTGTCCTTGTCCGCATCTTCGATGGCACAACCCTTGTCCAGAATTTGCTTGCCAGGGCAACCGATTGTGCGGTTGATATCTTTTCCGGTTGTGGACGGGACCTGGATCGCATCCGGGGAATGCTTGACTTCAGGTTTGTAAACGCCAGCGCCCACATTGGAAGGGTCGTAAAAATAACCGTCAGCTGCATTGGCATTCACTGCGCCAACGGAAACAAGGGCTGCACTGATCAGGCTGAGAACGAGAGGGGTACGCATATGGGTAGACTCCTGAGATTGATATAAAGAAATTTAAATCGTTGACTGTTGCAAAACGCACAACAACATTAGAACTTATAGCCTATAGCATTAAGCCTGTAAACCATACCGGATTCCAAGCTTAATTTTGCCTCAACCATGCACGCCTGTTGGCCGTATCGCAACAATCAACTCTTATTGTTACTTTAATACCACATGAGATCTGTTATGAGCGTGCGTTACAGCACATAGCGACCCAAGTTAACAATGCTGCGCCATCGCCTTGAATCCACCTACCGTTCAGCGCAACTGATCTGGCGATTCAAGCGGGGAACGACGGGTCTGATCGATGTGCAGTTCGGGCTGATACCAGCCAAGCTTCTCACGCAATTTGACGACATTACCGACGATGATCAAGGTGGGCGCCTTCAATCCTGCAGCAGCGGCCAGTTCGGGCAAGGTAGCCAATGTTCCGGTGACGACGCGCTGCGTGGGCAACGTTCCCTGCTGAATGATTGCAGCCGGGGTAGTCTGGTCGAGACCATGCTTGACCAAGGCTTCGCACAATAGCGGCAGCCCCTTCAAACCCATGTAAATCACGATGGTCTGGTCATGACGCGCAATGCCATCCCAGTTCATGTTGAAGGTATTGTCCTTGAGATGCCCGGTCACGAATGCAACAGACTGTGCATAGTCACGGTGAGTCAAGGGTATACCGGCATAGGAGGCCACGCCGGCAGCCGCTGTAATACCTGGCACCACCTGGAATGACACGCCATGCTCGACCAGCGTTTCGATTTCTTCTCCGCCGCGACCAAATATGAATGGATCACCGCCCTTGAGCCGCAGGGTACGCTTTCCTTCTTTTGCCAAGCGAACCAGCAGCAGATTGATTTCTTCCTGTGGCACAGCATGATCGTCGCGCTCCTTGCCTACGTATATCCGCTCGGCATCGCGTCGGCACATGTCCAGGATGGGCTGGGAAACCAGGCGGTCATGAACAATGACATCTGCCTGCTGCATCAGTCGAAGCGCACGGAAAGTCAGGAGATCTGGATTGCCCGGACCCGCTCCGACCAGATACACCTCGCCACGGCTGATGTCATGCGTTGCGGCATCCGACATCAATGCCTCGAGCTGCTTCTCTGCTTCAACATCGCGCCCGGAAAACACCATTTCCGCCACGGGGGAGAGGAAAACCTTTTCCCAAAAGGCCCGGCGCTGATCGGGTTTGATGACTTCGCGAACACGGTCTTTCCATTTTGAAGCCAGTGCACCGAGCCGACCATAGGCAGCAGGGATCAGCGTTTCAAGACGCGCACGCAGCATGCGCGCCAGCACGGGTGACTCGCCACCGCTCGACACGGCAACAATGATGGGTGACCGATCGATTATCGATGGCAGGATGAAGCTGCAGAGCTCCGGCTTATCAGCAACGTTTACAGGAATATTGCGCGCGCGAGCAGCATCGGAAATGGTCTTGGCAATCGCCGCATTATTTTCCACCACGATGACGGCATCCTTGCCGTCGAGCAATGCGGCCTCGAAACTGTCAGCCACCCGGGTGACCTTCTCTGCGTGTGGCAAACGTGCCCATGCCTCGTGCAGTTCTGATGCAGCCGCATCCACGCGCGCACCGGCGCGCAGGAACAATTCTGCCTTGCGCGCGGCAGTTTCAGATCCCCCCACTACCAGACAATGGCGATCGCGCAGATCGAGGAAAATGGGCAAATAGTTCATGACTTATTCGGCGGCCGTGGAATCAGGAGCATCTTCTGCTGAATAGGGCGGAATAAAGATAAAGCGCAAGTCACCTGGATTCATTTCGACGAAGTCCAGCGTGACCCCTTGCAGATAAGGCGTGCTGGACGCAGCGATCAATAACTCGATTCCGTTAACCACAATATGTTCGTCTGCCTCGCGCTCGGTATCGAAACCCATCCCGTAATTCACGGCTCCATCATCTTCCTGGTAAGCGGCAACGCGCAGGATCAAATCAAACACGTCTGGGTTATTGTTGGCAACACGGATCTGTGCAGCAGCACTGTCAGTTATTTTGATCATGGAAAAACCTCGAAATCAAGTGGCCGCAAGCGCCTTGTGCGCGCGAACCTGTTGTAAAAATGGGGCAATCCAGCCGCGGGTACCCGATCCTCGGCGATGGACATAACCAGCCAGCAAGTTATGCAATTGGTAACCATCACGTCGCCCATCTATCCCGTGCCCACGTTTGACGTTGTAAGCGTATATGGAGTCGGGTGGCAGGTTTTCCAAGCTTGAATAATGAAATTCGTGCGCAGGTATGTTGTCAGCTTCCTGCCAGTGATCGTTACCCGTTGGCTGCAGCACGGCATAGCCTCGGCCAACCGGCCGTTCATGCATAACCGTGTTTCCTGGAACCAGCCCCACCATCTGCCGGGTTTGCCCTTGCCAGCTTAGGCTTTGCGACAAATACATCAGCCCGCCACATTCTGCGTAAGTCGGCAGTCCATTTGCGACGGCGAGCCTGATCTGGCTACGTAACGAAACATTGGCCTCCAACTCGGCCATGAAGACCTCGGGAAAACCACCACCGATAACCAATCCGTCAAGTGCGGGTAAATCTGGGTCTCTAATCGTATCTATTTGAATCAAGTCGACATTTGAAGCACGCAAATTATCCAAGTCTTCACTGTAATAGAAGCCGAATGCCTGATCATGCGCAATACCGATGCGTACAGGCTGTCCCGCTGTGTTGACAACTTGTGCGGGTAGGCACGGGTATGCTTTAGCGCTATCGCCTACAGCCACAAATCGCTCCAGGTCAACTTGTTCTGCCACGCGTTCACCCACATGCCGTATCCGTTTGCGTGCGGCATCCTGCTCATTAGCCGGTACTAAGCCGAGATGACGCTCCGCTATTTGCATGCTTGCGTCATGCTGCACCGCGCCAATCACCTCGACATCCGTGTAATGCTCAATGACCGCACGCAGCTTGGATTCATGCCGGGTTCCGCCCAAATTATTGAGTATCACACCGGCAATATTAATCTCCGGATCGAACGCCTGATAGCCCAGAATCAGAGGTGCTACACCTCGCGTCATGCCGCGCGCATCAATTACCAGAATGACGGGCGCGCCCAACAATTTGGCCAACGCGGCATTACTATTGCTACCGTCGAGATCAAGCCCGTCATACAGGCCTTTATTTCCCTCGATCAAGCTAATACGGGTATTGCGGGATGCATGGTCGAACTGTTGCTCAATTTCCGCACGGGTCATCATGTGAAAATCAAGGTTATAGCAGGGGCGCTCAGCCGCCATTCCCAGCCATAACGGATCAATGTAATCAGGCCCCTTTTTAAAAGGTTGAACGGTGTGGCCCCTTTGTGTGAGGGCAGCGCACAGGCCAAGCGTAAGAGTAGTCTTGCCTGAGGATTTATGAGCAGCGGAAATAAAGACGCGGGGCATGTTAGCCCCGCGTCGATATGCTTCATTGTTGATCATGAGATGGTTAATGCTGACCATTCGCCGATCGAACCCTATGGCCGATCGGCTATCTTTCAGTGTTCCAGTCTGGCTACAGTCGCGTCATCCAGGCTTGCCGGAAGAAGCCGCAAAACCTTGATGCCGAACAGGGTGACCAGCAAGGCAATTGCGACACCACCCAACCCAAGGAAAAGTTCAGGAACACTGGGCGAGTAGGTATGAAACTGACCATCAGCAAAGCTGCTACTTTCGATTAGCCCTGGGAACATGTCCAACGGGTAAGCCTGTGCACCGATAATGGTTACGTACATTTGAGCCATACCACCCAGGATAACGAGTGCGCTGGCGATCATGATCCAGACGCGCGTCTTGCCTAGATTCGTCAAAAGAATAAACAAGGGAATGATGCAACCAATTACGATTTGCCCCACCCAGAACAACGTGGTAATGATGCCGCCCTCACGCAGGATAAAAGCTTCAACCCCTTCCATCTTGGCAAAATAAAGATTGGTCAGGTGAAACACCACCGTGAAGTAGAGAACCGCTGCCACAAATACTGCCAGCAGATTTTTGAGCCGCAACATGACTGCATCGCCTAAAGCTCGCCCTGTCCCTGCATAGGCCGCGGCAAGAACCATCAAATAAACAGCCAAGCCATAGGCAAACGACATGATGATGAACATCGGCGCAAGCATAGAACTGCCATACAGTTCACGAGCAATCAAGAATCCGAATAATGAGCCTGTTCCTGTAGTCAGAATCAGCCGCCAGATGAACGCAGCTGTGCCTGCTGTTTTTGCGTATCCAGCAACCGATCGATCAAGCATTGTCCATAGGTAAATACCAACCAACCCAAAGAAACCGGAATAGAGAAAAACGTTCCAGGTAAACATGGACTTGAAGTTGAAATGGGTCATTGCAACGATCAAGCGGTCAGAGCGGCCCAAATCAAGCACGAGGACAAGCAACCCCCCCAACATCAGGGCCAGTGCCAGAACCGCAGAAAGCGGAGCTAGCGGCTTATACATTTTCTGATTAAAAACCGAGGCGATCGATGCTACGTTGAGTGCGCCCGACGCAGCAACAATCAAGAACACGGCAAATACATGCGGCAATCCCCAAACGATCTGGTTATCCATGCCCGTAACAACATGGCCATGATGATGCATGTAATTCCAGGCCAATGCACCGAACAGTACAAAAAGGCCCAGACCTCCAAACAGGAGCCAATACTTAAGGCTACTGCCCTCTACTTCGCGGAAAGTGATGCTTGCCATGTTGAATTAGATTCCGTGATAGCGAACGCCGAGATTGAGATTAAGGTCTGCTCGTACCTGCTTGGTTGGCAGTTCGCGTAGACGCTTGGAAATCTCGCTTTCGGGATCGTTCATGTCGCCGAACAACAGGGCGTTATGCCCCGAAGCTGTGCAAGCTTCAACGCAAGCGGTTGTGCCGTCACCTCGGTCAATTTTTTGAACGCAAAGAGTGCACGATTCAACGCAACCTATGCCGCGAGGAACGTCCGGCTTTTGCGTATCGTTCAAAGACTCATGCACCAGCGAACGGGCTTTGTACGGGCACGCCATCATGCAGTAGCGGCAGCCGATACAGGTATGGCGATTCACCAAAACAATTCCATCAGCGCGTTTGAATGAAGCCCCGGTAGGACATACATCGACGCACGGCGCATCAGCACAATGCTGGCACATCATCGGCAGATTGGTTTCCATCTGCGTCAGGGGATCCTGCAGTTCAAGCTTGCGTATCCATTGAGGTGCCTGCTTTTTATGCGCGCTTTGATCTACCGGAGTCCAGCCATTTTCAGTACTACAGGCTGTGACACAGTCATCGCATCCGGACTCACATTTAGTCGCATCAACAAGCATGCCCCAGCGTACGGCACTGCTAGCCGCTTGACTTTCCGGACGGCCGTGCGCCACCTCCATCAACATGACTCCAGGAGCCAGGCTGACTCCTGCAGCAGCTGCAGCCACCCCCACGAAACGTCGGCGGTCTGGCGAAACTGGATTATCTACGATGGATTTATTTTCATTCATTGCGATATCCCAGCCATGGCTTCTGCACTTATTTTATCTTTTGAGTGGGTGGCCAACTTGTGTGCGTAATGTGCTGTTTCGGCATTTAACGGATGCATCGCCATAGACCCTTGCGGCTTCGTTGAATGACATTCAAAACAGTCAATCTTGACTGCAGCATAACTATGGCAACTCACACAAAAGTCATCTTTGTCTTTGGCTACACTACCGGACTTTTCACTGGCATGGCAGTTGATACATTCCTTAAGGCTGTATTTTTTGCTTCGAACCCCCTGGATAACCGTTTCATCACGATGATGATCCAGTAATTCCATGTGATTACGCCGCATGTAGTCAGTATCTTCCACACACTGCTCACCTTTTAATGCTTTGGTGATAACAGGTTTGGACGCAACTCCAACCTTAGGGGCGGATGTTGATTCAACTCCCGCCCACGCCAGTGCGGCTGTAGCCAGAACGACTACACCGACGGCCAGCAAACGTTTCATCTTGCCTGCCACGCTCAGTCACCCATACCCATTACGATATAGCCCGTTGGGCACACATCGGCGCAAATGTGACAGCCAATGCACTTGCCGTAATCGGTATCAACGTAACGACCGACGGTGGGATTGTCTTTTTTCTTCACTTTAAAAACAGCGGTCTGCGGACAATAAACAATACAGTTATCACATTCAAAACACTGACCGCAAGACATGCAGCGCTTGGCTTCGTCAATCGTTTCTTTATCCGACAACGCATGCAGACGCTCTTCAAAGTTACCCAGCGCGCCTTCCTTATCCAGGACGGTGACATCGCGAATATGACGTTCCACAGCTGGGAAATGGCCCAGGAACAGTTCGTTATGCGGAATGATGTGGCGAGCAGAACGATCTTCAAAGTTATGCAACAAATCCTTGCGCTCGGAGGTACCCCATTCCTGAGTGTGAATTTCGCTGTATTCGTGACCGGTTTCCAACCATTTGCGGATTTGGTCAAAGTGATGGACATCCACTTTCGGGCGCTTGTCGAGCTCTTTTTTGCCGGAGAGGAATGCGTCAATCCCGTCAACGGCAATCGAAGCGTGACCAATAGCAGTGGTCAGCAAGTGCGGACGAATCACGTCACCGCCGACAAAGACTTTCTCGCTGCCGGGGAAGCGATAATTCTTGTCTGCCTTGATAAGACCATTGTTGTTATTGAACTGCTCGATGCCGGTGAAATCAACACCTTGACCGATCGCGGACACGATCAGGTCAGCAGGCAGATCACGCTCGGTGCCTTCAACCAGCTTGGTTTCCTTGCCTTCCATCACGAAGTCGGAAACACGCAGCGCAGTTGCACGGCCCTTTTCATCCAGTACAACCGCAATCGGGGTTACGCCACCCAGGATCTCGATTCCTTCCTGCAGGGCGTGTTCGATTTCGTGCTTGCTGGCGTTCATCTTATCGATGGTGGCACGCGAAACGAGTACGACTTCAGCGCCGTCACGTGCGGATATCGATGCCACATCGTGAGCCATGTGGCCTGAAATCACGTTTTCAGCACTCGGACGCTCGTCACTTGTACCCGTTTTGGTCACATTACCCAAACGGCGGGCGACTGTCACAACGTCAATCGAGGTGTCACCGCCGCCGATCACAACGACGCGGTTGCCCACGTGTTGCAGGCGACCTTCATTAAATGCACGCAGAAATGCCACTGCGGTCACGCAGTTTGGCGCTTCAGCGCCGGGAACCGGCAACGGACGGCCAGCCTGTGCGCCCATGGCCATGAAGATGGCATCAAATTCCTTGTCGATGGCGTCATAGCTGACGTCAGTTCCAACGCGGGTCTTGAGACGCGTTTCGACACCCATTTCAATGATGCGACCGATTTCAGAGTCAAGCATTTCGCGCGGCGTACGGAAGCCAGGAATGCCGTAACGCATCATGCCGCCCAGTTCTTCGTGCTCATCGAATATGGTCACGCCGTGGCCTTTCAGGCGCAGCTGGTAAGCTGCTGCCAGGCCGGCAGGGCCAGCACCAATAATGGCAACCTTCTTACCGGTTGAGGCTGCAGCCGGCGTGAATTTCATGTTGTTCTCGATACCCCAGTCGCCAACGAAGTGCTCGACCGAGTTGATACCCACATGGTCTTCGACCATGTTGCGGTTACAACCCGATTCGCACGGCGCCGGGCACACGCGACCCATTACGGCGGGGAACGGGTTGGCCGATGTAATGCGCTCGAAAGCATACTGCTGCCAGGTCACGCCTGCAGGCGGCTTCTCGATTCCACGCGCGATGTTCAGATAGCCGCGAATGTCTTCACCGGCCGGGCAGGAGCCTTGGCACGGCGGAGTGGACAGCATGTATTCCGGGCACTTGTGCGTCCAGCTGGCCTGGAAAATCATGTCCTGAGCCGAGCGGATGTTCGCCTCGGTCTCGCCATCCTTATAACGACGCCATGAAACGCCTTCGGTTTTTGCTTGATTCGTCGTGACAGCCATGCTGGTTCTCCTAACGCGTACGTAACTAAAGATAAATAAATCGCAATCAGCTTGCAGCTGAAATCAGTCGAGCTTAATTGCCTTGCTGACCAATTGATGCACCCCGCCCACCATGCTCATGTCGAAGCCATATTTGGGCAATACCTTGGTGAACTGCGCCTTGCAGATGGCGCAGATCGTGGCCATGAAGTTGACCTTGTGCTCTTTGACGACATTGTTCAGAGCCGTAACGCGTGGTAATGCGCCCTTGACCCTGACCTCCATCAAATCATCTGTTAGCAGCCCACCGCCGCCGCCGCAACAGAAGGTGGACTCATAAATGGTGTCGTCCGCCATATTATGGAAATTGTTAACTACGGATTTAATCAGTTCACGCGGAATGGTGAATTGGCCACCGGGCTCGGTTCCCATACGTGATGCGCGAGCCACATTGCAGGAGTCGTGATAGGTAACAATCAGATCATCGTTGAGCGAAGGGTCTACCTTGACCCTGCCTGACTGGATCAAATCATTGGTCAGCTCGCAAATGTGCTGCGGCTGCGGATAATTCGGATCAAGTTGCTTTTGCAATTCGATCGAAAATGGATCGTCCGCTCCATAACCAATGCCTGTCAGGGTATTCCAAAAGCTATAGGCAACTCGCCATGCATGTCCGCATTCGCCTACAACAATGCGTTTAACACCTAGTTCGAGCGCAGCATCACGAATCCGCATCGCCACCTTGCGCATGGTTTCGTAATTGCCATTGAAGAGGCCGAAGTTGCCAGCTTCTGACGCATGCGTAGAAAGCGTCCAGCTTATGCCCGCAGCATGAAATACTTTGGCGTAGCCAATGAGCGATTCAACATGAGGCTCAGAGAAAAAGTCAGCTGAAGGCGTAACCAGCAAGACTTCTGCGCCTTTTACGTCGATAGGCAATTTAACAGCTACACCTGTATCTGCCTCGATATCTTCCTCCAGGCCCTCAAGGGTATCCAGCAAAGCCGGGCCGGGGAGTCCAAGGTTATTGCCAATTTTCTGCACTTTACCCAGAATTTCATTTGAATACTTCTGCCCCATACCGACGTGATTAAGAATCTCGCGTCCGGCCATGGTGATTTCAGCAGTATCTATTCCGTATGGACAAAATACAGAGCAGCGCCGGCATTCAGAACACTGATGGTAATAGTTGTACCAATCGTTCAGCACCTCTTTGGTCAAATCCTTTGCGCCTACCAGCTTGGGAAACAACTTGCCAGCGGTAGTGAAATAGCGGCGATATACCTGACGCATTAGATCTTGGCGCGCAACAGGCATGTTTTTGGGATCGGAGGTTCCCAAATAATAATGACATTTATCAGTACAGGCACCGCAGTGCACGCAGGCGTCAAGGAAGACTTTCAGTGAGCGATACTTACCCAGCAAGTCGCCCATTTTTTCGAGCGCGCTTTCCTTCCAGTTATCAGCCAACTCGTGTGGATAACCCATGAAGTCCTGGACAGGTTTGGGCGCCAGAAAGGTTTTGGCGTGCGCCATGGCCCCTTCCCGAAGCTTAGGGACTTCGATGTAATCCTTGATTTCTGGAATATCAAATTCAGCAGCAGCCACTAGCGAGTCCTTTATCCGTACTTGTGTGTTCGTAAATCGGATTCAACGAATCAGTTTTTTTGGTCAAGTCGAGTTGCCCATGCTGCCACGTGGCGGTGTTCACGTGGGTTGTCAGCCTGATTGCGGGTGGGACTGAAAAACACTCCCGGAGCATGCAACAGCTTGCTGATCGGGAAAATGAGCATCAGCAGTACCACCAATGCAAGATGCACCAACAAAATGGGATCCTGCGGGACTGGTTGCACATCAAAGTACATCAACCCCATAAAAAACGTCTTGAGCGCGACAATGTCAGTATGTGCAACAAAGGTCATCAACATGCCCGATGCACCTATCAGGATGATCAACACCAGCATCAGGTAATCTGACGGTGTTGAAATGTAGCGCACCCGGTCAACCAGAAAGCGCCGCGCCAGCAAACCGACCAAGCCCACAACCATCATGATGCTGGCATATTTCCCAAATGGCTGAACAATATTGACCCAGAACCACACGGGCTCGGTGAAATAACGAAGATGCCTCATCAGTACCAGCAAAAGACCAAAATGGAATAACCATCCGAATACCCAAATCCACTTATTGGACTTGAACAGTGATTCAAACAGAACCACTTCCTTTGCCATGCGATACACCACTCCCGTTTGCGTGGTTGGCGCCGGGGTGGTCGGGATTTTCAGCGGCGCAGGCGTGCGGCTGTAGTCAAATATTTTGTACGCCAAGCCCGCCACGAGCAACAAAGTTGCGATGTAGAACAAACCGGCATAAATAATCGTTACAGTAGACAAACCCACTCCCCTAACCACATATCTGTTTACGAATCAAACGCTTTTACATTCAATTTGGAAACACACATCCAGAATCAAAGTCGCCCCGAATAACTTCGGGGCGACCCGAATACTTTAGGCCTTAGATACAGCCAGTCGGCTTCGGCAGGCCAGCAATTTTACAAGCCTGTTTTGCCGGGCCGTAGGGAAACAACTCATACAAGTACTTGTTGTTGCCTTTATCGGGTCCGAGCTTTTTGCCGATTGCCTTGGTCAGAACACGCACTGCAGGTGCAATTTGATACTCAGCGTAATATTCACGCAGGAAATTCACCACTTCCCAGTGACCTTCCGTCAGTTCAACTTTCTCTTCGACAGCCATATACTTGGCAATATCTTCATTCCACTGCGACAAGTCGATCAGATAGCCTTCTTCGTCAACTTCGTATTCCTTACCGGCGATGTTCACCATGGGCATAGCATTACTCCTTTAAATTAAATTACAGCCAAGACTGGCAGCTTTTGTGTTCTGCGACCAGATCCACAAAACCAGCGTAATCCACGACATTGACTCCGTCCAGCACACGCGCAGCCATGCCGCGCGCTGCCAGATCAGGACCGAGTGCGTAAATCTTGAGGTCAGCCGCTGCTGCCTGGATTTTCGCTGCTGCCGCGCCGCCAGTCGTTGCCGCGTAGACCGCGTCTTCAATCAGCAAAACAGCAGAACCTTTGGTGGCCATAGCCAGACAGCTTTCGAGCGATCCGCGATCTGTGGCCGATTTATTCACAATATGCAGCATGTTCAATCCCTTTAAAAGCTGATTACAACGTCTTGCTCAGCCATGAGATTAGCCATCTCATCGACGGAGAGCACCGTCACATCAACAATCAGGTCATCCTCGGTCAAGCCGCGTGCATCCATCGACGCTTGATCAACGTAGAGTTTTTCAATGTCATAGCCATCAAGAGCGCGATAAGTCTTGGAGAAATCCTTAACTTCAATGCCCTTGGTGTCGATGCCCTTCAACAATTGATATACGCCGTCGTCAGTAAACACCATGCTAACGTCCTGATCAAATGCCGCCGTAATCAGCACAACCTCCAGACCTTCCAGCGCATACACGGTACCGTGCGGGGCTTTCCGGTTCAGGAACATAAATTTCTTGACGATTCCAGAACCGTCTTCCATCTCATCCATATCACTCATCTCGTATTTCCTTAATCACCGAACGTCACGAGACGGTCGTACTGAATGCCCATTTCAACCAACTGACCCAATCCAGAAATGCGGAAATTGTCGCCCAGAACGCCATCAGTGATACCACGGCGCTGCGCGGCAGCCACACAAACAACCAGGTCGACCCCAAAATCGGCAGCCAACTTGGACCAGCGTGCCCCTACGTTACGATCATCCTGAGGCGGTGTGGCCAGACGAGAAGCGTTGTAAACACCATCGTGATAGAAAAAAATACGGGGAACCTTATAGCCCTTTTCGAGCGCAGTGCGCGCAAAAAGATAGGCAGAGTCACTCGCTTGGTGACTATAAGGCCCTTCGTTCACAAGAATACCGAATTGCATGTAACCACTCCAAAAGATAATGCTATATCAACCTTCCCCCGCAAAGAATCGCGGGGAGAAGGCCACTTTAATTAGAAGCGGATATGCGCAGAAGCGTTCAGGTTGGCACGACCACCACGCCAGTTATCGATGTGATATTTGGTGAAGGGCAGACCGGTCTTCTCGAAAAACGCAGGCCAACCAATGCGGTCGATCCAGTCAATCATGCGCTCCCACGGCTTGCCGTCTTCCTTGTAGGTTGCAAGGATCTTCTTGACGACTTCAGAAACCTCCGGCCAGCGCGGTGCGTTGTTCGGCAGGCCGGACGCAACCAGCTTGTGGAAGGTCGGCTTGGAACGCGCGTTGGAGTTCTTGCCGCCCACCCAGATCGCAATCTTGGAGTGCTCGGGATCGTTGATCTGCATTGGCGGGCACGGGGGGAAACAAGCGCCACAGCAAATGCACTTTTTCTCGTCGACTTCCAGCGAAGGCTTGCCGTTCACCAGCGCAGGACGGATCGCAGCCACCGGGCAACGCGCCACGACAGAGGGGCGCTCACACACGTTGGCAACCAGATCATGGTTGATCTTCGGCGGCTTGGTGTGCTGAACAATGATGGCGATGTCAGCCTGGCCGCCACAGTTAATTTCGCAGCAGGAAGTAGAGAGCTTGACGCGGTTGGGCATCTCGCACTTGACGAAGTCATCATACAACTCATCCATCAGCGCCTTGACCACGCCGGAAGCGTCGGTGCCGGGGATGTCACAGTGCAACCAACCCTGGGTGTGCGCAATCATGGAGACCGAGTTGGCGGTACCGCCGATGGGGTAACCCTTGTCGTTCAGCGCCTTGATCAGCGGCTCGACCTTGGAACCATCAGCAACCATGTACTCAATGTTGGAACGCGCGGTGAAACGCACGAAACCGTCGCCGTACTGGTCGGCAATGTCAGCCAACTCACGGATTGTGTAGTGATCCATCTGACGCGCTGTACCGGCTTTAACCGTCCAGACCTCGTCGCCGGACTCGGCGCGGTGATAAAGAACACCCGGCTTCGGATGGCTGTGGAATGCCCACTTGCCATAGTTTTTCACCATTACTGGATGCATGTAGGGCATCGGATCCGGTGCACCGGATTCGATAGGCGGACGCAGTTCTGCCATTTTATTTCTCCAACTTAATTAACGCATAAAGCTGATTCAATCCACGGGACCCAGCTCACACCAGGCCCGCGACAAGTAAAACCTTAAGCAGCGGACTGCTTGTATTCGTTCCACTTCTCGACCTGCTCATCCCAGTCATCGGAACGGAAGTAAGGGTTGGAACGCGGTGAGCTGATCATATTGGGATCAACCGGAATATCCAGGCCTTCAAGGAAGTTGGTCAGGCCGATACGCTCAATCATTTCACCGGTACGCTCATGCTCCAGCGCGTTTTCCGCAAAAAAGTCGAGGATGTTGCGCGCCAGCTCATTCAGCTTTTCGAAGTCTTCGTCAGACTCAAGCTTCATGAACGGGATCACCACGGTGCCCATGGATGCGCCGATTTTCAGCACGCCCTTGCCACCAACCAGGATCGACACACCCTTGTCCACGCCAGGCAGCAGACCGCCGGGGATGACGTTCAGGCAGTGCATGCAGCGCACGCAGTTTTTATTGTCGATGCACATTGCATTGCCGTCGCCCAGATTAGCAACCGACACGCTTGCAGCAGCCTTAACATCGCTTGCCTTAACCAAGGTAATCGCTTTGGTCGGGCACTTGCTGACTACGTCGTTGACCAGATCGGTCATGCCGTGCGCCTTGTAGTAATCCTGAACCTGCGCTTCATTGACGCGGATGTTGTCGCGCCAGGTGCCGATGGTTGCCATGTCGGAACGCTGAATGGCGTTCATACAGTCGTTCGGGCAACCCGAGAACTTGAACTTGAACTTGTAGGGCAACGAAGGACGGTGCATGTCGTCCAGGTTGTTGTTAATGACCGTACGCAGCGCTTTGGCTTCGTCGTAGCAGGACATTTCGCAACGCGAAGCGCCAACGCAAGACATCGACGTACGCAGCGCGGGACCCGCACCGCCCAGGTCGAAACCCATTTCGTTGAAAGCATCGAACGCGCCCTGCACATCAGCCGTCTTGATACCCTGGAACATGATGTCGCCGGACTGACCATGGAACGCAATCAGACCGGAACCACCCGTCGCCGACCAGACGTCACACATCTTGCGCAACAGGTCGGAACTGTAATGCATGCCTGCAGGCGGCTGAACGCGCAGGGTATGGAATTCGGCAGCCTCAGGAAACAGCGGCTTGTGATCTGCATCTTTCAGCTCAGTGAAGCGGGGGATCACGCCACCACCGTAGCCAAACACGCCAACCGTACCGCCTTTCCAGTAACCAAATTTGGTCTGGTATGACGTCTCTAATTGACCCATCAGGTCAACCATCATGTCATTGTCTTTTGCCAAACGCTTCAGGCCAGTCACGAAACTGGGCCACGGGCCGCTCTCGAGTTGGTCCAGATTGGGCGTATCAATCATTTGCTTTGCCATGGTCTTCTCTCCTAAGAAAATTTCGAAATGCCCGCTCAGGCAACTGCCCAACGGTATTCCTGCATCGTATTGGCTCGGCAGCCTCACTACCATCATTCTCTTGGGTAAACGAACTACTCCATACGGGTAGGTTGACATCAACCCAAATGAAGTGTCTTTACTCGCCCACCCTGGTAATGCTCTGTTGACGCCCTGCATGGGACACCAGGGTCGCCAATAGATCGGCCGCCACAAGAATCCATAAGAGTATTAAAATATTGTTGAAGACGCAAGCCCTTGCTGCAAACAGGGTTGAAATGCCTGTTAACAACCCTATCTGCATTCCCACCTGTTTATTCGTTGTAAACGAAGAGACTTAATCATTGTTTGATATTGCCTTTCCATGCCAGAGACCACTTCAATAGACAAGTTTCGCCTCCCATTCGGGGGGCAGGAAATTGAGTTTCAAAATTTCGTTAACGAAGCTGGTGGCGTTCCTTTTTTGCGTATCCGAATTCGCGAAAACAAACGCTTTACTATTTTCGAAGTTGATCCCGGGAGCGCGCAGAAGTGGGCTGACATCATGCATGCATGGGCTACGGAACACTCCGGTGATGTACCGTGAACTGGACTAGCTGGCCCGAAGACAAGCCTGAGGTATACGTTCCCGAGATGATCGACCTTCAGTTCGATCTGGTGGGCACGACCATACCGGCCGACAATGCACTGCTGCTCAGTACTGCATTGGTCGAACTGTTGCCATGGCTGGGCGAAGACCCTCGTGTCGGCATCCAGCAGATCAGGGGAGCTGAATCCAATATTGGCGATATCACGCTCAATATGAATCGTCGGACCAAGCTTGCAATTCGTGCGCCCAAAACACGTGTGGATGATCTGCAGCACCTGGTCGGACAAAAACTCGATCTGGCTGGCCATGCATTGCAGATCGGCAACTTCAAAACGCGTGCTTTTAGCCCGTTTGCCAACATCTACGCCCATTTCGTTGACACAGGCAGCGCCAGTGAAGAACAATTCGTGCAGGATGTCATGCGCGAGCTGGATGGTCATTTCCAGATCCGCTGCGGGTTTATTTGCGGCAAGCGACAAACCTTGAAAAGCGCGTCCGGGCCATTATTTGGCTACAGCCTGATGCTGCACGATGTTCCCCCACACAAGTCCCTGCAATTGCAGGATGAGGGCATGGGACGCAACCGTTTGTTAGGCTGCGGAATTTTTATTCCGCACAAATCCATTGCGCCGGTTGTTCAGGCCAATATTTAGAATCATTTTTTGCAACCAACCGAAAAGGAGAAGTAATCATGGGTTACATGTTGAACGGCGAAGAGCTCGAAACGGGCGAAGAAAACTTCCTGCTGGAAGCCAATTTCAGCGATGAAATTGTCCCCGTCATCGCCGCAGCTGAAGGCATCAAACTAACTGACGAGCATTTGCAGGTTGTCGCCTATTTGCGTGACAAATACAAGGAAGACGGCCAAACCCCGAACTTCCGCAATATGGTCGCCGAGCTGGATGAGCTGCACGCAGGCGTGGACTGGAAGAAAAAGCTGTACGAGCTATTCCCCAACATGCCTGCTCGCCAGGGCTGCCGCGTCGCCGGCTTGCCCAAGCCCTTCGGCAAGGGCGGCTACTGATACCAGAGCCCGGAGCCGAGAGCTGGGCGTTTGTGCGCACGGCTCTCCACTCCTGACTTTCAAGGCTCCACCCATGTTCAGCAACACCCTCGTAAACACTGAAGATCTGGCCGCCCATTTGGACGATCCGAACTGGGTTGTCCTGGATTGCCGCTTCACCCTCACTGACCCCGAGGCAGGCCGCCAAGCCTACGAGACGGGCCACATCCCGGGCGCGCATTACGTGCACCTTGACGACGACCTTTCCGCCCCCATCGGCGAAACCACGGGACGCCACCCCCTGCCTGACCCGCACGTGCTGGCTGAAAAACTGTGCCAATGGGGGGTCGGGGTCAACAAGCAGGTAGTGGTGTATGACGATAGCTATGGCGCCATGGCCGTCCGTCTGTGGTGGATGATGCGCTGGCTCGGCCACCCCGGAGTGGCGCTGCTGGACGGAGGCTATCCGAAATGGCTGCGCGAGAAGCGCCCGGTCAACGCCGAACAGCCGACGCCGCACAAGGCAAGCTGCGCCTGCCTGCCGGAACCCACCCAGATCGTGACGGCGGACGAAATCCTGCATGCGTCGCGCTCAGGCGAACAACTCATCATCGATGCGCGTCCGGATCGCCGTTTCTCTGGCGAGTTTGAGCCGCTCGACCCGGTGGCGGGTCACGTGCCCGGCGCCATCAATTATCCCTTTGATGAAAATCTCGACGTGGACGGTACCTTCATGCCACCGGAAGCGTTGCGCGAAAACTACCAGGCGCTGCTCAAGGGCCGCCCGGCCTGGCAGGTGCTGCACATGTGCGGCTCCGGCGTGACCGCCTGCCACAACATTCTGGCGATGGAAATCGCCGGCCTTCCCGGTTCACGGCTTTACCCCGGCTCTTGGAGCGAGTGGATCACCGATCCAGCCCGCCCCGTTGCCACAGGAGAATAATTTATGGCCATGCCCATCCGCGTCAAAACCATATGGTTCAAAAAAGACGGCGAACGCACTGCTGAAGAAATCGCATCGGCAGTAGCCACCACCGCCTGGCGTGTGGCCGACAAAGCCATCGACAATCTAGGGCGCGAAAATTACGACATCATCACGCCCGACCGGGGATTCAAGCTGATTGCCGAATTTCTCGCTTTTCTGGCGCACTACTGCGACCGCATGGCCTATGCCTCTCTCTCTCCGGAGCGGCGTTTGGCTGTTCTGCAGGCGGTCAGCAACCGGCTTGGCGAGGTTATGGAACAAAACGTGCGCGAAGTTGTAGGCAAGGACGACCCGCGCAATTACAAGCAGGAATTCATCGACTTTCTCAACCGCCGCTTTGCCGAATACGGTGAATTTGAGTTTCCCGATGATGAACGGGCCAGTTTTCCGGCGCTGCGTTTTCTCAGCCTGCAAATCCGCGACGAAATGGGCGATGACGACAAGACCTGGGTCATGGATCAGATCATGGACATCGAAATGCCTGAAATGATGGGCACGGTGCGCAAAAGCTTCAAGGGTCTGCTGTCCGATGCACCGGTCAAGCGCGGCTTCGGTTCGCCCGACATGTTGCCGCCCGAATAATCAGGATTACGCGCGCTCTGCATGGCCTCACCGTTCGACCTCGCCGACGACACGGCTTACCGCAACTGGCGTGATGCCAAGCTCGCGGCCTACCCCAAAAAAGTGGACGACCTGATCGTGCCGCTGAACGACCCACGCGCACTGACGGCAAGCGAAACCCGCGCGCTTGCCGCCGCCTGCGCGCGCGCCAACATGGTGTTCTATGACGCACCGCATCTTCCTGCCGCCGACAAGGCACTGCCCAAGCTGCTCGCGCAGCAACTGGGCCTGAGCCGGCTCGAGGGGAATTACCTCGCCGACGAAGACGGTCTGTCCAGCATCACGCCGAACGACGATGAAACCAGCGTGCGCGGCGAATTCATTCCCTACACCCACAAGCCGATCAACTGGCATACCGACGGCTATTACAATGCGCTCGACCGCCGCATTCTCGGCATGACGCTGCACTGCGCGCAGGATGCGGAGAAAGGCGGCGAAAATGCATTGCTCGACCACGAAATGGCCTACATCCAGTTGCGCGACACCAAACCGGATTACATCGCTGCGCTGATGCAGCACGATGCGATGACCATTCCCGCACGCATGGACGAGGACAACGTAGCCCGCGCCGAGCAATCCGGGCCGGTGTTTGCCATCGACACCGAGCAGGGCTTTCTCTACATGCGCTACACCGCGCGCACCCGCTCGATCCTCTGGAAAGCCGATCCAATCACGCAGGCCGCTGTCAAAACCCTGGCCGAGATTCTCGCTGATTCCGAATACACGCTGACCGCGCGGATGTCGCCCGGCATGGGACTCCTCTGCAACAATGTACTGCACACCCGCAGCGGATTTTCGGATTCTCCCGGGCACCGCAGGTTGCTGTATCGCGGACGCTATTACGACCGTTTGCGATTTGATCTGCCCAGTCAAACACGCCCCGCCTAGCAGGAGCAGGTAAAATAGCGGCCTTTGTTTTCCGGCCGCCAGCCGTCATGCAGCTTCTCGCCCTTGGGGTCAACCATCACACCGCACCGCTCGCCATCCGCGAGCAGGTGGCGTTCGGCCCCGAAAAGCTGGCGCTGGCGCTGCGCGAGCTGACGCAAAGCCGGCGCGCGTCCGAGGCGGCAATTCTTTCGACCTGCAACCGCACCGAGCTGTATGTCAACACGCCCTCGCCCGAAGACGTGACGCAATGGCTGGCCGACTTCCACCATATCGAGCGCCGCGAGCTGGCGCCGTATCTGTATGCGCTGCCGCGTGAAAAAGCGGCTCAGCATGCCTTCCGCGTTGCCGCCGGGCTCGATTCGATGGTGCTGGGCGAAACCCAGATCCTCGGCCAGATGAAGCAGGCGGTGCAGACCGCAGAGGAAGCCGGCACCCTTGGCCTGTTGCTGCACAAGCTGTTCCAGCGCACCTTCTCGGTCGCCAAGGAAGTGCGCACCAGCACCGAAATCGGCGCCAATTCGGTGTCGATGGCCGCCGCTGCGGTGCGCCTGGCCGAGCGCATCTTCCCCAGCGTCAAGGAGCAGGCCTGCCTGTTCATCGGCGCCGGCGAAATGATCGAACTGTGCATGACCCACTTCGCCGCGCAGCATCCGCGCCGCATGACCGTGGCCAACCGAACTGCCGAACGCGCGCGCCCGCTGGCCGAGCGCTTCAATGCCGGGGTGATCCCGCTGACCGCGCTGCCCGACGAGCTCCCCAGCTACGACATCATCATCACTTCGACCGCCAGCCCGCTGCCGATCCTGGGCAAGGGCATGCTGGAACGTGCGATCAAGCAGCGCCGTCACCGCCCGGTTTTCATTGTCGATCTGGCAGTGCCGCGCGATGTCGAGGCCGAAGTCGCCACCATGGACGACGTTTTCCTCTACAGCGTGGACGATCTTGGCGAAGTGGTGCGCGAAGGCATGGACACCCGGGTGGCGCAGGTGGCGCAGGCCGAAGCGATCATCGAAACCCGCGTCGAAAACTTCGTCCACTGGATGGAAGGCCGCGAGCTGGTGCCGGTGATCCGCGCGCTGCGTGACAATGCCGACCGCCATCGCCGCCACGAAATCGAGAAAGCCGAAAAGGCCCTGGCGCGCGGCGACGATCCGCGCGCCGTGCTCGATGCGATGAGCCACGCGCTCGCCAACAAATTGCTGCACGCGCCAACGCACGCCTTGAATCACGCCAGCAGCGCCGAGCGCGACCAGTTCGCCCGCCTGATCAAGCAACTCTTCGGGCTGCATCAGGAATGAAAGCATCCCTGGCCGACAAGCTCGCTCGTGCCGACGAGCGGCTGGCGGAACTCGATGCGCTGCTGTCACAGCCTGAAATTGCGGGCGACATGGAGACCTACCGCAAATTCACCCGCGAACGTGCCGACCTCGATCCCGTGGTGGCTCTGTATCGCCAGTATCGGCAAGTCGAGGCCGACCAGAAGGCCGCGACCGAAATGCTGGCGGATCCGGAAATGCGCGAACTCGCTGAAGCTGATCTCGCCGACAATGCCGCCCGCATCACGCAACTGGAAACCGATCTGCAAACGGCACTGCTGCCGAAAGACCCCAACGACGACCGCAACATCTTTCTGGAAATCCGCGCCGGTACCGGCGGCGACGAGTCGGCGCTGTTCGCCGGCAACCTCGCGCGCCTCTACACCCGCTATGCCGAACGGCAGGGCTGGAAAGTCGAAGTCGTTTCGGAAAACCCCGGCGAAGTTGGCGGCTACAAGGAAATCATCCTGCGCATCGTCGGCGCGGGCGCGTATTCACGGCTCAAGTTTGAATCGGGCGGCCACCGCGTGCAGCGCGTGCCGGAAACCGAATCGCAGGGGCGCATCCACACCTCGGCCTGCACCGTCGCGGTGATGCCGGAAGCGGACGAAGTGGCCGAGATCAATATCAACCCGGCCGATTTGCGCATCGACACCTATCGCGCTTCCGGCGCGGGCGGCCAGCACATCAACAAGACCGATTCCGCCGTGCGCATCACCCACCTGCCGAGCGGACTGGTGGTCGAGTGCCAGGATGACCGCTCGCAGCACCGCAACCGCGCGCAGGCGATGAGTGTGCTGGCCGCCCGTCTGAAAGACCGCGAACTGCAGGCCCAGCACGCACTGGAAGCCAGCACCCGCAAGAGCCTGATCGGCAGCGGCGACCGCTCCGACCGCATCCGCACCTACAACTTCCCGCAGGGGCGGATCACCGACCACCGCATCAATCTGACCCTATACAAAATCGACGCCATGATGGACGGCGACCTCAACGAATTATTCGACGCCCTGGCGGCCGAGCATCAGGCTGAGTTGCTGGCAACGTTGTCGGGAGAAGGGTAAGCCGTGAACAGTAAGGGAGTCACCGTTGCCGGCCTGATCGACGACGCCACTGCCCGCATCGCCGCGGCGCTCGGTTTGCAGCGGCGCGATGCACGACTCGACGCCCGCGTGCTGGCTGCCCATGTGTTGGGCGTCGATGCTGCCTGGCTGATCGCGCACGACACCGACCTGCTATCCGCGCAGCAAACTGATGCCTATCAGACACTGCTTGCACGCCGGCTAAACGGCTCCCCGATCGCTTACCTCATTGGCAGCCGCGAGTTTTTTGGCCGCCCCTTCCGGGTGTCGCCCGATGTGTTGATACCGCGGCCCGATACCGAGCGGCTGATTGAACTGGCGCTGGCGCAGATCCCGCCCGCTCAGGCGGTCGACGTGCTGGATCTGGGCACGGGCAGTGGCTGCATTGCCATCACCCTGGCACGGGAACGCCCGCTTGCCCGCGTCACGGCCGTGGATCGTTCTCCTGCTGCGCTCGCCATCGCGCAACGCAATGCCGAATTACTCGGCGCGTGTGTTGAATTTTTGGCGAGCGACTGGTTCAGCGCGCTCGCAGGTCGACGCTTCGACCTGGTGGTCAGCAACCCACCCTACATCGCCGCTGCCGACCCGCATCTGGCGCAGGGTGACGTGCGGTTTGAACCCCTCAGCGCGCTGGCCGCTGGTCCCGACGGCCTCGATGATCTGCGCCACCTGATCGCAGCAGCCTGCGCTCATCTCCAGCCCGGCGGAACCCTGCTGCTGGAACATGGCCACGACCAGGCAGAAGCCGTTCGAACCTTGCTGCAACAAAGCTGCATCCCCTTCCCCCAGTCCTGGAATGACCTGTCCGGCATCCCGCGCGTCAGTGGCGGCAAATTGTCGGAATAATTTACACTAGATGCGCCGAGTCGCTACGGTCTGATCCGGTCATACCCTGCCGCATGCAGCATCCAGCCTGATTTCAGCCAGACTGGTTCAATTCTTGCTTTATTTTTAGCAAATTAGAAACAACTATCGAGGTCTGCCATGTCTGATCACACCCCTGACATTACCCACACGCCAGCTGACGCCTCAGCGCAAAAAGTGGTCGATCAATCCCGCCGCAAACTGGCTGGCGTGGCGATCGGCGCATCAGCGATCCTGACGCTGGCCAGCCGGCCCGTACTGGCAGGAGTGTGCGAATCACCATCGGCCGCATTTTCGGGAAACATGAGCCATCACGGCACGCCCATCACCTGTAGTGGCCGGTCTCCGGGGTACTGGACGCAACATCCAGAGAGCTGGCCTGCGCCATATGACGCGGGCAACTCCACGGGGCAACGCAATCAAGCCGAAAACTGGTCGGGAGGCACCCTGTTCCATCCAATCTTCGACTGGGTTACCAATGGCGTTGCCAAGAGTTTTCTAGCTGATTTTGACAACAACCCCATCAGTGCGCCCACGTCGCTTTCCATGATGCAAGTCATGCAGATGAACAATGGCAGCAATCCCTGGGGCTTGTCTGATCCGGCCAATCTGGGCATGCACATCGTTGCCGCCTTGCTGAATGCCAAGAAGGGCTACACCCCGGTTTTATCGGAAGCCGATGTCACCAACATGTGGAAAGAATGGGCAGGAAAGGGCTATTTCGAGCCCACCGCCAATGTAAAGTGGTTTGCGGAAGATATTGTTAAATATATTGTGAGCACGTTTGGCTGAGTTGGCATTTTTCGTCCCCACCGCAATCGAATCCACTCGCATCCACGCGCTTGGCACGCTTTCAATTCAAGTCCTTTGACAACGAGGCCGTCGTATTTGACACGGCCTCGGGTGACACCCATTTGCTTGCCCCTTTCACCCTGGCGCTATTCGAACTGATCCAGAGCAATCCCGGCATGACAGCTCACGAGATCGAACCCGCCCTGTTAGCCAGGCTCGAACTGCCCGGCAGTGCGCATCTTACGAACTTGACCCAGGAATCGCTTGCCAGTCTGCGCACGCTTGGCCTGCTTGAAACGCCGTGAAGCTTCTTCAGTTATCCCCTGCCGAGTTGCGGCAGCGACTCGCCGGGCAAGGCGTGTGGTTACGTACCGGGCCTTTTTCGCTGCGGGTTCAGTCCAGCATTCCTTCGGTTGCTCAAGGCCTGGTTGACCTCTACGGCCAGTTCGAAACACGTGATTCACACCATGCTTTTGCCGACTTTCATATCGAGCTGAACCCACCCAGTCCCTTGCGTCGCTGGTTTCGGCCCCAGGTCGATTTCTCTTATGACGGCAACCTGCCTTTCAAACCGCTGCCGCTGGATCAGGCTTACCCCATGCTGGAATGGGGACTTAACTGGTGCGTGTCGACGCATGCCCATCAGTACCTGATCATTCACGCGGCGGTGGTTGAAAAAAACGGTCTGGCGGCCATCCTGCCCGCTCCGCCTGGTTCCGGAAAAAGCACCCTGACGGCGGGCTTGGTGTTGTCTGGCTGGCGCCTGCTGTCGGACGAACTCACCCTGATCGACCGCCTGACCGGCCAGATTCAACCGCTGGCGCGCCCGGTGAGCTTGAAAAACCATTCGATAAATGTCATCCGGACATTCTCGCCCAATGCCTTTATCAACCGGGAATCACACGACACGGCCAAAGGCACGGTTGCGCATATGCGACCGCCGACGGAAAGCGTTCGGCGTCAGCACGAAGTGGCGCGTCCGGGCTGGGTGATTTTTCCCAAATGGACGGCCCATACCGAAACGCGGCTCACCCCGCGTTCAAAAGCACAAACCTTCATGTTTCTGGCGCAAAACGCCTTCAATTACAGCCATCTTGGAGCTGACGGCTTCCGCGTCGGCACCTCGCTGATCGAGCGCGTCGACTGTTACGACTTCCAATACAGCCGACTTGAAGAAGCGGTCGCAGCCTTTGAGCGCCTGGCTGAACAGGCCACCCCGCATGCCGCTACCTAGCCCTGTCCGCTCCACCCGGCTCAAAGATCATGTATCGGCCACCCTGCGCAATCCGGGTTCGGTGCGCCATTTTTCGATGGCCGATTGGGACATCCTGATCAGGCAGGCACGCAAGGCCGGATTACTGGCGCGTGTTCGCCATGTGCTCGACCAGCACAATATGGTCAAGCGCATCCCGAACGAAGCGCGCTGGCATTTTGATGCGGCGGCCACACTGGCAGACAAACAACAGTTGGCCGTACGCTGGGAGATAAGCCAAATCAGCCAGGCGCTGGCCAAACTGGCCATTCCCGTCATCGTGCTGAAGGGCGGCGCTTATGTGATGGCAGCCCTTCCCGCAGCGGCAGGGCGCCTGTTTAACGACATCGACATTCTGGTTCCGCGCGAACAACTGGGGCCGGTCGAAGCTGCGTTGATGCTGGCTGGCTGGAACGCCACCGGACTGTCGGATTATGACCAGCGCTATTACCGCCGCTGGATGCATGAAATCCCCCCCATGCAGCACATCAAGCGTGCGACGGTGATCGACGTCCATCACGCAATCCTGCCTGACACCGCCCGCTACCACCCCGATTCGCGCAAGCTGCGCAGCCGCGCCGTCGCGGTAGATGGCATGCCCGGCGTGTACGTGCTATCCACGGAGGACCGCATTCTGCATTCAGCCACCCACTTGTTTCACGACGGCGAACTGCCGCATGGCCTGCGCGACCTGACTGACCTTGACCTGCTGTTACGCGAGGCCACCGAGGCACCTGATTTCTGGCTCCGCCTCACCGCACGCGCCGACGAACTGCAACTGGGGCGCTCGCTCTACTATGCCTTACGCTATCTGCGCCACTTTCTTGACACGCCGGTACCCGACAGCGCATTCGCCGCACTCCATACGGCCGCCCCGAATCGCCTTACGCTCATCCTGATGGACGCCATTTTCACCCGCGTGCTTGCGCCCGCGCATGCCAGTTGCGCCGACATCTTGACGCCCGCCGCCCGCCTGGCGGCCTTTGTCCGCGCACACTGGCTGCGCATGCCCGCCCATCTGCTTATCCCGCATTTGTTTCACAAAGCTTTTATACGCTCGGCTCCCGATAACGACGTTCCCAAACCCGCTTGACGCAGGGTTTTCCGGGGGTATAATTCTTGACCATTCCACTCAAGTATTCGAGTGTCAATCCGCAACCCAAGGAGCCGCCATGTCCCCTCTCGATCGCATCCGTGACCAAGTCACCAACAACACCGTTGTGCTGTACATGAAAGGCACGCCCCAATTCCCTCAGTGCGGCTTTTCTTCCAAAGCGGCACAGGTTCTGCAAGCGTGCGGCGTGCAGGATTTTCTGGCGGTCAATGTGCTGGCCGACCCGGAAATTTTTGAGAACCTGAAACACTATGCCAACTGGCCGACCTTTCCGCAGTTGTACGTCAAGGGCGAGTTGGTTGGTGGCTGCGACATCATGATTGAGATGTATCAGAAGGGCGAAATCCAGAAAGTACTGGAAGAAGCCAAAGCCGCCTGAGTTCTGTCCCATCTCAAAAAAGCCGACATTACGTCGGCTTTTTTGTTGCTTGTCAGTCATCCCGAAGGCATCACTTGGCTTCCTCGACGCCGACCTCGTTGTCCATCCCCAGTTCGTGAATTTTTCGCGTCAGCGTATTGCGTCCCCACCCCAGCAAGTGGGCGGCTTCGATACGACGTCCGGCGGTGTGGCGCAGCGCCACTTCGATCAGGGTTTTCTCGTACGCCTGGGTCAGGTCATCGAGAATGGCCGCGTCCCCCCGCGCCAGGCGCGCACTGGCCTCGGCCGCCAGGCCATGCAGCCAGTCGCCGGCGGCCGGATCAGCGTTACTCGACATCAGGTCGCTCGGCAGGTCGCCCGCTTCAACGACCTGCCCCGGCGCCATCACGGTCAGGTAATGACAGACGTTTTCGAGCTGGCGCACGTTGCCGCTCCACGGCAGGCTCACCAAGGATTTAAGGGCGGCATCCGACATCCCTTTCGCTTCCATTCCCAATTCACGTGCGCTTTTCTGCATGAAATGGCGCACCAGCAGCGGAATATCCTCACGTCGCTCGCGCAAGGCGGGCAAGCGCAGGCGAATCACGTTCAGGCGGTGGAACAAGTCCTCGCGAAACAAACCTTCACGCACTCGCACTTCCAGATCCTGGTGAGTCGCGGCGATCACCCGCACATTCACCTTGATCGGTGAATGGCCACCCACCCGGTAAAATTGCCCGTCCGACAACACGCGCAGCAAACGCGTCTGCAGCTCGGCGGGCATGTCGCCGATTTCATCCAGAAACAACGTGCCGCCGTCGGCCTGCTCGAAGCGGCCGCGTCGTTGCGCCGCCGCGCCGGTAAACGCGCCACGCTCATGGCCGAATAATTCGGACTCCAGCAAGTCCTTGGGGATGGCAGCGGTATTCAATGCAATGAACGCCCCGCTAGCGCGCGGGCTGTGGCGGTGAAGCGCTTGCGCCACCAGTTCCTTGCCGCTGCCCGACTCGCCCGTAATCAGCACCGTGGCATGCGAGTGCGCCAGCCGCCCGATGGCGCGAAACACCTCCTGCATGGCGGGTGCCTGGCCGAGAATCTCGGGTGCAGGAACATCACTCCCCTGCAACACATCGCTGCTGGCATTTTCTGCCAGCGCACGCTGAACCAGTTCCAGCGCCTGATCGACGTCAAACGGCTTCGGCAGATATTCAAACGCGCCGCCCTGGAATGCCGCCACGGCGCTGTCGAGGTCGGAATACGCAGTCATGATAATGACAGGGACCGTGGGCAAACGCTCTTTCAGCGCCTGCAGCAATTCCAGTCCGCTCGCCCCCGGCATACGGATGTCGGACAACACCACAGCCGGCTGGCTATGCTCCAGTTCACGCAATGCATCGCTCGCGGAATTGAACACCATGCACGGGATATTTTCGCGTTGCATGGCCTTTTCGAGCACCCAACGAATGGAGCGATCATCATCAACAATCCAGACACAAGTAGATTTCGCCATGGGATTCAGGAGGGAAGTGGAAGAAAAATCGAAAACACGGTACGGCCCGGGTGGCTTTCACAGTCGATGGTGCCGTGGTTCTGCGCGATCAGCGTCTGCGCCACCGCCAGCCCCAAACCACTCCCGCCTTCGCGCCCCGACACCAGCGGATAGAAGATCTGGCCGCGGATTTCGTCCGGGATGCCGGGACCATCGTCGATGATGTCAATCCGCATGCCCAGCTGGTTACGCCGGCTTTCCAGCGTACTCTGCCGCGCGACCCGGGTTTTGAAAATGACAGTGCCCTGGCCGTGCATAGCCTGGATTGCATTGCGCGCAATGTTGAGCGTGGCCTGAATCAGCTGTTCCACATCGGCACGAATCTCGGGCAGGCTGATATCGTAATCGCGCCGCAGGGTCACGCTCGGGGTTTCGGCCAGCACCAGACTGCGCACCCGTTCCAGCACTTCATGGATATTAACCGCACCAAAACGGGGCGTCCGATGCGGCGTCAACAGGCGTTCCAGCAGCGACTGCAAGCGATCGGATTCCTTGATGATGACCTGGGTGTATTCGCGCAGCGATTCACGCGGCAACTCGTGTTCCAGCAATTGCGCTGCGCCCCGGATACCTCCCAGCGGGTTCTTGATCTCGTGCGCAAGGTTGCGCAGCAACTCGCGATTGGCCTCCTGCTGCATGCGCGCCTGCTCCAGGCGGGTAATGCGTAAATGCGGATCGACTGCACGCATTTCGATCAACAGGGAGTCCCGCGGCTGTTCCAGCGGCGAAATACTGCATCCCAGCCGAATCGGCGGATGTCCGCTTGCGGCTACATCGATCTCGTATTCGATAACGGTTTCCTGCTGCAGACGCGCGGTCTGGATCGCCGCCAGCAATTCAGGGCTTTGCTCAAACATCTGTTTGGCTGCGCTGCCAATCAACAACACGCCTGAAATGCCAAGCAGGGTTTCGGTTGCCGGATTGACATACTGAATGTGGTCAGCCGCGTCCAGCACCATGGCGCCAGTCGAAAGGCAATCAAGTCCTGAAAACTTACCGGGGGAGTTGGGCATCGTGCTCATGCACTGAATGAAAGCACTGATTGTGCCAGCGTATCCACACGTCGTCGTCAGCCAGATACTTGCGTGTACCGATCTGCATAAGATGGGGAGTCGAGCGGGGGGATACGCTCGTGCGTGGTGCAAAAAACAGCGCGAACCCTACTTCAGATTCGCCAATTCCCGCTGGATGGATACCACGTTCTGCTCGTGCTGCTGCACGCTATTACGCAGGTTTTTAATGCGATTCTGGTAGCTCGCATCCGTCATTCGCTCACCTGGCGCCAGTCTTTCACCCAGGGTCAACTGACGGCGCGCCTCAGCCGCATTCTTGCGCTCGCCATTGATTTCATCCTGCAACACCTGGCGGCGTATGTCGTCACGGCGTTTTTGCGTGCCTGCGTCAATGCGCGGGAAATCGGCCGGGCTGGGGGTGGCAGCGGCACGCTTGCCAGGTGATGCTCCGCGGGGAGGCAACGCCATGGGCGTGCCCGGAATATCGATCCGTTTGGCCCCTTTTTTGTACACATCGGTGAAAGTGACATGACCACTTTCATCAATATATTTGTAGATTTCAGCTTGCGCAGGGGCAGCCAGAATCAGGGTCAGCAGAAAAAAGAGGGGCGATTTTTGCATGGGTATTGAGTGTAACGTACCCACTCCATAACGGTTAAAACGGTGCCTTCTGAAGCCGCAACCTGTGCTCAGCGAATGAATACCCATAAAAAAGGACAGCCGAAGCTGCCCTTTTTACTGTTCGCGCGTCGCGCTTACAAGGAGTAATACATCGCAAACTCAACCGGATGGGTGGTCATGCGGAACTTGGTGACATCTTCCATCTTCAGCGTGATGTAAGCATCAATCATGTCGTTGGTAAACACACCGCCACGAGTCAGGAACTCGCGATCCTTGTCGAGTTCGTCCAGCGCCATTTCCAGGCTGTGACAAACCTTCGGGATCTTCGCGTCTTCTTCCGGCGGCAGGTCGTACAGGTCCTTGTCTGACGGGTCGCCAGGGTGGATCTTGTTCTGGATGCCATCGAGGCCCGCCATCATCAGCGCAGCAAAGCACAGGTAGGGGTTGGCCATCGGATCGGGAAAACGGGTTTCAATGCGGCGCGCTTTTTCACTGGCAGCAATCGGAATGCGGATCGAAGCCGAACGGTTACGAGCCGAGTAGGCCAGCATCACCGGCGCTTCAAAACCCGGAACCAGACGCTTGTACGAGTTGGTCGACGGGTTGGTGATCGCGTTCAGCGCCTTGGCGTGCTTGATGACGCCACCGATATAGTACAAGGCCAGTTCGGACAGGCCGGCGTAGCCGTTGCCCGCGAACAGGTTCTTGCCGTCTTTCCATAGCGACATGTGCACGTGCATGCCGGAACCGTTGTCGCCAACGATGGGCTTGGGCATGAAGGTCGCGGTTTTGCCGTAGGCGTGCGAGACGTTGTGCACGATGTACTTCAGCATCTGCGTCCAGTCGGCGCGCTTGGTCAGCGTGCTGAACTGGGTGCCGATTTCACACTGGCCAGCGGTCGCCACTTCATGGTGGAACACTTCGACCGGTACGCCGGCTTCTTCCAGCGCCAGCACCATGGCGGCGCGAATGTCCTGCAGCGAATCAACCGGGGGAACCGGGAAATAGCCGCCCTTGACGCTGGGACGGTGGCCGGTGTTGCCGCTTTCGTATTTCTCGGCAGACGACCACGCCGCTTCCTCGGAATTGATTTTCACGCCGCAGCCCGACATGTCGTCGTGCCAGGTGATGGAATCAAAAATGAAGAATTCGGGCTCAGGGCCGAAGTAAGCGGTATCTGCAAGGCCGGTCGACTTGAGGTAAGCCTCGGCGCGTTTGGCGACTGATCGCGGATCGCGCTCGTAGCCTTTGCCGTCGGACGGCTCGATCACGTCGCAGGTCAGGATCAGGGTAGATTCATCGAAGAAGGGGTCAATCCAAGCCGAATCCGGATCCGGAGACAGCAGCATGTCCGATGCTTGAATCCCTTTCCAGCCGCTGATCGACGAACCATCGAAAGGATGGCCCGCTTCAAACCACTCGGCATCCACCAGGCGGGCCGGAATCGACACGTGTTGCTCCTTGCCAATCGTATCGGTAAAGCGCAGATCAACGAATTTAACTTCGTTATCCTGAATCATTTTAATTACATCGGCCACGACCATGCGGGTTCTCCTCAAGCTGAAATAAAGTTAAACGACATATTTCGATATGTACGGGATGTTCAGCCAGCAGAAACCGTGCCACACCTGAAAATATCTATTGGATATTGTGCCACAAGGGCAGGCCGCGAGGACACGCCCGCGTGCTGCGGAATCACCGCACCATTTTATTGCACACCACGCCATGACGCACTATTTTGGTGCACAAGACAACCCGCCTGAGGATTCCTATACTGAGAAAATCAATCCGGGAGCCGAATCATGGGACGCATCACCGAACTGCTCAACGCCGCCCACATTCAGAGCCAGGCTCAGGGATGGCCATATATTGGTGCGCTGCTACCGCATGAAGCGCATGAGTTATTGCAACTGGCACCGGGCGCGCAGCTCATCGATGTGCGTTCACGTGCCGAGCTGGAATTGACCGGCGCCCTGCCCGGAGCCGTGCACGTCGAGTGGCAATCCTGGCCGGGCTGGGTCATCAATCCGCATTTTTCCGCGCAACTCAAACAGGCTGTCGATCCGGAGTCGCTGCTGTTTTTCATCTGCCGCAGCGGTCACCGCTCACACCGCGCCGCAATTGCAGGCACTGAGGCCGGCTTGAGGCATTGCTACAACGTGCTGGAGGGATTTGAAGGCGATCTCGACAAAAACACCGGCCACCGCAATGCGCTCAACGGCTGGAAGCAACGCGGTCTTCCGTGGATCCAGACCTGACACGCCTTCCGTCCGCGCTGCTTTAGAATAGCGCGCCATGACTGATCGTTACGCTGTTTTCGGGCATCCCGTTGCCCACTCCAAATCCCCGTTCATCCATACTGCGTTTGCCCGCCAAACCGGGCAGGACGTGTCCTACGAAGCCATCCTCGCGCCGCTGGACGGCTTTGCCGACAGCGTGGCTGCTTTCATCGCAGCAGGGGGACGCGGGGCGAACGTCACCGTACCGTTCAAGGAAACGGCTTTCAAACTGGCGCAGCGCGTGAGTCCGCGCGCCAAGCGTGCCGGGGCAGTCAATACGTTGAGCTTCAACAGTGACGGCATCCTTGGCGACAACACCGACGGCGCCGGACTGGTTGCCGACCTCACCCGCAACCTGCACTGCGCACTCGGCGGGAAGCGCATCCTGCTGCTGGGCGCCGGCGGCGCGGCGCGGGGGGTGATCGAACCATTGCTCGATCAGCAGCCCTCGGCATTGGTGATTGCCAACCGCACACCCAGCCGCGCAGAGGCGCTGGCCGAGCGGTTCGGGCGTGGCGTCAGCACGATTACTTTTGAAGCAGCCGACATGCCGTTTGATCTCGTCATCAACGCGACCGCTGCCAGCCTGGCGGGCGAATTGCCCCCGCTGTCTCCACGCCTGTTCGGTGCGAACACACTAGCCTACGACATGATGTATGGGCGGGACACGCCCTTTCTCGACTTCGCGCGGAACCATGGCGGAACGACCGCCGATGGCCTCGGCATGCTGGTGGAACAGGCGGCCGAAGCCTTTTATCTGTGGCGCGGCGTGCGGCCTGATACCGCACCCGTGATCGCGAGCCTGCGCCAAGACCGCCTGGAAGGCGAGCGTCTGGCAGCGTCCTCCCCGCGGGGGCGGCGCACATGAAAACGGCACTGCGCTGGATAGGGAAAAGTGTTGCGGTGGCGGTTGCATTGCTGCTGGCGTATCAGCTGTGGATTTTCGCCCACGTGTTGTGGTGGATCGATCACAACCCCACCTCCACCGCTTTCATGGAAGCGGGCCTGGCGCGCCAGCAGGACAAGAACCCTGACGCCGAACTGCGCCACAAATGGGTGCCCTACGACAAGATATCCATCCACCTGAAGCGCGCCATCGTTGCCGCTGAAGACGCGAAATTCCTCTCGCACGAAGGCTTTGACGTTGAAGGTATTGAAGCCGCCGTCAAAAAGAACCTGAAAAAGGGCAAGCTCGTTGCCGGTGGTTCCACCATCAGCCAGCAACTCGCCAAAAACCTGTTCCTCTCCGGCGACCGCAGTTTCACGCGCAAAGCCCAGGAGGCCGTCATCACCCTGATGATCGAAACTACCTGGAGCAAGCGGCGGATTCTGGAGGTGTATCTCAACGTCATTGAATGGGGCAATGGCATTTACGGCGCCGAAGCCGCCTCCCGTCGTTATTACAAAAAATCTGCCGCCAACCTCAACCGCGACCAGGCTGCCCGTCTGGCCGCCATGGCACCCAACCCGCGCTGGTTTGAAAACCACCGCAACTCGCGCGGCTATCAGCGCCGCGTGGCCGTCATCAAGCGCTACATGGGCTACGCTCAGGTGCCGCAATAAGCCGGCGTTTTTAAAAGGTTTTTCGGGATACTACCCATTTGGGTAATCCCTACAAAAACACTCAGGTATTGTCTAGACTGAAGCGTGACTTTCGAACTTGAAAGGATACCGCGATGACTACACGCACCCTGCACGACACCCCCCTGCTCGACCAGCTTGAAAGCGGCCCGTGGCCCAGCTTCGTCAGCGGCCTCAAGCGTCTGGCCCGCGACAACGACATGATGGTCGATCTGATGGGCCAGCTGGAAACCTCGTACGAAACCTGCAAAGGCTACTGGAAAGGCGGCACCGTCGGCGTGTTCGGTTACGGCGGCGGCATCATTCCGCGCTTCACCGAACTGAAGGACGAATCCGGCAAGCCGCTGTTTCCCGAAGCCGCCGAATTCCACACCCTGCGCGTGCAACCGCCGGCCGGCATGCATTACACCTCCGACCTGCTGCGCAAACTGTGCGATGTGTGGGTCAACAATGGCGGCTCCGGCCTGATCGCCTTCCACGGCCAGTCCGGCGACATCATGTTCCAGGGCGTCAGCAGCGAAAACGTACAGCCGGTTTTCGACGGCCTCAACGCAATGGGCTTCGACCTCGGCGGCGGCGGACCCGCGCTACGCACCTCGATGTCCTGCGTCGGTTCGGCACGCTGCGAAATGTCCTGCTTCGACGAGGCGCGCGCGCTGCGCACCGTCATCAACAACAACCTCGACGACATGCACCGGCCTTCGTTGCCGTACAAGTTCAAATTCAAGTTTTCCGGTTGCCCGAACGACTGCGTCAACGCGATCCAGCGTTCCGACATGGCCACCATCGGCACTTGGCGCGACAACATCCGCGTCAACGAAGATTTAGTTCAGGACTACATGAAGGTCCACGGCATGCGCGATCTGGTCAATGACGTGGTCAAGAAGTGCCCAACCCAGGCGATCGATATCGTCCCCGAGGCGCACGCGGACACAGCCAACCCGCACGTGTCGGTGGCGCGGCTGGGGGACGGCAATGCGATGTGCATCGACAACAAGAACTGCGTGCGCTGCATGCACTGCCTCAACGTGATTCCCGGCGGCCTGCTGCCCGGCAATGACAAGGGCGTGTCGATCCTGGTCGGCGGCAAGGGCGTGCTGAAAATCGGCGCGACGATGGGCAGCGTGATCATTCCGTTCATGAAACTGGAAACCGACGAGGATTTCGAAGCGCTGAACGAACTGGCGCGCAACCTGCTCGATTTCTTCGCCGAAAACGCGCTCGATCACGAGCGCACCGGCGAGATGATCGAACGCATCGGGCTCGCCAATTTCCTCGAAGGCATGAACATTCCGGTTGATCCCAACATGATCAGCGCACCGCGATCCAACCCCTATTTCCGCGGCGACGACTGGGACGAACAGGTTGCCAAATGGGTCGAGTACAAGCAGCAGAAAGCAGCCTGATCGACGACGAAAGGGTGCTGCCCTCGAAGGAAATCAGCATGCCCATTCCGATCAGCGGTTTTTTTGCCAGCCACCAGTTTCTCATCCGGGGCGGCAATAGAGCCGCCTGAGCGTCAAGCGCACGCTGGCTGCGCTGGCCGCCATCGCCCCCGACTGCGGCCGCCTGTCTGAGCTGATTTCCCTGGGCAGAAACAGGGTGGCAGTGCGTACGGTTCCGCCAAGCGACCGCACAGTGTTTTCATCCTGACCCGACCAGCCGCGCTTGATCTTGCCAAAATCTGAACTAAACAGGACTCATGCAGTCCTATTTTTAGTTTTCAGGAGCCGTCATGTTGCGCATTGCCAAACTCACCGATTACGCCACCGTGTTGATGGTGCGACTGGCGCGCGAACCGGCACGCTGTTTCAGCGCAGCGCAACTGTCCGACGAGCTGGGCCTGCCCCTGCCGACCGTGTCCAAGCTGTTGAAGCGGCTGCTGCAGGCAGGGCTGCTCACCAGCAGGCGCGGTGCAGGAGGTGGCTACAGTCTGGTCCACGCGCCGCGTGCGGTGTCGGTGGCCGATGTGGTGAGCGCGATCGAGGGCCCGGTGGCGCTGACGGAATGTTCGCTCGGCAAGGGCAGCTGTTCGCTGGAGAAAAACTGCGCGACGCGCGCCAATTGGCAATTGATCAGCCGCGCGGTGCGGGTGGCGCTGGAGGCGGTCAGTCTGGCCGACATGGCGTTGCCGCGGATGCAGGCGATCCGGATGCCGGGTTTACAGGAGAAAGTGCGATGAGCAATGCCGAAGTCAGAAAACGCGTAGACGACGAATACCGCTGGGGCTTCGTCACCGACATCGAGCAGGAGATGGTGCCCAAGGGGCTGAACGAAGACGTCATCCGCCTGATCTCGGCGAAGAAGGACGAGCCGGCATTCATGCTGGAATGGCGGTTGCAGGCTTACCGCCACTGGCTGACGCTCACCGAGCCGACGTGGTCGTCGGTGCACCATTCGCCGATCGATTATCAGGCCATCCACTACTACGCCGCGCCGAAAACGCGCACGCAGCCGAAGGATCTGTCCGAGGTCGACCCGGAATTGCTGCGCACCTACGAAAAGCTCGGCATCCCGCTGCAGGAACGCGAGGCGCTGGCAGGCGTGGCAGTGGACGCGGTGTTCGACTCGGTGTCGGTCGCCACCACTTTCAAGGACAAGCTGGAGAGCCTGGGCATCATTTTCTGCCCGTTTTCCGAAGCGGTGCAGAAACATCCCGGGCTGGTGCGGCAATACCTCGGCTCGGTGGTGCCCACCACCGACAACTATTTCGCCACGCTCAACTCGGCGGTGTTCACCGATGGCTCGTTTGTCTACGTGCCCAAGGGCGTACGTTGCCCGATGGAGCTGTCGACCTATTTCCGCATCAACGCAAAGAACTCCGGACAGTTCGAGCGCACCCTCATCATCGCTGACGAGGGCGCGACTGTGAGTTATCTGGAAGGCTGCACCGCGCCGATGCGCGACGAGAACCAGTTGCATGCGGCGGTGGTAGAACTGGTGGCGCTAAAGGACGCTCGCATCAAGTATTCCACCGTGCAGAACTGGTATCCCGGCGACCGCGAGGGGCGTGGCGGAATCTACAACTTCGTCACCAAGCGCGGCGATTGCCGCGGTGACCGCGCGCACATTTCATGGACCCAGGTCGAGACCGGATCGGCCATCACCTGGAAATACCCGAGTTGCATCCTGCGCGGCGACGACAGCGTCGGCGAGTTCTATTCGGTGGCGCTGACCAACCATCGCCAGCAGGCCGACACCGGCACCAAGATGATCCACATTGGCAGGAATACCCGCAGCACCATCGTGTCGAAAGGCATCTCGGCCGGCTACGGCAGCAACGCCTATCGCGGCCTGGTGAAGGTGCTGCCGAGCGCGGCGAATGCGCGCAACCACACGCAATGCGACTCGCTGCTGATGAGCGACCACTGCGCTGCCCACACCTTCCCGTATATCGAGGTGAAGAACCCGACTGCCACCGTCGAACACGAAGCCACCACCAGCAAGATCGGCGACGACCAGCTGTTCTACCTGCGCAGCCGCGGCTTGAGCGAGGAAGACGCGGTGAACCTGATCGTCAACGGTTTCTGCAAGGAAGTGTTCAAGGAGCTGCCGATGGAGTTCGCGGTGGAAGCGCAGAAGCTGCTCGCGGTAAGCCTGGAAGGGGCGATTGGGTAGTCAGGGGTCAGGGGTCAGGGGTCAGGGGTCAGTAGGAGTGTGAATCATGTTGCATCTCGAAAATCTGCACGTAGCCATCGGCGACAAACCGATACTTTCCGGCATCGATCTCGACGTCAAAGCGGGCGAGGTGCATGCCATCATGGGCCCCAACGGCTCGGGCAAAAGCACGCTCGCCCAGGTGCTGGCCGGGCGCGAGGGCTATACGGTGACCGCCGGCAGCGTGCGCTATCTGGGACAGGATCTGCTGGCGCTGGAACCGGAGCAGCGTGCCCGCGCCGGGGTGTTCCTCGCCTTTCAATATCCGCTGGAAATCCCCGGCGTCGCCAACGTGCAGTTGCTGCGCACCGCGTTGAACAGCGTGCGGCGCTCGCGCAATGAAACCGAACTCGACGCGATGGACTTTCTCGACACGGTGAAGGGCAAGCTGGAACTGCTCGGCATGGACGACAGCTTTCTCTACCGCGCGGTCAACGAAGGCTTCTCCGGCGGCGAGAAAAAGCGCAACGAAATCCTGCAAATGGCGGTGCTGGAACCGCGCCTCGCCATCCTCGACGAAACCGATTCCGGCCTCGATATCGACGCGCTGAAAACCGTGGCCCACGGCGTTAACGCGCTGAAGCACCCGGAGCGCGCGGTCATCCTGGTTACCCACTACCAGCGTCTGCTGAACTATATCGTCCCCGACCGGGTGCACGTTCTGGCAGGCGGACGCATCGTGCGGTCGGGCGACGCCAGCCTGGCGCTGGAACTGGAAGAACGCGGCTACGGCTGGTTGATGCCCGAACCCGGCCCGCAAGCGGAGGCACGGCCATGACCCCCGCCCTCTACCGGCAGGCGCTCGAACAGGCCGGCGGTTCGCCGCAGCAGATGGCGTCACGCGAGGTCGCATTGGAGCGCTTTTTCAGCCACGGACTGCCGACCCCGCGCGACGAAGACTGGAAATACACCGCACTCGATTTTCTGGAACGGGCTGAACTGCACGCCCCGCAACACGCCGCGGAAGACTGGGCCAGCGAAGATTATCCGGGCACCGTGTTGAAGTTCGGCAATGGCCGCCTGATGGATGTCTATACGCAATCGATCCACGCGCACAGCCTGGCCGACCGTGCCGATACCGCCCTGGTGGTGCGTTACCTCGGCCAGCTGGCCGACACCTTTCCCGGCAATACGGCACTGGCTGAAATCAATAGCGCGCTATGGCAGGACGGCCTGATGCTGCACGTGCCTGCCGGCTGGAAATCGGCGCCCTTGTTCATGGTGCACCGCACCAGCGAAGCCGACGCCATGCTGCATCTGCGCCACCTCGTCGTGCTGGAAGCCGGCGCCGAGGCGGTGCTGGTGGAACAGTGTCTGGGCGCGCCCGATCTCGCCTACTGGCACAACAGCGTGACCGAGATCGTGCTGGGCGAAGGCGCCCGACTCACCCACCTCAAGCTCGACGAAAACAGTACAGCCGCCACCCACACCGGGCTGACCCTGGTGCAACAGGCACGCGACAGCCGCTATCACGCCCTGTCGGTGAATGTCGGCGGCCGCGTGGCGCGCCACGACACCCGGGTCCATCTGGACGAAGCCGGCGCAGCGTGCCAGCTCGATGGCGTGTTCATCGCCGCCGGACGACGCCATCTCGACCAGCACCTGCACGTCGAACATCGCGCCCCGCACACCCGCAGCAGCCAGACCTGGCGCGGCATCGCAGACGGCCGCGGGCGCGGCATTTTCGACGCGCGCGTGGTAGTGCAGGCCGGCGCCCAGAAGGCCGACGCCCAACAATCGAGCCGCAACCTGCTGCTGTCGCCACACGCCGAAATCGACGTCAAGCCGCAGCTGGAAATCTATACCGACGACGTCAAATGCGGCCATGGTGCAACCGTCGGCCAGCTCGATCCCGCGGAAATCTTCTACCTGCGCAGTCGCGGCATCGACGCCGACGTTGCTCGCGCGCTGTTGTTGCGCGGCTTCGTCGAAGAGGCGCTTGGATTGCTGAAAAACACCGGGCTGGCCGACTGGCTGGAGCCGCATCTGGCCGCCGCGCTGCCGGTGCTGAACAAGGAGCGCACGGCATGAATACCGACCAGCGCGCCCTCTACGAAGAAGTGATCCTCGAACACAACCGCCACCCGCGGCATTACCCGAAGAATCCGCGTGGCAGCACGCACCATGCGCACGGCTTCAATCCACTGTGCAACGACGAAATCCAAGTGCATCTGAAAGTGGCGAACGACACCATCGAGGACATCGGTTTCGAAGGCGCCGGCTGCGCCATCTGCATGGCGTCCGCCTCGATGATGGCCGAAGCGGTGCACGGCAAACCGCTGGACGAAGTGGAGCGCCTGTTCCATCGGGTGCACAACATGCTGGCGGAAAATGCCCCGGCGGAAGGCGTGGGCAAGTTGCGCGTGCTCGAAGGCGTGCACGAATTCCCGATGCGGGTGAAGTGCGCGACGCTGCCCTGGCATGTATTGCAGGCCGCGCTCGAACAGAACAGCGAAACGGTGTGCACCGAAGGCCCCTCGCCGTTCTGCCCGCAACCCTCGCAACCCGCGCCGCCGCCATGATCAATCTCGCCCGCCTGGTTTCCGAAAAGCGCACCGAACACGGTCTTAAGCGGCAGGTCATCGCCGCCCTGCGCACGATTTTCGATCCCGAACTGCCGGTCAACATCTACGACCTGGGCCTGATCTACGACCTTGATGTCGATGCCGCCGGCCGTGTCGATATCCGCATGACGCTCACCGCGCCCGGCTGCCCGGTGGCGCAAAGCTTTCCCGCGCAGGTCGAGCAGACCGTGGCAGAAGTCAGCGGCGTCACCGCCGCCCACGTCGAAATCGTCTGGGATCCGCCGTGGGATCAAAGCCGCATGAGCGAAGCTGCGCGGCTGCAACTCGGGCTGGTGTGATGTCCGACTGGGTGCGTGTCGCGCGTGTTACCGACCTGCCGCCCGGCAGGCGCTGCGTGGCGGATGTCGATGGCGTGGCCGTCGCGGTATTCAATCTCGGCGGCGACTACTGCGCGATCGAGGACACCTGTACCCACGACGGCGGCGAACTGGCGAGCGGCGAACTTCAGGGCGAGGAAATCGTCTGCCCGCGCCACGGCGCCCGCTTCAACCTGCGCAGCGGCGCCGTCACTGCGCCGCCGGCCTACAGCGCGGTGGCCGTGTTCCCGGTGAGAGTGGCCGGCGGCTGGGTGGAAGTGCGCGACGACCGCTGGGACTAGCCCGCACTCAGCGCCGGCATGCCAGGCATTTATTTGCCGTAGCTGATCCGGTAAATCACCCCCGCCTTGTCGTCCGACACCAGCAGCGCACCATCCGGCATCACCTGTACGTCGACCGGCCGCCCCCAGGCCGCGAGGCCTTTCAGCCAGCCCTCGGCGAACACCTCGTAGGCCGTCACCCGCCCGCCCTCGATGCGCGCCGTGGTCAGGCGATAGCCGGATGGCGGGATGCGGTTCCAGGAGCCGTGCTCGGCGATGAAAACGCGGCCGCGCCAGGGCTCGGGGAACATCGTGCCGCTATAAAAGCGCATTCCGAGGGCGGCGACGTGGGCGCCGAGTTCGCGCATCGGCGGGGTGAATTCGGCACAGGCACGCTTGCTGCCATATTCGCTGTCGGCGATGGCGCTGCCATGGCAATAGGGATAGCCGAAATGCAGGCCGGCCCGCTGCGCGCGGTTCAACTCGTCGGGCGGCGCATCGTTGCCCAGCCAGTCGCGGCCGTTGTCGGTAAACCACAGCTCGCCAGTTTGCGGATGCCAGTCGAAGCCGACCGTGTTGCGCACGCCCCGCGCGTATTGCTCCAGCACGCTGCCGTCCGGCTTGAGGCGGAAGATCGCCGCATAGCGGGCAGGATCCGCTTCACAGATGTTGCAGGGCGCGCCCACCGGCACGTAGAGGCGGCCGTCCGGGCCAAAGCGGATGAATTTCCAGCCGTGATGGGCGTCGTGCGGAAAGGCATCGCTCACCACCACCGGCTTCGGGGGATTGCGCAACCGCTCGATGATGCGGTCGTAGCGCAGGATGCGGCCGACCTCGGCGACGTAGAGCGCGCCGTCGCGAAAGGCCACGCCGTTGGGCGTATCCAGCCCCTTCAGCAAGGTCAGGACAGCATCGGCCCGGGGGCCGCCGGTGCGGTTGGGCAAGGCGTAAACCGTGTCGCCGCGGGTGCCGACGAACAGCGTGCCATCGGGCGCCAGGGTCATGGAGCGCGCCCCCGGCACCACATCGGCATAGATCGCGAGGCGAAAGCCCGCCGGCAGCTTGAGCGTATCCAGCGGCAGATCGCGCCCGCATGCGGGCAGGCAGGCTAGCAGGAGCAGGGCAAGCAGCGTCTTCATCTGAACACTATAGAACGCGATCGATCCACGTGCTTCCCACGGCGAATTCGCCAACGTCCCCACGCCGTGGCGCGTTACAATCGCGGGGCTTTTTGGCCCAAACGCCCCATGACCGATTCCCTCGAAACCCAGTCGCAGGACAACCTGGAAACGCACCTGATCCAGGTGCAGTCCCTGCTCGCCCGGATGCGGCTGGTGGAGGAACTCGTCCACAAGCAGGGCGGGCCGCGCCAGGCACTGGTCGAGAACCTGGTGCACAAGCAGAACCTGGCCGAGCTGCAGCGCAAGCTGGAAGACCTGCACCCGGCCGACATCGCCTACATTCTGGAAGCCCTGCCGCTGGACGAGCGCCGGCTGGTGTGGGGTCTGGTCAACGCGGAGTACGACGGCGAAATCCTGCTGGAAGTCTCCGATTCGGTGCGCGAATCGCTGATCCAGAGCATGGACAAGGCGGAACTGCTGGCCGCCGCCGAGTCGCTCGACACCGACGAGATTGCCGACATCGCGGCCGACCTGCCGCACGACGTGATTCAGGAACTGCTCACCAGCCTCGACGCGCAGAAGCGCGCGCACCTGCAATCGGCGCTGGCCTACCCCGAGGACACGGTGGGTGCGCTGATGGATTTCGAGATGGTCACCATCCGCGTCGACGTGACGCTGGAAGTCGCGCTGCGTTACCTGCGCCGTCTGGGCGAGCTGCCCGACCAGCTCGACAAGCTGTTCGTGGTGGATCGCGACGATTCGATCATTGGCGTGCTGCCGCTGAAACGCTTGTTGACCACCGATCCCGAGGCCTCGGTGGCGGCCGTGATGGTCGAGGATTTCGTCAAGTTTCACCCCGAGGACGAAGCGCAGGAGGCGGCGCAGGCGTTCGAACGCTACGACCTGGTGATGGCGCCGGTGGTGGACGCACAGGGACGCCTGATCGGGCGTCTAACCGTCGATGCGGTGGTCGACTACATCCGCGAATCGGCCGACGCCGACATGCTGTCGATGGCCGGCCTGAAAGAAGAGGAAGACCTGTTTTCCACCGTCTGGAACGCAGCCAAGAACCGCTGGATGTGGCTGGCGATCAACCTCGGCACTGCCTTCGTCGCCTCGCGCGTGATCGGCGCGTTCGAAGGCAGCATCGAAAAACTCGCCGCGCTGGCGGCATTGATGCCGATCATCGCCGGCATCGGCGGCAACTCGGGCAACCAGACCATTACCCTGATCATTCGCGGCCTCGCGCTCGGCCACATCACCCCGGCCAACGCACGGCGCCTGGTGGTCAAGGAAATCGGCGTCGCCCTGTTGAACGGCCTGATGTGGGGTTCGGCGGTGGGCCTCTTCGCCTGGCTGCTGTATGACAACCCCGCACTCGGTGGCGTGATGGCGCTGGCGATGCTGCTCAATCTGCTGGTCGCCGCGCTGGCCGGCATCTTCATTCCGATGACGCTGGAACGCTTCAAGCGCGACCCCGCGATTGGCTCCTCGGTGCTGCTCACGTTCATCACCGACAGCATGGGCTTCTTCATCTTCCTCGGCCTCGCTACCCTACTGCTGCTATGACTCCCGTACCCGACAGCCGCGCACTGTATGGTCGCCTGCTGACCTACGTCAAACCTTACTGGCGCATGTTCGCGCTGTCGCTCGTCGCGCTGATTCTCACCGCCGCCACCGAGCCGATGCTGCCTGCCTTGTTCAAGCCGCTGCTGGACCAGGGCTTTGTCGCCAAGGACCAGGCCTTCATCCGCTGGGTACCGCTGCTGCTCTTGGCGCTGTTCGTGGTGCGCGGCCTCACCAGCTTCGTCAGCACCTATTGCATGGCATGGGTCGGCAGCCGTCTGGTGATGGACTTGCGCGCGGCGATGTTCGACAAGCTGATGACGCTGCCGACGCGCTACTTCGACCAGAACCCGAGCGGCCAGCTGATCGCGCAACTGGCGTTCAACGTCACCCAGGTGACGCAATCGGCCACCAGCTCGCTCACCACGCTGGTGCGCGACACCGTGACAGTGCTGGGCCTGCTCGGCTATCTGGTCTGGCTGAACTGGCAACTGACCCTGATCGTGTTCGCGCTGGTGCCGCTGACCTTGTGGGTCGTGCGCATGGCGAGCAAGCGCTTGCGCGGACTGTCGCGCAAGGCACAGCAAAACATCGGCGACCTCACCCAAGTGGTGGACGAGGCGGTGGGGGGCCATCGCGTGGTCAAGCTTTACGGCGGCGAAACCTACGAGCAGGACCGCTTCCGCAGTGCGGCCAACTTGGCGCGCGCCTATGAAATGAAACGCGTCGCCGCCAACGCGGTGTACGAACCGGTGATCCAGTTCATCGCCGCGATTGCGCTGGCGGTCATCGTCTACATCGCCGCCGACCAGGCGAGCGACAACGCCACCACGGTCGGTGGTTTCGTCGCCTTTTTCATGGCGATGCTGCTGCTGTTCGCACCGCTCAAGCGCCTCACCGCCGTCAACGACCAGCTGCAGCGTGGGCTCGCCGCCGCCGAAACCATTTTCTCCATGCTCGACCAGGATGCCGAACGCGACAGCGGCACCCAGAGGCTCGCCCGCATCGAAGGCCGCCTCGCATTCCGCGACGTCAGCCTCAGCTATCCTGGCAAGAACGTGCCCGCGCTCGACGCCATCCGCCTCGACATCGCACCCGGCGAAACCGTCGCGCTGGTCGGCGCGTCCGGCTCCGGCAAGACCACGCTGGCGAATCTGGTGCCGCGTTTCTACGACCCCGACAGCGGCGTCATCACGCTTGATGGCCACGATATTCGCGACATCCCGCTGCAAAACCTGCGCAGTCACATCGCGCTGGTATCGCAGGACGTCACCCTGTTCAACGACACGCTGGCACACAACATCGCCTACGGCACCAAGCGCGATGCCACGACCGATGAAATCCGCGCCGCCTGCATCGCGGCCCACGCCTGGGACTTCATTCAGGCGATGCCGGAGGGCCTCGACACGCTGATCGGCGAAAACGGCATGCGCCTGTCCGGCGGCCAGCGCCAGCGCATCGCCATCGCCCGCGCCATCCTCAAAAACGCGCCGATTCTGATCCTCGACGAAGCCACTTCGGCGCTCGACAACGAATCCGAGCGCCACGTCCAGGCCGCACTGGAAACCCTGATGACCAACCGCACCACGCTGGTGATTGCTCACCGCCTGTCCACCATTGAGCGCGCCAATCGGATCGTGGTGCTGGAAGGTGGACGCATCGTCGAGATCGGCAGCCACGCCGAGTTGCTCGCCAAACAAGGCCGCTACGCCCAACTTCACGCACTTCAATTCTCCGCATGAGCCACGACACGCCCACCGGCTGGATCAAGCCCTCCCGCTCGCTCGTTACCCTGGCTGGCCGCGCCATCGGCGACTGGCGCATGATCCGCAACGGCGACCGCATCCTGCTCGGACTGTCGGGCGGCAAGGATTCGCTGTCGCTGCTGCACACGCTGCACCATCTGCAACAGAAAGCGCCGGTCAAATTCGAACTGCTGGCGTGCACCGTCGATCCGCAGTCCGACCAGTACGACCCGTCACCGCTCACGCCCTACATGGCTGCGCTCGGTGTGCCCTATTTCCTCGAATCGCAGCCGATCATGGTCGAAGCGCAGAAGACGCTGACCAAGGATTCCGATTCCTACTGCGCGTATTGCTCACGCATGCGGCGCGGCATTCTCTACCGCGTCGCGCGCGAACAGAATTGCAACGTCGTCGCCATGGCCCACCATCTCGACGACCTCGCCGAAACGCTGATGATGTCGATGCTGTTCGGCGGCAAGCTGCGCACCATGTCGCCGCACTACCTCAACGACGCCGGCAACCTGCGCATCATCCGGCCGTTCGCCTACGCACGCGAACGCCAGACCCGTGCGTTCGCGGCCGATGCCGGGCTGCCCGTGATTTTCGAAAACTGCCCCGCCTGTTTCGCCAAGCCGCAGCAACGCTACGCGATGAAGCAGATGCTGGCGGAGCAGGAGAGGACTCACCCGCGCATCTTCAACAGCCTGTTGACCGCGATGAAGCCGCTGATGGGCGAGCCGCCGGTTTAACTAGCGCGGCGGATTGCAGCGCTTGCCCTCGTATTCGAAACGGTTCAGCGCATACGTCTTGCCATTCCAGCGCTGCACCGGGAAACAGAAGCCCGGACCACCCACCGAGATATCCGGCCAGCCACCGACACCCCGGGTTTTCAGAAACTCGGGGATGCCATTGTTGCTGCTCATCACACGCCACTTACCGTCGCCCTGCTGGCTGAGCAGCGTATAGCCCGTCCCTGAATGGCCATGGCAATACATGCCGCCTTCGGTGACCACGGCTTCGGGACGCCCATCGCCATTCAGATCGCGCACCCAATCAATGGATGCGCCCCCGCCGCTTGGTTCATCCACGCAAATGACCCACACGCCCTTGCGTTGTATTGCACCCGCCGCCTTGAACACCGCCGTTTGATCCGCCTCGCTCAACGTCATGACTGCCGGGGTGGACTCAGCCGCTGCCTGCGGCGCAGCACCCAGCGCGATACCCAGCGCCACGCCACCGAACAGCGAACGTAAACATGCTGTGTTCGTTGCCATACCCCCTCCTCCATTTCATCGCCAAAACTTCACCATAGTCATTGAAACTGCGGTCGCAACCGTGCGTCACCCCCCGCGGGAATCTGCTCGCGCATTATCCCGCCGCACCGTTTTATCCGTAGAATCAAGCCTTTGTTTTATTAGAAGTTTTCCATACAGAGACCAAGGTTATGACTGCCCCCTTCATCCCCCCCAAACGCATCCTCATGGGTCCCGGCCCCTCCGACGTGCCGCAGCGCATTCTTGACGCCATGGCACGCCCGACCATCGGCCACCTCGACCCCGCTTTCGTCGACCTGATGGAGCAGATCAAGGCCATGCTGCGGATGGCGTTCCAGACCGAGAACGCGCTGACCTTCCCGGTGTCGGCGCCAGGTTCGGCGGGGATGGAAATGTGCTTCGTCAACCTGGTGGAACCGAGCGACAAGGTCATCGTCTGCCGCAACGGCGTGTTTGGCGGCCGCATGCTGGAAAACGTCAAGCGCACCCGCGGCGTGCCGGTCGTGGTCGATGATGCCTGGGGCGCACCGGTTGATCCGCAGAAGGTGCGCGACGCCTTCAAGGCCAATCCGGACGCAAAGATTCTCGCCTTCGTGCACGCCGAGACCTCGACCGGCGCGCAGTCGGATGCCGAAACGCTCGCGAAGATTGCGCAGGAATATGGCGCGCTTACCATCATGGACTGCGTCACCAGCCTCGGCGGCACGCCGCTCCACATGGACAAGTGGGGCATCGACGCGGCGTATTCCGGCAGCCAGAAGTGCCTGTCGTGCACGCCCGGCCTGTCGCCGGTGTCGTTCTCCGAGCGCGCCATCGCCCGCATCAAGGCGCGCACGACCGTTGTGCAAAGCTGGTTCCTCGATCTCAATCTAGTACTCGGCTACTGGCAGTCCGCCGGCAAGCGCACCTACCACCACACCGCGCCGATCAACCCGATGTACGGCCTGCACGAAGCGCTGGTGATCCTCGAAGAAGAAGGCCTGGAAAACGCCTGGGCGCGCCACCGCACGATGCACGAAAAACTCAAGGCCGGTCTCGAAGGCATGGGCCTGCGCTACGTGGTCGAGGAATCCGCCCGCCTGCCGCAGCTCAATTCGATTTACGTGCCCGAAGGCATCGACGAAGCAGCGGTGCGCGCCAGGCTGCTGAATGATTTCAGTCTCGAAATCGGCGCAGGTCTGGGCGACATGGCGGGCAAGATCTGGCGCATCGGCTTGATGGGCTATTCGGCCAAGCAGGAAAATGTCGACTACTGCCTGAAAGCGCTCAAATCCAGCCTGTGAGGACTGCCATGAAAGCCTATCTGATCGACGCGAACAACAAGACCATCAGCGAAGCCAACATCGCCGGACTCGACGACGTCAAAAAACTCATCGGCTACGACTCGGTCGATTCGGACGAAATCGACGCCAGCGGCGACCGCCTGTTCTTCGACGAACGCTGTTTCCTGCGCGACCAGACCGGCAAGGGTCGCTTCAAGCTCGACAATCTCGCACCGGTCGCCGACAAGGCGGTGGTGGCCGGATCAAGCGACGACGGCGCGATTCTGAAAGATGCGGTGGTGGATCACACCACGCTGGAGCGGCGGATTACCTGGCTGTAATGTACTGAACGGCTTTTGTCCCCGGCTTGATTCAGCGCGCCGGTAACAGGCGCGCAATCTGGCTGGCGACAAAACTCAGTATGGGGTGATGCAGGCCATTCGAACCTGACATTTGGCTATTGTCAAAAAGCGTGCCCTTGCTTTTATCTGGCTGTTCCCGAGGGTTTTGACTTGAGGCGCACTCGATTCGCAACAAACGCTGTCGATTGACGCCCCACTTACAGCGGTAGCAACTGGCCCAAGCCGGCCAGAAGCCCTCATTTCAGATGCGAAAATGTTCACATATCATTCATAGATGAGTCCAGACATTGCTCTTACAGCCCGACCACCACCATCACCCATTCCCCTTTTTCTTTGTGAATGCCGCATTCTCTGAAGAACAGTGCGCTGCGCTTGAGCAGCTGTTTTCGCAAGACCGTGAATGGCAGCATCAGGACGGTGTGTTTTACCGCTGTTCACTTAGCGACGTTACCGAGACTATTCCTGCAACGTTTCAGACCGAAATACTCGCAAGGATGCGCGAGATGACGGGATTGCCACTGGTCAATCGTGTGCTGGTCACGGCTCAACGCATGCTGCCCGGACAAGTCATTGGCATACACAGCGACCGGCCACTATTGGGCTATGAAATTGCGCGCCTGGTCGTGCAACTCAATAAGCAATGGCGAGCTGAACATGGCGGTGTGCTGGAATTATTCTCATCGCCGGAGGGCGAAGCCGTATTCAGTGTCAATCCTGAATACAACAAAGCCGTTGGCTTCCTGCTGCACGCGGATTCCTATCATGGCGTTACCGAAGTTACCCAGCCACGACTAACCGTGGTCTTCAATTTCTGGCACATGGCGAACACACCCGAACTGGCTGCGCACATTCAAGCTTTGTTTGCCAACCTTCATTTCTCAGAATTTCCGGCAGCACTCAATCCTGTTGCCTCGGCGGCAGAATCGAGTTTGCCCGAAGAGGTGACATTTCGTGCAGGCACAGCAGCGATTGCACTGCATCGCTGGGGCTATGACGCGGCAACCATTGTGACTGGATACCAGCACAGTGCAGGGCTTTCTCCCTGCGATACCAGCGATGCAGAAACCTATGCAGCTGTGCTACTGGCGGACTGGGTGGCGTACTTGTATCGCGATTCATTTGATCTGATACGCTGGAATAGCCTGCAATGCGCACTTGCCGGAATAGAAATGTTTCCGCGCCTGGTGCCAACGTGGCAGCTTTGTCTGCCGGAATGGAAAGAATTGCTTCGGTCGTGACATCAGTCGCGTAGTTCGGGAGCAACAAGCGAGCGGGCTTCGCCTTGCTGCGACCACGCCTTTCACGTGGGAGACGGTCTAGGCGCTACCTACCCGAAACGTTGAATGTCTGCTTTCCGGACAGCCCAATTTCCGCTTCGGGTCGACTCCCGCATACATCCATGGCTTCTTTTACAGGATCAATCGTCAAGATAATCGGGATCGTTGTCCTGCCCGGATAGCTGTTTTTGCAGCTTGAGCCAGCGCTTGAATGAGGCGTCGTCGCGCACGGCTCGCCTGTCCCTTTCCATTGCCGCCATATCTTGTTTCAGCGCCTGCGCTTCCCGAAGCAACTCAAGCCACGGCCGTGCAGCCGTTCGTCCGGCCACAGCGCCATTTTTCGCGTCAAGGCCAAACGGCGTTCGCGCAAGGAATGCAGGGTGCGGTGGTGCAGCGGGCGCTGCGTATCGGCCAGGCCTTGCAGCGTGTCAATTTGCTGGAGCGTATCGATGCGCGCGAGTGGGCGGTTGAAGCGCAGCTGCGCAGGGCGGGCAGGAACGCGGTGGCGACCGGTGGCGGAACAGCCGTGTCATCAGCGAACCAACCCGTTTGCGGGGTCGCGGCGTGCCCCGAATGCTTACAAGCCCAGCCGCTGCCAGATGGTGGTGCTCGGCCCCGCCTGATTCATGGTGTAGAAATGCAGGCCCGGTGCGCCACCAGCCAGCAGGCGCTCGCACTGGTCGGTGATGACATCCAGTCCGAAGGCGCGAATCGATGCCAGATCGTCGCCGTAGGTTTCCAGCTTCTTTCTCAACCAGCGCGGGATCTCCGCACCGCAGGCGTCCGAAAACCGCGCCAGTTGCACGTAGTTGCCGATCGGCATGATGCCGGGGACGATGGGGATGCTCACCCCCAGTGCCCGCGCTTCATCGACGAAGCGAAAGTAGGCGTCGGCATTGAAGAAGTATTGGGTGATGGCGGAGTTCGCCCCGGCATCGACCTTGCGCTTGAAGTTGGCAAGATCGTCGGTCCACGAGCGCGCCTGCGGGTGGATTTCAGGATAGGCGGCGACTTCGATTTCGAACCAGTCGCCGGTTTCCTTGCGGATGAAACTCACCAGTTCGTTGGCGTAGTTGAACTCGCCCGCGTCCATGCTGCCCGACGGCAAATCGCCGCGCAGTGCAACCAGATGGCGGATGCCCTGGCTTTTGTATTCGCTCAATATCTCGCGGATATTGTCTTGGGTGGAGCCGATGCACGACAGATGCGGCGCGGCTTCGGAGCCGGATGCCTGTATGTCGCGCACGGTTTCCAGGGTGCGGTCGCGGGTGGAGCCACCCGCGCCGAAAGTCACCGAAAAAAACTTGGGTTTGAGTTGCGCCAGTTGCGCGCGGGTGGCGCGTAGTTTTTCTGCGCCCTCCGCTGTTTTGGGCGGAAAAAATTCGAAGCTGAAAGTACGTTGGCTCATGGTTCAGCCTTTATCGCCGGGAACGAGCGCCGACAGCGCCCAAGCGATCACGCTGTACAGAATGGCGCCCAGCATGGCGGCGACAAATCCGTGAACGGCAAAGCCGGACAACAGGTTGCCCGCCAGCCAGAACAGCAAGCCGTTCAGCACGAAATAGAACAGCCCCAGGGTCAACAGCGTGATGGGCAAGGTGAGCACGACCAGCACCGGACGCACCAGCGTATTGAGCAGGCCGATCACCAGCGCGGCCAGCATGGCCGAGCCAAAGCTGGTGACCTCGATGCCCGGCAGCAAATAGGCCACGCCCAGCAAGGCCACAGCGTTCAGTACCCAAATCAGCAAAATGCGCACGCTGTTCTCCCTGGAATCAATAACGGTAATGGTCGGCCTTGTAGGGGCCGTTCTTGTCCACGCTGATGTAGCTGGCCTGGTAGTCGGTGAGCTCGGTCAGCTGTGCGTTCAGAGTGCGCAACTGCAGGCGCGCAACCTTCTCGTCCAGGTGCTTGGGCAGGGTGTAAACGCCGATGGGGTACTTGCCTGAATCCCGTTCCTGCCACAGCTCGATCTGCGCAATGGTCTGGTTGGCGAACGATGACGACATCACATACGACGGGTGGCCGGTGGCGCAGCCGAGGTTCACCAGGCGTCCCTTGGCCAGCATGATGATGCGTTTGCCGTCGGGGAAAATGATGTGGTCAACCTGCGGCTTGATTTCTTCCCACTGGTATTTCTCCACCCCGGCGACGTCGATTTCATTGTCGAAGTGACCGATGTTGCAGACGATGGCTTGATTCTTCATTTTGGCCATGTGATCGTGGGTGATGACGTGGAAGTTGCCGGTTGCGGTGACAAAAATGTCGGCCTTGTCGGCAGCGTAGTCCATGGTCACCACGCGGTACCCTTCCATCGCGGCCTGCAGCGCGCAGATCGGGTCGATTTCGGTGATCCACACCTGGGCGGACAGCGCACGCAGTGCCTGTGCCGAACCCTTGCCGACGTCGCCATAGCCCGCCACCACGGCAACCTTGCCGGCAACCATCACGTCGGTCGCGCGCTTGATGCCGTCAACCAGCGATTCGCGGCAGCCGTAGAGGTTGTCGAACTTGGACTTGGTCACGCTATCGTTGACGTTGATCGCGGGGAATTTGAGTTCACCGCGTGCGTGCATCTGATACAGGCGATGCACGCCGGTGGTGGTTTCCTCGGTCACGCCCTTGATGGCGGCCAGGCGCACCGAATACCAGGTCGGGTCGACGGCCACTTTGGCCTTGATCGCGGCGTAAAGCACGCGCTCTTCTTCGCTGGTCGGGTTGCCCACAACCGAAATATCCTTCTCGGCACGCGCCCCCAGATGCAGCAGCAACGTCGCATCGCCGCCGTCGTCGAGGATCATGTTGGAGTGGACGCCGTCAGCCCACTCGAAAATGCGGTGGGTGTAATCCCAGTAGTCTTCCAGCGACTCGCCCTTGACCGCGAACACGGGGGTGTCCGTGGCCGCGATCGCAGCGGCAGCGTGATCCTGGGTCGAGAAGATGTTGCACGACGCCCAGCGCACTTCGGCACCCAGCGCCTGCAGGGTTTCGATCAGCACGGCGGTCTGGATGGTCATGTGCAGCGAACCGGTGATGCGCGCGCCTTTGAGCGGCTGCGCGGCGGCAAATTCCTCGCGAATCGCCATCAGGCCGGGCATTTCGGTTTCGGCGATGCGGATTTCCTTGCGGCCCCAGTCGGCCAGCGCCAGGTCGGCGATGACGAAATCGGTAAAACCAGAGGGGGTAGAAACTGCATTCATGGTGAAACTCCTTGAATGACAGCGGGGTGGGTGCTCGTTTGCCCACAGCCCGGCTGCAAGTCAACGAGCGCAGTTGAATCATCGCCTGCGCTGAGCCTGGCTGTCGATTCGGATCAAACCGGCGACAGTCGCAGCGCTCCTCAGTGCAGGGGGGCGAAACAGGTCGCCCAATAATATCGGTAAGTTGTCAGCAACAACGATTGCATCAACCGCCTTGCCGATCACTTCCCAAGTGAAATCACGGTTCAACACGCTTTTTTCTGCCTACGTACAAACAATGTAAGTGCGATAGCGGAAAGCATCCAGCGCCGAACGAGTGAATCGTCGCAACGCGTCCTTAGAACCGAGGCCGGATTCTACTCCTGAAGCAAAAAATTCCGAACCGGCGATCTACAGGCACAAGATGATCAGCCTTCCAGGCCCCCCCTTGGTGTCGGAATTCTTTACATGCGGTGTGAGCTGCCATGCATCACCTGCATTAAAAGCCTTTGTAATTATTGAACCATGGCTAGCAAGCATCATTCAGGTGCGCATTTTGCTTTACCGCCCCCAAGCGTACTCACACGCGCCTGAAATTCACAAACACAACCAATACTGACGGGAGGAGAAACATGAATCACATTACAAAAACGCTGGCGGGCATGGCTTTGGGTTGTTGCATGACAAGCGGTGGCGTTCACGCCGCATCCATACAAAGCCTGACGATTGAGGAAATTGGGGTTACCTCGGGTGGACTTGGCACTTCCGGGCTTGCCAATGGAGGCGGTTGGGGAAACTATTTCTCGATTGACGGCACCTACATGGCTCCGCCCGCTTTCTTTACCAGCAACGGCACCGATGGCGCGCTCATCATGGGAACCACCCAGGCGAATGGTGCCTTTTCGACCGGATTCAATTGGGGTGGCAGCAATCACTTTGAATTCAACACACTAAAAAGCGCGCCAAGTGGGACGATCACGGGCGGCGCCATGACGCTCAACCTTTCGGGGCTGGTTGCTGAATTCACCCTCGGCCACACGGCATTCCCCGCCGCACCCGATGCCTCCACGCTTGTGACGTCCGTATCCATGATTGACGCCAATCGCTATTTCTATACGGCTGACTGGACACATGTATTCAACAACGACGTATATGACCTCAACACCCTTGCCGTACAGCCAAGCTGGAACGGTTCGGGTGCAGTCCTTCATTTTGAAGGCATTGCCACCATGGCCCCAGTACCCGAGGCCGAAACCTACATCATGATGCTGGCGGGTCTGAGTCTAGTTGGGTTGATGGCGCACCGCCGTCGCAAACGGGTTTAACGTTTAGCCCCATCAAGAAAAAGAGCCGGTTAGACCGGCTCTTTTTCGTTAAACACTAAGCAAATGCAAGCGCATCAAATCCCCGCTGCAGCCTTCAGTTCAGCCGCCTTGTCCGTCACTTCCCAGGTGAAATCGGGCTCCTCGCGGCCAAAGTGGCCGTAGCTCGCGGTCTCGGTGTAGATCGGGCGCAGCAGGTCGAGCATGTTGACGATGCCCTTGGGGCGCAGGTCGAAATGGGCGGCGATGAGTTCGGCGATTCTGGCTTCGGGTATTTTGCCGGTGCCGAAGGTGTCGACCATCATCGAGGTGGGCCTGGCCACGCCGATCGCGTAGCTGATCTGCACCATGCACTTGTCGGCGAGGCCGGCAGCGACGATATTTTTCGCCACGTAGCGCCCGGCGTAGGCGGCGCTGCGGTCGACCTTGGACGGATCCTTGCCTGAGAACGCGCCGCCGCCGTGGGGCGATGCGCCGCCGTAGGTGTCGACGATGATCTTGCGGCCGGTGAGACCCGCGTCGCCCATCGGACCGCCAACGACGAAGCGCCCGGTGGGATTGACCAGGTAACGCGTGTCGGCGGTCAGCATGTCCTTCGGTAGCACCGGCTTGATGATTTCCTCGATCACCGCCTCGGTGATCTGCGCCTGCGAGACTTCGGGGTTGTGCTGGGTGGAGAGCACGACGGTATCGATGGAGTGCGGCTTGCCGTCGACATAGCGGATCGACACCTGCGATTTGGCGTCGGGGCGCAGCCACGGCAGGCGACCGTCCTTGCGCAGTTCGGACTGGCGCTGCGTCAGGCGATGCGCCAGATAAATCGGCATCGGCATCAGCACCGAGGTTTCGTTGCAGGCATAACCGAACATCAGGCCCTGGTCGCCCGCGCCCTGGTCGAGGTAATCGTCGTGCGCGCGATCGACGCCCTGCGCGATATCGGGCGACTGCTTGCCGACAGTGACCAGCACCGAACAGGTGTTGTAGTCGAAGCCGATTTCGGAAGAGTCGTAGCCGATGCGCTTGATGGTCTGGCGCGCGATCTGGTTGTAGTCGATCACCGCAGTGGTGGTGATTTCGCCGGCAATGACGCACAGACCGGTGGTCAGCAGCGTTTCGCAGGCAACGCGTGCGTGTTTGTCCTGGGTTAGAATCGCATCGAGTACCGCATCCGACACTTGGTCCGCCATTTTGTCGGGATGCCCTTCAGACACCGATTCAGACGTAAAAATGAAATCTTTTTGCACGACAACTCCTGTGGTCCCGGTTACTGGTTGCGTAACCAACTCTCGGGACCCACAGAGCGGCGACGCTTTAGCTGTATTTGTATCCCGCCCGCAAGTTGTCAAAGTTAACGCGGCGGCTTTTGCTCACGCATTGTGCCGCGCTTGTTTCCGCGGCGTCAACTCCCTCAAAGAGACTCCGATCCACCCCGCGCCATTGCCCATGTGGCATCGCATGCCCGCGTGATGTTCCTGCTCAAACTGCTGGCGCGGCTGCCGCTGCCTGTGCTGCACGGCATCGGCGTCGCACTGGGCTGGCTCATTTACTGGGCACCGGGCCGGCATTCTGCCCGCATGCGCAACAACGTGTTCGATAGCGGCGTATGCGTGCCCGGACCCGGCTGCGAACGTCTGTTGCGCCAGAGCATCAGCGAATCAGGCAAGGCCTTCGTCGAATTGCTGCCGATGTGGCTGCATCGGGACAAGGTCGTGCTGAAACAGGTTCGGGGCAGCAGCGGCTGGGAGCGCATCGATGCCGCGCATGCTGCGGGCCAGGGCGTGATCCTCATTGCGCCGCATATTGGTTGTTTTGAAATCATCGGCCAGTATTTCGGCGCACGCCATCCTTTCACCATCATGTACAAACCTTCACCCAAGCCCCTGCTGAATGAATTGATGCTGAACGGCCGCCAGCGCAGCCAGACGACGCTGGTTCCCACCGACATGTCGGGCGTGCGCGCCCTGCTGGCGGCGCTCAGGCGGCGCGAAGGAATCGGCATTCTGCCCGACCAGGTGGCCAGCAGCGGCGATGGCGTATGGGCGCCTTTTCTTGGCCGCCCGGCCTACACCCCGACGCTGGTTGCCAGCCTGCAGCGCAAAACCGGCGCTGCCGCTTTTTTCGTCGTGGCCGAACGGCTGAGCTGGGGGCGCGGTTACCACCTGCATGCCTACCCGCTGAGCGACACGCTGCCGGAAGACAAGACGGCGGCCGCGCTGCGCATCAACCAGGGCGTAGAGGCGGCGGTGCAACGCTTCCCGGCACAATACCAATGGCGCTACAACCGCCACAAGCAACCGGGCGGCGTCGCGTTGCCCGTTGAACCGACCGCCGCATGAATCGTGCGCTGCTGATCCTGCTCAAATTGCTGGCGCGTCTGCCGCTGCCGCTGCTGCATGGTCTCGGCATCGCGCTGGGCTGGCTCATTTATTGGGCGCCTGGCAGGCATTCCGCCCGCATGCGCAGCAACGTGTTCGACAGTGGCTTGTGCAAGCCCGGCGCGGACTGCCGACGCCTATTGCGCCAGTCCATCGCCGAGTCCGGCAAGGCGATTATCGAATTGTTGCCGGTATGGCTGCGCCCGTATGAAGACGTGCTGAAACTGGTCAAGGGCCGCAGCGGCTGGGACGCCATCGATGCCGCGCGCGAAGCGGGCAAGGGCATCATTCTGATCGGACCGCATATCGGCTGCTTTGAACTGCTCAATCTGCATTACGCCGCGCACCATCCGTTTACCGCCATGTACAAGCCACCGCGCAAAGCGGTGTTGTCTGCGCTGATGCTGGCGGGGCGCCAGCGCGGTCAGGCAACGCTGGTACCGACCGATCTGTCGGGTGTGCGCGCGCAACTGGCGGCGCTCAAACGCCACGAGGCCATCGGCATCCTGCCCGACCAGGTGGCAACCGGCGGCGATGGCGTGTGGGCGCCCTTTCTCGGCCGTCCGGCCTATACGCCGACCCTGGTCGCCAGCCTGCAGCGCAAGACTGGTGCTGCGGCGTTTTTTGTCGCCGCCGAACGGCTGAGCTGGGGACGCGGCTATCACCTGCACGCCTTCCCGGTGCTCGATGCGCTGCCGGAGGACAAAGCCGCGGCCGCCCTGCGCATCAACCAGGGGGTGGAAGACGTGGTGCGCCGCTTTCCCGCGCAATATCTGTGGAGCTACAACCGCCACAAACGCCCGGGCGACGCCCCGCCCCCGGACGCGATGCCGACATGAGCACCCCCGCCCGCACCCTGCTGCGCCCCGCGCTGCTGCCGGTCTGGCTCGGCGTCTTCGTGCTGTGGCTGCTGCACTGGCTGCCGCTGCCGCTGCAGGCGGCCATCGGCAACAGCCTCGGCTGGCTCGTCGCGCAGATTCCCAGCAAGCGGCGGCGTGTCGGCGCCACCAATCTGGCGCTGTGCTTTCCCGACGTCCCCGCCGCACAGCGCCGCCGCTGGCTACGGCAAACCTTTCAGGCCTCGATCCGTGCCGCGCTGGAATACGGCATTCTGTGGTGGGGATCGGCCGCGCGGGTACGCCGTCTGGTGCGCATCGACAACCCCGAAGCCGCGCGCGGCGACGGCGTGCGGCCGGTGATCTGGCTGGCGCCGCATTTCGTCGGCCTCGACATGGGCGGCATACGGCTGACCATGGATCAAACCATCGTCTCGATGTATGCCCGCGCGCAGAACCCGGTCGCCGACAAATACATGCGCCACGGCCGCACGCGCTTCTCGGACATCGTGCTGATCGAGCGCCACGAAGGCATCAAGGCCACGCTCGCCGCGATCAAGCGCGGACTGCCTTTTTACTACCTGCCGGACCAGGATCATGGCCGCCTCAACGCGGTGTTCGCGCCGTTTTTCGGCATCCCCGCCGCCACCGTGTCGGCGCTGCCGCGTCTGGTCAAACTCACCGATGCACAGGTGATCCCGGTCATCACCCGCCAGCTGTCGTGGGGGCGCGGCTACGCACTGCACTTTTATCCGCCCTGGGAAAACTTCCCCAGCGGCGACGTGGACACCGACGTCGCGCGCATGAATTCCTTCATCGAAGACCGCATCCGCGAAATGCCGGAACAGTATCTGTGGCTGCATCGCCGCTTCAAGACGCGCCCCGACGGCGAAACAAGCCTGTATGACTGACATCCGCCCGCTGGCGCCACACGAAGTCGAGGCTGTCAGCGCGCTGGCGCGCGTGGTGTGGCAGGCCACTTACCCTGCGCTGATTTCCCAGGCACAGATCGACGCCATGCTGGCCGACCGCTACGCCGCCGGGTCCATTCTCGCGCAGCTCGACGACCCCTTGCATGCCTGGTGGGTGGCGCACCAGGACCAGCGACTCGTCGGCTTCGCGCATGCCTCACGGGGAGACACTGGCTGCAAACTCGACAAACTGTATGTCGATCCGGGCCACCAGCGCCAAGGCATCGGCAGCGCGCTGCTGGCCACCGCGCAAAACTGGGCGCGCACACAGCACGCCCGCCGCCTGTGGCTGCAAGTCAATCGCGGCAACACGCCGGCGATTGCGGCCTATCAACAGCAGGGTTTCCATATTGTCGAATCACGCGTGTTCGACATTGGCGGCGGCTTTGTGATGGACGACCATGTCATGGAGCGCATCCTGTGAACGTCACCCATCCCGACGACACCTCGCTGCGCGCGCTGTTCAACCGCACCCAGACCATTGCCGTGATCGGCCTCTCGCCGCAACCCGCACGGCCAAGCTACCGCGTGGCGCAGGCGATGCAGCGCTATGGCTTCCGCATCGTGCCGGTGCGGCCGCTGGTGGACAGCGTGCTGGGCGAGAAAGCCTATGCGACGCTCGCCGACATCCCGTTCAAGGTCGATCTGGTCAACGTGTTTCGTGCCGCCGAGCATGTGCCCGCTATCGTCGAGCAATGCCTGGCGCTACACTTGCCCTCCATCTGGATTCAGGAGGGCATCGTTCATGACGATGCCGCGCACCGCGCGCAAGTGGGCGGCATGACGGTGGTGATGGACCGCTGCATACTCAAAGACTACGTCAGGTTATTTACCGCATGAATACCCCAAAAGGCATGAACCTTCGCTTCACCAAAATGCATGGCCTCGGCAATGACTTCGTCGTGATCGACGGCATCACGCAAACCGTCGCGCTGACACCGGAGCAATGCCGCCACCTTGCCGACCGCCATTTCGGCATCGGCTGCGACCAGATCCTGCTGGTTGAAAAACCCACGCGTGACGACGTCGATTTCCGCTATCGCATCTTCAACGCCGACGGCGGCGAGGTCGAGCAATGCGGCAATGGCGCGCGTTGCTTCGTTCGTTTCGTGCATGACAAACAGCTCACCAACAAAACCTCGATCCGGGTGGAAACCGCGTCGGGCATCATCGAACCGCGCCTGCTCGACAATGGCCAAGTCACGGTGAACATGGGCGCGCCGCGTTTTGCGCCGGCCGACATCCCGTTTGTCGCGACCGCCGAAGCGCTGACCTACCCGCTCAAGGTCGGCACCCACACCCTCGAAATTTCCGCGCTCTCGATGGGCAACCCGCACGCCGTTTTAAAGGTGAACGATCTCGACAGTGCGCCAGTGGATATCCTCGGCGCGGCGATCGAAGCGCACCAACGTTTCCCGCAACGCGTCAACGCCGGCTTCATGCAGGTGCTGACGCCGCACGACATCCGCCTGCGCGTATTCGAACGCGGCGCGGGCGAAACCCTCGCCTGCGGCACCGGTGCCTGCGCGGCAGCCGTCGCCGGCATCCGCCAGGACTGGTTGAAGAGCCCGGTGAGCGTCCACACCCGGGGCGGCGATCTGATCATCGAATGGGCGGGCAAGGACCAGCCGGTGTATATGACCGGCCCCGCCGTTACCGTATTTGAAGGAGCCATTGAAATCCCATGACCACAGCCAGCGACACCCAAACCCCCGCGCTCGATCCCCAGGCTGTTGCTGATTTTCTGATCCAGCATCCGAATTTCTTCAACAATTTTCCCGCCTTGCTGGCGGAACTGAACATCCCCCATCCGCACGGCACGCACGCCATCTCGATGAGCGAGCGACAGCTCATCTCGATGCGCGACAAGGTGCGCATGCTGGAAAACAAGCTGACCGAACTGATCCAGTTTGGCGAAGAAAACGACGGTATTTCCGACAAGATGCAGGCGCTCGCGCTGGCGCTGATGGCCACGCGCACACCGCAGGACATTCTGGTCGCGCTGACGCTGCACCTGCGCGAAGGATTTGCCGTGCCGCACCATGCGCTGCGCGCGTGGAATCTGCCAAGCGATAGCGTGCCCGGCCTGAGCGACCCGGTTGCGCAAACCGCTCGCGACCAGATCAGCGCCATGGCGCATCCGGTGTGCGGCGTGCTGGCGGTGGACGAGGCCATCAACTGGTTTGGTGAAACCGTGTCGCCGCACCTGCGCGCGTTTGCCTGCATTCCCCTGCGCGTATCGGCCAACGGTGTTCCGCTGGGGCTGCTGGTGCTCGCCTCCGAAGAAGAAAACCGCTTCTACGCCGGCATGGGCACGCTTTATCTGGAGCGCCTGGGTCAGCTCATCAGCGCCGCCTTGCTGCGGATGCAGGATTGAGTCCAGGTTGAACCCGGTCGACAGCTACCTGCAACATCTTGCTGCCGAACGGCGGCTGTCGCCACATACCCTCAGCGCCTATCAGCGGGATTTGGCCCAGCTCACCCAGCTGACCGCCGGCAAGCCGCTCGCGGAACTCAGTGTCACCGACATCCGCGGCGCCATCGTCAAACTGCGCGGCCACGCTCTGTCGCCCGCCAGCGTGGCGCGGCACCTGTCCAGCTGGCGCGGGTTTTATGTGTTTGCCTGCCGCCGCCTCGGCTACGCCAGCAATCCCTGCATCGGCCTGCGTCCGCCGAAGGCCGCCAAAGCCTTGCCGCAAGTGCTGTCACCCGACACCTGCGCGCAGCTGTTGAATGGCGACCATGCCGCCACCGAAGACAATGCCTTGCAGGCGCGCGACCGCGCCATGTTCGAGCTGTTCTATTCGTCCGGGCTGCGCCTGTCCGAGCTGGCCGATCTGGATTTGAACGATGTCAATCTGCAATCCGGCGAAGCGCAAGTCACCGGCAAAGGACGTAAAACCCGCATCGTGCCGGTCGGCCAGCAAGCCCTGACCACACTGGCCGCCTGGCTGCAGCAGCGTGCGTCGCTTATGTCCCGCAGGAACGGTATCCCTGGGGAAGCAAACGATGCCACTGCCGCGCTATTTCTGAACCAGCGTGGCATGCGCCTGTCGCCGCGCAGCATCCAGCTGCGCCTCCAGCGCTGGGCTGTGCAAGCTGGCTTGAGCCAGCATGTTCACCCGCACCTGTTGCGCCACGCCTTCGCCACCCACGTGCTGCAATCCTCGGGTGACCTGCGCGCGGTGCAGGAAATGCTCGGCCACGCCAGCATCAGCACGACCCAGGTTTACACCCATCTGGATTGGCAGCATCTCGCCAAGGTCTACGACCAGGCGCACCCACGCGCGCGCAAGAAACCCTGACAGCCGGGTAGGCGCTCACACAATGTCGGTCTCAGCCACCCCAGGCGCAGGATCCGGGTAGCGCATTTTCATGCCTTCCAGCGCCTCGATCAGCAGGCTGGACACCGTCAGATTGCGCACCAGCTTGCTGTTGGCGGGAATCACGTGCCACGGGGCGTGCGCCGTGCTGGTGGCCGAGAGCGCGGCTTCGTAGGCCTCCATGTAGTCGTCCCACTGCTCGCGCACGGCAAGATCGCCGGGCTGGAACTTCCATTGTTTTTCCGGCGTATCGCGGCGTTCTTCCAGGCGCTTTTTCTGCTCGTCCTTCGAGATATGCAGATAGAACTTCAGGATCGTCGTGCCGGTTTCCGCCAGCATGCGTTCAAAGTCATTGATCTGCTGGTAGCGCCGCTTGCACTCGTCCTTGTCGATCCAGCCGTTGACCCGCGTAATCAGCACATCTTCGTAGTGCGAACGGTTGAAGATGGCGATTTCGCCCGTGCCCGGCACATGGTGATGCACTCGCCACAGGTAGTCGCGCGCCAGTTCATACGGCGTGGGCGATTTGAAGCTCGCCACCCGCACCCCCAGCGGGTCGACCCCCTGAAACACGTGGCGGATGGTCGAATCCTTGCCCGCGGTATCCATCGCCTGCAACACGACCAGCAGCTTGTGCGTGCCTTCGGCATACAACAACTCCTGCAGCGTTTCGAGCCGTGCGCGCTGTTCGTCCAGGCGTTCGCGCGCGTCAGGCTTGTCCTTGCCGACGATGGCGCCATCGTCGGCATCCCAGTCGCTCAGCTTGATCTTGCTATCGGGCTTGACGCGGGTATCGGTCGTTTTCACAGGCGCTCCTTGGGTGGGATCAGGGTCATCCAGTCGCCCAGCGCCGAACGGATTTCATCCAGCGTGAGGTGACGCATCAACGACCGGTTGCCAGGCGCCATCTGGTCCCAGGCACAACGCAGGCTGCGCACATCCGGCTGGGCGGCATCGCGCAGCCGGAAGGTGGTGACGTAATACAGAAATGACGGGGTGTCGTTGCCGCCCAAACCCGTCTTCATCAAGCCCGGGCGGATCAAGGGCGAAGCCGCTGCGGTGATTTCACTGACGCTGCGCGCGACCTGCACCACCTCGAACCGGCCTGGTTGCAGCAGTTGCACCTGACGGCTCACGGTGTTCACTTCCATGATGCAAAAGGGGTCGTATTCCTGCACACCATTACGCGGCACGATGCGCCCGTACTGCAAACGGACCGTCGCTGCACCCGGGTCGATCGGCAGCACCTGGTTGAGCTGCACCGCCCAACCCGGCGAATAGGCGTAATACGGTGATGCCGGGTCGGGCGATTGCAGCCCCGCACAGCCGCCCAGCAGCACAACCAGTCCAAGCACGATTGATTTCATTCGACCTCCTTGCAAGCTGAATCCTGTTACTCGCGCTTCACGCGAAACCACGCCGCATACAACGCTGGCAGAAAAAACAGGGTGAGAAAAGTCGCAGCGACCAGGCCGCCCATCACCGCGAACGCCATCGGCCCCCAGAAAATCGAGCGCGACAGCGGGATCATCGCCAGTGCGGCGGCCGCTGCGGTGAGGCTGATCGGGCGCATCCGCCGCACGGTGGATTCGATGATGGCGTCCCACTGCGACAGGCCACGGGCAATGTCCTGCTGGATCTGGTCGACCAGAATGACCGAGTTGCGCATGATCATGCCGGACAGCGAAATGATGCCCAGCAGCGCGACGAAACCCATCGGCTGGCCACTCACCAGCAGGGCGATCGCGACGCCGATGATGCCGAGCGGCGCGGTCAGCACCACCAGCAGCGAGCGCGAGAAACTGCCGAGTTGCAGCATCAGCAGGGTGAAGGTGGTGATCAGGATCAGCGGCCACGAGGCGCCGATGGCGGCGTTGGCCTTGGCGCTGCTTTCCACCGGCCCGCCGACCGCCAGCCGGAACCCCGGCGGCAGCTGCGCCTTGAACGCATCCACCTGCGGCGCCAGCGCAGCGATCAGGGTGTCGGGCTGGACCGCGCCGACCGGGTCGCCGCGCACGGCGATGGTCGGCAGGCGGTCGCGCCGCCAGATCACGCCGTCCTCGAACACCGGCTCGAAGGTGGCGATCTGCCCCAGCGTCACGCTCTGGCCATTGAAATTGCCGATGGGCAGCGCGCGCAGGGCATCGACATCGCGGTGTTCGCTGCGCGGGGTGCGCAGCACCACATCGATCAGCAGATCGTTTTCGCGAAACTGGGTCACGCGGGCGCCTGCCAGCTGCAGGGACAGCACGCGCCCGACCTGCTCCGAACTCAACCCCAGCGCCTTGATCTTGTCCTGATCGAGCTGTGCGTGCATGGCCAGCGATTGCTCGTTCCAGTCGAGATTCACCGCAGTGATCTGTGGCTGCGCGGCGACGATCTTGCGCAAATTTTCCGCCTGCAGCTTGAGTTGCGGGATGTCGGTGCCGCTCAGCCGGTATTGCACCGGATAGCCCGCCGGCGGGCCGTATTCGAAGCGCACCGCGCGGCCGCGCACATTGGGGAAATCAGTGTCGAACACCTGGCGGATGCGGGCAATCTCCCGCTCGCGCGCCGGCACATCCTGCGCGATCACCACCAGCTGCGCAAAGTTGCGGTTGTTCAAGCGCTGGTCCAGACCCAGCACGAAGCGTGGCGCACCCTGGCCGATGTAGTTGACAACATGCGCCACGTCCTTGTCCTGGCGCAGCAGGGACTCGAGCCGGACCGCTTCGGCGCGCGTGGCGTCGATGGAGGCACCTTCCGGCAGCCACATTTCGACCAGAATCTCCAGCCGGTCGGACTGCGGGAAGAACTGTTTCTCCACCTTCTGCATCGCTGCCACGCCGATAACCAGCGCCAGCACCGTCAGCGCAATCACCGTGCGGCGCCTGGTCACGCACCAGGTCACCATCGCCCGGAAACGGCGGTAAAACGATGTGTGATAGCTGGCCTCCTCGTCAGCGACCTGATGCGTCGGCTTCAGCAGCACATAGCCCAGGTAGGGCGTGACGATAACGGCCACCAGCCAGGACGACAGCAGCGCAATCGTCGTCACCGCAAAAATCGCGAAGGTGTATTCGCCGACGACCGACTTGGCGAGTGCGATTGGCAGAAACGCGGTAGCGGTCAAGAGCGTACCCGTCAGCATGGGAAACGCAGTGGACTGGAAGGCATAGGTCGCCGCCTCGAAGCGTCCCCAACCGGCCTCGAGTTTGTGCGCCATCATTTCGACCGCGATGATGGCGTCGTCCACCAGCAGGCCAAGCGCAATGATCAGCGCGCCGGTGGAGATGCGATGCAGGTCGATGTTCAGCAGCCACATCGCGGTGAAGGTGATCGCCAGCACCACCGGAATGCTCAGCATCACGACCAGTCCGGCACGCCATTTCAGCGCCAGAAAAGTTACTGCCAGCACGATGGCCACGGCTTCCAGAAAGCTTTGCATGAACAGCTTGACGGCGCGGGTTACGATGCTGGGCTGGTCGTGAATCTGGCGAATGTCCACCCCTACCGGCTGCGCTTTTTGCAGGGCATCCATGGCCGTGGCCACGGCATGCCCCATTGCCACCACATCGCCGCCATCGGCCAGCGACACGCCGAGCAGCACCGCCGCTTCGCCCTGCGAGCGGATTTCGGTGGCGGGCGGGTCTTCGTAGCGCCGCGTCACCTCGGCGATGTCACCCAGGCGCAGGCTGCGCGCGCCGACCTGAATCCGGGTTGCGCGCAGGCGCTCGACATCGGCATACGCGCCCGACTGCCGCAGCGGAATCGACAGCACCGCGTTTTCCACCCGGCCGTTGGCGACGATGCTGTTCTGTTCCTGCACCGCCTGGATGATCTGTTGCGGCGAGATTCCCAGGGTGGCGAGCTTCTGCGTCGGCACCTCGATGTAAATTTTTTCCGCCACCACGCCGAACAGTTCGACCTTGCCGACGCTGGGCAGGCGCCGCACTTCGCGCTGTGCATCCTCGCCGATGCGGCGCAGGTCGGCGCGACTGAAGCCATCGCCAGTGATGGCGTAAATCGAGCCGAAGGTATCGCCGAATTCGTCGTTGAAAAACGGCCCCTGTACCCCGGCAGGCAGTTGCGGCGCGAGGTCGCCGATTTTCTTCCGCACCTGATACCAGGCGTCCGCCACGTCGCGCCCGCGCAGGGTTTCCTTGAGGTTGACGAACAGCGCGGTCTCGCCTGGCTTGGCATAGCTCGACACAAAATCCAGCTCGGGCATTTCCTGCAGCTTTTTCTCGATGCGCTCGGTCAGCTGCTCGGAAACCTCCTGGGTCGTCGCGCCCGGCCACTGCGCCTGGATCAGCATGGTCTTGAAGGTAAACGGCGGGTCTTCGGCCTGTCCCAGCTGCAGATAGGAACGCGCGCCCACCAGCAGGATCAGCACGATGAAAAAGCGCACCAGCGCCGGATGTTCGATGGCCCAGCGCGACAGGTTGCCGCGACGGGGGACGAATTGCGGGCTGCCGCTCATGGCTGGGCCGGCGTCAAAACGCGGACGTGCTGCCCCGGCGCAAGTTTATGCACGCCTGCCGTCACCACCCACTCGCCCGCCGCCACGCCCGACGCAATCGCCGCGCGCTCACCGCTCAACCCACCGAGTTGAACGCCGCGTGCCGCCACCTTGCCGGTTTTCCGATCCACCACCCACACCTGCGGCTGACCGTTGATCCGGAACAACGCGCTTTGCGCCACCGACAGGCTCGGCACGGCGGCCGTGTCGACTTCAACCGTGGCGGTCATGCCCAGCTTCACGGCCGCATCGGCTTCTGCAATGCTGACGCGCGCGCTGTAGGTGCGGCTGGCCGCATCGGCCATCGGCGACAGTTCACGCAGGCGACCGGCATAGGCCCTGTCCGGTTCCGACCACAACCGGACCTTCAGCGTGCGTGCTGCGCGCAGGGCATCGAGCGCATTTTCCGGTACGTCGATGCGCACCTCACGCTCGCCGGTCTTTGCCAGTTGTGCCACCGGCTGTCCGGCCGCCACCACTTGCCCTGTCTCCGCCAGGGTCGCCGTCACCACCCCGGCATAGGGTGCGGTCAAGCGGGTATACGCCTGCTGGTTGCCCTGACGGGTCGCTTCGGCGCGCAACTGACGTGCCCGCGCCTGCGCCGCCTCGGATACGGACTGGCGGCGGTCAAGTTCGGCCTGGGAAATGAAGTTCTGCGCGCGCAACGCCGTGTAGCGCTGCAAGTCCTGCTGCGCCAGCCTGGCTTCGGCCTCTGCCGCGACCCGCTGCGCCTGTGCGGCGGTCGCAGCCAAGGCATAATCAGCCGGGTCGAGCGTGGCGATGAGTTGCCCTGCCTTCACCTGCGTGCCGGCCTCCACCCAACGTGCTTGCATCCGGCCCGTCACGCGAAACGCCAGATCGGTCTCATGGCGTGCCCGTACCTCGCCGCTATAACGCGTGCTGCTGCGCGCGCCCTGCAAACCGACCTGCTCGGCCCGCACGGACCGGCTATCCACCGGCGGGCCGGAAGGCGCATCCTGACCGCAAGCACTCAACATCAAGAAAAGGGGAATTAAAGGAATGAAGGTTTTCATCCGCAAATTATCCCCCAATGGCCGTGGCTTCTGTCTCATGCGCCGCCAAGCGCGGAATAAGCGCTGCGGCTGGCAAGGTTCACCTGAGTAGGGTTATGATGTCAGACGCGCATGACCGCTAACCGGTCTTTCGGTTGCCCGCCGGAGTAAGCTCCGGCCACGCATTTTTACTGTCCTAGATGTCTGGAGTATTTTGATGCCCGCCTCGCCCAAACTGCTTACGGAAGCCCAACTGCTGAAAATGCCGGCTTCCGCTTACATGAATGCCGAGCAACTTGCTTTCTTTCGCGCCCGCCTCGAAGCCCTGCGCGACGAAATGCTCGCCAATGCAGCCGATACTGGCGAACACCTGAAGGAAAACGAAAACTTCGCCGACCCCAACGACCGCGCCACCGTTGAAGAAGAGCACATGCTGGAACAGCGCGTGCGCGACCGCGAGCGCAAATTGCTGAAAAAAATCCAGTCCGCACTGGTGCGCCTCGATTCCGGCGATTTCGGCTACTGCAAGGAAACCGGCGACCCCATCGGCCTGCCACGCATGCTGGCGCGCCCCACTGCCGAATACTCGATCGAGGCGCAGGAACGCCACGAGCGCAAGGAAAAGCTGCACGCCTGAGCCCGCGAACCCGCCCTTGACCGGCGGGTTTTTCACACTCCGGAATGCAACTGGGTTGCACGGGCTGCCTGCCGTCACCTAGAATGCCGGCCATGCCCGCCCCCGCCGCCCTCCACGACAACGCCGTCCGCCTGATCCAGGAACGCGGCGCCAGCGCGACAGCCGCCCGCGTGCAGGTGTTGCGGCTGCTGCTGACGACGCACGCCACCGTTTCGCACCAAGGCCTGACCCAAGCCGCCCTCGACGAAGGCCAGCCGCTCGACAAGGTCACGCTTTACCGCGTGCTCGACTGGCTGGTTGCGCAGGGCCTGGCGCACAGCGTGACTGGACAGGACCGGGTGCGCCGCTTCGGCATTGCCGACGTCCACCACGGCCACGCGCATTTCGAGTGCGACGCCTGCGGCCAGCTGTTTTGCCTGCCCGAACGCGCCAGTCTGCCGATGCCGGCAGCGCCCGACGGTTTCGAGGCGCGCCGGGTCGACATCACGATTCATGGCCGCTGCGCGGCGTGCGCCCAGACGGCCCACGCAAACGGCTTCACCTGATTTCGCAGACGCTTGCCATGACCGACCAGCCCCTCCCCATCACCCTGCTCACCGGATTTCTCGGCAGCGGCAAGACCACGGTGCTCAACCACATCGTGCGCACGCTGCCGCGCACGGCGATCCTGATGAACGAGTTCGGCGCCGTCGCGCTCGACCATCAGCTGCTGCAAAAAATGGAAGGGCCGATGGCGCTGCTGTCGGGCGGCTGCGTCTGCTGCACGATTTCCGGCAGCCTGTCGCCGACGCTGAAAAATCTGTGGATGGCGCGGCAGGCAGGCGACATCCCGCCGTTCGAGCGCGTCATCATCGAAACCACCGGCATCGCCGACCCGGCGCCGGTGCTCGACAACCTGCTGCACGACAACTGGGTGCGCGCGCGCTTCCGTCTCGACGGCGTAGTGACCACGGTCGATGCAGTGTTCGGCATGGGCCAGCTCGACGAACATTTCGAGGCGGCCAAGCAGGTGGCGGTGGCCGACCGGCTGCTGCTGACCAAGACCGATCTCGCCACGCCTGAAATACTGGCCGCGCTGCGCGCGCGGCTGGCCGCGCTGAATCCGGCGGCCGACCTCATCACCGTGCTCCACGGCGAAATCGACCCGGCAGCAATCCAGAACCTGGGTCTGTGGAATGCCGAAACGAAAACGCTGGAACTGACGCGCTGGCTCAAGCCGCAGCGCTATCAGCCTGCCCGCGCCGGCGCACTGGGCGGCAAACCGACGCTGCAGGACGCACCAGCCGAATTGCACGACACGCGCATACAGTCGTTTTCGGTGGTGCTCGACGCGCCGCTAGATCGCTACGGCCTGCAGTCGGCGCTGTCCATGCTGACCTCGTTTCGCGCCGAAAACCTGCTGCGCTTCAAGGCGCTGGTCAATTTGCAGGGCGAACTGCAGCCGGTGGTGCTGCATGGCGTGCAGCATGTGCTGTATCCCGAAGTGAAGCTCGACGCCTGGCCGGACGACGACACCGGGTCTAATCAAACCCGGGCAAGCCGCTTCGTCTTCATCGTGCGCGACCTCGACCCCGAGTTCGTCGCCAGACTGCTGGCCGACTTCACCGGCGCGGCGCAAAGTCATGACGGAGCAGCCGCATGAATCTTGCGCAAAAACTGCTCGTTGGCGCGATCCGCATCTACCAGCTGGCGCTGTCGCCCTGGCTCGGCCGCCAGTGCCGCTACCTGCCCACCTGCTCGGAATACGGCAAGGAAGCCATCGAAAAACATGGCGCGTGGAAGGGCAGCTGGCTCGCCGCCAAGCGCATCGGCCGCTGCCGCCCGGGCTGCGATCATGGCTACGATCCGGTGCCGCCGGTCGAGCCAAAACCGTAAAATTCCGGCCATGCTGCCACGCCGCCTGCTTCCCTGGCTGTTTGCGCTGACCCTGCTGTTCGGTCAGGCGGCGGCGTTCGCGCATGCGCTGACGCACCTGCACGCCAGCGATGCCGGCCTGCCCGAGCAGAGCTGCGAAATCTGCGTCGCCCAGGCGCAGCTGGGCTCGGCGATGCCGTCCACGCCGGCCGCGCTGTCATTACCGCCCGCAACGCATTCCCTTGTCGCCGCCGACGCGCCCTGCTGCGTCGATCTCGCGCCCCGCCCCGCCTGCGCCCGCGCGCCCCCCGGTTCCGTATCCGCCTGATTCCATTCGGCCTGCGCAGGCTTTGCGCAGGCGTGTCTCATTCGTTTACGGAGTTGAACCATGTTACGTCCCACCCTCCTGGTGGCTGCGCTTGCGGCTGCTTTTCCGGCTTTTGCCGATGCCGATCTCGATGCCCTGCGCGCCGAACTGCAAGACATGAAATCCAGCTACGAGGCGCGCATCCAGTCGCTGGAAAAACGCCTGCAGCAAGCCGAGGCGCAGGCGGCCAATGCACCCGCTCCTTCACCCGCTAGCGCCGTGGCGGCCGTCGAGCCTGCTCCACTACAGGAAACCGCCAGCAACCGCTTCAACCCGGACATCTCGCTGATTCTGCAAGGCCAGTACGCCAACCTCGACGACATCGAGCACCGCCACATCACCGGTTACTTCCCGGCCGGGCACGACCACGGCGCGGCGCGCGGCTTCTCGCTTGAACACACCGAGCTGGTGATGAGTGCCAGCATCGATCCGTATTTCAGCGGTTACATGAACCTTGCCCTGCTCGACGCGGAAGTTTCAATCGAGGAGGCCTGGTTCCAGACCACCGGCCTCGGCAACGGCCTGACGCTGCGCGGCGGCCGCTTCCTCTCCGGGCTCGGCTACCAGAACACGCAGCATCCGCACGCCTGGGACTTCGCCGACAACAACCTGATGTACCGCGCGCTGTTCGGCGAAGCCTACGGCAACGACGGCCTGCAGCTGAAATGGGTGGCGCCGACCGAACTGTTCATGGAGTTCGGCGCCGAAGCCGGACGCGGCGCCAACTTCCCCGGCACCGACCGCAACAAGAACGGCGCCGGCAGCACGGTGCTGTTCGGCCACCTCGGCGGCGACGTTGGCGTATCGCATAGCTGGCGCGCAGGCGTGTCCTACCTGCAAACCAAGGCCAGCGATCGCGACAGCGAAATTGACGATCTCAACGACGTGGCAGCCGAAACCCTGTTCTCCGGCAGCAGCAAGGCCTGGATCGCGGACTTCGTGTGGAAATGGGCGCCCAACGGCAACGCGACCGAGCAGAACTTCAAGTTCGCGACCGAGTACTTCAGCCGCAAGGAAGACGGCGATCTGCTGTGCGTGGACAACACGGCCACCGGCGGCGCGTGCACGGACGTGACGGACCGCTACAAAGCGACCCAGTCGGGTTTCTACGCGCAAGGCGTCTACCAGTTCATGCCGCGCTGGCGCACCGGCTACCGTTACGACCGTCTCGATTCCGGCTCGGTCGATTTCGGCCTCAACAACGCCTTCCTGCCGGTAACGGACTACGCGCCGACGCGCCATTCGCTGATGCTCGATTACTCGCCGTCGGAGTTCTCGCGCTTCCGCCTGCAAGTTTCGCAGGACAAATCGATGGAAAGCGTGAGCGAGAACCAGTGGTTCGTGCAATACATTCACAGCCTGGGCAGCCACGGCGCCCACAGCTTCTAGGAGAACGCCATGAAACAGTTTTTTGCTGTCGTGTTGTTGTGGCTGCCCTTGAGCGTCCACGCCGCGCTCAACGTGTTCGCCTGCGAACCCGAATGGGGCGCGCTAGCGCGCGAAATCGGCGGCGACGACGTCAAGGTCTACAACGCCACCACCGCGATGCAGGATCCGCACCGCATCGAGGCGCGCCCCAGCCTGATCGCGCAGACCCGGCGCGCCGGTCTGGTGGTCTGCAGCGGCGCCGAACTCGAAGTGGGCTGGCTGCCCCTGCTGTTGCGCGAATCCGGCAACGCTGCGGTGCAGCCCGGCCGCCCCGGCTATTTCGAGGCGACGCGCTATGTGACGCTGCTGGACAAACCAGCGATCGTCGACCGCTCGCAGGGCGACGTGCACGCGGCCGGCAACCCGCACATCCAGACCGATCCGCGCAATCTCGCGCGCGTCGGCGCGGCGCTGGCGCAGCGTCTGGGCGAGGTCGACCCCGCCCACGCCGCGGCCTATCAGGCGCGCTGGAAAACCTTTTCCATACGCTGGGAGGCCGCCATCGCACGCTGGCAGCAACAGGCCGCGCCGCTCAAGGGCATGCCGGTGGCGGTGCAGCACAAATCCTTCACCTACCTGCTCAACTGGCTGGGCCTGCGCGAAGTCGCCACCCTCGAACCCAAACCCGGGGTCGAGCCTTCGCTGGGCTATCTGGCCGAAGTCGCGGCGCGTCTCAAAACCAGCCCCGCCAGGATGGTGCTGCGCGCCGCTTACCAGAGTCCGCGCGCATCGGTCTGGCTGGCAGAACGCGCGGACATCCCCGCCGTTGCGCTGCCGTTCACTGTCGGCGGCGCGCCGGGCACCGACGACCTGTTCGGCCTGTTCGACGTGACGCTGGCCGAGCTGCTGAAAGGCGCGAAATGAACGCCAACCTGGCCGCGCTCGACCCTGCACTGCTGTTGCCGCCGCTGATCGCTGGCTGGCTGGTACTGGCCACCCACGTGCCGCTGGGGCGGCGGGTGCTGGCGCGCGGCATCATTTTTCTCGATCTGGCCATCGCGCAGATCGCAGTGCTGGGCGTCATCGCGGCGCACGCGTTCGAACTGGCCGACGACGGCTGGCCGACCCAGCTCGCCGCCGCCGCGGCGGCGCTGGCGGGCGCGGCGCTGCTGGCTTGGTGCGAGCGCCGCTGGCCGGAGATACAAGAGGCGCTGATCGGCTCGACCTTCGTGGTGGCGGCCAGCCTCGGCGTGCTGCTGCTGGCGGGCGACCCGCACGGCGGCGAGCATTTGTCGGAGCTGCTGACCGGCCAGATCCTCTGGGTAGGGTCGGCGCAGATCGTGCAGATTGCGCTGCTGTATGCGGCGCTGCTCGGCCTCTGGTGGCTGCGCGGCAGCCGGCTCGGTGCGCTCGGCTTCTATCTGAACTTCGCGCTGGCGATCACTGCTTCGGTGCAGCTGGTCGGCGTCTATCTGGTGTTCGCCAGCCTGATCCTGCCCGCGCTGGCGGTGCGGGGATGGCCGCCGCGCGCGGGACTGGCAGCCGGCTGGACGCTCGGCGCGCTGGCCTACGCCGGCGGGCTGATCGCCTCGGCCCTGTTCGACCTGCCCGCCGGCCCGGCCATCGTGATCGCACTCGCGCTGACGGCACTGCTCGGCGGCATCGTGTTGCGAAGCCGATCAGCCCCGTCATAATCGGCACCATCCCATCGACCCCCTTCTGAAATCGACCCCACTCCATCGAGCCCATTGCCGCATGAAATTGCTTTCCTCCCGGTTCGCCGCCCTGCCTTTTCTGCCCTATGTCCTGTTGTTTCTGGCTATTGCCAGCCTGACGCGACTGGCACTCACCGTTTACACCGGCCTCGACAAAGCGCCGCTGGCCCTATGGCCGGGCATTTTTTTACACGGCTTCAGCTTCGATCTGGCCACGCTCACCTGGCTGATCGCGCCGATGCTGCTGTGGGCGGCGCTGTGGCCGGCGCGCTGGCGCAACACCCGCTGGCGCGGCGGGCTGCGGTTGGTGATTTTCTTTGTGATGGCGGCGCTGCTGCTGTTTGGCGCGCTGTCGGAATGGACGTTCTGGGAAGAATTCGCCACCCGCTTCAACTTCATAGCGGTCGATTATCTGGTCTACACGCACGAAGTCATCGGCAACATCGTCGAATCCTATCCAGTCGTCCCGCTGCTGGGTGGCGTGGCGGCGATCGCGGCCTTGCTGACCTGGCTGTTTCGCCAGCGCATCCGTGCTGCAGCCGCGCCTTCGACTCGCGCCCCATGGCGGGTGCTGTATGCCGCGCTGGCGTTTGTCCTGCCGTGGGGCGCGGGACAGCTCAGCGATATCGACCAGATGCAGTTTTCCGGCAACGCCTACGCCAACGAACTCGCCGGCAACGGCCTGATGACGTTTTTTGCCGCCTACCAGCGCAACGAACTCGATTACGACCGTTTCTACGCCACCCTGCCGCCGGCGCAGGCCGCGCAGATCCTCGGTGAGCTTGGCGTCGAACGCGAGCCGCTGTCGCAGGCGCTCTATCCCGGGCACGACGAAAGCGAAGCGTTCGACCCGGCCCGTTCGCCGTTCAAGCGGCCGCCGCGCAACATCGTGCTGATTACGGTGGAAAGCCTGTCGGCCAAGTTTCTCGGCAGCTTCGGCAATCCGGATGGTCTGTCGCCGCGCCTCGACGCCCTGGCCAGGGAAGGCGTGTTGTTCACTCAGCTTTTCGCCACGGGCACCCGCACCGTGCGCGGGCTGGAGGCGCTCTCGCTCGGCACCCCGCCGATCCCCGGCCAGGCCATCGTGCGCCGCCCCAACAACGAGCACCTGGCCACCGTGGGCGAGATCCTGCGTCGCCAGGGCTACGAAACCCTTTTCCTGTATGGCGGTTATGGCTATTTCGACAACATGAATACCTATTTCGCCGGCAACGACTACCGCGTGGTCGATCGCACCGACTTTCCCAAGGAATCAATCGGCTTCGCCAACGTGTGGGGCGTGGCCGACGAGTTTCTGTTCGACAACAGCTTGACCCAGCTCGACCAGACCTACGCCGCCGGCAAGCCGTTTCTGGCGCAGATCATGACCACGTCCAACCATCGGCCCTTCACTTATCCGGATGGCCGCATCGATATTCCGTCGCCGGGCAAGCGCGAAGGCGGGGTGAAATACACCGATTACGCCATCGGCCGCTTCATCGATCAGGCGCGCAGCAAGCCCTGGTTCAAGGACACCCTGTTCGTCATCGTCGCCGACCATTGCGCTTCGGCTGCGGGCAAGACCTCGCTGCCGCTGGAGGGCTACCGCATTCCGCTGATCCTGTATGCGCCCGATCTGTTGAAGCCGGGACGCGACGATCGCCTGGCCAGCCAGATCGACCTCCCCCCCACCCTGCTCGATGTCATGGGACTGCCCGGTGATGACCACTTCTTCGGCATTTCGCTGTTCGAGCAAGACGAACCGGGGCGCCCGCAGAACCGCCGTGCCTTCATCAGCAACTATCAGGAGTTGGGCTATCTGAAAGACGGCAAGCTGGTGGTGCTCGGCCCCAAGCAGCGTGTCGACACGTTCCAGATCGACGCCAAGGGCGATGCCACGCCGACCGCCACCGTGCCTCGTTTGCGCGATGAAGCGATTGCTTACTACCAAAGCGCGTTCAAGGCGTTCAAGGAGGGCGCGCTGAAACTGGATGCCACCCCGCCCCGGTAAGCCAGCATGAATGTTCGTGTTTGCAGACAAACTGCCGCAGAACGTCACTTGCTTGCCGCAAACGGTCGACAGCGCTAGTATCCAAGCCTAACTATTGATTCCAGCACGACTATTCTGTGGCTCTCTCGTTCTTCAAAAAAAACAAGGACAAAACACCCAGCCCGGCCAATCAGCCGGCGGGCGCAACTGCGCCTGAAATAGACGATTTGTCGACCGAAACCCTGTTGACCATGAACATGGCCACCAGCGGGATCGTGGTGGAAGAAACCAGTGGCGCACCGCAGTCTCCGGTAGACGAAGCCGCCATTCTGTATGCGAGCGGCCAGAACGACATGACCGAGCGCCTGTTGCGGGACGTTCTGGACACAGGCGATCTGCGCGCCTGGTACATGTTGTTCGACCTGTACGATATCCAGAATCGCGAAAAAGACTTCGATCAGCTGGCACTGGATTTTGCTGTTCGCTTCGAATCGTCACCGCCGGTCTGGCAAAAAGCCCTCAGTAGTGCAGCTGCCGCGCCGAAACAGGATCAAGCTGCAAGCTTGGCGCTTCCCGGCTTGCTCGACAAAACGGCAGCAGCCTCGTTACGCGAGTGCATTGAAAGCGCAGCCAAAACTGCCGTGGTCCTGATTGATTTCTCTCACATCGAGATGGTGGATGAAGCCGGTGCGAGCGAGTGCGCCAAAATCCTCAACAGCGCCACCAAGGCTAGGCGCAAGCTGCAGGTCAGCGGCGTGGATCGCTTCATTGCGCTGCTGCAGGACCTGAATCGCGCCACCCACAGCCGTGCGGTTCATTGGCTGCTGTTGCTGGAGCTGTACCAGACGCTCGGTCAGGAAGACAACTTCGAAAACCTGGCGGTGGACTATGCGGTGCGCTTTGAAGTCTCGCCGCCGTCCTGGAGCGAAGTGCAGGCCGCTGTGGTCGTGCAGGCCGCGCCAGTCGAGCCACGCGACGACGCGCTGCGCCTCAGCGGAGAAATCACCCCCGCCAACGACAGTGCACTGCAGGAAGTTGGAACCTATGCCGCCAGTCACGACGAAGTCCTGGTTGATCTGACGCAAGTCACCCGCGTCGACTACGGCAGCGTCAGCCAATTCATCAGCGTGCTGATGCAATGCCTGGGCAGCGGCAAGTCCATCACCCTGCGCGGCCACAACGCGCTGATCCACGAACTCTTCCGCGTCATGGGCATCGACCAGCTGGCGCATCTCGTTCCGCTCCATCCGGCCTGAGGTCGCCCAACCGGATCGGGCAGGCTAGCATTTCGCCTGCCCCCGTATAATCCGAGTACATCGAAATTGGCCGAAAAACTGCACCACACAAGGAGCCCAATCAGCCAGCGTGCTGCATCGCTGCCTGCAGCCTGACCTGCTTAACCCTTTTTAGATCGCCTCACCCATGGAACAATATCGCGGCACCACCATTCTTTCCGTACGCCGGGGTGATGAAGTCGCTCTCGGTGGCGACGGCCAGGTCACGCTGGGCAATATCGTGATCAAGGCTACCGCCCGCAAGGTTCGGCGGCTGTACCAGGAAAAAGTCCTGGCCGGGTTCGCCGGAGGCACCGCCGATGCCTTCACCCTGTTTGAACGCTTCGAGGCCAAGCTGGAAAAGCACCAGGGACACCTGCTGCGCAGCGCAGTCGACCTCGCCAAGGACTGGCGCACCGACCGCATGCTGCGACGGCTCGAAGCCATGCTCGCCGTCGCCGACCGCGACTACACGCTAATCCTCACCGGTAACGGCGACGTACTGGAACCCGAACTCGGCATCGCCGCCATCGGCTCAGGCGGTGCGTTTGCCCAGTCCGCCGCAGTAGCGCTGCTGCAGAACACCGAGCTTTCCCCGGTTGAAATCGTGAAAAAGAGCCTCACTATTGCAGGCGACATCTGTATTTACTCAAACCAGAACCACGTCATCGAAACCCTGTGAGCGGTTTTACCGTTTCCCGCTCACTGCTTACCGCTCACCGTCCATGACTCCCAAAGAAATCGTCCACGAACTCGACAAACACATCGTCGGCCAGGCGGCTGCCAAGCGTGCGGTGGCGGTGGCTTTGCGCAACCGCTGGCGGCGGCAACAGGTGGCGGAACCTCTGCGCCACGAAATCACGCCAAAAAACATCCTGATGATCGGCCCCACCGGCGTCGGCAAAACCGAAATCGCACGGCGGCTGGCACGCCTGGCCAACGCGCCCTTCATCAAGATAGAGGCGACCAAGTTCACTGAGGTCGGCTACGTCGGGCGCGATGTCGACACCATCATCCGCGACCTGATGGAAACCGCGATCAAGGATCTGCGCGCGCAGGCGACACAGAAAGTGAAATTCCGCGCCGAGGAAGCCGCCGAGGAACGCATTCTCGACGTGTTGCTGCCGCCACCGCGCAGCGTCGGCTTCAATGAATCCGAGCCGCCGCGCGAAGAAGGCGCGGCACGCCAGCGTTTCCGCAAGATGCTGCGCGAAGGCGAGCTCGACACAAAGGAAATCGAAATCGAGCTGGCAGCCATCAACCCCGGCATGGAAATCTTCACCCCACCGGGGATGGAAGATTTTTCACAGCAATTGCAGGGCATGTTCAGCAATCTTGGGCAAAGCCGCCGGCAGAGCCGCAAGCTGAACATACGCGACGCCTTCAAACTGCTCACCGAGGAAGAAGCCGCCCGCCTGATTGGCGACGAGGACATCAAGCAGCAGGCGCTGGATGCCGTCGAGCAGAACGGCATCGTGTTTCTTGACGAGATCGACAAGATCGCCACCCGCAGCGACGCGCACGGCAGTGATGTGTCGCGCCAGGGCGTGCAGCGCGACCTGCTGCCGCTGATCGAAGGCACCACCGTGTCGACCAAGCACGGCATGGTGAAAACCGATCACATCCTGTTCATCGCCAGCGGTGCGTTCCACTTGTCCAAACCGTCCGACCTCATCCCCGAACTGCAAGGCCGGCTGCCGATTCGCGTCGAACTGCAGGCGTTGAGCGTGGAAGACTTCGAGCGCATCCTGACCGGTACCGATGCCTGCCTGACCCGCCAGTACGAAGCGCTGCTGGCGACCGAGGGCGTCCAGCTCAAATTCACCGAAGACGGCATTCGCCGCCTCGCCGAAATTGCCTTTGAAGTGAACGAACGCACCGAAAACATCGGCGCGCGCCGCCTGCACACGGTGATGGAAAAACTGCTGGAGGACATTTCCTACGACGCCGGGAACGTCACCGGCGATTACGTGGTCGATGCCGACGCGGTCACCACGCGGCTGGCCGCGCTTGCCGCGCGCGAAGACCTGGCACGCTATGTCCTGTAGCGCGCTATTTAATCCAGCGCGCTACGTTTTGTAACACCCTTGCCGCTTACTGCTCACCCCTTACTCCTTACCGTTAAACATGAAACCCCCAAGCACCCTGCCCATCAGCACCAGCAACAAAGTCCTCTCCTCAGTCCTGTTCGGCAGCCGCTGGCTGCAGGTGCCGCTCTACCTGGGCTTGATCATTGCCCAGCTGGTCTATGTGGTGCACTTCATGGTCGAGCTGGAACACCTGGTGTTCGGCACGTTCTCGCTCAGCGAAGAAAAAATCATGCTCATCGTGCTGGGCCTGATCGATGTGGTGATGATCTCCAACCTGCTGATCATGGTCATCGTCGGCGGCTATGAAACCTTTGTCTCGCGCCTGAACCTCGAAGGCCATCCCGACGAACCCGAATGGTTGTCGCACGTCAACGCCAACGTGTTGAAGGTCAAGCTCGCCACCGCCATCATCGGCATCTCGTCAATCCACTTGCTGAAGTCCTTCATCAATGCACCGAACCTGACCAACGAAGTGCTGTTGTGGCAGACCGTCATTCATATGGCGTTCATCGCATCCGCCGTATCAATTGCCTACATCGACCGCCTGATGGTGCATCCGGCCAAACACTAATCGAATAAGACGGGCGCACACACGGGCACCCGCTCATTTCACGCAACACTGCCCCGGTAAAATCCGCCGCCATGATCGTCTACCTCCACGGCTTCAACTCCTCGCCCGCTTCCAGCAAAGCCCGGCAGCTGGGCGACTTCATGGCGGAAAGCGGTCGCCGGGCAGACTATGCCTGCCCGGCGCTGCCCAACAGTCCGCGCGCGGCCATCGCGACCATCGAAACCACGCTGGCGCACGCCAATCCCGCTACGGTCACCCTGGTCGGCAGTTCGCTGGGCGGGTTTTATGCCACGCATCTGGCGGAAAAGCTCGGCTGCAAAGCGATCTTGGTGAACCCGGCGGTGCATGCCCATACCCTGCTGCGCAGCGCACTCGGACCGCAGACCAACTGGCATAGCGGCGAACAATGGGCCCTGACCGAGGCGCATCTGGACGAGCTTGCCGCGCTGGATATAGCGCGCATCAGCCGCCCCGAACGCTACCTGCTGTTGGCGCAAACCGGCGACGAAGTGCTGGATTACCGCGACGCCGTGGCGTATTACGCCGGCGCCGCACAGATCATCGAAGACGGCGGCGACCACGGCTTTGCCGGGTTCGAGCGCCACTTTCAAACCCTCCTGGATTTCTGAGTTTTCATGCATCTCATTTTTGAAGAAGACGGCCACTTCAAGGCCGGTTCGATCCTGTCCGAGTCCGATGCCACCGCCCAGGTGGAAACCGCCTCGGGCAAACGCAGCAAGATCAAGGCGGCCAATATCCTGTTGCGCTTTGCCGCGCCCGCACCGAGCGAAGTGATGGCCGAAGCGGAGACGCTGACAAGCGAGCTCGACGCCGACTTTTTGTGGGAAGCCGCAGGCACCGACGAATTCGGCTTCGAAGCACTAACGCAGGAGTATTACGGCCACGCGCCGCGCCCGGCGGAATCGGTTGCGCTGCTGATGAAGCTGCATACCTCGCCGATTTATTTCCACAAGAAGGGCAAGGGACGCTATCGCCCCGCGCCTGCCGAAACCCTGGCAGCGGCCAAGGCCGGGCTGGAGAAGAAACGCCTGGTGGCCGAGCGGCAGGCGCATCTGGCGGCCGAACTCGCAGCATTTCGCCTGCCGCCGGAATACACCTCGCTGGTGCCGCGCATCCTCATCGCGCCGGACAAGAACACGCTGGAATACAAGGCGCTGGAAGACGCGGCCACGGCCAGTGGCCTTTCGCCGTTGCGGCTGATCGAGCGCTGTGGCGCCATCCCGTCCACCCTCGAATTCCACCTTGCGAGCTTCCTGCTGGAATACTTTCCGCGCGGCACCGAGTTCGCGCCCACCAGCGAACCCCTCGATCCACCCGAGCTCCCCAAAAGCAGCGTGCGCGCGTTCTCGATGGACGATGAAGCGACCACCGAAATCGACGACGCGCTGTCGGTCGAATGGCGCGCCGACGGCAGCATCCGCGTCGGCATCCACATCGCCGCGCCGGCACTCGGCATCGCGCCGGGTTCAGAGCTCGACCAGTTGGCACGCGAACGGCTGTCGACCGTGTATTACCCCGGCAACAAAATCACCATGCTGCCGGACGCTTTGATCCACCATTACACGCTGGGTGAAACCCACGACTGCCCGGCGCTGTCGCTTTATGTGGATGTGGCGTCCGACCTGCGCGTGCTCGGCACCGAAACCAAACTGGAAATGGTGCACATCGCGGCCAACCTGCGTCACGAAACGCTGGAAACGCAATTCAACGACGACACCCTGCGCAACCCTGCGGTGCCCGATTACCCCTACCGCCGCGAGCTCGAATGGCTGCGCGATTTCGCCGCCGTGCTGGAAGCCGGGCGCGGCAAGGCCGACACGGTCGACCGCGTCGACTACAACTTCAAGGTCGATGGCGAACGCATCAGCATCGTGCCGCGTAAACGCGGCAGCCCGATCGATAAAGTGGTGTCCGAATTGATGATTTTTGCCAACGCGCACTGGGGCGGCTGGCTGGCGGAAAACCGCATCCCCGGCATTTACCGGGCGCAATCGGGCGGCAAGACGCGCATGACCACCTCGCCCGACCCCCACGTCGGTCTCGGCGTCGACCAATACGCGTGGTCATCGTCGCCGCTGCGGCGCTATGTCGATCTGGTCAACCAGCGCCAACTGATTTCGCTGGTGCAGCAGACCGACCCGGCCTATCCGCCGCGCAGCGAGCAGCTGTTTTCAGTGGTACGCGAATTCGAACTGGCCTACGACGCCTACAACGAATTCCAGCGCAAACTCGAACGCTATTGGATGCTTCGCTGGCTGCAGCAGGAGGCCATCAGCGAAGCCACCGCCAGCGTGATCCGCGAAGACCTGGTGCGCTTCGACTGCCTACCGCTGGTGACGCGCGCGCCGTCCGTGATGGGCACTGCGCCCGGCGCGAAAGTGCGGCTGGCGATTTCCAGCATCGACCTGCTCGATATCACGTTCCACGCCGAATTGCTGGAAGTGCTGACGCCCCCGGTCGCAACGCCCCCTGACAGCGACCCTGCCGTCTCGTAAAATCCAGTCAGTCCTCATTTCTGGTCCACCCGGTGCCCAACCCTCCCCCATCCCTCGCCGCACCCTCCAGGCAAGGCACGCGCATGGCGCTGGCGATGCTGGCATCGGCTGCGGTGCATGGCATGGTGCTGTCGACCCAGTTCGTGCAGGTCAACCCGCGTCTGTTTGAAGACCCCAACCTGCCGATGGACGTGGTGCTGGTCAATGCCAAAAGCATGGAATCGCCGCTCAACCCGGATGCGCTGGCGCAAGTCAACCTGGCCGGTGGCGGCAATACCGACGCGGAGCGGCGGCTGAAAAGCCCGCTGCCGGCCAGCCCACGCACCCAGACCGGCGCGGAAGAAGCGGCCATGCAAACCCGCGTGGCGGACCTGGAACAGCAAGCCCGCGCACTGCTCAGCCAGTTGAAAACGGACGCCGCCTTGCAGCACCGCGCGCCCTCCCCCGCGCCGCGCCCCAACCAGCCCGCCATCGACGCCAGCCAGCTCAACCAGCAGGCACGCGAAATGGCGCAATTGCAGGCCAGCATCTCGCAGCAATGGGATACCTATCAAAAACGCCCGAAACGCACCTTCGTCGGTGCGAACGTCAAGGAATATGCATTTGCGCGCTACGTGGAAGACTGGGTCACCAAGGTGGAGCGCGTCGGCAACGTCAATTACCCGGAGGCTGCGCGGCGACAGGGCGTTTACGGCAGCCTGAAACTCACCGTATCCATCCGTGTGGATGGCAGCCTCGAGGGGGTCGTGGTCGACAGCACATCCGGCTCAAAAATTCTCGATGCTGCCGCAGTCAAGATTGTCGAACTTGCATCACCTTATGCGGCTTTTCCAGCAGACATGCGGAAAAAAACCGACATCCTGTCGATCACCCGCACCTGGACCTTTACCCGATCTGACCAGCTGGTCGGCACCGACTAAACCGATCCATATAAAAAACCTTTGTTGCTCAATAGGTTGCGGTCTTTCATCGAACGCATCCCGCGCCAGCGGGCGTGTTCAACCCAGCCCTTCTCCTGTTCCGGATCGACACCCCCTCTACCTGGAATGCAATTTGCGTTGATAGAAGCAAAGCCTGCGTGGCGTTCTTTACATTCATCAGGAGTTGTTATGTCTTTCAGCCTGCGTTCCATTCTGCTCGCAACCGCCCTGTGCTCAACCCAGGCGGCGGCCGCAACCGAGTTTTCCTTTGTCTCCGGCAACCCGGCAGACGCATTCGGCAACAGCTATAGCCAAACCCTGGATGGCCTGACCACCACCGCAACCGCCTGGTCAACCACAGGAAAAAGCAACCGTTACGAAACCGCCGAGCTGGAAATCTTCAGTGGCTTCGGCATCGGCGTGTGCAACCAAGACGAAGGCCTCAACTGCTCGGCTGCGAACACCATGCACGCACTCGACAACAAGGGGTCCACTGATCTCATCCTGTTCAGCTTTTCCAGTGCGGTAAAGCTCGGCAACCTGAGCCTGCAGCAATTTGGCGGCGACTCCGACCTCAGCCTGTGGGCAGGCAGCGGCAGTCTTGCGCTCGCCGGACAAAAGTCCAACGATCTCGGCCGCGCCTTGACCGCCAGCAACGCCAGCCGTATCGACACCATCAAAACGGTGGATTTATCCGCTTTTACCGGCGCGTATGACTGGCTTGCCGTGTCGGCGCGCCTGACGCAGGCCAACGATTTTGCCAAGCTGCGCACGCTCACGGTCCAGGCTGCCGTCACCCCGGTGCCCGAAGCCGACACCTGGACCATGCTGCTTGCGGGCCTGGGTCTGGTCGGATTTGCCGTGCATCGCCGCAGCGAATTCGCTTCGCGCCGCGCTGCCTGACAGCCAGTACGACCACGCCGAAACTGGCCGGCCGCCAAACCCGCCCGCAAGGCGGGTTTTTCATGCCTGTCATTCCGGCATGAGCCGCAGCGATCGAGTGTCTTTATCACGTGATAAAATGTTTGATTGTTCGAATATTTTTACTTATTTATCCGTCTTTTGGAGATTGCCATGCATTCCGGTACCACCCTTACCCAGTTCATCATCGAAGAACAACGCCGCACTGCCGGCGCCACTGGCGATTTCACTTCCCTGTTGAATGACGTCGTTATCGCCTGCAAGGCGATTTCCAACGTCGTCAACAAGGGGGCGCTGCTGGGCGTAATGGGTTCGCTCGATTCCGAAAACGTGCAGGGCGAAACGCAGAAAAAGCTCGATGTCATCACCAACGACATCATGATCGGTGCCAACGAGTGGGGCGGACACCTGGCTGGCATGGCTTCCGAGGAAATGGACGAACTCTATCCGATCCCCAACCAGTACCCGCTCGGCAAATATCTGCTGGTGTTCGATCCGCTCGACGGCTCCAGCAACGTGGACGTGAACATCTCCGTTGGCACCATCTTCTCGATCCTGAAAGCGCCCGTCGCCGGCCGCGCGGCCGTCACCGAAGACTTCCTGCAGCCCGGTGCCCAACAGGTCTGTGCAGGCTATGCCATCTATGGATCGTCCACCATGCTGGTGCTGACCTTCGGCAACGGCACCAACGGCTTCACACTCGACCGCGACATCGGCGAATTCGTGCTGACCCACCCCAACATGCAGATTCCCACCGAAACCAAGGAATTCGCGATCAACGCGTCCAACCAGCGATTCTGGGAAAAGCCCGTCCAGCGTTATGTAGACGAATGCCTGGCTGGCAAAACCGGCCCCCGCGGCAAGGACTTCAACATGCGCTGGGTTGCCTCGATGGTGGCCGAAGTGCACCGCATCCTCACCCGCGGCGGCATCTTCATGTACCCCAAGGACACCAAGGATCCCGCCAAGGCCGGCAAGCTGCGCCTGCTGTACGAAGCCAACCCGATGGCTTTTCTGGTTGAGCAGGCGGGCGGCGCTGCCACCACCGGCCGCGAGCGTATCCTTGACCTCGCCCCGGAAGGCCTGCACCAGCGCGTGCCGGTGATCCTCGGCTCCAAGACCGAAGTCGATACCGTTACGGGCTACCATCACGAGAAGGCTGCGTAAGCGCTGACCGATTTCAGGTCGACGTGAGGCTGAGGCAACAAAAAACCGGGCAATGCCCGGTTTTTTGTTGCCTGCCTACCGAAAGCAGACACGCTACGCGACCGCCAGTCCCGCTCTGTCGCGCATCAGGGCCAGGCACGCGTCCGGTGGTAATGGACGGCTAAACAGATACCCCTGGATCTGATCGCAATGGTTGGCACGCAGGTAGGCCAGCTGGGCCTCCGTCTCGACGCCCTCAGCGACCACAATCAGGCCCAAACTGCTGGCCAGGGCAATAATGGTTCGCACAATCGCCGTATCGTTTTCGTCACCGGGAATGTCGCGGATGAACGAGCGATCGATCTTGAGGCAGTGGATGGAAAAGGTTTTCAGGTAACTCAGCGAAGAATAGCCGGTGCCGAAGTCGTCCACCGCGATGCGCATGCCAAGATGCTCCAGTCCTGCCAGTACGCTGGCGGCAGAAGTCTGGTTGTCCATGATCGACGACTCGGTGATTTCCAGTTCGAGATCGCCCGGTACCAGCCCGGCGTCCCGGATGGCGGCACTGATTTCCTCGGCCAGATCTGTTTGCCGAAACTGCCGCGTCGACAGGTTGACGGCCATGCTGCCCGCGACCAGGCCCAGATCCTGCCAGACGCGCATCTGGCGACAGGCCTCCCGCAGCACCCAGTCGCCAATGGGCAAAATCAGCCCGCTTTGTTCGGCAATCGGAATGAATTCTTCCGGGCTGACTGCGCCCAGTTCCGGCGAATTCCAGCGCAACAGCGCCTCCCAGCCCACCAGGTGACCGGTTCGGATTTCCAGCTTGGGCTGGTAGTGGAGCGCAAATTCCTCGCGCTGCAGGGCGTGCTTCAACCGCGCCTCCAGCAGCACGCGGCGCTGAATCTCGGCCGACAAATCACGGCTGAACACGATCAGGCAATTGCGACCGGACGACTTGGCCCGGTGCAGCGCAAGATCGGCGTAGCGCATCAGGACGCTCGCCGAATCACCGTCAGTTGGATAGGCGACGATGCCCAGGCTGGCGCTGATGCCCAGGTGGTCGTTTTCGATGTCGAATTCGCGCTCCATGGCCTGCAGCACATCCTGGCCAACCTGTTTTGCCGAATCAATAGCCGTGTTTTCCAGCAGGATCACAAACTCGTCGCCGCTGAAACGGGCCAAAAAAGCGGTTTTCGGCAAACTCGCCTGAATGCGACCGGCCACGGCAACCAGCAGCAAATCACCGTGTTCGTGACCCAGCGTGTCGTTCACATTCTGGAAATGATCCAGATCCAGCAGCAACACTGCGCAGGGCGCATCGTGCCGGGCGCGCGCCACCGCCTGGTTGAGCTTTTCATTGAACGCCGCGCGGTTGGGCAGACCGGTCAGATCGTCATGGGTCAGCATGTGATGCATCTGGCGGTAAGGCTGACTCACCGCATCGGCATAAATCGCGAGGTAGAGAAAATAGTAGGCAACCACTTTGTAAAGATGCCCGAGCAGATTGGCGGTGCTGCTCACCTCCACGTACACGATAAAGAACAGTTCGCCCGCAGCCATCAGCAGCAGGGCCAGCATCAAGCTGTCGACATTGCAGTGCGTGACCTGCCTGCGGCGCAGATACAACAGGCCGGCGATCGCCAGATACAGGCAAAACACCCCCCATTCGAGGGCGATCTTGAGCGGGGTCAAGCCGATTCCGCCCACGTACATCGACGGCATCGATTGCGGTGTGCTCAAAAACGCGGTCGCAACCGCCCCCACGCCCAGCAACACGCCCGCCAACGCGCCACGCCGCACCGCGTCGCGCGTCACACGCCCCGCAGGAATCAGGACATAAGCCAGCAACCCCACCCCCGCCGCAACACGTCCACACAACCAGAACAAAATCGATTTGTGGGGGGAATTGGGGCTCACCACATCCGGCATGCCCAGGTAAGTCAGAAAATGCAGGATGTCGAACAGCGCGACGGCCAGAAACGCATAGCCCAGGACAAGAGAACGTACTGCTCGAGGGGCTCTCTCTGCACCGTGGCCGGTAAAAAAGACCAGCGCAGCAACGACGATGGCAATGATCTCCAGCATCGAATGGACTGCGAGAAATGCCGGCCCCGGAATGGCCGACTGATTGACCGGCACGGTCTGCCACAGCAGCAGCGGCACGCACAACACCAGCAACAGCATGCCGATGCGATGGGGCAGGTCTTGTCTGGGTAATCGCATTAAATAGGCAGGCTCCGGGTTGGGAAAGCAAAAATACCCACAATCATATTGTCAGTATTGGTGGATTGTGGACTTGGGTCAACGCCCGACCCCTATGCACGACCTGCCGCAGGGGGTGCAACCTGTGTCCTGTTGAGTTGATTCCACTGAAGCGCAGCATGCCATTTTTTATTCCGATTTTCTTCTATTACGGCTTGGCCACTGCGCTCTTGAATAAATCCAGCGCCCGAACGCGTTGCGCTGCGTGCTCGACAATCGGTGCCGGATAGTCGTGTCCGATCACGCACCCCGCCTGCTGTTGCTCCGCAACGGGCAAGCGCCACGGAGCATGGATGAATGCGTCAGGCACGCGGGTGAGTTCCGGCAGATAGCGGCGAATGAACCTCCCTTGCGCATCAAAGCGTTCCGACTGCGTGACCGGGTTGAAGATGCGGAACCAGGGCTGCGCGTCGCAGCCCACCGACGCCGCCCACTGCCAGCCGCCACTGTTGGCAGCGAGATCGAAGTCGATCAGCTTGGCGGCGAAATAGCGTTCGCCCAGCCGCCAGTCGACCAGTAAATCCTTGGTCAGAAAACTCGCGACCACCATGCGTAAGCGGTTGTGCATGTAACCGGTCTGGTTGAGCTGGCGCATGGCCGCATCAACCAGCGGATAGCCGGTGCGCGCCTCGCACCACGCTTCAAAATGCCCGGCCGGGTTCGGCCAGGGCAGCGCGTTGTAGTGCAATTTGAACGCATGCCCAACGGCGACATCGGGACGGTGCCACAGAATCTGATGGTAAAAATCCCGCCAGATCAGCTCGGCCAGCCAGGTCTGCGCGCCGCGCCCGCCTTGCTGCCAGGCCGCAGCGGCAAGCTGGCGGATGGAAACCGTGCCGAAGCGCAGGTGCACCGACAGGTAGGACACGCCTTTCAGGGCAGGAAAATCACGCACTTCCTGATAACCCTCGATTCGCTGCAGAAAATCCTCGAATAGCTGTGCGCCACCAGCCATGCCGGTGGGCAGTTTCAATTGGCGCAGGTTGGTGGACGCAAACCCGATGTCGGACAAGGCTGGAATCGGCGTTGAAGCGGGTATCAGGCGATCGACCCAGGCATCGACCGGATAGGCACGCAGATAAAACGGTGTCAGGGTCTTGAGCCAGGCATTTTTATAGGGTGTAAACACGCTGAAGGGGGTTTTGCCAATTGTGAGCACTTCCTCACGTTCGAAAACCACCGCATCCTTGTAATGATGAACGGCTATTTCGCGCTCGCGCAGCGCAATTTCGACGGCCGTATCGCGCGCCAGTGCAGCAGGGTCGTCGTCGTGATTGAAAAAAACCGCCTCGACCTGAAATTCGGTCGCCAGCTGCACGATTTCCTCGCGCGCCATCCCAACTCTGACCACGAGGCCGCCGCCCTGCGCCTGCAGGGCCTGCTGCAGTTCGCCGAGGCTGGCGTGGATGAACTCGACGCGGCGGTCGGCGCGGTCGGGCAGCGCATCCAGGATTTCGCGGTCGAAAACAAAGGCGCAGACGACTTCGCGCGCCTGTTTCAGGGCATGGTACAGCGCGGCATGATCGTAGTTACGCAGGTCGCGGCGAAACCAGACAAGGGCACGGGTGTATTCAGGCATGGAAGATGCGGGTCGCTATAGTCAGGGAAACGGATGCAAAAAGAGGTGCTTGCCGGATTTGAGGCAGATTACAATGGAGAAGCCATGATGGATACCGTAAATCTCACCCACCATTTTCTGATCGCCATGCCCAACATGGTCGATCCGAATTTCCACGGCTCACTGACTTACATCTGCGAGCACAGCGCTCAGGGTGCTCTGGGCGTCGTCGTCAATCGACCGATCGAACTGGATTTATCGACCCTGTTTGAGCAGATCGGCCTGCCGCTGCCCGAACGCCTGCACAGCGACATCGTCTATTTCGGCGGCCCGGTACAAACCGAGCGCGGATTTGTCCTGCATACGCCGCCGCTGACTTTCAGCTCAACGCTGACGGTCAGCGACGCCATCAGCCTGACCACCTCGAAAGATGTGCTCGAAGCGGTCAGCAAGGGCGAGGGGCCGGAAAAATTCATGGTGTCGCTGGGCTACGCCGGCTGGTCGCCCGGCCAGCTCGAAGAGGAGATCAAGCAGAACGCCTGGCTATCGGTCGCGGCCGATCCGCAGGTGATTTTCGACCTGGCGCCCGAAGCCCGCCTGGACGCCGCGATGAAACTTCTTGGTATCGATTTCGCCAGCCTGTCTGACGAAGCCGGGCACGCCTGAATCCAGCAGTGGAATACGCAGACACCCACGGCACGGTGCTGGCCTTTGACCTCGGTCTGAAACGCACTGGCGTGGCCTCGGGGGAGCTGTCGATCGGCGTGGCGCATCCGCTCACCGTGATCCAGGCCGACTCCACCGATGCGAGGCTCATCGCCATCGGCAAGCTCATCGCAGAATGGCAGCCCGTGTTGCTGGTGCTCGGCTTGCCGACCCATGTCGATGGCAGCGAGCATGAGATGACACGGGTAGCACGAAACTTTGCGCGCAAACTGGAATCCACTTTCAACTTGCCGGTGTTCTGGATCGACGAGCGCCACACCAGCACGGCGGCCGAATCCGAACTGCATGCCCGCGGCATCCACGGCAAAAAAAACAAGGCATTGGTTGACGCTGTTGCCGCCCAACTCATTTTGCAAGGTTTTTTTGATGAACGCCTCATTGCCTGAAGCTCACACGCTCATTACCCAACTCGCTGACGCCATCGCGCCCACGCTCACCCCCGACACGTTCATCGTCGGTGTCCACACCGGCGGCGTATGGGTGGCCGAACGCCTGCATGCGCTGCTGAAATGCGCCCAGCCGCTGGGCACGCTCGACATCTCGTTTTACCGCGACGACTTTTCGCGCATCGGCCTGCATCCGCAGGTCAAGCCGTCCAACCTGCCGTTTGATCTGGAAGGCCGCGACATCCTGCTGGTGGACGACGTGCTGCACAGCGGCCGCACGGTACGCGCGGCGATGAACGAGCTGTTCGACTATGGCCGCCCAGCGACGATCCGGCTCGCGGTCTTGATTGATCGCGGCGACCATGAACTGCCGATCCGTCCGGATTTCGTCGGCCTCACACTCAACGTACCGAAACACCAGAATATCAATCTCTCCCGCCTCGACGACGGCCACCTCACGCTCTCACTCGCATGAACTTACAACTCACAGAAGACGGCAAACTGCACCACCTCCTCACCCTCGACGGCCTGCCCCGTGCCATCCTGACGCAAATTCTCGACACCGCCGAATCCTTCATGGATGTGGGCGAACGCGAAGTCAAAAAAGTCCCGCTGCTGCGCGGCAAGAGCATCTTCAACCTGTTCTTCGAGCCGTCGACGCGCACCCGAACTACGTTTGAAATCGCCGCCAAGCGTCTGTCTGCCGATGTGGTCAATCTGAATATTTCCACCTCCAGCCAGAGCAAGGGCGAAGCCATCCTCGACACCGTCGACAACCTGTCCGCGATGCATGCCGACATGTTCATCGTGCGTCACGGCCAGTCCGGCGCAGCGCACTTCATCGCGCGACACGTCGCGCCGCACATTTCGGTGGTCAATGCAGGCGATGGCCGTCACGCGCACCCAACGCAAGGCCTGCTCGACATGTTCACCATCCGGCGCTACAAGGGCGCGTTCCACAACCTGACCGTGGCCATCGTCGGCGACGTGCTGCACTCACGCGTCGCCCGTTCGCAGATCCATGCGCTGACCACGCTGGGCGTGCCCGAAGTGCGCGTGATCGGCCCCAAGACTCTGCTGCCTGTCGGCATCGAGCAAATGGGCGTCAAGGTGTTCCACAACATGGAAGCCGGGCTCAAGGATTGCGATGTGATCATCATGCTGCGATTGCAAAACGAGCGCATGAAAAGCGCGCGGCTGCCTTCCGCGCAGGAGTATTTCAAGTTCTTCGGGCTGACCCCGGAGAAGCTCGCGCTCGCCAAACCGGATGCCATCGTGATGCACCCAGGCCCGATGAATCGCGGCGTCGAAATCGATTCTGCCGTGGCCGACGGCCCGCAATCGGTGATTCTGCCGCAAGTGACCTACGGCATCGCCGTGCGAATGGCGGTGATGGCAATGCTGACTGGGGGCGCAGCATGAAAATCCATATCCAGAACGGGCGCGTGATCGACCCGATGAATGCACGTGACGAAGTCACCGACCTCTTCATCGCCGCCGGAAAAATTGTCGCCATTGGCCAGCGCCCTGCCGATTTCCACGTCAACCGCACGATCGACGCCAGCGGACTGATCGTCTGCCCCGGGCTCATCGATTTATCAGTGCGGCTGCGTGAACCCGGCTACGAATACCGGGCCACACTGGAATCTGAAATGCTCGCCGCTGCTGCGGGAGGCATCACGTCGCTGGCCTGCCCGCCTGACACCGATCCGCCGCTGGATGAACCCGGCCTGGTCGAAATGCTGAAATTCCGCGCGCGGAATTTGCCCGGCCCGCGCGTCTACCCGCTCGGCGCACTGACGCAAAAGCTCGAAGGCAAAATGATCACGGAAATGGCCGAGCTGACGGAGGCAGGCTGTCGCGCCTTTACCCAGGCCGACGCTCCGATTGCCGACACCCATGTACTGCTGCGCGCGATGGAATACGCGGCCACCTTTGGTTTCAGCCTGTGGTTGCGGCCACAGGACGTGTCACTGGCACAGGATGGCGTGGCCCATGATGGCGCCGTCGCCACGCGCCTCGGTTTGCCCGGCATTCCCGCACTGGCCGAAACGGTGGCGCTGGCCACCATCTTGCAGCTGGCGCGCGAAACCGGCGCCCGCGTTCACCTGATGCGCCTGTCCACGCGTGACGGCATTGCGATGGTGCGCGCGGCCAAGGCGCAGGGCCTGGCGGTCAGTTGCGATGTGGCCGCTACCCACGTCCACCTGTCGGAAAACGATCTCGTCAGCTTCGACTCGAATCTGCATTTATGCCCGCCCCTGCGCGGTCTGCGCGACCGCGATGCGATCCGCGAGGCGCTACGCGACGGCTCCATTGACGCCCTCTGTTCCGACCATACGCCGGTCGATGAAAACGAAAAGCAGGTTCCCTTCGGTGAATCCGCACCTGGCGCTTCCGGGGTCGAACTGCTGCTGCCGCTGACCCTGAAATGGGCGCGTGAAATGGGTGTACCTCTGGCCCAGGCGCTGGACCTGATTTCGTGGAAACCGGCCCAGATTCTGGGTGTGCCGGGCGGGCATCTATCGGTGGGCAGTTGCGCAGACATTTGCGTGTTCGACGAACACGCCGATTGGGTGGTCAACGCCCAGTCGCTGTTCAGCCAGAGCAACAACACGCCCTTCCTCAACCACCCGATGCAGGGCCGGGTACGCTACACCGTGATCGACGGCCATCTCGATTTTGAGTCGGGCCATTGATCGAGTCCGCGGCAGCCATGGCGGGTAAATTTCCCGCCATGCGCTGCGTGTCCTGCCTGTTGCCCCTTGCCAGCCTGCTTGCCGGCGCACTCGCCGTCGCCGGTTTTGCCCCGTTCAATCTATGGCCGCTGCCGCTGCTGAGCCTGGCTGCGCTGTTCGGCCTGCTGTCGCGCGCGTCGACGCGGCGCGCCGGATTTCTCGTCGGGTTTGCCTGGGGTCTGGGATTTTTCCTCACCGGCGTCAGCTGGATTTACATCAGCCTGTCGGTCTACGGCGGCATGTCGATGGGACTGGCAGGACTCGCCACGCTGGTCTTTTGCAGTGTGATGGCGCTGCTCCCGGCGCTCGTCGGCGCGCTGCAGGTGCCGGCTTCAGGCACTAAGCGCGGGCCGGCTTCAGCGACCCTTCGACTGCTGCTCGGAATCCCGCTTTTGTGGGGTCTGTCGGAATGGGTTCGGGGCTGGATCTTCACCGGATTTCCCTGGCTCACCCTGGGCTATTCACAAGTACCGGCCAGCCCGCTGGCCGGCTATGCACCGGTGCTCGGGGTCTATGGCGTGTCGTTTGTCATGGCCCTGATCGCGGCCCTGCTGGCGTGGGGCCTCGCCCCGCATCGGCCGCCTGCATGGCGTGCCTGGGCCCTTGTTGCCGTGCTGGTGCTGGGCATCACGGGTCAGCACTTGCGCGGCGTCGTCTGGACCACTCCGCTGGGCGCACCGACGTCGGTTGCACTGCTGCAAGGCAATGTTCCGCAAGACATGAAATGGCAACCCGGCAAAACACGCGCCACGCTGGATAGCTACGCGCGCCTCGCCGCCGCCGCGCCTGCGCAACTCATCGTGCTGCCCGAAACCGCCTTACCGCTGTTTGAATCGGAGTTGCCCGACGCGGATCGCGCCCGGCTGACATCGATCGGCCAGCAAAATGGCGGCGATCTCCTCGCCGGCCTGCCGACCGGGTCACTGGATGGCGCCTACTACAACAGTGTCATCAGCTTCGGTAGTGCGCCCAGCCAGCGCTACCACAAGACGCATCTGGTACCGTTCGGCGAATACATTCCGTTGAAAGCCGTGTGGGGCTGGGTGGTCACGGTGCTGCACATTCCGCTGTCCGACTTCGCACGCGGCGCCCCTGACCAGCGGCCACTTGCCGTCGGCGGCCAGCAGGTGGCCATGAATATTTGTTACGAGGACGTTTTTGGCGAGGAAATCATCCGCCAGTTGCCCGCCGCGACGGTGCTGGTGAACGTCAGCAATCTGGCCTGGTTCGGTGATTCGCTCGCGCCCTGGCAGCATGCGCAGATGTCGCAGATGCGCGCGCTGGAAACCGGTCGCATGATGCTGCGCGCCACCAACACCGGACTCACCGCCATCATCGATCCGCACGGTCGGCTGCTGGCCAGCCTGCCGCCCTTTACCGGCGGCAGCCTCAGCGGGTCGATTCAGGGTTATAGCGGCAGCACACCCTATGTACGCTGGGGCAATTCTGCCGTGCTGGCGTCGTGGGGATTGCTGGGACTGGGATTGCTGCTGGCCCGCTTCACGCGGCGGCCTTGATCCGTGTCACATTGCGGCCGCCGCGCTTGGCCTCCAGCAAGGCGGCATCCGCCCGCGCCAGCGCCTCGTTTTCTTCCTTGTCATCACGGCTGTATTCCGACAGGCCGCCGCTCCACGACAGCCGCTGCGTCACGCCCTTGATCAACTCCACGCTTTCCGGCATCTTGGCGCGCAGCCGTTCGGCCAGCTCCTGAGCGCGTTCCAGCGGCGTAAAGGGAAACAACACGCAGAATTCGTCGCCCCCCAGGCGCGCAATGAAATCGCTGTTGCGCAACGTGGCTTTCAGCGCTTCGCCAAATTTAATGATCAGCTGGTCGCCCGCTTCGTGACCAAAGGTGTCGTTCACCTGCTTGAAGTTGTCGATATCCATGATCAGCAGACTATGCGACCAGCCGTCTTTCATGCTGGCGAACAGCTCTTTCTGTTTTTCGTCAAAACTGCGCCGGTTATGGACTTGCGACAAGTGATCGAGGCGCGCCAGTGAGGTCACTTCCTTCTGTTTACCGAGCATGATCTTGCCGATCTTCAGCATGGTCTCGAGCGGCGAAGTGAACTCTTCCAGGCTCACCGGATAATCCGCGCGCAGTCGCTGTTGCCGCAAATCATTGGTAAAACGCACCAGCATGCGCAGGCTGTCGCCAACCCGGTTGCGTACCGTTAGTGTAAACGCCATCACCAGCACCGCGATCAGCAGGCTGGCGAGCAGCCAACCCAGAAAATAGGGCGCAACCCGTTCGATCATCGGCTTTTCGTAGCGCCAGACGGCGATTGTCCAAGGCGTGCCGGCCAGGGCAATCCAGTTGGGCGCATTGCGTAACTTGATGGCCTGGTTGCCACGCCGCATCAGCACATTGACCGCGCCTTCGCCCTGCTTTTGTTGCAACTCGGCGTAGGCGGCTGCGTCCGGCAACGGCAGGGTGTCGAACAGCGCCTGCAATTGCGGCATGCTTTGCTCGACAATGACGACCCCCATACGCTGGCCTGCGGCATTCACCACCGGATGAGAAATCGACAGGCTGAAACTGGCAGATGCGCTTTCGCCCCCACGCCCGGCACTGGCAATCAGACGCCGCGTGTCTCCCGGCAAAAATCCCGGCAGTAGCTGGTTTTGCCCTGCGGTGACGAACAGTACGGTCGCATCCTGATTCAAGGCATGCAGGTTTGCGGCCTGTGCCTGGCACACGTCCGGCGCCGCCGTGGCAAAACATTCAAGCGTTTGCGGATGGGTGGCAATCAACGCTGCGCTGCGCTGCATTGCCGTGGCCAGAAATTCAATTTGCGTCGCCATGACCGGCTTGTCGAGCTCTTCCGCCACCGCCTGGGCCTGCGGCCGCGACAGGTAAATCGCAGCCGTAGCCAGCCCGGTCAACAGCACGAGTGCCGAGACCAGGGTGAGGCCAAACCGCAATATTGACGAAGAGGACATAAGGTGTAAGCCAGCAAGCTCCAAACTCTAGGATTGATCGTTCCGCACTTTTTTCAGGCAAGTCGCATTCGGGATGCCTGTGAGTCCTGAGTACAGCAAAATCCATGCCCCGATACGAACACACCCGACAGGCCAGCCTGTCGGGTGTGTCGATTGGGGGTGTAAAAAAATCCGACTTTATTGCCGCCCGGTACTGCCGAATCCGCCTTCGCCGCGCTGGCTCGTTTCAAAATCCTCCACCACATTGAACTCGGCCTGCATCACCGGCACGATGACCAATTGCGCCAGCCGCTCCAGCGGCGTCAACTCAAACGCCTGCTGGCTTCGATTCCAGGCCGACACCATGAGCTGCCCCTGATAATCCGAGTCGATCAGCCCCACCAGATTGCCCAGCACGATGCCGTGTTTATGGCCCAAACCCGAGCGCGGCAGGATCAGCGCGGCATAGCCGGGATCCGACAAATGGATCGCAAGACCGGTCGGAATCAGCCGCGTTTCGCCGGGTTGGAGCGTAATCGGCGCATCGATACAGGCGCGCAAATCGAGTCCGGCCGAGCCTGCGGTCGCGTATTGCGGCAACTGATCGCGCAGCCGGGTGTCGAGAATCTTCACATCCATCTTCATATTCGTCAGTTTCTCATCAGTTCAACAGCGTCAATAAGTGGCCAATCAGGGCACGTGCCTGGGTCAGCTTGTCAGCACGTGGCAACGGATGCTGGCCCTGCGCGTCGAACAGCACCAGCTCGGCGGCGTCCTGCCCCAACGTGTCCTGCGCCAGATTTCCCACCAGCAGGGGTAACTTCTTGCGCAGGCGTTTGGCTTCGGCATACTCGGCCAGCCGCTCGGTTTCGGCGGCAAAGCCGACGCAAAACGGCGCATCAGGCAATGCCGCGATCTCAGCCAGGATGTCCGGGTTGGGGATCAATTGCAGCGTCAGCGGCACGGCACTTTTCTTGATTTTTTGGGTTGCAGCGACATCCACCCGGTAATCGGCCACCGCCGCCACTGCAATAAACACCTCGCTCGGCAACTCGGCCAGCACCGCTGCATGCATCTCGGCCGCACTTTGGACGTTGATGCGGCGCACCCCCACAGGCGGCGCCAGACAGGTCGGCCCCGACACCAGACACACCTCGGCGCCCGCCTCGGCCGCCGCCTGCGCCACGGCATAGCCCATTTTTCCAGAACTGCGATTGGTCAAGCCGCGCACCGGATCGATCGCCTCGAACGTCGGCCCGGCGGTGATCAATACCCGCTTGCCCGCCAGCGGCCCGGCTTCCAGCAAACCCGCCAAGGCCGCCGCGATCTCGCCGGCCTCCAGCATGCGTCCCAGCCCGATTTCGCCACACGCCTGTTCGCCTGTGGCGGGTCCCAACACGTTCACATCGTCCGCGTAGAGTTGTTCCAGATTGCGTTGGGTGGCCGCAGCCGCCCACATTTCACGGTTCATTGCCGGGGCGACTGCAAGCGGGCAGGTGCGCGCCAGGCACAGGGTGGACAGCAGATCATCTGCCCGCCCCTGGGCGAGCTTGGCGAGAAAATCGGCAGAAGCCGGTGCAACCAGCAACAGGTCGGCATCGCGCGACAGATGAATGTGTTCCATGCCGTCGCCACTGGCGGCGTCCCACAACGAAGTCAGCACCGGCTGACCGGACAAGGCCTGAAATGTCAGGGGCGTTACAAACTGTTGCGCGGCAGCGGTCATCACCACCCGCACCTCGGCACCGCCCTTGACCAGCAGGCGACACAGCTCGGCTGCCTTGTACGCCGCAATTCCGCCAGTCACGCCTAAAATGATTTTTTTATGTGCCAGAGACACGATTTTGATTCCCGGCGTACATTCCCATGACAATGGTGACATTCTAACAGGGGTGAATATGGCGATTTGCGACTGGCCTTTGGACACGCGTCCGCGCGAAAAACTGCTGAAACAGGGCGCAGCCACACTCACGGACGCCGAACTGGTCGCGGTTTTTCTACGCACCGGCTTGGTCGGCAAAAGCGCCGTCGACCTGGGACGCGAACTGATCGAACGCTTTGGCGGCCTGGGCGGTTTGTGCCGCGCCAGCCAGCAATCCGCTTGCGCAGCGCCCGGTGTGGGCGAAGCCAAATACGCCCTGCTGCAAGCCGTAATGGAAATGGCACGGCGCACGCTGGCGGAGGAAATGCAGTCGGGTGACGCACTGGAGTCACCCCACGCCGTGCGCGATTACCTGCGGCTGATACTGCGCGGCAAGGAGTACGAGGTGTTTTGCTGCGTCTTCCTCGACGCTCAAAACCGGGTGATTGCAGTCGAGGAACTGTTTCGCGGCACCCTGACGCAAACCAGCGTCTACCCGCGCGAAATCATCAAGCTCGCGCTGGCGCACAACGCAGCCGCGCTAATCCTGGCACACAATCACCCCAGCGGCGTGGCCGAACCCAGCCAGGCTGACCGCGTGCTCACCCGGAAACTGGCGGAAGCACTGGCCCTGGTGGACATCCGCGTGCTGGATCACTTTATCGTCGCGGGCGCGTCTTCACTGTCGTTCATGGAGTCCGGTCACCTGTGAGCCCGTTCCGGGCTTGCCTCATTCTCAGAGGCTGTGGTATAAATCGCGGTTCTCGGGTTGGCCTCTACAGGCTGATCCCAACCAGTTAACCCTCAATTTTGGAGCAGCATCATGGCTCGCGTATGTGTCGTAACGGGCAAGAAGCCCATGGTTGGAAACAACGTTTCCCACGCCAACAATAGAACCAAGCGTCGTTTCCTGCCCAACCTGCAATATCACCGGTTCTGGGTCGAGGCCGAAAACCGCTGGATTCGCCTGCGTTTGTCTACCGCTGCATTGCGCACCATCGACAAAAATGGCATCGAATCCGTCCTGGCTGACCTGCGCGCCAACGGCGTTTCGGTTTAAGGAGATCCATCATGGCTAAAGGCGGACGCGAAAAAATCAAGCTGGAGTCCACTGCGGGCACCGGTCACTTCTACACCACAACCAAAAACAAAAAGACCATGCCGGAGAAAATGGAGATCAGCAAGTTCGATCCCAAAGCCCGCAAGCATGTGATGTACAAGGAAACCAAGCTGAAGTAAGGCTGGTTGCACCCCATAAAAAACCCGCCAATCGGCGGGTTTTTTATGGGGTGCTTTTGTTGGCTGGATACCTGCTAAATCCGGGCGGCCTTCAGGCCACCCAAACCAGCACTACGCATAGCAACGCAGGCGTACGGAGAAATCTTTCAGCGACTGCACGCCGCTCTCTTCGGCGCGTTTACACCAGGCTTGCAACTGCTCCAGCAACTGCTCGCGACTTGCCGTCGAGCGTCCCCAGATGGCAGCCAGTTCCTGGCGCATGCGATAGACCGTTTGCAGGCGCTCGCTCTTACCCAGCAACGTGTCCAGTTGCACCTTATCAGCCGCAGCAAGCTCGCTCGGCTCCTTGTATAACCAACCGCGAAAACTGTCGAAATTCCAGTTTTGCGGCAAATTCGAACCGGCCTTCAGCTTGGCGATTTCGGCCGCACTGTCGTCACGCACACTTTTCACAAAACGCGTCATCACATCGTAACGGTGGGTGATGATCGCCTGCAACGTATCCAGATCGCACAACGGTTTGGCCGACTGCCACTTCACGGTGGGCGCCAGCTTGCGAACGGTGGCAAGCCCCACATAAGTCATCAGCTTGATGTACAGCCAGCCGATGTCAAACTCATACCACTTGTTGGACAGACGTGCCGAGGTGCCGTAGGCGTGGTGGTTGTTATGCAACTCCTCACCGCCGATCAGGATACCCCACGGCGAAATATTGGTGCTGGCGTCTTCGCAGGCAAAGTTGCGGTAACCCCAGTAATGGCCCGCGCCATTGATGATGCCCGCCGCCATGATCGGCATCCATGCCATCTGCACTGCCCAGATGGTCAGGCCGATCGGGCCGAACACGGCGAGGTTGATGATCATCATCAGCGCCACGCCCATGACCGAGTGACGGCTGTAAACATTCCGCTCCATCCAGTCATCGGGCGTGCCGTGGCCGTATTTTTTCAGGGTTTCTGCTACTTTGGCTTCAGCGCGGTACAGCTCAGCGCCTTCCAGCAGGACTTTCCAGATTCCGCGCGTCTGCGGGCTGTGCGGATCTTCGACGGTCTCACATTTGGCGTGGTGTTTGCGGTGAATTGCGACCCACTCCTTGGTCACGACACCCGAGGTGAGCCACAGCCATAAACGGAAAAAATGGCTGGCGATGGGGTGCAGATCGACCGCGCGATGCGCCTGTGAGCGATGCAGGAAAATGGTAATGGCTGCGATGGAGATATGGGTCAGCGCCAGGGTAATCAGCACATACTGCCACCACTGCAGGTTCCAACCCGGTAAAGCCAACAGGCTTGAGAGCATAATCTTGGCGTTCCTAAAAAGACAAATTAGTCTTTGATTTTACAGATAAAATTCATAAAAATCAATGGTCACCTATTACGGGGGCAGCGTTTCCCGCCAGGTGAATCACCCGCTGCGGGAAGGGAATTTCAATCCCTGCCGCCTTGAAACCGCGCCAGATCGCCCAGTTGATATCCGAACGCAGATTGCCCTGCCCTTCGCTGGCATCGCGTATCCACACACCCAGTTCCATTTGAATCCCGTTGTCGGCAAATTCCCGCAAAAACACCTTGGGCAAATAGTCCGGCTCGTCATGAATGACCCGATCATGGCTGCGCGCGGCATCCAGCATCAGGGATTGCGCCTGTTCAAGATCGGTGTCGTATGACACTTGCACCGGGATCCCGATTCGTACATTGGGCTTGGACAAGGAATGATTGATCACGGTTTGGGTAATCAGCGTCTCGTTCGGCACAATCGTTTCCGTACCGTCCAGCGCTTTCAACAAGGTATAGCGCGTGTTGATCTGACTGACTTCGCCGTATTTGTTGTCCACCGTCACCAGGTCCCCGATACGCACCGAGCGGTCGAGTAAAATAATGAAGCCGGAAATATAGTTGCTGGCGACTTTTTGCAGGCCGAAACCGATGCCCACGCCGATCGCGCCGCCGAGTACTGATAGCACGGTAATATCGATTCCCACCGCTGGCAGCGCCACCAATACAGCCAGTATCAGAAATACCGTACGCGCGGCTTTCGCCAGCGCCATCCGCAGCGACAGATTCATCTCGGTGAGATTCATCAGATGACGTTCGACCAGACGCGCCAGCATGAGCGCCGCGATCAACGCCATCACAATCACCACCGCCGCCTGCCCCAGCAACCACAAGGAGAAGCGATGGCTGCCCGACTGGAACGACAGCGCCTCCATGGCGGAATGAATGCGCGGCAGCAGACCTGTGAGATGCAGCGCGAACGCCACCCAGACCAGCCAGGCCACCGTACGCTCCCAGGTTTTCAGCGATTCGCGTGGGCCGAACACATAACGCAGGGCGTATACCACGCCGCGAACCAGTACCAGCGCAAGCAGCAGGGGAACCGCCACATCCAGCAGTGGGGTTGCCTGCAGGGCGAGCTGTGTCGCCTCGCGCCCGATCAGCAAGGCCAGCAACATCAGCAGGGGGAAACCGATGCGCTGCATCCCTTCACGCCCAGACGACCAGGCATACGCGGAAGTATCGAGCCATGTGCGCAACGGCCGTCGCACAAGCCACGCCACCAGTGCGCACAGCACCAGCACGCCGATCTGCCACATCAGCCCTGCGTTCTGGCTGTCGGCGATCAACCGGGTGATCAGATTGTCGAAAGGGACGGATTGCAGCATGGTCAGAAATTCAGCGTCAGCTGTGCCGACAGGATATCGACCGCGCTTTCGTACTCGCCGCTCAATTTGATTCCGTTCTCGGTTTTGTCGATGCGCGCATCCCTAATAAAGATGTGCGCATAGCCCACGTCGATCAGACTCGTGGCTGACAGGCGATATTGCGCACCGAACGCGATCCAGGTGCGGTTTTCATCAGGAATGCGCGCGGTACGATAGACATCGGTCACCAGCGTTTCATCATAGGCCACGCCGCCGCGCAGAGTCAGCTTGTCGTCGAGGTGATAGTTGGCGCCCACTGAATAACGGTAGGCGTCCTCCCAGTACTCGGGCGTGACCAACGGCGTACCGATCGCCCTCACAATCCGCAATTCCTCGAAATCGCTCCAGCCCGTCCAGGTCACGTCAGCCAGCAACGCCCAGCGCGCGCCCAGCTTGTGGAAAACACTCAGCGAAGCCGAGTCCGGCAGCGTTACATTGGCCGTCACGGGAATCACGGTAGCCGATGCGCTGAACGTGAGATCGCCTTCCAGCGACTGGTCGATTTCGGAGCGGTAAGCGAGGCCGATGCGCGTGGCTTCACTCATCTGCCATAAAGCCCCCAGGTTGAAGCCCCAGCCGTAATCATCGCCCTTGACGGTACCAATGCCATTGGCTGACGCTGTAGCGTTGCTGAGGGTCGCCTCGATATATTGCAGACTCAAGCCAGCGCCGAGCGACAGCGACTCACTGGCTTTCCACGCGATTGCCGGATTGAGATTGATTGTTTTCAACTCCGATTTAATCGCCTGGGTACTGCCTGCCCACGTGCTGTCGTATTCTGTTTTCAGACCGAATGGGGCATTCATGCCCACGCCCAAATGGATATCCGGTGACATTCGATACACCAGGTAGGCATTTGGCACAAAAGCCAGACTTCCCGCATCGCCACCATTTCCACCGGTGTTCACACCAGGAATGGGAAAGTCATTGCTACCCGAGAATTCGGCGGAAGGCTTGATCAAATGGCCGGCCACGACCAGCTGCCGGTCCGGCAACAAGGTCATCCCGGCAGGATTGAAGAAAATCGTGCTGGCGTCCTGCGCGCTGGCGGCCTGGCCGGCATAGGCATTGCCGAGTCCGCTGGCATTCTGTTCGACCAGCGCGAAGCCTGCAGCGTGTGCGGCACTGCCGCACCCCGCCAGTGCCAGGCTGACCGCCAGCCGGTTAAAACGAGTTTTCATAGTGTTCTCACGTGGATGGGATGAAATCAGTTTCGCGCAAAATCAGCGTACATCGCCTCAATCGCCACGCGATAGCGCTCGAATATCAGGCTGCGTTTGATCTTGAACGTGGGCGTCAACAGGTCATTGTCGACTGTCCAGGGCGTGAGATCGGGATGCAGGCGGCGAATCTGCGCGTAGCCCGGAAAGTGCTTGAGATGGCCTGCTATGCGCCGCATCAACGCTTTGAGCACGCGCGGATCGGTCAGGGCCGCAGGCTCGTTGGGGTCCACCTCGAGGCTGGCAGCAAAAGCCTGCCAGTGTTCGGCATTCAGCACCGTCAAGGCGGCGAGATAAGGTTTACCTTCGCCCACGAGCATCACTTGCTCGAACAGCGGGTCGAGCAGGATGGCCGACTCCATTTCGGTAGGCGGCACTTTCTCGCCGTTGCTCAAAACAATGATGTCCTTGATACGGCCGATGATGGCGTAGTGGCCGCGCGCATCCACGCTCACTTTGTCGCCGCTGTGCAGCCAGCCGTCGGCATCGAGGATGGCGTGCGTGGCCGCCTCGTCTTTCCAGTAACCGCGCATCACGCAACGGCTGCGTGTGAGCAACTCGTCGTTGTCGCCGATCTTCACCTCCACCCCCGGCAAGGGCAGGCCAATGCTCGCCGGCACATTGGATTCGGGGCGGTTGACGCACACTACCGGGCTGGTTTCGGTGAGCCCGTAACCCTGATACAGAGGAACGCCAAGCCCGATGAAGACACGCGCGATGTCGGGCGTCAGCGCGGCACCGCCGGAGACGGCCACCGTGAGACGCCCCCCCAGTTTATCGATGACGGTGCGCGCCACCAGCTTGTCGAGCAAGGGCCACAACAACAATTCAGGATGCCAGCCAGCGCGCCCCTGCGCGCGCTCGAAGCGCCGCCAGCCGACGCGCACCGCCCAATCAAACAGCATTCTGGCCAGCGGGCCCTTCTTCGCCAACCCATCCTGGATCCGTCCGTACACCCGCTCGTAAATACGCGGAACCGAAATCAGCGCCGTCGGGCGGATGTCTTCCAGATCCTTGGCCAGCTGCGTGATCGAACGCGCAAACGCGACTTCGGCTGCGAGCAGCATCGGCAGGTAATAGCCCGCTGTGCGCTCCAGCGTGTGCGACAAGGGCAGGAAGGACAGAAACACCGGATGCGCGCCAAAGTCCGCGCACTGCGAAGCCATATAGGCATTCCACAGTATGTTCGCGTGCGTCAGCATTACGCCCTTGGGACGTCCGGTGGTGCCGGAGGTATAGACGATGCTGGCCAGTTGGTCGGCATCAAGCGGGCATGCAGGAACAGGCGTATGGGCGGCATCCGCCAGCCAGTCAGCTGCGACAACCGGCTGCAGACTCGACTCGGCGACGCCGTTTTCCGGTGCTGCCAGACACACAATGCGCTTCAGGCTCGCGACCGGGCCGGCGATCTCGGCAAGATTCTTGTGCTGGAACTTGCCCTCGACCACCAGTAATCTGGCCTCGGCATGATTGAGGATATAGGCGGCGTTGTCCGGGCGGTCGTCCAGATACAGTGGCACGGTGACCAAGCCCAGGCCGAGCGCAGCCTGATCGAAAATCACCCACTCGACGCAGTTCTTCAGCATCAGCGCCACACGGTCGCCGGGCACCAGACCTTCTTTCACCAGCGCGGCCTGCCAGCGCGCGACTTCGCTGGCAATTTGCGTCCAGGTGTAAGCGGCCCAGCAGCCCGTTGCTTCGTCAAACTGGCGATAGGCGACCTGATCAGGTGTCGCCGCCACGCGTGCGCGAAACAGGCCGCACAGCGTGAGGAGGGTATCGGGGTGAGGAAAGGCAGCCGTCATCGAAGATCAAATCCGTTGGCCAATGAACACGCGCATTGATAACGGCAAAGCGGAAATGGGTCAAACAGCCGTTTGGACCATTGCCGTCTTGACCATGACAGCGGCGAAAAAGCCATCGGTGCCGTGCAATGCGGGCGACAGTTTCAGCAAGGGACCGGTGTCGAGGTCGATCTTGTTCTGCGCCAGTATTTCATTCACCGGCAGCAGCGTAAAACCGCCCTCTGCCAGCAGCGCCTCGACGATCGCTTCGTTCTCATCCGGCAACAGGCTGCAGGTGGCGTACACCAGCCGTCCGCCGGGTTTCACCAGCCGGGCTGCGGCGCGCAGGATCGCGCCCTGTTTCTGCACCAGCTCGGCCACGCTGTCGGGCGACTGGCGGAATTTCAGATCGGGATTGCGGCGCAGCGTGCCCAGGCCCGAGCACGGCGCATCGACCAGCACGCGGTCAAGCTTGCCCGCCAGCCGCTTGACCCGCGTGTCATTCTCGGACGCAATCAGCTGCGGCATCACGTTGGACAGCCCCGAGCGCGCCAGTCGCGGCTTCAGGTTGGCGAGGCGCTTTTCCGCCACGTCGAATGCATACAGCCGTCCACTGGAGGCCATCATCGCGCCGATGGCGAGCGTCTTGCCGCCGGCGCCGGCGCAAAAATCGCACACCATCTCGCCGCGCCGCGCCCCCAGCAGCAAAGCCAGCAACTGGCTGCCGTCGTCCTGCACTTCAAGGCTGCCGTCGACGAACAGCGGATGACGGTTGATCGCCGGATGCTCCTTGAAGCGGATGCCCCAGGGCGAATACGGCGTCGGCTCGACCGCAAAGCCTTCCGCCTGCAGGCGCGCCAGCACGCTGTCGCGGTTGGCTTTGAAGCTGTTGACCCGCACATCCAGCGGTGCCGGCAACTGCAGGGCGCGGCCGAGCGCGAGGATGTCAGCGTCGCTCATCGACGGCTGCAGTTTTTCGATCACCCACTCGGGCAGCTCGGCTGCAACGGCCAGCGGCAAATCGTCGGTTTTGGCGTTGCGAATGTGGGCAATCAGTTCGGGTTTGGCGAACTGTTCCAGCGTCGCGCCGCTCATGCCGCGCGACTTGATCAGCCAGGCGACGATCAGCGTGCGCGGATTGGCAGCCGGCACCACCACCGACAAATAGCGGTAACGGCGCAGTACGCCAAACACGGCCTCCGCGACAAACGCGCGATCGTGCGAGCCGAGCTTTTTATGCTCGCGAAAAAACGCCGACAGCACCGCGTCGGCGGGGCGTTTGAAGTCCAGCACCAGGTCAAGCGCCTGGGTGGCGAGTTGCAATAACGGCAGAGTAAGTTCCATCAGCGGAAGAAAGACCAGTTGGCAGGCAGCAGGAAATGCCCTGCGGAAATTTCACACGATATCGCAGCGTTAGCGACCACGCGCCTTTTGGCGTGCATTCCCCAAACAGCAGGCCACGCTTGCGCTTAGGGCAGAGCGTCCCGGTTTGCCGGGGTTTCCTTATAGGGAAAGCGCAGATGACCATAACGGATCACCAGCACGGCAAAAGTCAGCAACAGGATCGAAGCGGTGACGCCCAGCATGCGCCAGACATCGAGGCTTTTCATGTCGAGCACCAGATAACGCGCCAGCGCCACGATGGCGATGTAGATGGGAAAACGCACCGGCAACTGGCCGGACTGGAAGTACACGCCAACCATGGCGAGGATTTCCAGATACAGGAACAACAGCAGCAAATCGGCCAGCGTAACCGTACCGGCACCCACCATGGTCGTCACTTCGATCGCCCCTGCCACCAGCGTGGCCAGTGTGATCACGACAAGGCCGATCGCCTCGAACATGCCCAATGCATTGAGCGCCCAGCGGGAGAATGTGCGGTTTTTGGCAGGATTCATGACGCCCCCGGACAAGTGAGGCGCAAGGATACCTTAGCCCACACGCTTGTGCACCAGCCACTCACGCCAGATGGCTACGGCTACCGCCAGCAACACCGGCCCCAGAAACAGGCCGATCAGGCCGAATGCATTGAGCCCACCCAGCACCCCAAGAAACACCAGCAGGAAAGGGATCCGGGTCGGCCCGCTGATGACCAGCGGGCGGATCAAATTGTCGATCCAGCTCACCACCAGCGCGCCCCACAGGAACAGGCCCAACGCCGCCTGGGTGTCGCCTTGCGCCAGCAAACCGAGCGACAGGCCGATCCACACCACCGGCCCGACGAACGGTATCAGCGATATCAGTGCCGTGAGCACCCCCCACAGCGCCGGTGCGGGGATGCCCGCCACCCAGTAGCCCAGTCCGGCGAGCACACCCTGCGCCAGCGCCGTCAGCACAATACCGAACACCACGGCGCGCACGGTGACGCCTACCGCCTGGATATAGCCACGCGCCGATTCACCCAACCAACGGGTCGCCACCCGGCGAAACTGGGTCAGCACCTCGTCGCCGTGGCGATACAGAAAAAACAGGGCGAACACGGCAATGCCGAATTTGGCCGCATTGCGACCCACTCCGCCCACGAATGCCTTCAGCGCCGTCGCATCCAGCAAGCCCAGCGCCGTCATTTGCGCGCGCGCCCATTCGGCATCGCCCTGCACGCGGCCGTATTGCGCAATCAACCAATCGGCGGCGGGCCAGTCGCGCACGCCAGCCGGCAAGGGCGGCAGGCCCTCGGCGGCCAAGCGTTTGAGAATGGCCGACGCCGTCGCCACGTCGCCCACCACGGTGAACATGACCCACAACAGCGGCAGCAACAACGTGGCCGCCACGCCCAACGTCATCAGCAGGGCAACGACGTTCTCGCGCGCCGGCAAGCGGCAACTGACCAGCTGATGCAGCGGCCAGGTGACGTAGGCAAGGATGCCGGCCCAGGCCAGCGAGGCAAAAAACGGCGACAGCACCCAGAAGGTGCTGCCAAAGATGAAAACCAGAAACGCAAACGCTGCGATGCGGCGTGCGAGGGGCGAATCAATGTTGGTTGGCATGGGCACCTCGTCGAGCCAACCGGCAGGCAACGCGCCTCAGCGCGGCGCGGGCAGTTTGCGCGTCACCCACAGGCTGGCAAACATGAAAGTCGCAATGATGAGGCCGACAATGCCGAGCGACAATCCAATCGGGATTTTGTAGAAATCGACGATCAGCATCTTGGCACCGACAAACACCAGCACCATCGCCAGGCCATATTTCAGCAAATGGAAGCGTTCGGCCATGCCGGCCAGCATGAAATACATCGCGCGCAGACCGAGGATGGCGAAGATGTTCGAGGTGAACACGATGAAGGGGTCGGTGGTGATGGCGAAGATCGCCGGGATCGAATCGACCGCAAAAATCAGATCGGACAGCTCGATCATGATCAGCACCAGGAACAGCGGGGTAAACATACGCACGCCGTTCTCGATCACCCAGAATTTCTCGCCGCGGTAGTCCGGCGTCAAGCGCATGTGGCGTTTAACCCAACCGAGCATCGGGTTTTTGTTCAGGTCCGGCTCGGCTTCGGCAAAGATCAGCATTTTGACGCCGGTGATGACCAGGAAAGCGCCAAACAGATACAGGATCCAGTGAAATTCCTGCACCAGCCATGCCCCGGCGGCAATCACCACGGCACGCATCACGATCGCGCCGATCACGCCATAAATCAGCACGCGCCGCTGGTATTCCGCAGGCACGGCAAAGAAGCTGAAAATCATCAGAAAGACGAAGATGTTGTCGACCGCAAGCGATTTCTCGATCAGATAACCGGTCAGAAACTCCATCGCCTTGACGTCGGCAATCTCCACGCCGTATGCGCCCTTGAGGTGCCACCACAAGCCCAGATTGAACAGCATGGCGAGCGAAAACCACACCAACGACCAGGCTGCCGCCTCCTTGAAGCTGACCTTGTGCGCCTTGTTGCCGCCGACCAGGAACAGGTCGACCGCCAGCATCACCAGCACGAAACCAATGAACGCACCCCACATCCAGGGCTCGCCAATATGCAGGGTCGCGTCCATGTTTTTCTCTCAGCTCAGGTTAGGGTTACTGCACCGCGCGCAAGGCGGCGATCCGCTCTTCCAGCGGTGGATGCGTCATGAACAGGCGCTTCCAGCCTTGCGGGCTGCCGCCGGCGATGCCGAATGCAGCCATTTTCTCCGGCAGCGGCGCCGGGTGCAGGCTACCCAGACGTTCCAGTGCACCGATCATGTTCTGTTTGCCGGCCAGGCTGGCACCGCCGCGATCCGCGCGGAATTCACGCTGACGCGAAAACCACATGACGATGATCGAGGCCAGCGCACCAAGCACCAGCTGGGCAATGATGGTCGTGATCATGAAACCGATGCCATGGCCGTTTTCGTTTTTGAACACAACCCGGTCAACCGTGCTGCCAATCACGCGCGAAAAGAAGATGACGAAGGTGTTGACCACGCCCTGGATCAGCGTCAGCGTCACCATGTCGCCATTGGCGACGTGGGCAATTTCATGGCCAATCACGGCTTCAGCTTCTTCGCGCGTCATCGCCTGCAGCAAGCCGGACGACACCGCGACCAGTGCATTATTCTTGTTCATGCCGGTGGCGAAGGCGTTGGCCTCGGGCGTGTCGAAAATCCCGACTTCGGGCATGCCGATTCCGGCGTCCGCCGCATATTTCTTCACGGTCTCAACCAGCCAGAACTCGGTTGAGTTCGACGGTGTATCGATCACACGCACGCCCATGGATTTCTTCGCCATCCACTTGGAGATCGCCAGCGAAATGAGCGAACCGCCAAAACCGAACAAAGCTGCGAAAACCAGCGCGTTCATGTTCAAGCCATAGCCCTCAAGGCTGGGGCTGATGCCGAACACACTCATGGCGACAGACAGCACCAGCAGGATGGCCATGTTGGTGGCGAGGAACAGAAAAATGCGTTTCATGGTGTTCTCCTTGAATGAAGGGTGCAGCCCTTTGATGAACAGGCAACAGGATACAGACGCCTAATCAACAATAAAATTCGATTTTTATACTGCTATTGTTCGTTTTTATCGAATCGAGACGAGTCCGATATCCGACCCATGCTGAACTACAAGCACCTGCATTACTTCCGCACCGTTGCCAAAACCGGCGCAATCAACCGCGCGGCCGAAAAGCTGCATCTGACGCCGCAAACCTTGTCGGGCCAGATTAGCGCGTTTGAGACCCGACTGGGCGTGGACTTGTTCCGCCGCAGCGGGCGCCGGCTGGAACTGACCGACGCCGGCCGCACCGCGCTGACCTACGCCGACGACATCTTTCACATCGGCGCCGAGCTTGAAGAGGCCTTGCAGAACCGCGACGCGGCGCCTGTGCATCCGTTCCGCGTCGGCATCGCCGACGCCGTGCCGAAGGCCATCGCCTATCAGCTGCTGGCACCGGCGTTGACCCTGGCCGAACCGGTCAAGCTGGTCTGCAAGGAAGACCGGCTGGAAAAGCTCGCGGCAGAACTCTCGATCCACCGGCTCGACATGGTGCTGGCCGACCGGCCCTTGCCCGCCAATATGGACATCAGGGGTTACAGCCATCCGCTCGGTGAATGCGGCATCGCCTTCCTCGCCGCCGCGGCCGTCGCCCAACCCTTGCATGGCGACTTTCCGGGGTGCCTCGACAGCGCACCGCTGCTGATCCCCGGCGAGGACAGCGCATTGCGCGTCCCGCTGCTGCGCTGGCTGGAAAAGAAGGGCATTGCCCCCCGTATCGTCGGCGAGTTCGACGACAGCGCGCTGATGAGCGCCTTCGGCCAGGCAGGCGCGGGCGTATTCCCGGTGCCGCTGACAACGGCGCGAGACGTAATGAAGCAGTACCAGGTCATCGAACTGGGGCGGACGCAGGACATCCGTGAACGCTTCTTTGCCATCTCGGTGGAGCGGCGGCTGAGCCATCCGGCGGTGCTGGCGGTCAGCGAAGCGGCGCGGCGCAGTTTCGAGCCCGGCAAACTATAGGCTTCAGGACAGCGCCCTCTCCTGCCAGCCCTGCGCCTCGACGGGTGTCATCACCCGGAACAGCGGCGCACAGCGCCGGCGCAGCTTCAACACCGCGTGATCCTTGCTGACCAGCGCCTGCGCGCCGCTTGCCGCTGCCAGTTCGACGAACTTCTGGTCGTCCGGATCGCTGCAGCGCGGCATACGACTCCACACGGGCTTTAGCCCGTCGTGGATCGGAGCCCCCTTGTGGGGCAAGCCGGTAACCGGCTCGCCGGTTTGAAACAGGGTGGACAGCGCGCGATAACGCGCGACCAGCACAGCCTGTTGCCCGGCATCCAGTACGAATTCGGGATAAGCCAGGACGCGCTGCCATTCGTCGAACGTGGCATCCGACACCGCGCAGCGCACCTGCCCGGTTTGCAGCGCCTGCAACAGGGGACGCGTGGCGGCATCGTCGAAATACAGCAGATCGAGCACCACATTGGTGTCGAGCACCAGCAGGGGCTTATTCAATATTTAGGTGCTCGACGATGAAATCGCGTACCCAGTGTTCCGGGTGGGCGCTGGAAAAGCGCCCGACGATTTCGCCCTTGTCGAACAGCAGCACGGTAGGGAACCCACGCAGTTCATAACGACCGGCCAGCTTCATGTTCGCGCCTTCGTCCACTTCGATCTTGGCCATCAGCAGCTTGCCGGCGTAATGCGCAATGACGCGCTCCAGCACCGGCGTCAGCGCACGGCAGGGCGGGCACCAGTCGGCCCAGAAATCGACCAGGATGGGCTGGCTGTGCGAAGCCTCGATGACATCGCGTTCAAAGTGTTCGAGATGGGTGTCGTAAATCAGGTCTGCCATGGATCGGTCTTTCGGAATGTGCCGCTATTTTGCCTCAAACCCGGCCTCCCAAAGTTTTGCCAAGCCTGCTAACGTTGCATCATGGAAGAACGCTTTTATCGCGATGAGGAAATCGCACGGCTACCCGACTTTCTGCCTGCCGTCACCTACAACCTTGCGCACACCCTGCTGGCGCGCGCCGGGGCGTGCTTGTTCGTCCCCATCCGCCCCATGCAGTACATGGCGGTGCTTGATGCCAATGAATTCATTTTCGTCGACAGCCAGAACAAGGCATGGGTGGAACTGGCCTGGCAGCATTTCCAGCCGCAGACGCGCTCCGCACTCGACGAACGCGTGCCATTCGAACTGGTGTATTACCTGCCGCAGGCGGCTGAAACGATGAAGCGCCTGCCGGGCGAGTTTCATCAGGCGTTGCTCCTGCTCGCGCAACGCAATAAATCAGACACGCCCGCCACCATACTCACGCTCCCCGGCAAGACCGAACCGTAGGTGGGCACAGGCTGAAACGGGGTTTTCGGGCGGTTGGCGCCTTGGGTCATCGGGCACGAATGCATTAAAATATGCATACTATGTCCAATACTCTTGCCAAATTCGCCCAGTTTTGCCCGCTCTGGGTCTACAAACTCTTTCCCTTTTTACGCTGGTGGCCGACCGTCGATGCCGGTACTGCGCGCACCGACGCGATGGCCGGCCTCACCGGTGCGCTCATCGTATTGCCTCAGGGGGTCGCCTTCGCGACCATCGCCGGCCTGCCGCCGGAATACGGCCTTTATGCGGCCATGGTGCCCGCCATCATCGGCGCGTTGTGGGGATCGTCCTGGCATCTGGTATCCGGCCCCACCACCGCAATTTCCATCGCCGTGTTCGCTTCGGTCAGCCCTTTCGCCACGCCCGGCTCGCCCGAATTCATCAGCATGGTGTTAACCCTGACCTTCATGGCCGGGGTGTTCCAGCTCATCCTCGGGTTGGCGCGTATGGGGGTGCTGGTCAATTTCATATCCCACACCGTGGTGATCGGTTTTACCGCAGGTGCAGCGATGCTGATCGCCGGCAGCCAGATCAAGAACTTCTTCGGCCTGGCTATTCCGCGCGGTACGCCCTTCTTCGAAACCCTGTCGCTGTTCGGCCAACACATTGGCGACATCGATCCCTATGTCACAGCGGTGGCCGCCACCACGCTGATCTCGGGCATTCTGGTCAAGCGTTTTTTCCCCAAGTTTCCCTACATGATTGCCGCCATGCTGGTGGGCAGCTTTCTGGCGCTATTCCTGAACAATCATTACGGTGTGGACGTCACCCACATCAAGACCGTAGGCGCGCTGCCCGCAGGTCTGCCGCCCTTGTCGGCGCCAGACCTTTCTTTTGGTGCGCTACAGCAAATGCTGTTCCCTGCGCTCATCATCACCATGCTGGCGCTGACTGAGGCCGTTTCGATCTCGCGCGCCATCGCCACCAAATCCGGCCAGCACATCGACGGCAACCAGGAATTCGTCGGCCAGGGCCTGTCGAACCTGGTCGGCAGTTTCTTCTCCAGCTACGCCTCCAGCGGCTCGTTCAACCGTAGCGGCGTCAACTACGCTGCCGGCGCGCGCACACCCCTGGCGGCCGTGTTCGCCTCGCTGTTCCTGGTGGTGATCCTGTTGATGGTTGCGCCGCTCGCGGCCTACCTGCCGAATGCGGCGATGGCAGGCATCCTGTTCCTGGTGGCCTGGGGCCTGATCGATTTCCACCACATCAGCCTGCTGCCCAAAATAAACAAGCAGGAAACCATCGTGCTGTGGGTCACCCTGATCGGCACCCTGATCGACCTGGAAAAGGGCATTTTCTTCGGCATCGCGCTGTCGCTGATTTTCTACCTGTACCGCACCTCGCGGCCCATGCTGGAACCCGTACTGCCCGATCCCGATCCGACTAACTACCACTACGGCCCGCTGGAGGGGCGCAAGGAATGCCCGCAGGTCAAGATGATGCGTCTCAACGGCTCGATCTTCTTCGGTGCGGTCGCGCATTTGCAACAGCAGCTGCAGGTACTGGAAGAGAACGAACCTGAGCGCAAGCACCTGGTGATCATGGCCAGCGGCATCAATTTCGTCGATCTGGCCGGCGCGGAGTTTCTGGCCGAGGCAGCACGCCAGCGCCGCAAGATCGGCGGCAAGCTGTATTTCTACCGAATGAAGGACAGTCTCCGTGAAACTCTGAAGCGCGGGCACTTCATGGACGACATCGGCGAGGAAAACCTGTTCCCGGCGAAGACCCGCCCGATGTCGGTGATTTATGCCAAGCTCGACAACGAGATTTGCCGCAACTGCCCGGTGCGCGCCTTCCCCGTCTGTCAAACTCATCTCCCCAATGGCGAGGCCCGCACATCATGATCCGTCGCAATCCTTCCGGTCACCTGCCCGTCGTTCACGACAGTGCCTTCGTCGACCCCACCGCCATCCTGTGCGGCAAGGTCATCGTCGAGGAAAATGTATTCATCGGCCCCTATGCCGTCATTCGCGCCGACGAAGTCGACGAAAACGGCGAGATGGAAGCGATCATCATCGGCGCCAACTCCAACATCCAGGACGGCGTGGTGATCCACTGCAAGGCCGGCGGCGGCGTCACCATTGGCCGGGGCTCTTCGATCGCCCACCGTTCGATCGTGCACGGCCCCTGCACCGTGGGCGACAACGTGTTCATCGGCTTCAACTCGGTGCTGTTCAACTGCGTAGTCGGCGCAGGCTCAGTAGTGCGCCACAATTCGGTGGTCGAAGGCTGCGAAGTGCCGCCGGGCTTTTACATCCCCTCCACCGCGAACATCCATTCAAACGAGGAACTGGCTGGCATCGAGCGTGTGACGCCGGATGCCAGCGGATTCTCTGAAAGCGTGGCCCACGCCAACAACGAACTGGTCAAGGGCTACAAGCGCATCCGTAACGAGTTTTAGTGTTATTTAAAGGACCGAGATGATCGCCGCCCTGGAATCCTGGCGTGCCGGGCTGTTCCACCGGCGTCATCTGATGCGCAACCTCGGCGCCGGCCTCGTGGTCGGCGTGGTGGCGTTGCCGCTGGCGATGGCGTTTGCGATTGCCAGCGGGGCGCGCCCTGAGCAGGGTATCTACACCGGCATCGTGGCTGGCGTCCTTGCCGCCCTGTTTGGCAGTTCACGTGTCTCGATCAGTGGGCCGACCGGCGCCTTCATCGTGATCCTGGCCGGCATCACCGCCCAATACGGCATCGACGGCCTGCAGATTGCCAGCCTGATGGCAGGACTGATCCTGCTGGCGATGGGACTGGTGAAGCTGGGCGGCATCATCCGCTTCATCCCCACTCCGGTGATCACCGGCTTCACCGCCGGCATCGCGGTCATCATCTTCGTCGGGCAGTGGAAGGATTTCTTTGGCCTGCAACCCGCCGCCTCCGGCCAGCATTTCCATGAAAAGCTGTTGGCACTGGTCGAGGCCATGCCCGGCCTCGACCTGCCGACCACCCTGCTCGCTGTCGGCGCGCTCGCCATCGTCGTGATCGCACCGCGCATCACCCGGCGCATCCCTAGCCCGCTCATCGCCATGCTCGCCGTCACGCTGGCGCATGCTTACTGGCAATTCGACGGCGTCGCCACCATCGGCAGCGCGTTCGGCGGCATTCCCGCCGGACTGCCCGAACTGCACCTGCCGCAGGTCACATTCGCGCGCGTGCTGGAACTGCTTGGCCCCGCCTTCACCATCGCCATGCTGGGCGCGATCGAATCGCTGCTGTGCGCGGTGGTCGCCGACGGCATGATCGGCACCCGCCACGACCCCAACCAGGAACTGGTCGGCCAGGGCATTGCCAATATCGCCACGCCCCTGTTCGGTGGATTCGCATCGACCGGCGCCATCGCGCGCACCGCCACCAACATCCGCAACGGCGGCGACAGCCCGCTCGCCAGCATTGTTCACGCGCTGGTGCTGCTCGCGGTGATCGTCGCGCTGGCGCCGCTGGCGGCACACATCCCGCTCGCCGCGCTGGCCGCGATCCTGTTCGTGGTGGCGTGGAACATGAGCGAGGTGCGCCATTTCACCGACCTGCTGCGCCATGCGCCGGTCAACGACAAGGCGCTGCTGCTCATCACCTTCCTGCTCACGGTGTTCGCCGACCTGGTGATCGCGGTCAACGTCGGCGTGCTGTTGGCCGCGCTGCTGTTCATGAAGCGCATGAGTGAAACCGTGCAGATCGAGAGCGAGAGCGAAGCCAGCCTGGCCATGCTGTGTCCGGTCGGCGTGCCGCCCGGGGTGCAGATCTATTCCATTGACGGCCCGCTGTTCTTCGGCGCTGCCGCCACCTTCGAGCGCACCCTGGCGGGGTTGCACGACCAGGCGCAGGTGGTGATCCTCAGGCTGGGACGGGTGCCGTTTGCTGATGCTACCGCCATGCATGCACTGGCTGACGTGGTGCGCCACTTTCAGCAGCGCCACATCCGCGTGCGCGTATGCGAAGCGAATCCGCGGCTGGCGCAAAAACTCAAGGTGTTCGGACTGATGGACAAACTCGGGCAGCAGGACGCCTCGGTCAGCGTGCTTGATGTGCTGGCAGGCATAACGTCGCCGGCTGAAGCGGATGCCCCTCTTTCGCCCATCCCTTGAAACGCGCATCGACCATCCGACGCGTCAAGTCACAACGCCTGAATGCGTTCACACAGGCATGCAAAACCCAAGCCTAGTCCTTGGCTTTGGGTTTTCTACCTGGGCTGGCGGCCGGGGTGTAGCCCGCTATCCGGCACAACATTCCCTCACACTTCTTGCCCTTGATGAACCGCGTGGAATGGCACACGATGACATCACCCTTCTTTGACAATTCAGTCAGATAAACGCGTACGTCTGCCAGTGGGATGCGTGTCGCTGCGGCGATCTCGGTATCGAGCTGCTCACCGCGTTCTTTCATGTATTTCAGAATTGCATGCATATCTGCGCCTTATTCAAGGTAGGGGCCGGGTAGCTGATGGCCTGTTGCGTGGTTGACCATCCGGAGATGCAATCGTTTCAAAATCGCGCGCAAGTCGGGCAATAACCGCTTGATCGGCGCGTTTGCGTGATGCTTTGCTTAACCAGCGTCATCGACACACAAGCAGGTAATAAAATCATTGCGGAAGGCGTTCGCTACACAGGCTCACGCCGCCCGAAAACGGCGGGCGAACCCGTTTGAATTCATACCATATAACAACATGATAATTAGCATCATGTGCATACTCAACACGCTGCGGGCGGATGGGGTGAAAAACCCCTTCGCCCGAATGCTGATCCCTCATCCTTATTTCAAGGTTTGAATGCATATCCGGCCATCACGATTGCGGCGGGCCGGTCACCGCCTGGCCGGGGCGTTCAAAAAAGCGCGATCTGTCCGGGTTGATGCATTTTTTCCGGCTCCTGCCTGATTTCCTTCAGCAGATCATCCGAAGTCGGGTAGCGGTATTTCAGGCGCAATTCGCGCATGGTGCGCTGATTCGACAGCTGGCGCGACTCGCGCAAAAACGACAACAGCGCTTCCGACAGCACGGTTTCGGCTTGCGCCCGGCTCACCCGTGGCGGGCGCGGCAGATCGAACGCATCGGCGCAACTGTCGAACCAATCGCCCATTTTCAGCGGATGCGCGTCGACCGCATGATAGATGCGCTGCGCGCGGCCGCGAAACAAGGCGGCCCACGCCAGCCGCGCCAGATCGTCAGCATGAATGTGGTTGGTGTAGCTGTCGTCCGCCGCGATCAACGCTGGAGTGCCGCGCTTGATGCGGTCGAGCGGCAGGCGGTCGGCCGCATAAATGCCGGGCGCGCGCAAAATGCTGACCTGCACGCCAAAGGTTTCGCCCCAGGTTCGCAACTGGCGCTCGGCATCGACCCGCCGCACGGCACGGCCGTTGACCGGCGCCACCGGGCGCGTCTCGGCGACCCAGTTGCCGCCGCAATCTCCATAGACGCCACTGGTACTGATGTAGACCAGCGCACCCGGTTTGCGGTGACGCAGCAGGGCGTGCAGCAGATGGCGGGTGCGCGGATCGTCGTCGCCTGCGGCGGGCGGCGGGGCCAGGTGCAACACCCCATCGACACGCGGCAGCCGGCGCAGGCTGGCAGGGGTATCAAGGTCGCCGACATAAGGTGTAACGCCGAGCGCGCGCAGCTCGGCTGCACGCTCGGGACGGCGGATCAGGCCGATAAAACGCGCCTGTCCGGCATAGCGTCGCACCAGACGCCCGGCAACATCGCCAAACCCCACAATCAGAAGTGTTTTCATAGTGAGCCGCCTGTAACCATAATCATGGAAGGGTGAAAACCCCCTCCACCCGGGCGATAATTCGCCGCTTTGCCACCGCATTCTAAGCGCACATCATGCCGCATCAAGTCACCATCCAGCCCAGCGGGCACCAGTTCACCGTCAACGAAGACGAGACCATCCTCGAGGCGGCGCTGCGCGAAGGCTTTGCGCTGCCCTACGGTTGCCGCAACGGTGCCTGCGGCGCGTGCAAAGGCAAGGTGCTGGCGGGTGAACTCGACTACGGCAAGCACTCGCCCAACGCCCTGAAGGACGAAGAAAAAACGCAGGGGCGCGCCCTGTTCTGCCGCGCCAAGCCGCTGACCGACATGGTGATCGAGGCCAAGGAAATTGGCGCAGCAAAAGACATCGTGGTCAAGACGCTGCCGTGCCGGGTGGAAAAGCTCGAAAAACGCGCCGACGACGTGATGGTGGTCAAGATCAAGCTGCCCGCCAATGAACGCCTGCAATTTCTGGCCGGACAATACGTCGACTTTCAGCTGAAAGACGGTAAGGCACGCAGCTACTCGCTCGCCATCCCGCCGCACGACGATGCGCTGCTGGAGTTCCACATCCGTCACATTCCCGGCGGTCTGTTCAGCGATCAGGTGTTTTCCAGCATGAAGGAACGCGACATCCTGCGCCTGAAGGGGCCGCTCGGCAGCTTTTTCATCCGCGAGGATTCCGACAAGCCAATGATCTTCATCGCTGGCGGCACCGGCTTCGCGCCGATCAAGGGCATGCTCGAACATGCCTTTGCCGAGCACACCAACCGCGAACTGGTCCTGTACTGGGGTGTGCGTTCGCTCAAGGACTTGTACATGGCCGAACTGCCGCAGCAATGGCTGGCCGAGCGCCCCAACTTCAGCTTCATCCCGGTGTTGTCCAGCCCGCAACCGGAAGACCACTGGCAGGGGCGCACCGGCTATGTTCACGATGCGGTGCTGGCCGACTTCGACGATTTATCCGGCTATCAGGTTTACGCCTGTGGCGCGCCGATCATGGTCGATTCGGCACGCGAGGCCTTTGTCAGCACGCGCGGACTGGATGAGGAGGGGTTCTTCGCCGACTCGTTTGTGTACGCCGCAGACACCGAAGCCGCAGCATAAAAAAGCCCGCATGAAGCGGGCTTTTTTATGCTGGCAACCTGGCCACGCGCATGCAGACCTGACTCAAGGCCGCTTACAAATCGCCCCTGGAACCCGCCCGGATGATGTCGTCCAGGCCATCCCGCACTTTCTGGATCCGCGCCTTGAGGTCAGGTGACAGGTTGTTGGCCCGGGCAAATTCCTCGACGTTGATGTCGATCATGATCAGCCAGCCCTGTCCTTTGGCGTCTTCCACGAGGGCAATGCGGCACGGCACATAAATCGCAAAATTGAGGCTCTGATCGATCAGATCCTTGGCCGTTACCGCATCGCAAAACTCGAAAACCGTGGTGGTGCGCTGCGGCTTGCCGGTATTCGCCTCCACCTGCTTGGACAGCGGCAGCTCGGCCACCAGCTTGAGATTGAGCGCATTGGCGCGCAGGCGCATGGACTCCGCCGCATCGTCCATGCTGACACCAGGTTCAATCGCAACTTTGTAGACGCCTGCCTGTTGCGGCAAGGGCTCGGCCTTGACTGGCGCAGCGAAGCTGGCTGGCGCAAAACATGCGCTGGAAAGAACAACACTCAGGGCGGCAAAAAGACTCGGGCGCATGGAATATCCTTTTCGAAACATGGACAAGGCAAAACAATACACGCTTGGCAACCTGTCGGCACAAATGGCCGGTCGGGCAGGCAACTCGCGCGAACGGCCTACGCTTCGCGGCACAGCGCCAGGGCTTTCCGATAATGCTGGCAGGCTTCGCCTGTCTGGCCGCTCTGGGTTCTCAGCTCGGCCATGCGGATATGGCCTTCGGTACTGGGTGCAACCGCAAGGCTGGCTTCCAGATAGCTTTGCGCCTTGCCCCACAGTTCCTGCTCGCTGCACAGATGCGCCAGGGTCAACAACAGACGGGCATCGCGCGGCTGGGCATGCAGCCATTTCTCGGCCTGTTCGATCTGCCGGGTCGGACTGCTGCCGCGTACATCACCGTACAGGCTCACCAGATCTTCGTGCCAGTCGCGATTGAGTGCAGCCTCGATGACGTCCAGCGCAGTATCGGCGCCGCCACGCTGGATGAAGGCGCGCGCTGCCGCGCGGGCGACAAAGGCATCGACCTTGAAATCGGCAGGCACTTTCTTCCAGTATTCCAGCAGGGCGCGGTCGTCGTCGGCGCGGCGTTTGAGGTTTTCAGCGTAGGCCATGCGCCGCAGCTGTGTCACCGTGCCGGGCTCCATGGCGTTGCTGCGCGTCAGCGCATCGAGCAGCTTGTCGACCTCGTCCCATTGCCCGGTCAGCTGGCGCGCCTTGAGCTCAAGCCGCAACAGGGCGGTGTGTTGCGGCGCGATGGCTTTGGCAGACTGGATCGCAACCAGCGCGCCGGCCGCATCTTTCAGGTCGAGCAGGGTTTCGGCTTCAAACAACTGGGCAGCCAGTTCTGCGCCACATTCCGAGGCTTCGCGAACATGGCGCTCACGCTGCGCCACTGCACGCATGTCCTGTGCGGCGCGCGCCGCCAGCACGCGCGCGATCCCGGTGCGTGTGTCATCGCCCTGCCATTGGCCAAGCGCCTGCTCGGCATCCTGATAGCGATACTCGGTATACGCCTTGAGCCCCCCGGCAAAGTTTTCATCGCGCTTTTTCGCCGCCATCTGTTCGCGTTTTTCGCGCACGATACGCGGCAGGTTGAGCGTCAGCAGGGTCAGGCGCAGCAGCAGAATGCCACCCACCACCAATCCGACCAGCATCAGCACAAAACTGATGAAGGAAATTTCCATGCGCCAGGGCGGGTAGACCAGCACCACATAGCCGGGGTCGTAGCGTCCGGCCATCGCCAGCCCGACCGCCAGCACCACGATGATGAGCAGCGAAATCAGCCAGCGCATTAAAGCTCTCCCTTGTAAGCTTCCAGCGCAGCAAGGCTGGCATCAATACCCGGCAGCTTGATGGCAATCTGCAGCTGCGACAGGCGCTTGATTTCCTTCAGCGCAGCCGCGACGCCCTCGTCACGCGTATTGAAATAGCGTGTCAGCATGTCCGCCGCTGCGAGCAGGTCGGTGCCGAACGCGGCCTGATCCTGCGACAGCAAAGCCAGCCGCGCCGACAGCAGGCGCAATCGCAGGTTTTCGCGCAGGAAATACGCCTGGTCGGGCGGCAGCAACACCGCTTCGTTGCGGTCGACGCGGCGAATCTGCACGATGCGCGTCAACTCCGTCCACACTTCCTGACCGAGGCTCATGCCGGTTTTTTGGGTACGTGGCGCAGCCGCTGCTTCAGACGCCTGCGCGCTTGCCAGCGGCCAGCCGGCAATGCGCGTCACCAGCACTTCGATGCGTGCGCTGGCCCCCACTTCGTCGAGCGAGGGCACTGCGCGCAGTGTCGCCAGATCGGCGGCAATCGCGCGACGCAGCGCAGTGAACTGCGGTTTGTCGAGGCGCTGCAGACGGGTATCGGCACCTTCCAGCGCGATGATCGCGGCCTTGACGTTGCCGGCCAGCTGCAGTTGCTGCGCAGCGGTCAGCAGCACCTGCTCGATTTCGGCCAGCGTCCACTGGTCACGTCCCTGCGCCAGATCCTTGTACAGCGATTCGAGTGCCTGCTGCTGCTGCTGCGAGGTCACCATCTGCGCATCGATGCGTGCGACTTTTTCACTCACCTGGCGCATCGCATCATCGGCATTGCGCGCCAGCAGGCGGGTTTCGCTGACGTCCTTGCCGGAGTCGGCCAGGCGGCGCCCCAACTCGGTTTTAAGGTCGCGGATGCGCTCGCGGCTGTCGGACCACGACCAGGCAGCCGCAGCCAGTGCCAGCGTCGCAATCAGCAGGGCAACCAGGGGGATCGCCTGAAACCGGGAGGGCGTGTGTGCAACGGAAGACGTTTCGGGGGGATTAGTCATGGGGTTTCCTGAACCAGTTAATCAAGCCATCGACCAGGCCGGCGTCGCCGCCCGCCGTGGCGATGACCTGTGCAATGCCAAATTGACGCGCCGCTGCGGCGATTTTCTCATGCGGCACGAAGAGCGGGGTATGCACCAACAACGGCCTGCCCGCATCGCCCAGCAGCGTCGCCAGATTGTGCAGCGTTTCCGCGCTGGTGACGGTGACCGCATCGATGTCACCCGCCTGCCAGTTTGCCAGCAAGGCAGTGGCATCGGCGTCGGGCCGCACGCGCCGGTAGCATTCAAGATAGTCCACCGTTGCCCCGCGTTCGCGCAGCGTGTCGGCCAGCAAGCTGCGCCCACCCACGCCGCGCACGATCACCACGCGCTTGCCTGCCACCTCGTGCAGTTGCGGCAAGGCGAGCAAGGCTTCGCTGTCCTGGCCATTTGGCGTGATCACGTCGACGACCCCGTGTTCAGCCAGCGCGCGCGCGGTGCCGGGGCCAACCGCAAAGCATTGCGCCAACGGCGGCAATGCACCAATGGCGGCCATACCGAACTGCACTGAATTGGGGCTGATGAAGATGACGCAGTCGGCTTCGGCCAGCCGCAGCAATGGTTCGCTTAATGTGGCGATTGGCACCGACTCGATTTCAAGCGCTGGAAAAACGAAGGCCGAGCCGCCTGCGCTCCGGATGGCCTGCGCCAGCGCGGTGGCTTGCTGCAGCGGCCGCGTCACCAGCACGCTGCGATGCAGCAGGCCTTGCATCATGCCGCCGGCAAGGCGTCGAGAATGGCGCGCGCGCCCAGTGCCAGCAGCTTGTCGGCCAGCAATTGGCCAACCGCTTCCGGATTGTCCATGCTGCCTTCTGCCACGTCGTGGATGAACTGGCTGCCGTCCGGGTTCGCCACAAAACCGGTGATGTGCAGCGTGTCGCCCTGCAGGATCGCGTGGGCGCCCAGCGGCACCTGACAACTACCGCCCAGCACGCGGCTGACCTGACGTTCGGCGCGCACGCAGGCGGCGGTTTCGGGATGGTTGAGCGCGACCAGCATCGCCGCCACCCCGGGTTTGTCGCTGCGGATTTCGATGCCGAGCGCACCTTGCCCGGCGGCAGGGATGCTGTCTTCGACGGAAAGCAGACTTTTGATGCGCGCGCCCAGACCCAGCCGCTTGAGCCCGGCGGCGGCAAGCAGGATCGCGTCGAACTGGCCTTCATCGAGTTTTTTCAGGCGGGTGCCGACGTTACCGCGCAGCGGCTTCACCGTCAGATGCGGATAGCGTGCGCGCAGCTGCGCTTCACGGCGCAGGCTGGAGGTGCCGACCACGCCGCCGGGCGGCAGGTCGGACAGGCGTTCGTACTGGTTGGACACGAACGCATCGCGCGGATCTTCGCGTTCGCCGATCACCGCCAGCGCAAAGCCGGGCGGCAATTCCATCGGCACATCCTTCATCGAATGTACCGCCAGATCGGCCTGCCCCGCTTCCAGCGCCACTTCGAGCTCCTTGACAAACAGCCCCTTGCCACCGATTTTGGACAACGTAACATCGAGGATCTGGTCGCCGCGCGTGGTCATCCCCAGAATGCTCACGGCGCAAGCGGGGTGCAGCGCGCGCAGGCGGTCGCGGATATGCTCGGCCTGCCACATGGCGAGGGCACTTTCACGGGAAGCGATAGTCAGGGTTTGCATGGCGGTAGGAATAGACTGTTTGATTTGGCAAATGATGGCGCGACACTCACACTCATGGCGACTCCATCATCAAGCAAAGGAACGACGGCAATGAGGCGATTGATCGCACCCTGGATGCTGCTGCTCAAGCTCGCAATTTTAGCATGCGGGCTGGCGCTGACCGGCACGGCGAGCGCGGCCGACGGGCTGGTTCAGGCCAGCAACTTCAAGGCGGACGGCAAGCTCGCCATGCAACGCCGCGTGCCCATCCTGGTGGTCTTCACCAGCCCCGGCTGTTCTTACTGCGAGCGCGTCAAACGCGAATATCTGGTGCCGATGCACAAGGACCCCGCCTACCTCAAACGCGTCATCATTCGCGAAGTCACCGTTGGTGCCACCACGCCGCTCACCGGCTTCGACGGCAGTGCCACCACCGAGGGCGCGTTTGCGGCAAGCCACAACATCTTCCTGACCCCAACAGTCAAGGTACTGACACCGCAGGGCGGCGATGCCGGCGAAGCCATTGTCGGCATGCTGACGCCGGACTATTACTTTGGCTATCTGGAAGCCGCTATCGACGAAGGGCGCCGCATAACGCGCGGCAAGTAAACAGCCACACCGGCTGCCTGTCTGCCGCTCAGGAAATCAGCGCTAGAATCGCATCCATGCCTGGATGCGCGCGATGAAAACCCTGTTGGCCGACGATCACCCGCTGATGCGCGAGGGAATCCGCCAGGTATTGACCCAGCTCGAACCGGCGCTGGAAATCGTCGATGCCCACGATTACCCCAGCCTGTTTTCCCAAACCCGCACCCACCCCGACCTCGATCTCGCCCTGGTCGACCTCAACATGCCGGGATTTGTCGGCATGCAGGGCATCACCCTGTTTCGCAGCAAGTTCCCGGACATTCCGCTGGTGGTGCTGTCGGCCTCGGAATCACCGCACGACATTCGCAGTGCGCTGGAAGCCGGTGCGCTGGGCTACATTCCCAAGGCGGCCTCCACCGAGGTGATGCTGGCCGCATTGCGGCAGGTGCTGGCCGGCGACATCTATGTGCCCACCTGCCTCGACGACAGTCACGGCGGTCTGCACGTTGTTGCGCCGGATGATTTCAAGGCGCTGCAAAACAGCGGCCTGACCGCGCGCCAGTTTGAAGTAGCGCGCCTGCTGGTTCAGGGCTTCAGCAACAAGAGCATTGGCGGCATGCTGGCCATGAGCGAAGGCACGGTCAAAGTTCACGTCGCAGCGATTTTTCGCGCCTTCAACGTCAGCAACCGCACCGAGGCCGTGCTCGAAATCCAGCGGCTGATGCAAAAAACCTAAGCTCCCGGTGGATTATTTACGCAATCTGTTCAGTCGCCTGCCGCTGCTCACCAGCATCCGCAGCCGGATGCTGGTGATTGCCCTGCTGCCGGCCTTTCTGGCTGAATTCGGCATGGTGGTGTATTTCACCTCGCAAACCCTGGCCGCCGCAGAAGACGCATTGCATGCACGCGCCAGCAATGCCGCCCGCCATCTTGCCGAGGCGCTGCCGTATGCGCTGATCAGCGGTGATACGCAACGCGTCGATGCACTGCTGGCATCCGAACTTGAAACCAGCCAGCTTTCCGCCGCACGCGTGCGTGACAGCCGCGGCCAGCTCATCGCCAGCCTCGGCCAGCCGAATTCCGCTTTCCCCACAGCTGCGCAATACACCCAGCGCGCCGAAATTCACCTGCCCAGTGTCGGGCTGACTGAAAACGCGCTGTTCAACGAGCATTCCGCGCCCACGCACGCCCAGCTGGGACAGGTTGAAGCCGGAGTCTCGCTCGAGCAGATTCACGCCTTCAAGCGCGACACGTTGCTGCATGCCGCCCTGCTGATGATGGTGGCACTGGCGCTCACCGGCGCGCTGGCATGGCGCCTGTCCAACCGGCTGGCCGGGCAACTGCGGCACGTCGGGCAGGTCGTCGGGCGTCTGGCGCACAACGATCTCACGGTGCGCGCGCAACTGCCCCCCGCCGGTGAAGTCGGCGCGCTCGCCGCCGGGGTGAACGAGATGGCCGAAGCCTTGCTGGCGCATCGCGGCGAACTGGAAAAACGCATCCGCGAAGCCACCGCCGACCTCGCCGCAAAAAAGAACATGGCCGAACGCGCCAACCAGGCCAAGTCGCGTTTCTTTGCTTCGGCCAGCCATGACTTGCGGCAACCCCTGCATGCCTTGTCGCTGTTCGTTGCGGCACTGAAAGCACGCAACAAGCAGCCCGGCACCCAAAGCCTGATCGACAACATCGAGGCCTCCACGGCCGCCATGGAACTGCTGTTCAACTCCCTGCTCGACATTTCACGGCTGGACGCCGGCGCCATCGAAACCCATCCGGTTCATTTCTCGCTGGGCAGCATGCTGGACAACCTGAACAAGCAGTTCAGCCCGCTCGCCGCCGAAAAGAATCTGCGGCTGCGCTTTCACCCGATCGATGTCACCCTCTACAGCGACCCCCTGCTGATCGAACGCATCCTGCTCAACCTGATCGCCAATGCCATTCGCTACACCGACAAGGGCGGCGTGCTGGTGGCCTGCCGCCGGCGCGGCCGCATGCTGCGCCTCAGCGTAATTGACAGCGGACGCGGCATTCCGCCCGAACAGCAGGAAAGTGTCTTCCAGGAATTCGTCCAGCTCGACAATCCGGCGCGCGACCGCAGCAAGGGGCTCGGGCTGGGGCTCGCCATCGTGTCGCGCCTGAGCCGGCTGCTGGGGCACCGGGTGGATCTGCTGTCGCGCCCCGGGCATGGCTCGGCATTCAGCATCGACGTGCCCTGCGGCGATGCCGAGCTGATCCAGTCGCCGGTGCCGCTCGCCGCTCCCGGACAACTTGCCGCCGACGCCCTGGTGGTGCTGGTGGACGACGAAAGCGCGATCCTGCGCGGCATGGCCGAACTGTTCGACAACTGGCATATCGACCTCGTCACCGCGCACAGCGTGGCCGAAGCCGAGCAAGGGCTGGCCAGCCTCGACCGCATTCCCGATGTCATCGTCACCGACTACCGCCTGCCCGACTACACCGACGGCCTCGAAGTCATCACCCGCCTGCGGCAACGATTTGGCCACGACATCCCCGCAATCCTGGTCACCGGCGACACCGCCCCCGACACGATTTCGCGCATCAGCCACGCCGGTTTTCCGCTGCTGCACAAACCGCTGCGCCCCGCCAAACTGCGCGCCCTGCTCACCCACCTGATCCAGCAAAGGCGTGCCGCCGCTGTGGGATAATCCGCGCCACCAGCGTTCACCGCTTCCCGCTCACCCCTCACCGCTTACCAGACACCATGCATATTCACATCCTCGGCATCTGCGGCACCTTCATGGGCGGGATCGCCGCCATCGCCCGCACCGCGGGCCACACCGTCACCGGCTGCGACGCCAACGTCTACCCGCCCATGTCCGACCAGCTGCGCGCACTCGGCATCGACCTGATCGAAGGCTACGACGCCAGCCAGGCCGACCTCAAGGCCGACATCTTCGTCGTCGGCAACGTCGTCACCCGCGGCAACCCGCTGATGGAAGCCATCCTCGAACGCGGCCTGGCGTACACCTCCGGCCCGCAGTGGCTGGCCGACAACGTGCTGAAAGACAAATGGGTCCTGGCGGTGGCCGGCACCCACGGCAAGACCACCACCTCCGCCATGCTGGCGTGGATTCTCGACGACGCGCACCTGCGCCCCGGCTTCCTCATCGGCGGCATCCCGCAAAATTTTGAAGTCTCCGCGCGCCTCACCGACAGCCCCTTCTTCGTCATCGAAGCCGACGAGTACGACACCGCCTTCTTCGACAAGCGCTCCAAATTCGTCCACTACCGCCCGCGCACCGCCATCTTCAACAACCTCGAATTCGACCACGCCGACATCTTTGCCGACCTCGCCGCCATCGAAACCCAGTTCCACCACCTGGTGCGCACCATCCCCGGCAACGGCCTCATCGTCGCCAACGGCCGCGATGAAAACATCGAACACGTGTTCGAGCGCGGCCTGTGGACCCCGGTGGAACGCTTCGGCAGCACCAACGCTAATGACCGCGCCGATGGCGCGGGCGGCTGGACCGCCGGTGAAGTCGATGCCCAGGGCCATTTCGACGTCTACTTCGACGGCGCCCTGCAAGGCCGCGTCAAATGGGAGCTCATCGGCGAACACAACCGCATGAACGCACTCGCCGCCATCGCCGCCGCGCGCCATGCCGGCGTGCCCGCCGCCACCGCCATCGACGGCCTCTCCCGCTTCGAAAACGTCAAACGCCGCATGGAAGTGCGCGGCGCCGTCCACGGCATCACCGTCTACGACGACTTCGCCCACCACCCCACCGCCATCACCACCACCGTAGAAGGCCTGCGCGCCAAAATTGGCAAAGCGCGCATCCTCGCCGTGCTGGAACCGCGCTCCAACACCATGAAACTTGGCGTCATGAAAGCCGCCCTGCCCGCCAGCCTCGCCGGCGCCGACCAGGTCTACTGCTTCGGCGCCAACCTCGGCTGGGACGCCGCCATCGCCCTCGCCCCGCTCGGCGACAAAGCCCACGTGTTCGACAAACTCGACGCCCTCGTCACCCAACTCGTCGCCGACGCCCGCCCTGGCGATCACGTGCTGATGATGAGCAACGGGGGATTCGGTGGCATCCACGCCAAGCTACTCGACGCGCTGCATCACCACTATCACGAGGATATTGTGCTGACGGCAATGCATCGGTATGGGGGGTATGCGTAAGGTGGGATTGTTGTAGTTGAAGTGTTCGTCGGGCTGGGGATCGTTGGCCGGGGGTAGCCCGGCGGCTAGTCACTTTCTTTTGGTTTCGCCAAAAGAAAGTAACCAAAGAAAAGGCGACCCCGCTCATCCCCGAAACCCCGGAAATCGAGCCTGCCGGGTGGGCGTCAAAGAACTCGCCCCGCTTTTGTAATGTTGATTGATTTTTGTGAGCG
>JAHJRA010000018.1:0-102659 GCA_018831045.1 Gammaproteobacteria bacterium | reverse complement strand
TCCTCTTGCCGGAAGAAAAACGCCCCCAGTGAACCGGAGGCGTTTCTCATGCATCAATGTGAGCTGTGCTTACTTGTGCACGCCCAGCTTTTCACGCCAGCCGGGGAAGATCTTGTCGGCGTCGCCGGGGAAGGACTCGAACGCGCGGGCGAACTCTTTATGCTCTTTCGCGTATTCGATCGGATCCGCGCCCGACTTCCAGCACTCATACGACTGACGCAGCGAGATTGCGCCGGCTGCGGGGCTGTCGATGTGGCCGTAGGAGCCGCCGCCGGAGGTGTTGATGACGTTGCCGTGACCCAGGTTCTCGAAGAAGCCGGGCAGGCGCAGCGCGTTCATGCCGCCGGAGATGATCGGGGTGGTGGGCTTCATGCCGTACCACTTCTGGAAGTAGACCGGACCCTGGCACTCGTCACGCTCGATCATGTAGGCGATGTTCTTGTCGCTGTTTTCGCCTTCCATCTTGCCGTAGCCCATGGTGCCCACGTGGATGCCGGAGGCTCCCTGCAGACGCGAGATCTTGGCCAGCACGAACGCGGTGTAGCCACGCAGTGCCGACGGCGAGGTGATCATGCCGTGGCCGGCACGGTGGTAGTGCAGATACTGGCCGGGGTACTGACGACGGGCGGTGGTGATCATGCCGGGGCCGCCAACGAAGCCGTCGACCAGGAAGGCCAGTTTGTCGGCATCGGGACCGAAGGTCTCGAGGCCGAAATCGGCACGCGCCATCATTTCGTAGTGGTCGTCGGCGGTGATATTCAGCGAGAACAGCTTGGCCTGACCGGTTTCGTCCTGGGCGCGCTTCATCGCGTCATACACCAGCGGCAGCACTTTCTTCAGCGGGCAGAACACCTGGTTGCCCTGGGGTTCGTCGTTCTTGATGAAATCGCCGCCCAGCCAGAACTGGTAAGCAGCCGCTGCGAACGGCTCGGGACGCAGGCCCAGCTTCGGCTTGATGATGGTGCCGGAGATGTAGCCGCCATCCTTGATCGGACGACCGAGGATGCGCCACATGTCGGAGATGTCACGCGAGGGGCCATCAAACATCTGGATGGCACGCTCGGGCATGTAGAAGTCGTGAATCTTGGCGTGCTCGATATCGCCCATGCCCTGGTTGTTGCCGATCACCAGCGTCAGGAAGGAGACGATCATGAAGCGGCCGTCGGTGACGTTGCGGTCGAACAGCTCGATCGGGTAGGCGATCCGCATGTCTTCGGTGGCTTCGTCGATGTAGTACACCAGCGCGTCGACGCCCTTGGTGAAGTCGTCGGTGGTGGAGACTTCAACGTTGGTGCCGGTCGAGGACTCGGCGGCGAAGTGAGCGGCGCAGGACAGGTAGCTGCCAAAGCCGGGCTTCGGCTTCATTTTGTAGGCGACGAGGATGTGCTTGCCACCCTTGATGAGGTCTTCTTCTTTGAGGCTGAGGTCGGCGTAACGTGCGGACTGATCCATTGCTTGGCTCCTTCGGTTTAACAAGGCTTCAGGAGAAATGCCCCTGAAACCGATGGGGGCGGACTATACGCACGGGTTTCTATAATTAATATTAAATTGTTATGATAAAAACCATATCAATATACTTATGCACAAATGCGCCGCCTGACGCTCCGCCAGTTCCGTGTTTTTGAGGCGGTCGCCCGCCATTTGTCGTTCACCCGCGCGGCCGAGGAACTGCACCTGTCGCAACCTGCCGTCTCGATGCAGGTGCGCGGCATCGAAAAAATCCTCGGCTTGCCGCTCACCGAGCAGTTCGGCAAAAAGATCTTCCTGACCGAAGCCGGACGCGAGGTGCTGTACGCCAGCCGCAGCATTACGGCCCGGCTCGACGACCTGCAGGCCAATCTGGCGCAACTGCGCGGGATGGACAGCGGCCAGCTCAATATTGCGGTGACGACTACCGTGAGCGCAGTCGCCACCCACATCCTGGCCAGCTTTCGCGGCGAGCATCCCAAGGTGTCGATTCATCTCGATGTGTCCAACCGCGAGTCGGTGCTGACCCAGCTTGCAGCCAACCGCATCGATCTGGCGATCATGGGGCAGGTGCCGGAAGGCCTCGATCTGGAAGCCATCCGCTTCATGGACAACCCGCTGGTGGTCATCGCGCCGCCCGAACACCCACTTGCCCGCAAGAAAAAAGTGTCGATCCAGGATCTCGCCTCGGCGCCCTTCCTGGTGCGCGAAACCGGCTCCGGCACCCGCGGCGCGATGGAGCGCTACTTTGCCGACAAGGGCATGGACATTCTCACCAGCATGGAAATGAGCAGCAACGAGGCGATCAAGCAGGCGGTGCAGGCCGGACTGGGACTCGGCATTTTGTCGCTGCAGACGCTGGAGCAGGAGTTGGCGCTGAAGCGGCTGGCGGTGCTCGCAGTCGAAGGCTTCCCCATCATGCGCCACTGGTACATCGTCCACCGGGCCGACAAGCGGCTATCGCCGGTGGCGCAGGCATTCAAGTCGTTCGTGCTGGAGCCCGCGCATCAAGCGTAGACCACAGGAGTTGAGGTCACGCAACGCCGCGGTTGCATAAGCCATTCCAGCGACTATTCATATAGTTGCCGCGTGTCGTGCGGTGATCCGATACAGGGGGATATATGAACAAGCCGTTGGCGGGGAACAAACAGGGAACATTGAAATCACGCGCCATGCTGGGCGCCGGGACGCTGCTGTTCGCGGCCCAGTTCGGTCATGCGGCAAATGCGCCCGACCCGGTGGAAATCAACGCGATGCGCCAGCAACTGGAGGAACAGTCCAGAAAGCTGACGCAACAGCAGCAACTGCTGGAGGCCGAGCTGGAAAAACTGGAACAGCACCGGCACGCGCTGCAGGAAACCCGGCGCAACATCGAGGCGATGCGGGCGCAGCTGGGCATGCCGGTGGACATCCACCCCACCCGGGTCGCCCAGGCCGACGAGTCGATGTACCGCGGGCGCGGTCCCGACAATTCGCGGGTGGACACCACGCTCGACGTGGCCACCGTGTTCAACCAGCCCAGCATCATGACGCCCAAGGGCACGTTCATCTTCGATCCCTCGCTGCAGTATTCCTTCAGCTCGTCGGACCGGGTGTCCATCATCGGCTTCAGCGTGCTGAACGCGGTGCTAATCGGACAGATCGACGTGCGCAGCGTCAACCGCAGCAACTGGATCGCGACGCTGGGCGGGCGCTACGGGCTGACCAACCGGTTCGAAGTCGAAGCGCGCGTGCCCTATGTGTACCGGACCGATGACACGGTGACGCGGTCCATCGGCGGCGTCGCAACCGATCAATTATTCAGCTCGGACGGCAACGGTCTGGGCGACATTGAGCTGGCGGCGCGCTATCAGCTCAATGCACCGCGCGACGACGGCGCGTTTTATGTCGCCGGGCTGCGCCTCAAGACGCGCACCGGCAAGGATCAATACGAAGTCGAATATGACTCGAACTTCAATCTGCCCAAAGAACTGCCGACGGGTTCCGGCTTTTACAGCCTGCAGCCCAGCCTGAGCGCAGTGCTGCCTGCCGACCCGGTGGTGTTTTTCGGCGGCATCAATTACGTCTGGAACATCAAGCGGGATGTCAACGCTACGCTCCGTTACACGGATAACAATGTGGTCAATTTCCAACCCGTCGGTGAAGTGGATCCAGGCGATTCGGTTGGTCTTAACTTCGGCATGGGGCTGGCACTCAACGAACGCAGTTCGTTCAGCCTGAGTTACGAGCACACCTGGATCGACAAAACCACGTTCGACGGCCAAGTGGCCAACGATGCACTGGCAGTTCAACTCGCCACCCTGCAGGCGGGCTTTTCCTACCGGCTGAACAAGCGCACCAATCTGAACCTGTCGGTCGGTGCCGGCCTGACCGACGATACGCCGGACACCACCGTTACCTTGCGGCTGCCGATGCGCTTCTGAGCGCGTGCGCTGCGCCCAAAAAAGCCAGGCGGCCTGCCTGGCTTTCTTGATGCTGCGGGGTTCACGGCTCAACGCAAGTTGTTCAGGCTCTGATTGAGCGCATTAAGCCGCGCCTGAACGGCGAGCATCTGCGCATTGAGGGTGATGTTCAGCGTGGTGATATTGCGGATCACCTGATTGTTCACCGAGTTCTGGATGAAGGTCGACAATGAATCGGCGGACAGATGGGCGGGCAGCGCAACCGTGTTGCCCGGCCCATTCTGGATCACGATCAGCGAGCCGTTCGTGCTCACCTGCGTGGTCGGCGGGGACGCAGGCACGGGCACGTTGCTGGTGGCAGCCGTACTCGCGCCGCCCCCCGCACCTGCGCTGCCCGCCTCACCCGATGCCCCGCCCGGGCTGCTGGCGGTTTGCGCGAGCGGCGGCGCCATCGGCTGCACCACGGGTTCGCTCACCCCAACCTGCACATTTACCGGAACGGCGCTCTGCACGTTGACGCTGACCGGCCCCGTTTGCGTAAAGGGGGTGAGCGCCCGCGAGTTGAACGCCGCCGTCATCAACTCGCCGTTGAGGTAGGTTTGGCCGTTGATCTGGGTCAGGCGCTCGATGCCGTCGATGGAAAACGGCAGCACAAAATCCTGGCCGTTCCAGCTGACGACGAAGCCGCCGCGCATGCTGTCGAGCACATCATCGCTGGCGCGTGGCGCGCCGTCGAAGGAAGAATACGATGCCTGCGCCAGTCCGCCGGACAAGAGCATGAACAGCATCATTACTACGCGTAAGCCGGACATGATCCGTCTCCTTAATAATCGCCCGCTGGCCGCCGCAGCAAAGTGGAGTTCGCCAGGTCGCTCACCCCCATGGCCGCCATGCCAACCGGCGCCTGCTCGCGCACGCGCCAGTCCTTCGGGTTGTTGAACACCACCTGGGCGGTGTGTCCGTTAATCACGAACACGATGTGGTTGATCATCATGCGTTCGAATTCAGGCAGCGCCATCACGCGCGCGCCCTGGGCCGGGTCGCCGAAAGCCACCTTGCCGTCGCGCACGCCCTTGACGACGACGAAATGGTTGTAGCGGCCATCGCGGATCAGCACGATGGCGGGCACGCCCACGCTGGACAGTTTCGTGAGATTGGCGGTGTAGCCATTGGCTGCGTAGCCGCGCGATTCGAGGAAGCGTTTCATGTCGAGCATGGAAAAGCCTTCCTTGCGTATCTTGTCGTGGTTGCCGGTTTCCCACATGGCGCGGTACACGGCTTCTTCCTGGACCGGGTCGCCATAGTGATGGGTAAGCAGGGTGGCGATCGCCGCCGAGCCGCAACTGAAATCGTATTGCTGGCGCACGGTGAAGCGGAACTGCCGCTCCTTCATGCTCATGGTCTTGAAGTTGAACGAGCCGGAACCCGCGCCGGGAATGTCGACCATGCCCGCCTGCGCGCCCGGCATCGCGATCAGCAGCGCCAGCAAAAGCAAGGCTGAATTGCGCATGGCGTGTTCTCCTTACTGCATCTGGATATTCAGGATCACGGCGTTTTGAATCAGCACGTTGTTGCCGGAATTCTGGATCACGGTATTGAGCCCTGCATTGTTTGCCAGCGAGCCGTCGCTCACGCTGTTGTAGCCGGTCACCAGATCGCTTGCCGAATTGTCGTAGACGGCGCCATCGAGGTTGTTGGTGTTGGTGGGAATCAGCGCCTTGCCGCGCTGGCCTGCCAGCAGATCATCGGAAACAGCGGCATCGAACAGGCTTTCGGTGGCGGGAAAAGTCTGGCCGGTTTCGGCCCGGCTGGCTTGCAGGGGACACGCCAGCAAAAGTATCGGTACAGTTTTTTTCAGTAATGCAATCGAGAGGGTCATGACAGTTTCCTTCCGGAAATCCCCGGAACCGCAGCGCGGCTCCGGGGCATCGGTTTACTGGACAGTCAGGTTGGCCTGAACCGTCACGCCGATTTGAGTCAGGGCATTGGCCCCGGTATTTTGCGACAGCGAGATGATGCCTGCGCCGTTGGTCACGCTGGAGGTCATGTTGTTGGATGCATCGAAGGTACCCGCGTTGCCGCCATTCGAGTCACCCCCGTTGCCGCCTACCGCACCATTACCCGTGGTGGCAGAAGCCATGACCGAGCTGTCGGCGCTGCCGCCCATCTCGCCATTGCCGCCGGTGCCATCGCCGCCGGTGGCCGTTGCTGCACCCCCTTCACCGCCTGCACCACCCGCACCCCCTGCTGCGCCATTGCCACCATCGCCGACCGTCGCGCTGCCGCCTGCACCGCCGTTGCCGCCGGTACCTGCTGCACCATTACCTGCCGTGCTGGTAGCGGCTGCGCCGGTGCCAGCCCCCCCGGTGCCCGCGCCGCCTGCTGCGCCGTTGCCCGAGGTATTGGTGGCCGCGCCACTGGTGCCTGCGCCACCGGAGCCGGAGCCACCTGCGCCCCCGGCTCCGCCTGCGGCACCCGTACCCGCGCCAGCCATGCTGGTGCCGGTTGCGTCACCGCTTGCAGCACCCGTGCCTGCACCTGCCGTGCTGGTGCCGTTGGTGCTGCCGCCTGCAGCGCCTGTGCCTGCGCCGGCTGTGCTGCTGCCGGTTGCGCTACCGCCTGCCGCGCCTGTCCCGGCACCCGCTGTGCCGCCACTGGCGGCATCACCGCTGGCTGCGCCGGTACCTGCTCCCGCCATGCTGCTGCCGGTTGCTGCGCCGCCTTCGGCGCCCGAAGCCGCGCCTGCCGTGCTGGTACCGCTTGCGGCGCCGCTTGCTGCGCCGCTACCCGAGCCAGCCGTTCCGCTGCTGGTCGAGCCGCCGCTTGCGGCACCGGTGCCGGCACCCGCCATGCTGGTGCCGGTTGCGGCGCCACTTGCAGCGCCGGAGCCTGCACCTGCAGTGCTGGTACCCGTTGCTGCACCGCTTGCTGCGCCCGTGCCTGCACCTGCAGTGCTGGTACCGGTTGCAGTGTCGGTTGCCGAACCGGTACCGGTGCCTGCGGTGCCGCTACTTGCCGACGTGCCGCTTGCTGCGCCGGTGCCTGCTCCGGCGGTGCTGCTGCCGGTTGCGCTGTCGGTTGCCGAACCGGTGCCGCCTTCCGCCATGCTGGTGCCGCTTGAGTCGCCACTTGCTGCGCCGGTGCCTGCTCCGGCGGTGCTGCTGCCGGTTGCGCTGTCGGTTGCCGAACCGGTGCCAGCCCCCGCCGTGCTGGTGCCAGCAGAGGCTGTGCCGCCTAGCCCGCCCGTAGCATTTCCACCGGTGCCGCTTGGGTCGCCACCGTCTCCGCCTGTGGCGCTACCGCCAGAGCTTGAGGCCGTGTCGGTGCTGGAGCCGCCCGTGCCAGTGCCGGTTGCACCGCTGGAGGCGGAGTCAGTGCTTTCTCCGCCCGAACCCGTGCCGCCTGCGCCGCTGGAGGCGGAGTCGGTGCTGGTTCCGCCCGATCCGGTGCCGGTTGCACCGCTGGAGGCGGAGCCTGTGCTCCCTCCGCCCGTGCCTGCGCCACCATCGCCAGTCGAAGCCGAATCGCTGCTGGATCCCCCCATGCCCGTGCCGCTTGCGCTGCTGGAAACGGAATCGGAGCTTTCTCCGCCCATGCCGCTGCCGCCTGCGCCGCTGGAAGCAGAGTCAGTGCTGGATCCGCCCGCGCCCGTCCCCCCCGCGCCACTGGAAGCAGAGTCGGTGCTTGCACCGCCCGCGCCTGCGCCGCCATCGCCGCTCGAGGCCGAATCGCTGCTGGATCCGCCTGAACCCGCGCCGCCATCGCCTGTCGAGGCCGAATGGCTGCTCGAGCCGCCCGTGTTCGATCCCCCCGCGCCACTGGCAGCCGTATCCGTGCTCTCACCACCTGTACCTGCGCCGCCATCGCCAGTCGAGGCCGAATCGCTGCTGGATCCACCCATGCCCGAACCACCAAAGCCGCCCGCGGTTGAGTCGGTGCTGGCACCGCCGGTGCCATCGCCGCCATTGCCGCCAGAAGCCGTGTCGACGCTGCTGTCACCCCCGGTACCCGAGCCGCCATAGCCGCTCGTCGTGGTGTCACTGCTGTTGCCGCCCGTGCCGCTGCCGCCATAGCCGCCATAGCCGCCGCTGCCGCCGTCTCCATTGCCTCCGCTGGCTTCGCCGGTTGAGGCCATCCCTTCGCCGCCATTGCCACCGTTACCGCCCACGGCGTAGCCTCCACTGCCGCTGCCGCCCGTGACGGGGCCGGAATCACCGCCGTAGCCACCACTTCCCGAGGCGCCATCTCCACCGTTGGCCCCGGTAGCTGAGCCGCTATAGCTGCCACTCCCGCCACTGTCGCCATTGCCGGCTGTTGAGTTGCCACCCGTTGCACTGGCGGCACCGCCATTGCCCGCAGCCCCATTGCCGCCGTTACCACCAGAGGCACTGCCAGTTGTAGGGGATTGAGTGGAATTACCCCCATCGCCGCCATCGCCGCCATTGCCGGCTGTCCCACCGCCTGCGGCTTCGTTGCCGATGTCATACACGGTGTTGTCGTGAACAGCACCGGTCAGGTTGGTTGTCGCCGTCACCGTGGCGTTATTGGAGTCGTTGGTCTGGGTTGCTGTTGACGAACCGCTGGCCATGGCTCCAGTGCCGCTCTGATCGGTATGAACACTGTTGTCGCTGTCGTCATTGGTGCTGTTGTCGCTATCGTCGTTGGTACTGTTGTCGCTGTCATCGTGGGTACTGTTGTCGTTGCTACTGTTGTCGCTGTTGTCGATATACGCCGTTGAATACTCATTCGCTGCCGCACCGGTTTGCGCACTCTGATCTGAAGTCGCGGATGCGCTTTGCGAAATCGCGTCATTCGAGTCCGCATTGTTGGTGTTGGTGGGGTTGGCCCAGGCTTGGGCCGAGACCCCAAGTGCCATCGCAATGGCCGTGGATAAAAGGGTTTTGTTCATTCTGCCTCTCCTTGAAGTGTGCTTGACGACGAAAAAAACGAGATGTCAGGAGCGGAGAAAACCCGCCCAGGAAAGCCCTCTGCAACAGTCATGCCAAAAAAGCAACTCCATGAAAACAAACGATTTTATTTTCATTGCAGGCGTTAAACCCGCGTCAGCACTCCTGCGGGTGTTTCAAATGCGAAACACCCGCAACAGGCCCCGCTTCAGCAGGCAATAATTTGTCAAGTAAAAACAATTGCTTGGGCTTAATGACTTTACTTTTTTGCAGGTGTATCTAATTTGGACTTAGCGTCTGGCATGGTCTTTTCCCATGAGGCACATGAAATGGGCCAGTCGAGAAAGGAACAGGGAGCCGAATCGCGCTGTGGCTTGATGTCTGTCGGAAAAACAGTCCGCACAGACACAACCCGCCCGGCCGACCCGGTAAAAAACCAGTGAAGTGTTTCGACTTTATTTCAACCCGATGGCGTGCAGCAGCGCGCCAGGACGGTAGCGCCCGCATTCAAAAAAGCCATCTCCCGCTTCGTCAATCCGGATGCCGGGGTTGATCGCCGGTTGTTCATAAATACAGGCTTTTGCATCAGGCTATTTGTCCATTTGCTGCGGACAGGATGAAGGTTTGGTGTCGGTGCGACCGTGATCGCTCGCACCCGGATCCAGCTCATCCAATGGAGGATTCGATTGTGACCAAGCGTCAGGTGGTGCTGCTGGCAAAAAGCAGCTTGTTTTCCCAGATGCAGGAACTGCTGAGTGCGTCGGACTGGCAACCCTTGCAAACCGTGGAATATGAAATCGCAAAATCGCTGGGCGCCGACCGCGGGATACATGTCGGATTGATAGACCTGTCCGAGGGCAACGCGAGCGGGTTCGACAAGGTCGAAACACTGACGGCGAACAGTCACGGGATGGAATGGATCGCGCTGGTGACGCCGGTCATGCTGTCGAATCCATCGCTGCGCCGACTGCTCAAGTTTGGATTCCATGACTTTCATACGCTTCCTGTCGACGCGTCGCGCTTGCTGGCAAGCCTGGGGCATGCCCATGGCAAGGCCAGGCTGACGGTGCCGGCCGAACCTCCCGTCGACGCGCAGGGCCAGTACGGCATGATCGGGACGAGCAAGGTGATGCGCGATCTGTACGCCATGATCGACAAAACCCGAAGCGTGGATGCGCCCGTGTTGATCGACGGCGAAAGCGGAACCGGCAAGGAGTTGGTGGCGCACGCGATCCATCAGGTCTCATCGCGCGCGAATGCGCCTTTTGTGGCGGTCAACTGCGCGGCCTTGCCGGCCAACCTGATCCAGTCCGAACTGTTCGGCCATGAAAAAGGCGCGTTCACCGGCGCGCAGCAGCGCAAGATCGGACGGCTCGAAGCAGCGGTCGGCGGCACGATTTTCCTTGACGAAATCGGCGACTTGCCGCTCGAGCTCCAGGTCAACCTGCTGCGGATATTGCAGAATCGATCCATCGAACGTCTCGGATCCCACCAGGAAATCCAGCTCGACATCAGGGTGGTCGCGGCAAGCCATGTGAATCTGGAACAAGCCGTGAAACAAGGCCGTTTTCGTGAAGACCTCTACTACCGGCTCAATGTGCTCAAGCTTCACTCTCCGCCCCTGCGCGAACGCGAAGGCGATGTGCCCTTGCTGGCCCAGCATTATTTTCAGGCATTCGCCGCTTCTGCGCAGGGCAGCGCCCGCGGCTTCAGCCAGCAGGCCTTGCGCGTCATGAACCATTACGCCTGGCCGGGAAATGTGCGCGAATTGATCAACCGCGTGCGCAGGGCGGTCATCATGAGCGAAAATCCGCTGCTGAAACCCGAAGACCTGGGGCTGGAAAAACGCGCGGCGGATGCGGGCAGCATGACGCTGGATCAAGCCCGGGCGCAGGCCGAATTCCACGCCATTCGCTGTGCGTTGCGACGCAATCAGAACAACATGTCCGCAGCTGCCCGGCAATTGGGCATTTCGCGCGCCACCCTGTATCGGGTGCTGGAACGCTCGGCGGGGATGGCCACGGAAGGCCGCCTGGATCAGGCGGTTTAAGTTCGCGCCACCCTGCTGGCGGAGTGCGTTTCACACGGACAGGGACTTGATGACCGCTTTCTGGATCCGGTCACAAGTACTCACTTGCCATCCGCCGGTCGGGGCGCCTGCCCCCCCGGCATCCGGGAGCGGCACCCTAAGCCGCGAGGTTCCCACAAGGCAGTGTCCGTCCAGGCCGGGCGCTACCCATTAACTTGGAGCCAGTCTGGTGGACCCTGTATCCGCCCAGCCTCCCGCGCCCGTCACCCTGGGCGAATCGGTCAAATACGGGTTCAAGCTTGGAGAAACGTCGCTGGATTTCCGAACAATGCTATCTGCACGCGACTATTGCATGCTGCTGCCTGGCCCCGAGGCATATGCGCACTGCCGGGTTTGGCTTATTCTCTGACCCGTTGAAGGAGCATTGCATGGAACCCACGACTCACCCCCTCAAGCGCTGCGGCTGCGGCAGCCCCACCGACAAATGCCCGGACTTGCCGCGCACGATCGCGCCCACCGGCTTCAATCCCGACACGGCGCTGGTGTTCGACGTGCGGCGCGAAACCGATTTCGCTGCATCGAGCGAGCTGATCCCCGGCGCGATGTGGAAAAATCCGGACAAGATCGATGCCTGGATCGGCGCGCTGCCCCTGACGCAGGACGTGGTGATCTACTGCGTACGCGGCGGAGAAGTTTCCAGCAAAGTGACCGATCGGCTGCAGGCTGCCGGGGTGAAAGCGCGTTTCATCGAAGGCGGACTCGAGGCCTACAAGGCGGCTGGCGGCAAGCTGAGCCCCAAGCGCACACGCTGAGTCGTCCCCCGGTTTTGATTCGAAACGGCCCGCTTGAGCAGAAAATCCAGCGGGTCGCCGCCGCCCCGCCCCAGCTTCAGGTAGTTGACTAATTTAGTTGGTTATTCTATGGTGCGTCATCCGAATTTTATTTAATTGCAAGGACTGTACTCATGGAACGCGAAATCAACGGCAAGATGGTCGAAACCGACCCCGAAGGTTATCTGGTTAATCTGGACGACTGGTCTGAGGAACTGGCTGTCGAACTGGCCAAGGAAGACAAGCTCGAACTGCAGGAAAACCACTGGAAAATCATCAACTACATGCGCAGCTTCTTCGCTGAGAACGGCACGGCGCCCAACCTGCGTTTCCTGCAGAAGGGCCTGAAAGAAGAGTACGGCCCCGAGTGGGGCGAAAAGAAATTCCTGTTCGACCTGTTCCCGTTTGGCCCCGCCAAGCAGGCTGGCCGCTACGCCGGCACGCCGAAGCCGACCGGCTGCGTTTGAATACGCCCGCTATCGCACACGAAGCCCCGCAGTAGCGGGGCTTTTTGTTTTTCCGAAACGTGGGCACAAGGTAAAATCGCGCCTTTCTGTGAACCGGGTGTGCCGATGTCGCTCATTCAAGTTGGCGTGGTAATGGGATCTTCCAGCGACTGGGAAGTGATGCAACACGCGGCAACGATCCTGAAGCAGTTCGGCATCGCCTTCGAAACCCGGGTGGTATCGGCGCACCGCACCCCGGACTTGCTGTTCGAATACGCCGCCGCGGCCGAGGCGCGCGGCCTCAAGGCGATCATCGCGGGCGCGGGCGGCGCGGCCCACCTGCCGGGCATGCTGGCGGCCAAGACCAGCGTGCCGGTTCTGGGCGTACCGGTACCGTCGAAATACCTCAAAGGCATGGATTCCCTGCTGTCCATCGTGCAGATGCCGAAGGGCATCCCGGTCGCCACCTTTGCCATCGGCGAAGCGGGCGCGGTCAATGCGGCGCTGTTTGCGGTGGCGCAGATTGCGCGTTACGACAGCACGCTGGCCGCACAGCTCAACGCCTTCCGTCTGACCCAGGCCCAGGCAGTGCTGGCGATGGAGTTGCCCGATGTCGAATAAGCCCGCGGCGACGCTGCCCATTTTGCCGGGCGCCACGCTGGGCATCCTCGGCGGCGGCCAGTTGGGCCGCCTGTTCACCCTCGCTGCGCGCGGCATGGGCTACAAAGTGATGGTGCTCGACCCCGACGCCGCCAGCCCGGCCGGGCAGATGGCCGACGTTCACTTGCGAGCCGACTACAGCGACACCGCCGCCTTGCAACAAATGGGGGAAGCCTGTGTCGCCGTCACCACCGAATTCGAGAACGTGCCGGCGGCCAGCCTGATCGAGCTGGCGCGCCATTGCCGGGTGTCGCCGGATGCGGCGGCCGTTGCCATCGTGCAGGACCGCAGCCACGAAAAAACCTGGCTGAAAGACAAGGGCTTTGCCACTGCGCCGTTCGCGCTGCTGGATAACGAGGCCGGGCTTGAGGCCGCACGGGCTGTGACCGGCACGCCGGCATTGCTGAAAGTGTCGCGTTTCGGCTACGACGGCAAAGGCCAGGCGCGGGTCAACACACTGGACGAGGCGCGTGCCGCCTTCCGCGAATTCGGCAGCCAGCCCTGCGTGCTGGAAGGCTTCCTCAATCTGCAATGCGAAGTATCGGTGGTCCTGGCGCGTAACGATGCGGGCGAATGCGCGCTGTTCCCGGTCGCGGAAAACCGCCACGTCAACGGCATTCTGGATGTCTCCATCGTGCCCGCCCGCGTGTCCGAAAGCCTCGCCGAGCAGGCGCGCACGATGGCGCGCGCGGTGGCCAACCAACTGGGGTACGTCGGCATCATGGCAGTGGAGTTCTTCGTTGCCGACGGCCAGTTGATGGTCAACGAAATCGCCCCGCGTCCGCACAATTCGGGGCATTACACGCTCGACGCCTGCGTCACCGACCAGTTCGAGCAACAGGTCCGCGCGCTGGTCGGCCTGCCGCTGGGCGACAGCCGCCTGTTGTCCCCGGTGGCGATGGTCAACATCCTCGGCGACCGCTGGCACAACGGCGGCCCGCACTGGGACACGCTGCTGGCGTACCCCAATATCAAGTTGCATCTGTACGGCAAGGAAGCCGCACGGCCGGGGCGCAAAATGGGCCATTTCAACGTGCTGGATGCCGACCCGTCGGCGGCGCTGGCACTGGCTGAACAGATGCGCGATGCGCTATAGCGCATCTGCACAGCTTGGTCGCTGGGGCGGATTGCTCCTGGCCTGTTGCTATGGCAACGTCAGCGCTGCAGAAAGTGCGGTGACCCTGCCGCTGGCCATCGGCAAACAGGTTTTCCAGGTTGAGCTGGCCGCCACCCCGAGCGCGCGCGAACGCGGCCTGATGGGACGCACCCGACTCGCGGCCAACGGCGGCATGCTGTTCAAATTCGAGCAGGCGGCACCGCATTGTTTCTGGATGCGCGACACACCGCTGCCGCTGTCGATTGCGTTCATCGACAGCCGGGGCCACATCGTCAATCTCGCCGACATGCAACCGCATAGCGACACCCTGCATTGCGCCAAAACAAGTGTGCGTTACGCGCTGGAAGTGGCGCAGGGCGGATTCGCACAGCGCGGCATTACCGCGGGCGCGCAGGTGAATGGCCTGCCGTAGTCAGCCCGTCTCCTGACCGGATCAGGGCGTGATGGACAGGATGCTGAGTTCCATTTCGCTGTCCGCCTCATCGCTGCGTCGCATGCGTACCGGCAGGTAATGCCGGTCAATCGCCAGCCAGATTTCAAACCGTCCGTCGCCGCTGTCTGCCCGCGCCAGATGCAGCGTGCGCAGCGCGCCCAGCCGGGTTTCCAGCAGCACCTCACCCAGCACGTCGTAGCGGTAATCACGCAATTTTTTGCCATTGAATACATGGTATTCGAGCTGCGTGCCTGACGGAGGTGCAGTCAGCGCAAACTGGAAAAACAGGCTGAGCGCATCCTGCACTGTGCCCTCATAACTGAAATGGCGCGGCGCGCCGGTATCGGGCACCAGCACGATCTGCCCCTGCGTGGCATCGAAGCTTGCGCGGCTGCGCTTGTTGCCGCGCTGATCCCAGAAGTCTTCCGGCTGCAAGCCGGTGGGCGTGATGCGACCGCGGCTGGTTTGCGCGAACCGGCCGCGATAGAACACCCCGGCCAGCCCGGTGGCAACCGCCACACTGCTCAGCGTGTAGCGCTCGCCCTCGTTGACCCACACCAGCGTTTGCTCGCCGCTGGCAATGCCGTAACGCAGGCGATAGCGCAGATCGAGGCGCGACGGCAGTTCATTGAGGGCGGGTGGCGCGGGCTCGGCCGCCACACTGTTGTCGGCCACGTCGACAGGCGTGTCGGGCGTGACGTCAGCCGGGGAATCCGCAGCAACGGGCTCGGATGCGACTTCTGCCACCTGAATGGTTTCAGGCAAGGGCTCCGCTGCGGATTTCGCCGGGGGTACCGGTTCGATAACGGGATCAGGAGGACGCGGCTTCGGTGGCGATGACTGAGCTGGCACTGGCGGCTTTGCGACGAGCGGTGGTTGCGGCGAGACCGTCAGTTCCACTTCAAGGGGCGGCACTTCAGGCGGGCCGCCAAACTGTGGCAATTCCCACTTCAACCCGCCAAACAAACCCGCGTGCAGCAGCAACGAACCCGCCAGCGCCAGGCCCCAGGGGCGAATGCGCCGATTCATGGTCAACTAGTTTTTGACGTTGGCGCGCACCAGACGCTGTTCGACGGTGACGCCCTCATCGACCACACGCACCTGTACCGGCAGATTCTGCCGTGCGGGCGCGACCCACACCGTGACCGCTTTCTGGTCCGGGGTCTGCGTGATGCGCTCGTATTTCTGGGTGGCCAGTGCGCCGATTGGCGTCTGCAGCGATCCGCCGTTGCTGCGCACGTAATGATAGTCGTTGAGGTCCCGCCCGCTCACGACCTGCAGCGTGTAATCAGCGGGCACGCTGGGGGCGAACATCATTTGATACAACTGTGACAACTGATCCTGCGCACCGGCTTGCAGGCCCTCGACCTGCCACGATCTGCCCTTGTATTGAAAGTCGATGCGGTGCTGTTTCCAGTCGAGGCGCGCGGTCGCCAGTTTGTGCGGCGCATCGCTGCGGGCATGTTCAAACTGCGCGGGACGCAAGCCCTGACGCATCACCTCGCCGCTGCTTTTGAGCCGGATAGCGCCCGGCCACAGCATGGCCAGTGGGCCGCTGGCGCGCGTTTCGCTGACCAACGTGTACTGCTTGCCGTTGCGGGTGAACGTGTCGGTTACCTGACCGAGCTTGTGGCCATTGCGATACAGGTCATACACCAGCTCAATATGACGCGGTGCATACGATTTCGCACGCGCTTCAGCGCGTGGTGAATCGGCGTCCTTTAGGGCAGCCTGGGCGACGGCGGTAGCAAACAGGCAGGCGGTCAACACTAAAAATCTGCGCATGGTCACGCTCCGCTGGATAACACTGCCTGTGACGTCAAATCGTCCAGCACGTTCACCCGACCCTGCTGAATACGCAAGCGCCCTTCAGCAAACCAGCGGACAGCCTGCGGATAAATGCGGTGTTCCTGCGCCAGCACGCGCGCGGACAGCGAAGCGGGCGTGTCATCGCCACGCACCGGCACCGCCGCCTGAATGACGATGGGGCCGTGGTCGAGCTGGGCGGTGACGAAATGCACGCTGCAGCCGTGGATTTTCACGCCTTCCTCAAGTGCGCGCTCGTGGGTTTTGAGCCCCGGAAACATCGGCAAAAGGGAGGGGTGGATGTTGAGCAGGCGGCCTTCGAAACGCGCAATGAATGCCGGGCTGAGGATGCGCATGTAGCCGGCCAGCACCACCAGATCGGGCTGGTGGCGTTCGATCTCGTCGGCCAGCAGGGCATCGAAAGCGGCGCGGTCAGGGTAGGTTGTGTGGTCGAGCGCGACGGCGGTTAGGCCGTGTTCACGCGCAAACGCCAGCCCGGCCGCCTGCGGCCGGTTGCTGATGACGGCGACGATGTCGATCGGCAGCTGCGCCGCGACAATCGCCTGAAAATTGCTGCCGCGCCCGGACAACAGCACGACAACACGGGTCACGCGTAAATCACCTGCTCGGCACCCTCAGGGCGGACGACGATTTCGCCGATTTGCCACACGGTTTCGCCGCTGGCCTGCAGCTGCGCCATCGCGGCTGCCGCGTCAGAAGCCGCGACGACGACGCACATGCCGATGCCGCAGTTGAAGGTGCGCAGCATTTCGTCCGGCGCGACATTGCCGGCCTGCTGCAGCCAGGTAAACAGGGGCGTGCGCGGCCAGCTGCCGGCATCCACGCGCGCCGCCACGGCCTCGGGCAAACAGCGCGGCAGATTGCCGGTGACGCCGCCACCGGTGATGTGCGCCATGCCCTTGACGTTCATTTGCTGCATCAGGGCCAGCAACGGCTTGACGTAAATCCGCGTCGGCGCCATCAGCACATCGGCAAACGGCTGGCCATGAAAATCGGATTTAAGGCCGATGCCGGACACATCGATCAACTTGCGGACCAGCGAAAAGCCGTTTGAATGCACGCCGGAAGACGCCAGCCCCAGCACCACGTCGCCCGGCACGATATCGACGCCGCCGATGACTTTGGACTTTTCCACCACGCCCACGGCAAAGCCCGCCAGGTCGTATTCGCCTTCGGGATACATGCTGGGCATTTCAGCGGTTTCGCCGCCGATCAACGCGCAACCGGCCTGCTCGCAGCCGGTGGCGATACCGGCAATCACCGCTTCGGCGGTGTCGAGGTTCAACTTGCCGGTGGCGAAGTAATCCAGAAAAAACAGCGGCTCGGCGCCCTGCACCAGAATGTCGTTGACGCTCATCGCCACCAGGTCGATGCCGACGGTGTCGTGGCGGTTCAGCTCGAACGCCAGCTTGAGCTTGGTGCCGACGCCATCGGTGCCGGAGACCAGCACCGGCTCCTTGAATTTTTTGGAAATTTCGACCAGCGCGCCAAAGCCGCCGATGCCTGTAAGCACTTCGGGGCGCATGGTGCGCTTGGCCAGGGGTTTGATGCGCTCGACCAGGGCATCGCCCGCATCGATATCAACCCCGGCATCTTTATAGGAAATGGAAGACACGCCCGCTCCAGACAGAAAAAAGTGCGCCATTTTACCGCCTATGCCGACGATGCGACGTTCTCGCCTGGGCAGTCCGTGCGGCGGATGCCTGCGTTCGCGGCGGCTATAATATCGGCTTCTTCGACCCTGCTTGACCCGCCATGGCCGCCCCGCTGCTCGAATCCTGCATCACCTCCCTGCCGCTGGTTCACAAGGGCAAGGTGCGCGACATCTACGCCGTGGGCGACGACCGGCTGCTGATTGTCACCACCGACCGCCTCTCGGCCTTCGACGTGGTGATGCCGACACCGATTCCCGGCAAGGGCGAAGTGCTGACGAAAGTTTCGGCGTTCTGGTTCGACAAGCTGAAAGCCATCATTCCCAGCCAGGCGCTCGATGTGGTGCCGGAATCCGTGGTGGCCGCCGGCGAACGTGACCAGGTGACAGGCCGCGCTATCGTGGTCAAAAAACTCAAGGCGTTGCCGGTGGAGGCCATCGTGCGTGGCTACCTGGTGGGTTCGGGCTGGAAGGAATACCAGGCCAGCCAATCGGTGTGCGGCATCGCGCTGCCTGCCGGGCTGCTACAGGCCGACCGCCTGCCACAGCCGATTTTCACGCCGTCGACCAAGGCCGCCGTCGGCGCGCATGATGAAAACATCGCGTTCGAGCAAATGGCCACGCTCATCGGCGCCGATCTCGCCACTCAGATTCGCGACGTCAGCCTCGCCCTGTATCAGGCTGCGGCGGAGTATGCGCTCACACGCGGCATCATCATCGCCGACACCAAATTTGAATTCGGCCTCGACGAAGCCGGCCAGCTGGTGTGGATCGACGAGGCACTGACCCCCGATTCATCGCGTTTCTGGCCGGCCGACCAGTACCAACCCGGCAGCAACCCACCCAGCTTCGACAAGCAGTTCGTGCGCGACTGGCTCGAGGCCAGCGGCTGGAACAAACAGGCGCCGGGACCAAAGTTGCCGCCGGAGATCGTCGCCCGCACCGCCGCCAAGTACAACGAGGCGATGATGCGGCTGCTCGGCTGAGTCTTCACCCACAAAGGACGCCAACACGCGCGAAGTAAACCAGGTACGCTTCGCGGCCTTCGCCCACAAGCAAGGCTTACTTCAAATTCGCCTGCAGAAAATCGGCCACCGCAGCGACCATTTCCGCTTCGTGCCCGCTGTAGAAATGATCGGCGCGCGCAATCATCTGTTGCCGGGATGACCCGGCGGACAGCGTCTGTTTGCGCCTGGCCGCATTCCCTAGCACCGGTGGCAGGTCGTTATCGCCGTACAAGTCCAGAATCGGCAATTTCAGCGCGGCGTAATCCTCCTGCGACAAGCCCAGACTCGCCCACGCTTTCACCGCTGGATCGGGATGACCCGCAAGATAAACCCGGCTCATGCGCGAACCCATGCTGTGCGAAACAAGGGCGATCTGCGTATAGCCCTTGGCCTTGAGGAAGGCGACTGCCTCGCCGATACGCTCGGCCGCCTCGGGAAAGGTTGGCGGATAGGCTTCGCCTTGGGCGTCGGCGGCCAGAATCGGCATCTGGATCGACAAGGTCGTGATCCCGCGGTCGGACAGCTCGGTACGCAGGGTGCCGACCATGCCCCAGTCGGGGTGGATGCCCATGCCATGCACAATGATGGCGGCCTTGTCGGTGTCTGCCACCGGGGTGAACAAGGTCAGGAACTTGTGGTGCCCGCGCGGCGTTTGCAGATAGACCGGGTCGCCCACCACCAGACCGGGCACCACTTCGTCGGCCCATTTTTTTTCGCGCGCATAATCCGCTCCCGCTGCCCCCGCCAACACCGGCCAAATCAGCAAAGCCCATGCTCCGACCATCCAGACCAACAAACTGTTTTGCTTCATGCTTTTTCTCCAGCGCGTTAAAGATTGGATCGTGCCCACCCGATACTTCATCGGAATCGTCGTTTGATCAACAGTAAAAAATGACTGTGAAGCCCATGTCTGCCATTTCCCCTTTGCCACCGGGCATTGCGATACCTGACCCCCATCAGCGCGGCGGGGTTCGCGTGCTGATCGTGGAAGAACGGGGCGCCACGCGCAGCCTGCTGGAAGGACTGGCGCGCACACTGGCGCCCGGCGTGATCGTCGATCATTTCGACAACCCGCCCGGCGCGCTGGCATTCATGCAGCAGACTACGCCCGATCTCATCATTGCCGATTACCGCATGTCCGGCATGGACGGTATCGAACTGACCCGCCGGGTGCGCGCGGCGCGCGGTCTCGCCGACGTGCCGCTGATCCTCGTCACCGTGGTCGAAGACCGCCAGATTCGCTGCGATGCGCTGGCTGGCGGTGTTACCGATTTTCTCACCCGCCCCATCGACCCGCAGGAATTTCGCGCCCGCTGCCTCACGCTGCTGGCGCTGCGGCGCAGCCAGAAAGCGGGGGCCGAGCGCACAAAATGGCTGGAAGACCAGGTGATGGCGGCGACCCGCGAAGTCCGTACCCGCGAACGCGAAACCCTGTTGCGGCTGGCCAAGGCCGGTGAATACCGCGACAAGGACACCGGCAACCACATCATCCGCATGGCGAAATACGCCCGCCTGGTCGCCGAGGAACTCAGGCTCAGCGCGCTGGAGTGCGACGAGATCGAAGCGGCGGCGCCGATGCACGACATCGGCAAAATCGGCATCCCCGACCACATCCTGCTGAAGCCCGGCCGCCATACGCAGGAGGAGCAGGTCATCATGCGCCGCCACCCGCTGATCGGGCATGAAATCCTCGCCGACAGCCCCTCGCGCTACCTGCAAATGGGCGCCATCATCGCCCTTGGGCATCACGAAAAATTCGACGGCAGCGGCTACCCTCAAGGGCTGGCAGGCGAAGCCATCCCGCTGACCGCCCGCATCGCCGCCATTGCCGACGTATTCGACGCGCTGACGTCCGTGCGGCCCTACAAAACTGCCTGGAGCTTCGAGCAGGCATTCGATTTCGTCAAAGCAGAAAGTGGCCGCCATTTTGACCCGGCGTGCGTACGCGCGTTTGAAGTCCGCATCGATGCGGTCGCAACGATCATGCGCGAATTAGCCGACAGCCACGCCTGAGACACCCGCGCGCGAGGCATTCACGGCGACAGGCTGCGCGCTAAAAAGTCCATGCCATGCGCAATGCCAGGGTGAACAGCAGCAGCGCGAATAGCCGTTTCAGCGGCCGCACCGGCAACCGGTGCGCGGTGCGCGCACCGAGTGGCGCGGTCAGCACGCTACCCAGCACGATCCCCGCCAGCGCCGGCAGATAGACGAAACCCAGACTGCCCGCCGGCAAGTCATCCAGCCCCCAGCCACCCACCGCATAGCCCGCCGCACCCGCCAGCGCAATCGGAAAGCCGATCGCCGCCGAGGTGGCGATCGCCCGGTGCAAGGGAATGTTGTGCCACAGCATGAACGGCACCGACAGCGTGCCGCCGCCGATGCCGACCCAGCTCGACACCGCGCCGATGATCCCGCCCGCTAGGGTGGTGCCGATGCGCCCCGGCAATCCGCGATGCGGTGCCGGTTTGAAATCCAGCCACATCTGGATAGCGGCATAAAACAGGAAAACGACGAACACGCCTTTCAGCAGCAGCGCGGACATCTGCGCCGCCAGCAGCGCCCCGGCCAGCGTGCCGAGCACAATCCCGGACGCGATACGCCGCACCAGCGGCCATTCGACCGCGCCGTGGCGATGGTGCGCACGCACGCTGGACAAGGAGGTGAACAGGATCGAGGCGAGCGACGTGCCGAGCGCCAGTTGCGGCTCCATGCCGGACGCCAGCCCCTGCGCATGCAGCATGAAAATCAGCACCGGCACGATGATGAGCCCGCCGCCGACGCCCAGCAGGCCGGCGACGAACCCCACCACCAGCCCGAGGCCAACGTAGGCGGCCAGCAAGGCCGAAGCCAGTTCGGGCATTACAGGTGCTTGACGATGAAGGCGTACTCAGCCGGATCGACCGGGGTGATTGACAGCCGGTTGCCGCGCTGCAGGATGCGCATGTTGGCGAGCTCGGGGTAGGTGCGGAGTTCGGACAGCGGCATCAGCCGCGTCTTCTTCACCAGTTTCACGTCGACGTTGACCCAGCGCGGATTCTCCGGCGTCGACTTGGGGTCGAAATACTTGTGCCCCGGCTCGAACTGAAACGCGTCGGGATACGCCAGCACGCTCACTTCGGCCAGCCCGGCAATGCCCGGCTCGGCGCACGAGGAATGATAGAACAGCACCTTGTCGCCGACCTGCATCTGGTCGCGCATGAAGTTGCGCGCCTGGTAATTGCGGATGCCGTACCAGGCGACGCTTTGATTGGGAAAGCCCGCGAGGTCGTCAATGCTGACGTCGCTGGGTTCGGATTTCATCAGCCAGTAGCGCATGTTGTCGGCAGCGGTCAGGCGCGCTTGATCAGGGTGCCGACGCCTTCGGGCGTCAGCACTTCCAGCAGCAGCGCGTGTTCGACCCGGCCATCGATGATGTGCGCGGTCTTGACGCCGCTATTGACCGCGTCGACCGCGTAGCCGACCTTGGGAATCATGCCGCCGGTGATGGTGCCGTCGGCCATCAGTTCGTCGACCTGACGCGGGGTGAGGCCGGTAAGCAGGTTCATTTCCTTGTCGAGCACGCCGGGAATGTTTGTCATGAATATGACTTTTTCCGCCTGCAGCACGCCCGCGATCTTGCCCGCCACCACATCGGCGTTGATGTTGTAGGCATTGCCTTCCTTGTCAGTGCCGAGCGGCGCGACCACCGGAATGAAATCGCGCGCGTCGAGCACCTGGATGATTTCGGGATCGATGCTGGTGATCTCGCCGACCTGGCCGATATCGAGCATTTCGTCGGAATTGTCCTTGCTCGCCACCAGCATTTTCTTCGCGTGGATGAAATTGCCATCCTTGCCGGTCAAACCGACCGCCTTGCCGCCGTGCTTGTTGATCAGCGTGACGATGTCCTGGTTGACCATGCCGAGCACCATTTCCACCACGTCGAGCGTTTCCTCGTCAGTGACGCGCATGCCCTGGATGAAGTCGGATTGCTTGCCGATTTTCTTCAGCAGGTCGCCGATCTGCGGGCCGCCGCCATGCACCACCACCGGGTTCATGCCCACCAGCTTCAGCAGCACCACATCCTTGGCGAACGCCTCCATCAAGTGGCGTTCGGTCATGGCGTTGCCGCCGTATTTGATGACGATGGTCTTGTCGTAAAAACGCTGGATGTAGGGCAGCGCTTCCGACAGGATATGCGCCTTGTCGGCAGCGGAATGGGACGTGGTCATGGCAGCTCCGGTAAAGTCTGCGCGGATTTTACGCCAAACAAAAGGCGGCGCGCGGCCGCCTTTTTGCGCCCGGACAAGGTTTACTGGACGTTGAGCCGCTTGGCGCTGGCCGCCGTTTTCTTCGGCAGCACCAGTTCCAGCACGCCGTCCTGATAGCGGGCGGAGGCCGTGGCTTCGTCCACCTCATGTTCCAGCGCAAAGCTGCGGCTGACACGGCCAAAATAACGCTCGCGCCGCAGCACTTTTTCGCCTTCCTTCTGCTCGGTATTTTTCTTCACCTCGGCGCTGATCGACACGGTGTTGCCGTCGATGGTCACGTGAATGTCATCCTTGGTAACGCCGGGCATGTCTGCATGCACCGCATAGCTCTTTTCATCTTCCTTCACATCCATGCGAATCTGCGGCATGTCCTTGTCCATTTGCACCGGGCGGAAGAAGCCCCGGAACAGGTTGTCCAGCGGATCGCTTACTTCATAGGGTTCATAGCGGCTAATGTTGGCCATCTTGTCCTCCTTCAAATTGAGTGGGGTTACGGATATACCCGATGTAAGGCAAGCCTCCGGGATTTCAAGCCCCGGTTTGTTGCATTGCGCGACTGCCTCTACAGTGCCGGTTCCGGCGTATTGCAAGAAGACTGTTTTTGAACACACTCGACGCTCATCGCTGGCTGGCCGACCACGGCGACTACCTGTTCCGCGTGGCGCGCCGCCAGCTGCACTCCGACGCACTGGCCGAGGACGCGGTGCAGGAAACCCTGCTCGCCGCGCTGACTGCGCAGGCGCGCTACGCCGGTGATGCCAGTCCGCGCACTTGGCTCACCGGCATCCTCAAGCACAAGATCGTCGACCTGATCCGGCGGCAGTTGCGCGAAGTCGAAATCCCGCGCGATGCCGACGGCGAGGAAGCCGTCGACAGCCTGTTCAAGCAGGACGGTCACTGGGCCGAACCGCTGCGCCCCTGGGGCAATCCGCAGACCGAGGTGGAACTGAGCCAGTTGCGGCGCGTGCTCGACGAATGCGCCGACCGCCTGAAACCCGTGATGGCGCAGGTGTTCAGCCTGCGCGAAGTGGCCGGCATGGAAACCGAAGAAATTTGTAAGGAACTGGCTATCACCCCGACCAACTGCTGGGTAATGCTGCATCGGGCGCGTCTATTCATGCGTCAATGCCTGGAACTGAATGGGTTTGGGAAGGCCGGTGCGGCATGAAATGGATGGCAACCTGCAAGGAGACAACGGAACGTGCTTCCCGCGCCATGGACGAGCGCCTGCCGATCGGCGACCGGGTGGCGATGCGGCTGCATCTGGCCATCTGCACCAACTGCAGGCGCTTTACCCAACAGCTACAAGACATGCGCCGTCTGTTTCGAACGGAAACGACGGCGAACGATGAGATGCCGGGGCTGCCCCCCGAGGCCCGGCGCCGCATCGCAACCGAATTGCAGAACAAGCTCGCCCCATAAGGAGCCCTTTGCAACCCGCCGACCCCGGTCGGTCCCCGTAGTTCAATGATTGAAACTTTACTGTTAGGAGAGAACACCATGTCCAAGAAAACCCTGATCGCCGCCGCTGCCGGTACCGCTTTTGCCGCTGCCCTGGCCGCCCCCGTCGCCACCGCTGCGAGCAACCCGTTTGCGCTGTCCGCCCTGAGTTCCGGCTATCAAGTGGCTGACAATCACGCCGCCAAGCCGGTGGAAGGCAAGTGCGGCGGCAAGACCGAAGCCGAGATGAAGGCCAAGGAAGGCAAGTGCGGTAATGCCGAAAAAATGAAGGATGGCAAGTGTGGCGAAGGCAAGTGCGGCACAGCCAAGCCCAAGGCTTCCGAGGGCAAGTGCGGCGCAGCCAAACCCGCAACCCCCGAAGCCAAGTAAGCGCGAATGCCCTCCCTGCGCCCCTCTGGCGCTGGGCTGGGCTTTCGGCGCGAGCTGCTGCCCGCGCTGAAAGCCCACGTCCCCGACGCCATCGACTTTTTCGAGCTCGCTCCGGAAAACTGGATCGACATGGGCGGCCTCTATGGCCGCGATCTGCGCGCCTTCACCGAACGCTATCCCTTCGTCTGCCACGGCCTGTCGCTGTCGCTTGGCGGCCCGACGCCGCTCGACGACATGCTGCTGCATAAAACCCGGCAATTCATGGATGCCCACGGCATCGCGCTTTACACCGAACATTTGTCGTACTGCTCGGACGACGGGCATTTGTACGACCTGCTGCCGATTCCCTTCACCGAAGAAGCAGTGAAATACGTCGCTGCGCGCATCCGCCGCGCGCAGGACATTCTGGAACGCCGCATCGCGATCGAAAACGCTTCCTACTACACGCCCTCGCCGGTGGCCGACATGGATGAACTCGGCTTCATCCGCGCAGTGCTGGACGAGGCCGATTGCGACCTCCATCTCGACGTCAACAACGTCTACGTCAACAGCGTGAACCAGCGCTACGACGCCGTCGGATTCATCCGCGCGCTGCCGACCGAGCGCATCGTTTATATGCACATGGCCGGACATTACAACGAAGCCGACGACCTGATCGTCGACACCCACGGCGCCGACGTGATCGAGCCGGTATGGTCGCTGCTCGACGCCACCTACCGCATTCACGGCGTCGCGCCGACGCTGCTGGAACGCGATTTCAACATTCCGCCGCTGGCCGAACTGGTGCACGAAGTCGAACAGATCGCGCGCCTGCAGGCCGCCCATGCGCCCCATGCAAAAATCGCCGCCGCTTCCTGAGTTCCAGCGTTACCAGATCGCCTTCACCGCGCATATCCGCGACCCCAAGGCACAGCCGCGCCCGGCAGGCGTCGAAGCGCGACGCATGAAAATCTACACCGAGCTGCTGTACAACAACCTCGAAGGCTTTCTGCTGGCGTGTTTTCCGGTGCTGCGCAAAGTACTGGGAACGCGCAAATGGGCGGCGCTGGTGCGTGATTTTTTCCGCACCCATCGCAGCCACACGCCCTATTTCCGCCAGATTCCGGACGAGTTCATCCAGTTCCTGCAGAACGAATGGACGCCGCCCGGCGGCTACCCGCCGTTCACTCTGGCGCTGGCGCATTACGAATGGATCGAGTTGGTGTTGTCTGTTTCAAACCGCAGCGTGGATTGCGCGGTGGATGCGGCAGGCGATCTGCTCGACGGCGTGCCGCTGCTGAATCCGGTGCTCGCCAACCTGCGCTACGACTGGCCGGTTCACCGCATCGCGCCGCGCCGCAAGACGCAGCCCGCCGAAACCCATTTGCTGGTGTTTCGCGATGCTGCCGACCAGGTGCAATTCATCGAAATCAACGCGTTTACCGCGCGCCTGCTGACCCTGCTGGAGCCGGGCAAGCTAAGTGGGCACGCCGCGCTGCAACAGGTGGCCGACGAAAGCCGCCACCCCGACCGCGCCCTGCTGGTGCAAGCGGGCGGCGCGCTGCTGAACGATCTGCGCGCGCAGGGCGCAATCTTCGGCCGCGCGCTTGATTGATCCGCTTAGTGGGCGTGCTGCATACCGCCGCTTGCAGCGCGCGCCTCGGCTTTTACTTCCACGTTTTGCCGCTTGCCGCCTGATTCGATCACCAGCGTCAGCGGGATGATCTCGCCCGCTGCGATCGGCTTCTTCAAATTCATCAGCATGATGTGGAAGCCGCCAGGCTGAAGCGCAACGGTCTTGCCCTTGGGCAAGTCGAGCGCCTGGACTTCGCGCATGCGCATCACGTCGCCATCCATTTTCATTTCGTGCACCTCGACCTGCGGGATCAGCGGGCTGGAAACGCTGATCAGACGCGCGTCGGCATCCGACTGGATTTTCATGTAGGCACCGCTCACCGGCTGCCCCGGCATGGTCGCGCGCGCCCACGCGTCGGTGACGCTGACCTGCGCGGCCCAGGTGGAAGGGGCGGCGCACGCCGCGATGGCGGTGACGATCAGGGTATTCAGTTTCATGTTCTTCTCCTCGAAATCAAAACGGCGGGGTGGACAACGATAGGCAATCCGCACGCCAAATGCGATGCGTCATATTGTCACAGCGCAGGGTAGCGCCCGCAGGCGGGAACGGCCAGCGCGTCGTCCACTTGCGACAATTTGCCACATTCACGCGCCGCCGCGAGTTCCCTAAACTCGGCAGCAAATCAACAACCGATAAAACATCATGCTGCCCAGCCGGAAACCGCTCTCCCTCGCCATTTCGCTCGCGCTTTCATCCTTCTGCATTCCCGCCGCCGCGCAGACCGAAGCCGACATCCTGTCGTCCGATACGCCGATGATGACGGTGGTGGTGGTGGGCTCGCAGCCGGCTGATGGCGAGCCCGGCAGCGTGACGCTGGATGCCGCCGACTTGCAGCCCCTGCGCGCAGCCACCAGCGATACGGCCAGCCTGCTCAAAAACGTGCCCGGCATGAGTGTCTATGGCGCCGGCGGCGTATCCAGCCTGCCGGTGATTCACGGCCTGGCCGATGACCGCCTGCGCATCAAGGTCGACGGCATGGATCTGGTTTCCGCCTGCGGCAACCATATGAACCCGCCGCTGTCCTACATCGACCCGACCCGCGTCGGCACGGCTACCGTGTTCGCCGGACTGGCACCGGTCAGTTCGGGCGGCGACAGCATTGGCGGCACGATTCTGGTCGATTCGGCCGAACCGGTATTCGCCAAGGCGGGGCAAGGCACCCTGTTGCAGGGCGAGGTCGGCACGTTTTATCGCAGCAACGGCCATGCGGTCGGCGCCAATGTTTCCGCCACCGCGGCCGGCGAGAACCTCAGCGTGACCTACAGCGGTTCAACCGCGCAGTCCGACAACTACACGGCGGGCGGCGACTTCAAGCCGGCCGGGCTGGCGTATACCAATGCGCCGCCATCGCTCTACAACTCACCGATCTGGCTGGACGGCGACGAAGTTGGTTCGACGATGTACAAGTCCACCAACCAGTCGCTCGGTTTTGCGCTGCGTCACGAGAATCATCTGCTTGATCTGAAGCTGGGCTATCAGCACATTCCGTATCAGGGCTATCCCAACCAGCGCATGGACATGACCGACAACACCAGCACCCAGGTCAACCTCGGCTATACGGGCCAATACGACTGGGGCAAGCTCGAAGCGCGGGTGTATCGCGAGCATACCGAGCATGAGATGAATTTCCTGGAGGACAAGGCGTACTGGTACCAGGGGCCCGGGCAAACCATTCCCGCACCCGGCATGCCGATGCTGACCGAAGGCAAGAACACCGGCGCGGTGGTCAAGGGCGAGATCGCCCTGTCTGCGCGCGACCTGTTGCGCGTCGGCGGCGAGCTCCAGCAGTATCGGCTCGACGACTGGTGGCCGGCGTCCGGTAACGGTGGCATGTCACCCAATACCTTCCTCAACATCAATAACGGCGAACGTGACCGCACTGCCGCGTTTGCAGAATGGGAGGCGCAGTGGAACCCGCAGTGGCTGAGCCAGCTCGGCCTGCGTTACGAAAGAGTCAACATGAATGCCGGCGAAGTACAGGGGTATAACGCCAGCTACACGGCCGACGCAACCGCCTTCAATTCTGCCGACCGCGAGAAGACCGACAACAATTTCGACCTCACGACCCTGGCGCGCTATGTGCCGTCCAAAACCCAAACCCTCGAATTCGGCTTCGCCCGCAAGACCCGTTCGCCCAACCTCTACGAACGCTACACCTGGTCGACCGGCGGCATGGCGATGCTCATGGTCAATATGGCCGGGGATGGCAACGGCTATGTCGGCAACCTCGAACTCGAACCTGAAATCGCCCATACCCTGAGCGCGACGTTCGACTGGCATGACGCCCGGCAGCAGGACTGGGGACTGAAGATCACGCCGTACTACACCTATGTCGATGACTACATCAATGCGCGCCGCTTGACCAACACGACGGCAACCAACCAGTTCGTCTTCCTCAAATTCGTCAATCAGGACGCACAGCTCTACGGCATCGATGTGTCGGGCCATGCCCCGCTGGCGGACAGCCCCCGCTTCGGCCGGTTCACGCTCAACGGCCTGCTGAACTACGTTCGCGGCGAAACCACGGGCGGCACCGACGACAATCTCTACAACATGATGCCGCTTAACGCGACGCTGTCGGTTACGCAACGCCGCGGCGGCTGGACCAACATTGCAGAAGTCCAGATGGTCGACGCCAAGAACGATGTGTCCGCGATCCGCAACGAAGTCGAAACCCCCGGCTACAGCCTGTTCAACCTGCGCAGCAGCTACGCCTGGAAAAAAGTGCGGCTGGACGTCGGCATTGAAAACATCTTCGACCGCCTCTACTACTACCCGCTCGGCGGGGCCTACGTCGGCCAGGGCATCACCATGCCGCCGGGGATCGGGACGGGTCGCCCAGCCTGGGGCATCGCCGTTCCGGGCATGGGGCGCTCGATCTACGCCGGCCTGAACGTCAAGTTCTAGGGCGTTGACGCAAAGCCGGTCCGCGCCATGCAGCCCGCTGCCCGGGTTTCCCGCCCGGAGCACCGGGTGGCCCGGGCATTACAATGCCGCCATGCCGTCCACCCTCGATTCCACCCTGCTGTCCATCCTGCCCACGCGTGCCCTGCTGGAGCGTTTGCTGGTGTTGCGCGGGATACTGATCGCCGGCTGGGCAGCCGGCATGGCCTGGCTGCACTGGGGGCTGCACATCCCCATGCCGTTGCTGCCGATGGGCGCGGTGCTCCTGCTGCTCGGTGCATTTACCCTAACCACCGTGTGGCGCTTGCGCCAGGATGCGCCTGCTACGCAGGTGGAGTTTCTGACGCATCTGCTAGTCGACCTCACCGCGTTTGCGGTGCTGGTTTTTTTCAGTGGAGGCGCCACCAATCCGTTTGTTTCATTGATGCTGGTGCCGATCATCATTGCCGCCATCAGCCTGCGCCCGCGCTGGGTGTGGCTGCTGGCAATGGTGGCTGGCGGCTACTACGCGCTGCTGCTATTCGAGTACCAGCCGCTGGCCATCGCCGACCCGGTCGCCGCCTACGGCATGCACCTCGGCGGCATGTGGTTCAACTTCCTGATCAGCGCGGCGCTGATCGCATTTTTCATCACCCGCATGCATGCCGGGCTGCGCGCGCGCGATGGTGAACTGGCGGCATTGCGCGAGAAGCAGCTGCGGGACGAACGCATCCTCGCGCTCGGCACCCAGGCCGCGCTGGCGGCGCACGAGCTCGCCACCCCGCTCGCCACCATCCAGACCACCGCCCACGAACTCGCGATCGAATTCGCCAACGACCCCGACATCGGCGCAGACTGCCAGCTGCTTGAAAAACAGGCACAGGCATGCAAACGCATCCTCAGCCAGCTCGCTGCGCGCGCGCAGGACAGCACGCCGCATGCCACCCCGCTCGATACCTGGCTGGCCGCGCTGGTCACGCACTGGCAAGTGATCCGGCCGGACGTGCCTTTGCATACGATGCTGCCGCCGACGCAGCGCGCATTCACCCCGCCCGAAGGACTGGAGCAAGCCATCCTGAATGTGCTGAACAATGCCGCCGACGTCTCGCCCCATGACGTCGAATTTGGCGCGACGGTGACGGATGATGCCCTGTGGCTCGATATCGCCGACCGCGGTCCCGGCTTTACCGCCGCGCAAAAAACGCAGGCCGGGCGTGTGCTGTTCAGCGACAAGCCGGGACAGGGCTGGGGCATGGGGCTGGTGCTCACCCACGCCACACTCGAGCGCGCAGGCGGCACCCTCACCCTCACCGAACGCACGGGCGGCGGCACCCTGGTGCGCATTCACCTGCCCTGGAGCCCCACACCATGAACCTGCTGATCGTTGAGGACGATACCGATTTTGCCGACGCCTTGGCGCGTGCGATGCAGAAGCGTGGCGCCCGCGTCGAACGAGCACATCACGCCGCGGGCGCGCTGGCCATCGCCGAACACTTTGCGCCCAGCCATGCCGTGGTCGATCTGAAACTGCCCGGCGAATCCGGGCTCACGGTCGTCGCCGCGCTGAAGCAGCGCTTTCCGGATATCGCCATCGTCGTTCTCACCGGCTACGCCAGCATTGCCACCGCCGTCGAAGCGGTACGGCTGGGTGCGCGGCACTATCTGGCCAAGCCCGCCAACGCCGACGAAATCCTCGCCGCATTGCAGCGCGACCAGCCCGATGCCACGCTGGAAGTCAGCGTCGAACCGCTGACGGTAGGTCGGCTGGAATGGGAGCATATCCAGAAAGTGCTGGGCGAAAACGACGGCAACATCTCCGCCACCGCGCGCGCGCTGAAAATGCACCGCCGCACATTGCAACGCAAGCTCGACAAACATCCACCCAAGCCGGAATAAACCGGCGGAACTTCAGCCTGCGTCGGCCGGTCTCGTGCGGGTCTTCCCTCTTGATTTGATCGCCATGAACGCAAAAAATCTGCTCGACCAGCTCCTCGGCTCCGGCCAGTCCCTGCTGTCCAACCTGCCCGGCAATGCGGCCGCTGGCGAAGGCAAGCCCGGCTACGCCAATTTCGGCACCGGCATGCTGGCGGGCGGCGTGCTGGGACTGCTGCTGGGCGACAAGCGGGTACGCAAGTTCGGTGGCAAGGCAGTCGCATACGGCGGTGCGGCGGCACTCGGCGCGCTGGCGTTTCGCGCCTACAGCAACTGGCAGCGCAACCAGGCGGCAGCGCCCACCGCACCGCCCGCCCAACCTGCAGCCTTTCTGCCTGCGCCCGCTGCGGAAGACAGCCACAGCCGCGCCGTACTGAAAGCGCTGATCGCCGCCGCCAAATCCGACGGCCACATCGACGCACGCGAACGCGGCCTGATCGAAGAAAAGCTCGGCGCGCTGGCCAGCGAACCGGAACTGCGCAGCTGGATCGACGCCGAAGTCGCGCGCCCGCTCGACCCGGCCGAGGTTGCAGCGGCTGCAGGCTCAATCGAAGTGGCGAGCGAAATGTATCTGGTGAGCGTGCTCGCGGTGGACACCGAAAGCTTCATGGAACGCGCCTACCTCGACGAACTGGCGAAGAAACTCGAGCTGCCGGGCGAACTCAAGGTCCAGCTGGAAACCGAAGCCAGGCAGGCGCTGGCTGCAGCCTGATTCTTCAGTGCACCGCGCTCCAGTCCACCAGGCCAAAGTAAGCGGTCGCCAGCACCACGCCGCCAAACACGATGCGGTACCAGGCGAACAGCGTGTAGTCGTGGCGGCTGACGAACTTGATCAGCGTGCGCACCGCAATCAAGGCGCTGATGAAGGCTGCGATGCCGCCCACCGCAAACAGCGGCACGTCGTGGATGTCGAATAACCGCCAGTTCTTGTAAAGGTCGTAGGCCGTCGCCGCAAACATGGTGGGGATGGCAAGGAAGAATGAAAACTCCGCCGCCGTCTTGCGCGACAGCCCGAGAAACAGGCCGCCGATAATCGTCGCGCCCGAACGCGAGGTGCCGGGAATCATCGCCAGCGCCTGCGCAAAGCCCACCGCCAGCGCGCGCCGCCAGGTCAGTTCGTCGATGCCCTCGGTCGTGATCACGTGCTTGCGGCGCTCCGCCCACAAAATCAGCACCCCGCCAATCACCAGCGCCGACGCCACCACGATGGGGTTGAACAGATAAAACTTGATCTGCTTGTAGAACAGAAACCCCAGCACCGCCGCCGGCAAAAAGCCCGCCATCAGATTGATCGCGAGCCGCTGCGACGCCGGCTCGCGGTGCAGCGTCGCCACCACATGTCCGAGCCGCACCCGGTATTCCCACACCACCGCAAAAATCGCCGCCAGCTGGATCGCGATCATGAACACCTTGGCTTTTTCGCCATTGAACCCGAGCAGCTGCCCCGCGATGATCAAATGCCCGGTGCTGGAAATCGGCAGGAATTCAGTGACGCCTTCAACCAGGCCGAGGATCAATGCGTACAACAGTTGGGTAGGGTCGGTCATGACAAGGTTTCATGGATAAAAAAAGGCGCACCCGCCGGATGCGCCCGCGGATTATACGCGGGGCAGGTGACCCCTTTTTGACGACCCTGCTGCACCTACGCAGCCGATGCGTACTCGGCCAGGCTGGCAGTGACCTGATTCCGGCCTTGCTGCTTGGATTGATACAGGCACGTGTCAGACGAGGCGATCAGCGCATCCAGCGTCGCGTGCTGACCAGCCTTCTGCGCCACGCCAAAGCTTGCGGTGACGGTGATTACATCGGATTTATGCGGGATGCGCAGGCCTGAAATGGCCACACGCAGCCGCTCTGCCAGCACGGTCGCTTCACGCGTGCCGGTTTCGGGCAGAAACACGATGAACTCCTCGCCGCCCCAGCGCGCCAGCACATCGTCCTGACGGACGATCTGCCTGAGTGCCTCTGCCACGACTTTCAGCACTTCGTCGCCGAAGGCATGGCCATGGACGTCGTTGACCTGCTTAAACTGATCGATGTCGAGCAACATGACCGAGGCGGGGTGGCCATGGCGAACCGCATGCGCCCACAACGGACTGGTCTTGTCGTAGAACGCACGCCGGTTGTTCAGCCCGGTCAGCGGATCCTGCTGCGCCAGGCGCTCGGCGCGCAGGCGTTGTTCCTGGCCAGCGCGCATCTGGCAGGCGAGCGCCAGCGCCAGCAGGGTGGCGTCGATCAGCATGCCGATTTCCACCGCGCGGAAGGTCCAGCTGTTGTATGGGATGAAACCCCAGGTCGACAGCGCCGTCAGCACGGCGCCGACCATGGCGGCCAGGGCGGCAAGCAAAAAATACCGTGCGGGTTTTTGGCCGGCACGAACCGAGAGGATGCCCAGCGCGAGCATGAGGACGGAGAACAGGAGCGCGAAGCTGAACGCCACCAGCAGTGCGGCTGTCTGGCTGCCCAGCAGCATGGCCATGCCCAGCAGGCCGCCGGATGCCGCGCAAAAAACAAGGACAGCCAGGCGAGCACGGGGAAAATACACCCGCAGTTCCAGAAAGCGGATGGCAAACAGCAAGCCGCTGATACCGAATGACAGCATCAGGATGGGATTGGACCACTGCTGCCACTTCACCGAATCGGGCCACAGCCAGGCAAAACCGTGGCCCGTGTAGGCGGCGTTCATGGCAAGGAACATCGCCAGATAGAGTGAATAGCGCAGGTAGCGTGAACTGCGCAGGCTGAAATAGAGAATGGCGTTGTAGGCCATCAGCGCAAGCAGGAAACCGTAGACGATGCCGTAGCTGAGTTCCTGCTGCGTCTGCCGCACCTGCGAGGCTTCCGGACTCAGCAGGTAAATCGGCACCACCATGGGGTCAGGCGTTTCGATGCGGATGAACACCTCGCTGACGCCCGGGGCAAAGACCTGCGGCACCACGAAATAGCGGCTTGCGAACGGGCGCTGCGAATAGGGCTGCAGGTCACCGACGCGCGCCGTGGCAACGGTTTGGCCGTGGTGCTGCAAATAGAGGTCGACCTGATCGAGCCAGGCAATCTCGATCGACAGCCGTCTCGGCACCGGGGTCGCACGCGGGTTGTTCACCGCAAAGCGAATCCACACCGGTTTTGCGCCGATACCGAAATTCAGCACCGGACTGTCACCGGGCTCAAACTTGCCTGCACGGTAGGCCGCCATCGCTTCGGCCAGCGTGAGCCGGCCATCCGTTTCTTGAAAAAACCCGGTGGAGAGGCCAATCGCCGAGACCTCATCCGCAAGCACCGACAACGGCGCGGCAAGGGCGTGCGTGCCAAACAAAAAGGCCAGCATGCCGATTAGCCGGCATAGCGCGCGGTACACAAGCAACGATCTGATCAGGTGGGTGTGCTCAGACTTTGCGATACACCTCGGCACCCTGCTTGACGAATTCAACCGCTTTGATTTCCATGCCCCTGGCCAGCGCGTCGGCTTCGTTGAGGCCTTCTTTCGCTGCGTATTCGCGCACGTCCTGGGTGATTTTCATCGAGCAGAAATGCGGGCCACACATCGAGCAGAAGTGCGCGACCTTGGCCGACTCCTTGGGCAGGGTTTCGTCGTGGAAGGACTTCGCCTTTTCGGGATCGAGGCCGAGATTGAACTGGTCGTCCCAGCGGAATTCGAAACGCGCCTTGCTCAATGCGTTGTCGCGGATCTGCGCGCCGGGATGGCCCTTGGCGAGGTCGGCGGCATGGGCGGCGAGCTTGTAGGTGATGATGCCTTCCTTCACGTCGTCCTTGTCCGGCAGGCCGAGGTGTTCCTTCGGCGTCACGTAGCAGAGCATCGCGGTGCCATACCAGCCGATCATCGCGGCGCCAATGCCGGAGGTGATGTGGTCGTAGCCGGGGGCGATGTCGGTGGTCAGCGGGCCCAAGGTGTAGAACGGCGCCTCGTGGCACTGCTCCAGCTGGATGTCCATGTTCTCCTTGATCAGCTGCATCGGCACGTGGCCGGGGCCTTCGATCATCACCTGCACGTCGTGCTTCCACGCCACTTGGGTCAGCTCGCCCAGAGTCTTCAATTCGCCGAGTTGCGCGTCGTCGTTGGCGTCGTAGATCGAACCGGGGCGCAGGCCGTCGCCCAAGCTAAAGGCCACGTCGTAGGCCTTCATGATTTCGCAGATATCCTCGAAGTGCGTGTAGAGGAAGCTTTCCTTGTGATGTGCGAGGCACCACTTGGCCATGATCGAGCCGCCGCGCGAGACGATGCCGGTCATGCGGTTGGCGGTCATCGGCACGTAGCGCAGCAGCACGCCGGCGTGGATGGTGAAGTAGTCGACGCCCTGCTCAGCCTGTTCGATCAGGGTGTCGCGGAACATTTCCCAGGTCAGTTCTTCGGCGCGGCCGTCGACCTTCTCCAACGCCTGGTAGATCGGCACGGTTCCAATCGGCACCGGCGAATTGCGGATGATCCACTCGCGCGTCTCGTGGATGTTCTTGCCGGTGGACAGATCCATCACGGTGTCGCCGCCCCAGCGGATCGCCCAGGTCATCTTCTCGACTTCTTCCTGGATGCTGGAACCCAACGCCGAGTTGCCGATGTTGGCGTTGATCTTCACCAGGAAGTTGCGGCCGATGATCATCGGCTCCGATTCGGGGTGGTTGATGTTGTTGGGGATGATGGCGCGGCCGCGGGCAATTTCGCTGCGCACGAATTCGGGGGTGATTTCGTTCTGCAGGCTGGCACCGAAGTGCTGGCCGGGGTGCTGGCGGTTCATCATCGTGGCGAGCTTCTCGCCCAGCGGGCCGGTCTGCTTCAGCGATTCCAGATAGGCGACGCGGTTGTTGTTCTCGCGAATGGCGATGAACTCCATCTCCGGCGTGATGATGCCGCGGCGCGCGTAGTGCATCTGGCTGACGTTCATGCCCGCCTTGGCGCGGCGCGGGGTGCGGGCCAATTCAGGAAAACGCATGCCGGCCAGTTCGGGGTTGGCGGCCTGCTGGCGACCGTATTCCGAACTCAGGTCGCCCAGCACCTCGGTGTCGCCGCGCGACTCGATCCAGCGGGTACGCAGCGCGGGCAAACCTTTGCGGATGTCGATGCTGGCAGCCGGGTCGCTGTAAGGGCCCGAGCAGTCGTACACAAAAATGGCCGGGTTCTTTTCGCCGCCGAGGTTGGTCGGCGTATCGTCCTGGCTGATTTCGCGCATCGGCACGCGGATGTCGGGCGTGCTGCCCTCGACGTAAATCTTGCGTGAATTCGGCAAGGGCTGAACGGCGAGCGCATCGACATGGGCGTCAGCGGCGAGAAACTTGGGGGTGGCATTCATGGTGCGCTCCAGATAAGGCAGGAGGCTGTTGTGTGACAGCCTCACCAGTAAAAAGTGGAGGCTGTATCAGCCTCGCTAGAAAACAAACGGAGGCTGTTAAAGCGGCCTCCCTACGTCGGTATCAACCGCATCAGGTTCAAAGGGTATGTCTCACTCCATGCTGCGTACTGGGCAGCCGGAGACCCCTGGCGAGCGGCTCAAGTTAGCTGAAATGTGGAATAATTGCAAGGCGACTTGTGGGCTAACTTATTGAGCCGTCAATCAATTTTCATCCTGGCAATTTCTTCTCTGGCAATATTTTTCGGGCAAGGACACACATGGACATCGAGCAGGCGCGCTACAACATGGTGGAACAGCAAATCCGCCCCTGGGACGTGCTGGATCAGGACGTGCTCAATCTTTTGTTCAAGCTTCGCCGCGAAGACTTCGTCGCCGAGGCCCACCGCGCGCTCGCCTTTGTCGACATGGAAATCCCGCTCGGTCACGGCCAGGCCATGTGGACGCCCAAACTCGAAGCGCGCGTGATCCAGGAGTTGGCGATTCGCCCCACCGACCGGGCGCTGGAAATCGGCACCGGCAGCGGCTACCTCACGGCACTGCTGGCGATGAACGCCGCCGAAGTCGTGTCGGTGGAAATCGACCCTGAATTCTCTGCTGCCGCCGGCCACAAACTGCGCGCTCACGGGATCGAAAATGTCGCGCTGCACGTCGCCGACGCCGCGCGCGACTGGCCGAACGATGGCGACTTCGATGTCATTGTCCTGACCGGCTCGACTCCCTTGTTGTCGGGCGCGTTTCGCAACTTGCTGCGGCCCGGCGGGCGGCTGTTCGCCATCATCGGCAGCGCGCCCGTGATGCAGGCGCAGCTCATCACCTGCACCGCGCCCGGCGCATTTCGCAGCGTGACGCTGTTTGAAACCTGCGTGACCGAACTGGTCAACGCCCCGCAACCCATCGCCTTCGTGTTCTGATCATGCGCCAGTTCCGCCCCACCGAACTCGCCGCCCATTTGCAGGCCGGCCACACCCCGACCCTGCTCGATGTGCGCGAACCCTGGGAAGCCGCGCTATGCAGCATTCCCGGCGCCGTGCTGATTCCGATGGGCGAACTGCCCGGGCGCATCCAGGAACTGGACCCAGACGCCGAAACCGTGGTCATCTGCCATCATGGCGTGCGCAGCTATCACGCTGCCCGCTATCTTGAAACCGTCGGCTTCGACGATGTCATCAATCTCTCCGGTGGTGTCGCCGCGTGGGCCGACGAAGTCGACCCGGCCATGCCCCGCTACTGACGCACCCCTCCCTTGACTGGATCCATCATGCAATTCAAGCCGTTGATTCTTGCCCTCGCGATGGCTTTTGCACCCGTTGCCCAGGCCACCAACCTGACCGACGTCTACCGCGACGCGCAGACCTACGATGCGCAATATGCGGCTGCACGCGCCGCTTCGCAGGCCGGCCAGGAAAAAGCCGTGCAGGGTCGCGCAGGCTTGCTGCCGCAGGTGAACCTCAACGGCAACGTGCGCTACAACGATGTCACTTCCAGCTTGCCCGGCGGCGATGCGCGATACGACTCCAACGGGCTCGGCATCAATGCCTCACAGCCACTGTTTCGCAAACAGAATCTCGTGCAGTACGAACAGGCCAAAAACCAGACCAAAATCGCCGACATGCAGTTCAGGCTGGCCGAGCAGGATTTGATCCTGCGCGTCGCGCAGGCTTACTTCGACGTGCTGGAATCGCAGGACAACATCGCCTTCATCAACGCGCAAAAATCCGCCATCACCGAACAGCTGGCCGCCGCCAAGCGCAACTTCGAAGTCGGCACCGCCACCATCACCGACACCCACGAAGCACAGGCGCGCTATGACCTCGCGGTCGCGCAGGAAATCGCCGAGCAGAACAATCTCAACATCCGTCAGCGCGCGCTGGAAAAGCTCATCGGCAAACCGCCCGGCGCGATCGATGCGCTGATCGGCAACACCGTGCTGCGGGCCGAACCCAGCAGCATCGACGACTGGGCCGAACGCGCCGGCAAAGGCAACCTGCAAGCCGAAATCCAGCGCCTCACCAAAGCCATCGCCGATCAGGAGATCGAACGCACCCGTGCCGGCCACTATCCCACGCTCGATGCCGTCGCCGGTTACACCATCAACAACGGGCAGAATTTTGGTACCACGCAGCTCGATACCCGCACCGCCAGCGTCGGCGTCGAGCTCAACCTGCCGATCTACCAGGGCGGATTGACCCACTCGCGCGTGCGCGAAGCGGTCGCCAACCAGGAAAAAGCGCGCCAGGATCTGGAAGGCGCCACCCGCGACGCCAGCCTGCAAGCACGCCAGGCCTGGCTCAACGTCAACAGCGGCGTCGCCCGCGTGCGGGCGCTGGAACAGGCGCTGGTTTCAACCCAGGCGCAGCTCGATTCGACCAAGCTCGGCCTGGAGGTCGGCGTGCGCACCAGCCTCGACGTACTGAACGCCGAACAGCAGGTGCTGTCCGCCCGTCGCGATCTGGCCGGCGCGCGTTATGCGTATCTGTTGTCGGCCCTGTCGCTCAGGGCCGCCGACGGCAGCCTCAGCCCTGCCGATCTGGCCGCCATCGACCAGTACCTGAAACCCGTCGCGGAATAAGACCCCGGCTGCCTGCGGCCTGGGTGCAAGCACTTAGAAGGGCACTAGCCCCCTAAAAGGGCACAAGCACCCAAAGGGCACAAGCACCCGGACAGCCTACGGCTTGGGCACCAGCACCCTAAAGGGCACTAGCCCCGCCACCCGCGCCGCCGCACCGCGATGGCGCGCGGCAAACGCCCGCCCCGCCTCACCCATGCGCGCGCGCGTGGGCTCATCTGCCAGCAGACGCAGGCTGGTTTCCATCAGCCCGGCCGCGTCGTTCACCCGCAGCGCCGCCCCGGCCTCGATTGCCAGCCGCGTCGCCTCCTCGAAATTGAACGTGTGCGGCCCCACCAGCACCGGCCGCCCCACGCTCGCTGCCTCGATCAGATTTTGCCCGCCCAGCGGCTGCAAACTGCCGCCGACAAACGCCACATCGCACGCCGCGTAATAGGCGAACAGCTCGCCGAGGCTGTCGCCCAGCAGCACCCGCGTCTGCGGGTTCAGCGGCGCAGCGTCGAGCGCGCTGCGCCGCTGATACGGCAAGCCCGCTGCCTCGACCAAATCCGCCACCGCGTCGAAACGCTGCGGATGGCGCGGCACCAGCAGCAGCAGCAGCCCGGCTGGCGCGGCGTCGGCAAACGCGCGCAGCAACGGCGCTTCCTCGCCTTCGCGCGTGCTCGCCGCCAGCAGGACCGGGCGCGCGCCCCAGGCCGCTTTCCACGCAGCGCCGCGCTCGAGTTGCGCATGCGGCGGCGTGATGTCGAATTTGAGATTGCCGGTGACCTGCGGCGTGCGCGCGCCCAGCTTTTCCAGCCGCGCCGCATCGGCTTCCGTCTGCGCGGCCACGACGGCGATCCGTTGCAGGCACGCACGCACCAGCGCCGGCAACCGTGCATAGCCGCGCGCCGAGCGCTCGGACAGGCGCGCATTCGCCAGCATCAGCGGCACCTTCTCACGTGCCGCCGCGTGAACCAGGTTCGGCCACAGCTCGGTTTCCATCAGGATGCCGACGCGCGGTTGCGCCCGCCGCACAAACCGCCGCACCAGCCACGCATAGTCGTAGGGCAGATAAATGATGCGGGCGAAATCGCCGTACAGCGACTCGGCCGTCGCGCGCCCGGTCGGCGTCATGCAGGTGAGCAGAACCGGCGCATCGGGATGCGCGGCGCGCAACGCTGCGATCAGCGGTTGCGCCGCGCGCATTTCGCCCACCGACACCGCGTGGACCCACAACGCGCCGGTCGGCACCCCACCCGATCCCAGCCGTTCGTCCCAGTGTTGCAGATAGCCGCGCTCGCGCCGCCCGCGCCACAGCAGCCGCAGCGGAATCAGCGGCGCGACCAGCAGCAGAGCCAGCCGATAGAGCGTCCAGTCGAAAATCAGGCGGGAAGTGGACATCGGCGGATTGTAAGCGGGGCACCGCCTGCGCCCATAGCTGCAAGCGCCGAGTGCTTGTGCCCAAGCCGAAGACCATCCGCTGTCGGGTGCTAAACTCGGCGCCACTTTCTGGAGGCGAAACAATGAAAATCCTGCTCACCGGCGCGGCCGGGTTTATCGGCATGCACGTCGCACAAATCCTGCTCAAGCGTGGCGACGAAGTGGTCGGCATCGACAACCTCAACGACTACTACGACCCGGCGCTCAAACTCGCACGGCTGGAACAGCTCAAGCCCTACCCCAACTTCCGCTTCCTCAAGGTCGACATCTCCGACCGCATGGTGATGGAAGACCTGTTCGCAGAAGGCCACTTCGACGCCGTCATCAACCTCGCCGCGCAGGCCGGCGTGCGCTACTCGCTGAAGAACCCGCACGCCTACGTGCAGTCCAACATCGTCGGCTTCGCCAACCTGCTCGAAGGCTGCCGCCACCACGGCGTCAAGCACTTCGTCTACGCCAGCTCGTCCAGCGTGTACGGCGCCAACACCAAGATCCCGTTCTCCACCCACGACCCGGTCAACCACCCGGTGAGCCTGTACGCCGCCAGCAAAAAGGCCAACGAGCTGATGGCGCACACCTACTCGCACCTTTACGGCCTGCCCACCACCGGCCTGCGCTACTTCACCGTCTACGGCCCGTGGGGCCGGCCCGACATGTCGCCGTGGCTGTTCACCAGCGCCATCCTCGAAGGCCGCACCATCGACGTCTTCAACCACGGCGACATGATGCGCGACTTCACCTACATCGACGACATCGCCGACGGCACCGTCAAAGTGCTCGACCGCATCCCGCAGGGCAACCCCGATTTCGACCACGCCAACCCCGACCCGGCATCAAGCCACGCCCCCTACCGCGTCTACAACATCGGCAACCACACCCCGGTGCAGTTGATGGACTTCATCGGCACCATCGAAGCCGCGCTCGGCCAGACCGCGAAAAAGAACTTCCTGCCGATGCAAGACGGCGACGTGCAGGCGACCTACGCGGATATCGACGAGCTGGTGCGTGATACGGGATTCAAGCCGGCGACGACGCTGGAGTATGGGATTGGGAAGTGGGTGGAGTGGTATCGGAAGTACAAGCAGCTGGGCTGAGCTACTTGTGTGGCAATTTCACCGTTGAATTAACGTAAGCCAACCAAATTGAGGTGACCAGTTGCTCGTTAATGCTTTGAAGTCTTTACGCGAACGCGTAGTGAACGAGTTTTGTGAGGTAATGGAATTTAAAGCCTTTACCACTCTCGCTTATCAGTTTGCCTTCGAACACGCAAAAACTCTTCCAGAGAATGCGAGATTTGTCGTCAGCTATTCAAATTTTGCCCACTCAATTGGACTACCAGATAACGTAGTGAATGCTCTAGGGCTGGCTACAATTTTCGAAGAAGCTAGAGACAAACACTTCCTTTCCCTTGTACATCAACATCAGGTCGCACTATTCGAACACCTCTTCTTCGATATGCTGCGCCTCCTACTAACCGATCAGCCTTTGCGCTTGCCCGGCAAACGGCAAATTGAATACTCCGTGATAGTTGCCGCCAATACAAAGGATGAAATCATTTCCAACCTAATTGAAAGGGAGTTGAACGAGATCAAATACAAGAGTGTTGGCGACTGGTTCACGTACCTTGAACGCCTCGTGTCCAAGTGCACGGTTTCCGACGCTGATTTAGGAAGCATCACTGAAGCAAAAGCAACGCGCGACCTTTTTGTGCACAACGCAGGCGTCGCTAACAAAATCTACCTTCAAAAGGCAGGACAGTTTGCGCGCTTCAAGGTCGGTGAAAAGGTCTCCGTCGACGGGGACTATACGCTTGATGTATGGCAGCTTCTTTCATCAGTATTGATCACGGCGATTGACTGTTTGATCCATGAGTTCGACACGAAAGCCACAGCCACCTAGCTACTCTCATGCAAAGATAACTGGAACAAACGACTACGACACATAATCCACGGGATCAGGTCTTGCTTTTTGCCATCCCCCTTGCTCTACCCGGCACTGCTGGCTGAAGCGGCGAACTGACCGGTGCATCCAAACGAATCGATGGATCTGATCCTCATCCATGGCATGGGAAGAACCCCGCTCTCCATGCTGCGGCTGCGCCGGCGCTTGCGACGGGCCGGCCACCATCCGATCCTGTTTGGCTATTCCCCGACGTTTGAAACCCTGCAGGGGGCGACCGCACGCCTGGTGAAGCTGATCGGGCGCCGGGTCGACACGACGCACTACGCGCTGGTGGGCCATTCCCTGGGGACGGTGATCATCCGCTCGGCGCTCGGCCAACTGGAAAACCGGGCGCCATCCGCCTGCCTATTCCTGGCGCCGCCGATACTTGCCTGCAAGGCCGCCCGGTTCTTTTCGCGGTTCTGGCCTTACCAATGGCTGATGGGCGAAATGGGGCAATTGCTGGCGCAGGACGCGTTCATGCAAGGGCTGCCGATGCCAGCGGTTCCAACCCGGATCTATGCGGGCGTTGCCGGCCCGCGCGCCGCCTGGCTGCCCTTCGGCATGGAGGCCAACGATGGGATTCTCTGCTTGTCCGAAGCCACCGGCGGGTTTGCCGCGCAGGTAGTCCAGGTGCCAGCCCTGCACACCTTCATCATGAATTCGGCGCAGGTGTGCGATGACATGACCCGGTTCCTCGAAACGGACATCCATGCTGCGCGTTTGGGCGAGTGAATCTCCCGCAGATCGCTAGGTTTGTGTTTGTTCACGCCGTGTCAGACGTTAGACAGAGCCAATTGAGAGTGCACGGCGGCTGGCACGGCTAGGCGGCAGCGAACCTGAACTGAAGCCTGTCCCCCGACGCCGCAGCGACAGCGCGTCGTGATCCTGCTGGATACGTCTGTCTGGATCGACCACCTGCGGCAAGGCAATGCGCAGGGGGCTTCGGTTCTGGAAACCGGTCTGGTGCTCAGCCACCCCTTCGTGATCGGCGAACTGGCGTGCGGGCAATTGAAAGCGCGTGCCGAGATTCTGGGGCTGTTGGCCGCCTTGCCGCAGGCACTGGTGGCGCAGGAGCAGGAGGTGTTGTTCTTTATCGAACGCCATAGCCTGATGGGGCGCGGCATCGGATCGATGCACATTTGTTGACTGCGACCGCCCTGACTGAAGGCGCCCGGCTTTGGACGCGGGATAAACGTCTCGACGCACGGGCACGTGAACTTGAAATTGCCTGTGTAAAGCCCGCGCACTAAGCTCGGGCACCCTCGCTGAAACAGGCCCGCCTCGCAGGAAATCCAGGCTAAACCCTTTGTTATTACGACAAGTGGGGGCACGTGGCCTTTGTTGATCGTGGCAGAGCAAGTCGCATCATCAGCCTGCGCCCGTTTGATTCGCGTCCCTAATGCTTGGCCGCGCTCAGAGCAGGTAATCGCCGGCGCGTTCGGGCTGATAGGGAATATCGAGGATGCGTGCGCGCACGGTCTGCCCGTTTGGCGCAAGCCATTCGATCTGCTGGCCGACTGCGAGACCCAGTACCGCGATGCCAGCCGGCGCAGCAACCGACAGCTGGTCCGGGTTGCCAGTGAAATCACGCGGATACACCAATGTCGCTTCCACTTCCCTGCCTGCCGGTTCGACCACGAAGCGGATGCAGGAATTCATCGTCACGACGTCGGGCGGCATCGCTTCGGCGCGGGTGATCTGCGCGCGGTCGAGTTCCTCTCGCAGCGCATCCGCACCGGGCTGATCGTTTGACAGGCTGGCGAGCATGGCTTCGAGACGATCCAGATCGCGCTCGGATACGGTGATGGTGGGACGGGTCGTGATTACCATGGCGGTCTCCTGCTGCAAGGCACAAAATGAAAACCGCCCGGGCCAAAGCCCGGGCGGTGTGTGCTAAAAACTATAGCACCGAAAGCGCAGCCGGGCCAGCCTGTAGCCATGCCCGCGACGACAGGCTGCCCCAAAAGAGGTCAGCTTCGCGATGAGCTGCCCGCCTGGATCTCCGACTCCTGCGCGCTGATCATGTTCTGGTAGAGCAGGGTTGAGATGACCAGCGTGTCCTGGCTGGTCACTTCTTCAAACGACAGCCCGTGCAGGACGGCAGGCTTTTCGTCCGCCGTGGGGCGCGAGGCATTCACCGAACGAATCTTGCAGTTCAAGGCCAGCACGTGCTCGGCGGCCCCGACCTTGACGCGCAACTTCAGCGTGAGCAGGTTGCCGGTCTCGCCAATTTTTTCACTGGCGGCGATCAGCGCGCCCCCGACGCTGATGTCGCGCGCGATGCACGCGACCCCGCGGCCGCCTTCGGCCGTGGCGTGACAGATGATGTGGGTGCGCCCGCGCGAACTGCCGCGAATCACCATGCCGCGCACCTCTTTGGGGTAGGCAAGATGCAGATGGGGGTAAGGCGTGTTGGTCACGCGCTTTGCGCTGGTGGTGAAGGCGTAGGCGCTTTTTCCGCTGAACAGGCGAACCACGAAATCCTGTCCTTCGCGCACCAGCATCATGCTGCCATTGATGATGGGCGTGGTGACGACGACGCTCTGGCCTTCCAGATAACCGATCAGGGTGACGAAGCTGCGGGACGGCTCGACATCGGACTGGAACTGCAGCTGGATGGCGTCGCCGATAGCCAGCTTGATCTGGTCCAGCGTCAGCACGCCACCTTCACGCGGGGCCGGCTCTGCCTTGCCGGCCTGGGAAGATCGATCGTCTGGGACTCGGGTCATCGTGCGCTCGCTCAAAGTTTGTCATGGCTGGGTGGACAGCATCCCCGGCGCAACCAGTAGAGCGGGGCCTGATCGAGGCGCCGCGTCCCAGCTTGCGCCTCAGGCTCACGCATGGCTTTTGCCACGCACGCCGGATGTATAGCGATCCAAACGGCCCAAAATTTAGCCCTGCCTCGACAGGCGCCGCCAGCAGGGTCCGTTCCGGGTCGTTGTCGTAAGCGATCGAAACCGGGATCTTCAGCCGCAGGTTGCTGTCGTTTTAGCGCCAGGGTTTCCTGCACGTAAACTGTGAAGCCCATCACCGCCGATCCGCCACCCGCACCCATGAACCTGTCCACGGTCAAAACCTACCTGCCCTGGGTCGTGGCCGTGGCGCTGTTCATGGAGGGACTCGATACCACCATCGTCAACACGGCGGTGCCGGCGATTGCCGAAGGGCTCCAGGTGACGCCGCTGAGCCTGAAGGCGGTGGTGACCAGCTACATCCTGAGCCTGGCGGTGTGCATCCCGGTCAGCGGCTGGATGGCGGACCGCTACGGTACGCGCCGCGTGTTCAGCATCGCGATTGCGCTCTTCACCTTTGCCTCAATCCTGTGCGGCCTGGCGCAGAACGCGCCGATGCTGGTGGCGGGGCGCATTCTGCAGGGCGTAGGCGCGGCGATGATGATGCCGGTGGGGCGACTTGCGATCATCCGCACCTTTCCCAAGGCGGAACTGCTGCGGGCGATGAACTTCGTCATCATCCCGGCGCTGATCGGGCCGCTGCTCGGCCCCACCGTCGGCGGGCTGATCGTTCACTGGTTCTCGTGGCACTACATTTTTTTCATCAACGTGCCGGTGGGGCTGATGGCGCTGTGGCTGGCGCACCGCTACATGCCGGATTACCACGGCGAGTCGCGGCGCCCGCTGGATGTCGTCGGCCTGCTGCTGTTCGGCAGCGGCGCGGCCTTGCTGTCCTGGCTGCTGGAAGTCTTTGGCGAGCATCAGCTCGACGCGACCGCAGCGGCCCTGCTGCTGGTGCTCAGCCTCAGCCTGCTGGCCGCATATGGCTGGCATGCCCGTCAGACGGCGCATCCGCTGCTGCGGCTGGCGCTGTTCCGGGTGCGCACGTTTCGCGTGTCGGTGATGGGCGGCTTCATCACGCGGCTGGGGGTGGGGGGCATGCCGTTTCTGCTGCCGCTGCTCTATCAGCTCGGCCTCGGGATGCCGGCGTGGCAGGCGGGCCTGCTGATGATGCCTGCCGCTGCGGCGGCCATGTTCATGAAGTTCATCTCTTCGCGGGTGCTGGCGCGCTTTGGCTACCGGCGCATCCTGATCGTGAATACGGTGATGATCGGCGCCGTGGTCAGCCTCTTCACGCTGGTGAACCCGGCCACGCCGATCGGGCTGATCGTGCTGCTGAGCCTGGCGATGGGCTTCTTCAATTCGCTGCAATATACCAGCATGAATTCGATGGCCTTTGCCGATATCGACACGCCCGATTCGAGCATGGCCAGCACCATCTCGAGTTCGATGCAGCAGATGTCGATGAGCTTCGGGCTGGCCTGCGGCTCGCTGGTCGCCGGCTGGTATCTGGGCGACCTGCCGCAGACCGATCACGCGGCGGTGACGACGGCGCTGCACTACGCCTTTCTGACGCTGGGCGGCCTGACCGCCCTGTCGTCGCTGTCGTTCTGGTCGCTGCGCCCCGGGGATGGTGAGAGTGTCAGCCGGGGGGCGCTGCGTGGAACGGTATGAGTGCAAGCCGCCACGCTGAAGACAAAAGCCTGAACGGGCCGGTTTAATCCGCATCTGCTGAAGCAGCGCACCCACCTTGATTGAGGGACCATTAGCATGCCAGCCATCCTGCACGCCATTCAGGCCGACATCACGACACTCGCGGTGGATGCCATCGTCGATGCCGCCAACTCGTCACTCCGGGGCGGCGGCGGGGTGGACGGTGCGATCCACCGCGCTGCCGGACCGCAATTGCTGGCCGAATGCCGCCAACTCGGCGGCTGCCAGACGGGCGACGCCAAGCTCACGCAGGGCTACCAGCTGCCGGCGCGGTTCGTCATTCACACGGTGGGCCCGGTGTGGCACGGTGGTAATCACGGGGAGGCGAATATGCTGGCCTCGTGCTACCGGCGCGCGCTCGAGGTCGCGTCGCAGCAAGACGTTCACACCCTGGCGTTCCCCAGCATCAGCACCGGGGTCTACGGTTATCCGGTCGCATTCGCGGCACGGATTGCGGTGTCAACGGTGCGCACCGCGGTGCCGGCGTTCCCCGCCCTCCGCGAAGTCATTTTCTGCTGTCATTCAGCGGCCGACCTTGCGGTCTATCAGGCGCTGCTGGCTGAAACGGCGGACTGATCGATGCGTCTTTCGTGAAGGCACGAGCAGCCTGAGCGATGTCACTGAGGCCAAAGCGCCTGTCGCGATCTGGCGACACGCAAAAAATGGCCCAAGCCCATGTTTTATCGAGTGATTTTCAAAAACCGCTCGACTGGACGTCGCCATTCAGCGACGTTTTTCGCGGTTTTTGTCCTTCCGCACCCCGAGCCAATTTTGTACGTGCCTGTTTATAAACAGGTTTTCAGTGCTGGCGCGCGTATTGCTATCTGGCTGGTGTGCCCAGGTCCGGGCGCAACCACGCCAGAGCGTTATACAACCCAGAATCGAGAGAGACCCATCCCATGCTCAAATCCTTCATGCAACCCAGTCATTCCAGCCAATCAAAAACCGACGCAACCAAGACGACCCATTCGGGCTACCCGAACAAACCGGCCGAAGCCACCAAGGTGGTCGAGGCGGCCAAAACCGTTGAAGCCGTTGAAGTCGCCAAGGAGGAGTTGCCGCAGGAAGCCGCCCAGTACGCGCGCAACGAAGAAGGCAGCAAACTCATCGTCGGGCCGAATATCAAGCTGAAGGGTTCGGAAATCACCGATTGCGAAATCCTGGTGGTGGAAGGCCGCGTCGAAGCGTCGATGAACAGCCGCGACATCCGCATCGCCGAGGGTGGCGTGTTTGCGGGCAAGGCCGAAATCGACGTGGCGGAAGTGCGCGGCACCTTTGAAGGCGATCTGACGGCACGCAAGCGGCTGGTGATTTATGCCACCGGCAAGGTCACCGGCGTGATCCGCTATGGCGCAATGATGATCGAGGAAGGCGGCACGCTTTCCGGGGATGTGCAACGGCTTTCTTCCGGCCCCAGCCTGGCCAAGCTGCCGGAAACCGCTACGCACACCCCAAAGCCTGACGTGGCTAACGAGTCCACGCAGGAGGCTGAGCTGGAGCAGATCCATTTCGGCTCCACTCTGGCGCGCAATCTGGCAGGGCGGCGTTAAGGCGAGCCACTGACTCACCGCTGACGCGCTGTCGTTGAGGAGCGACAGCGCGGCAGCGCTAAACGCCATGCAAGATGTGTGTTTGGGGTTTGCTTGCGTGCACAACGCAGGCATACCCCATTTTTCATGACGGGCCTTCCTTCCGGCGACTATCATTCCGTGGCCGCCACGAAGGACACCGATGAAACCGCCCCTGCTTCCCGCCCGCCCGCACGACAGCCACAAGGCCCAGTTTGGACGCGTCGGCATTGTCGGCGGGGCGCCCGGCATGGTGGGTGCGGCGCTGCTGGCGGGGCGGGCCGCGCTGAAATGCGGCGCGGGGCTGGTCACGCTGGGAGTGCTGGCCGACGCCCTGCACGTCGATTTCAACGCACCGGAACTGATGTTTGCGCCGCCCGCCAGGCTGATTGCCGACCCCGGGCTGACAGTGCTTGCGATCGGGCCGGGGCTGGGCCAGACCCACGCTGCCCATGACCTGATCGCGGCCGCGCTGCGCCACAACGCCCCCCTGCTGGTGGATGCGGACGGGCTGAATGCGCTGGCTCAACGCAAGGATCTCGCACGCCTCTGCGCCATGCGGAGCGCACCGACCCTGCTGACACCGCATCCGGGAGAAGCCGCCCGTTTGCTCGACGCCCCCCTGCAAGCCATCCAGTCCAACCGTGAACAGGCGGCACAGGAACTGGCCGCGACCTTCAATGCCTGCGTGGTGCTGAAAGGCGCTGGCTCGGTTTTGGCGCGCCCCGATGGCACCACCTTGCGCAATCAAACCGGCAATCCGGCCTTGAGCGCGCCGGGCATGGGCGATGTGCTGACCGGCATGCTGGCCGCGTTTCTCACCCGGCTGGCGCCTTGGGAGGCGTTGCGCCTGGCCGTCTGGCTGCACGGCCAGGCGGCGGATGACGCAGTTGCCGATCGGCTGGGACCGGAAGGGCTGACGGCTTCGGAATTGATTGGCTTGATCCGGCGCAGACTGAACGCTGCCTGAGTTAGTGAGCGCATACACCCATTCGTGCGGCCACCCGAGGCTAGTGTGCGTGTGGCGCCAGGTGTATCGTTGCGCAGCGCCAGATTGGCGCAACGGCCAATCGGCCGGATATAAAAAAATGGGCGACATTGCCCAAACCACACACCTACAGGGAAAAACATGGACTGGTATCTCGGCGTACTCAAGCAATACGCGGTGTTCAAAGGGCGTGCCCGGCGCAAGGAATACTGGTTTTTCATCCTGTTCAACCTGATCGCCAGCCTGCTGCTGACCCTGGTTGATTTCATGACCGGCAGTCTCGATGCCGAACTCGGCATGGGGCTGTTGAGCGGCCTCTACTCGCTGGCGATTTTGATTCCCAGCCTGGCGGTGACGGTGCGCCGCCTGCACGACACCGGCCGCACCGGCTGGTGGCTGCTGATCGGCCTGATTCCCCTGATCGGCGCCATCGTGCTGCTGGTGTTCATGCTGCTCGACAGTCAGCCGGGCGACAACGAATATGGCGCCAATCCCAAAGGGGTCGCGGCCTGAACCCCATCCGGTTGAATGCCCCGCCGCCGTGACGGTGTCGACCAACCCACTTGTCCCCAACCAAGGAATACGCATGACCTGCTCACCCACCCACGCCGCTCGTTTGCTGGTTTTGTTGACCGGGGGCCTCGCCCTGTCGGGTTGCGTCAGCAACGAAACCCGACCGGACGAAGCGGTAGCCGAAGCCACTCCGGCCGCTCAAGCCGCGCCTCAACCCGCCGTCGCCCAGGCGCCGTTGTGCCAGAAGGAAACAACCAGGAGCAAGAAGAAAAACGCCCGGCAGAACCCGGCTTGCGTCAAGGCGGCGCCCGTCTCCGCCGTCCCGACGAGCGGCTACAACCTGTCAAAAAACAAGCCGGTAACCGACTCCAGCAAGATCGAGTCAGGACAAGGCACCCAGGTCAAGGGCATCAACGACTGGGAGGGCGAGATCACCGGCCTTCCGTTCCGGGGCAGCCGCTTCACCAAACTGAAAATCGGCATGCCGATGCAGCAGGCGTTCGACCTCGTCGGCCAGCCAACCGATCAAGGCGCCTATGTCACCGGCAAGGCATTTATTCCTTTCTATTTCGGCAGCGACAAAGTGCGCTGGGAAGCGACCTACAAGGGACAGGGACGGCTGATTTTTTCCAGTCAGGCGGGCTTCGGCACCGGGCAGTACCTGACCTGGATCATCTACAACGCCAACGAAGCCGGCTACCGTTGAACGAAGGCCAAGCTGGCATGAGCCAAAACGCCCAGGGTCACAATGGCCGCAGCCGCTGCGTCCCCGCTTTCTTGATACGCTGCTGCAAACGGTAACGCCGAACCGCGCGTTGATCGATCTGGCACGGGTCCGGCCGGCTAGCGGGCTGGCGCTTCAGCGGGCAACTCGCCCAGCGCCTACCCAGCCGCTTGCGGCGACTCTTCAGATACCGGTTTCGGCGTGGCTTCTTCATACAGCGCCCCCTCTTTCAGGTTGGTTTCGCCGCTACTGCGCTCGCTCGCCGATTCGGCAGGGCTTTTGGACTGGCAGCCGCTGAGGATTAGCAGACTGGTCATCATTGCCAGCACGCTATATGAGGCATGCCAGGGATGCGTGCGTTTCGATCTTGCCGGGACAGGGCACCCGGCTCCGGCACCGCTCCATTCATACAAGCGCATGTGTTCGTCTTCGAGGTGTTTCAGGGTCTTGCGCATCAAGCTACTCCTGGGTGATTCGGGCTGGCCGACAGCGGTGTGGGCGCGTCCGGCCAGCCTCAATGGACAATCAGCAATGCGGTTACGGTGCCTTGCTGCGGGTGGCTTTTACCCATTCATCGCTGCTAAGGTGGTTGTCGCCGTTGGCGTCTTCAGCCAGAAAGGTCTTGCCTTCGCCGCCCTGGGCGACAAATTCTTCCAGGCTGACCATGCCGTCACTGTTCTGGTCGTAAGTCTTGAACTCGGGCTTGGTTGAAGCTGCCCAGGCCTGGGCAGCGGCGAAAGCACACAGCAAGGTGGCAATGGCGGCATTACGGATACGAATATCAAAAGTGCTCATGGCGATCTATCTCCTGTCGTTAAAAATGAATTTGAATGCAGAGGCATTCGAGAGGGGATAGAGCGACGATCGTGCCAGGTCTGTTTTTAATAGTAAAATCAGATAGATAGCAATATTTTCAAGCAAAATGGCAGGCCGCCCTCTCGTTGAGCAAGGCTATTTGTCGCCTGATGGAGACAGCATGGTGCGGTCAGCTGCAGCTTCTTGTTTTTGCTGGGACTTTTTGTCTGCGGCGAGCGACAAATGCGTCCTTCGCGCAGCGCGCGCGCAAAAAAGGGGAGCCTGGCTCCCCTGCGGATGGCAGTCGGGCAACCGATTCAGCCGGCCTCGTCGCGCTCCTTGAACAGGGCGGGGGTCAGACCATGGCGTTCCAGCAGCCGGTATACCTCGGTGCGGTTGCGTCCCGCCAGCCGCGCCACTTCGCTGACCTGACCGCGCGTCAATTTCAGCAGCGTGATGAGGTAATCGCGCTCGAACGCCGCACGCGCTTCCGCCAGCGGCTGGATGTCGGCCGGTTTGTCGCGCAGAGCGCGCGCCACCAGGCTGGCCGGAATGGTCGTCGTGGTACACAGCGCGCAGCATTGCTCCAGCACATTGTGCAGCTGGCGGATATTGCCCGGCCAGTCGGCTGCCACCAGCATTTCCAGCGCATCGGGGGCAAAGCCGTGGATGCGGCGGCGGTACTTTTCGGTCAGCTGGGTGAGGAAATGACGCGCCAGCAGCGGGATGTCCTCGCGCCGCTCGCGCAGCGGCGGCAGCGTGAGGTTGACCACGTTGAGGCGGTAATACAGGTCTTCGCGAAACTCGCCGCTGACGATCGCCTCTTCCAGATTGCGATGGGTGGCCGACAGGATGCGCACGTCCACCGCGCGCGTTTCGGTGGCGCCCACCGGCCGCACCTCGCCCTCCTGCAGCACGCGCAGCAGCTTGACCTGCAAGGGCGCGGGCATGTCGCCGATCTCGTCCAGAAACACCGTGCCGCCGTGCGCGCTGAGAAACAAGCCGGGATGGTCGCGCCCCGCACCGGTGAACGACCCTTTCATGTGGCCGAACAGCTCCGATTCGAGCAGCTCTGCAGGAATTGCGCCGCAGTTGATCGCGACGAAGGGTTTGGCGCGGCGCGGGCTGGCGCGGTGTATGGCGCGCGCCAGCAGCTCCTTGCCGGTGCCCGATTCGCCCTGGATCAGCAGCGCGGCTTCGCTTTGCGCGGCCAGTTGCGCTTCGGCCAGCAGGGTGTCCATCGCCGGACTGGCGGTCAGAATTTCACTGCGCCAGCTGTCGTCGCCACTGTCGGGGCCGCCGCCCGCGAGCAGGGTGGCGCGCTTCAGCAAACTGACCAGCGTGGGGGCGTCGTAGGGCTTGGTCAGGTAGCCGAACAGGCCTTGCTGGGTGGCGGCCACGGCATCCGGAATGCTGCCGTGCGCGGTCAGCACGATTACCGGCAGTGACGGATCGCGCGCATGGATGGCACGAAACAGCGCCATGCCGTCCATGCCGGCCATCTGCATGTCGGTCAGCACGGCGTCCGGCCGCGTCACCGACAGCTGCGCCAGCGCCGCTTCGCCGCTGCCCACCGCTTCGACCCGGAAACCGTTGGCTTCCAGCCGCAGGGTGATCAGTTCCCGCAGCGACGCGTCGTCGTCGACGACCAGAATGGCAGGTTTTTTCATGGCGCCTTGGCAGGTGAGCTGCGCTGTTGCAGGGATTTTTCCAGCGCCTTGATCTGATCGAGCTTGTCCTGCAGTTCATCCGCACGCGCGGTTTGCTGCTTGAGTTCGATGCGGTCCTTGAGCGCGCGTTTCAGCAAGTCGACCAGCGCCTGGGTGCGGGAGTCGGCTTCTTCCATCGCGGCCAGCGCCTTGAGGCCGCGCTCATACGCGTCGACGCTGTCTTCGCGTTCGAGCAGGGCCGCCAGCTGAAACCGCCGGGCGTCGTCAAGGCGGCGGCCGTTTTCCAGCGCGGCCAGTTCGCGCCGCCGCTGCTCGGGCGCAAGGTTCGCCACCCGTGCAAGATCGCTCAATAACGCCGGCACGGCCGGCGCGGCGGAGCCGGAGCGGGGCGCCGGACGCTCGGACGGGGGCTGGACAGAACACGCAGCCAATCCAGACAGAAGCACGGCAAGCAGAACAGATTTAAACGTCATTGCGGCAAGGGCCAGGTTGTACGGAAGCAGGTTGTCCAGGGCGGGCTGTCGACGATCTCGACCTGCCCGCCAGCAGCCAGCAGCGTTTCGTGCACGATCGACAGCCCCAGGCCGCTGCCTTTGACCGCGCTGTCGGGTTGACGCGCGCCCTGGAAAAAGGGCTCGAACACGCGGCCGCGCTCGGCTTGCGGAATGCCGCCGCTAAAATCGCACACATCAAGGAGGGTAGCACCCGCGGAAAGTTCACTGCGAATCAGGATGCGCCCCGCTTCGGGACTGAATTTGATCGCATTGGACAGCAGATTGTCGAGCACGGTTTCCAGCTGGCCACGGTCGGCGTGCAGCATCGGCGCGTCCAGTTGCGTGTCGACCTCGATCCGCCGGGTGTCGAGCGCGAGCCGGTGGCGTGCCAGCACGCTGTCGAGCGCGTCGGCCAGCATTTGCAGCGGCGCGCGGGGCGACAGCGTGGCGTCGCGCACCAGGCTGCCATAGCGGATCAGGTCCTCGATGCGCTTTTGCAGGTCGCGGCTGCTGCCGTCCATGATGGTGACGATGCTGCGCTGGCGCGCGGTGAGGCTGCCCGCCAGTTCGTCGTCCAGCAGCGCCACGCCTTCACGCAGGGAGGCGAGCGGGGTTTTCAGTTCGTGCGACACGTGGCGCAGAAAGCGCAGTTTCTGCTCTTCCAGCGCCTGCAGGCGTTGCCGCAGCCAGTCGACTTCGCGCCCCAGCTCGACAATATCCTGCGGCCCGCTGATCGCCTGCAGCGGACTCAAATCGGCGCGGCCCAGTTGCTGGATCGAGGCTTTGAGCTGCTTGATCGGACGGTTGATCAGCCAGGAAAACACCGCCGCCAGCAGCAGCGTCAACGGGATCAGCGCCAGTGCCAGCAGGATCAGGCGCTGGCGGGTGGTTTGCACGGTCGCTTCCAGCGTCTTGAGTTCGCGCTGTACGGCGGTATCCCCCTGGGTGAGCAAGGTGCGCGCTGCGGCATGCAGCGCATCGAAGTCGGGGCCGAGCGCATGAAAGCGTGCGCTGTCGAGGAAACTTACCGGCTGAACCTGCCGATACAGCGCCCGGCTGCGCACCTGCAAGGCGGCCAGCGTGGCGTGCGACGGCGCGTCGACGAGTTGCGTATCGAGGTGAGCCAATTGCGCTTGCAACTCATTGAAGCGCATCCGCAGCGCGCTGCCAAATTCGGCGTCCTGCAGCAGATGATATTGCCCGGCGGCGCGCTGCAGCTGGCTGACCGACTCGACGATCTGCCGCACCTCACGCGTAATGGCGAGGCTGTTGCGGGTGAACTGGCGCTGGGTATCGACCACGCCCTGCAGCACATGCACCACGTTGATCAGGCCGCTGGCCAGCGGCACGATGAGCACGCCCATGGCGACGATGACCAGAATGGTGAATGAGCGGGGGTAATAACGGTCTGAAAGCATTCGGACGGGGGACAAGGGCAAGGTTGCAGGATACCGCGATGCGCCAAGTGTGGCGTGGCAGATGTGGGGAAACCCCGCTTCAGGCCGTCCTGTCACTGGGGCATCAAGCGGATTTCCGGCTGTTGAGGCTGATGACGAGCACGCCCAGCAATACCAGCGACGAGCCGGCAATTTGCACCCACGACAGGGGCTCACCCAACATCACGTAAGCCATATAGATCGTGCTGACCGGCCCGATGGTGCCAATCAGCGCGGCGCTCCCCGAGCCGATGCGGCGGAGGGGGTCATGCCATGATTTCAAGACCCCTAAGAACGGGCAGTGCAGGTCTTGAACAGAAGCAACGCGGTTAGACCCGCCGTTGCCCCGTGATAACGAACGCTAAAACCGGAATGTGCTGCGACAGTGAGCTGGCAGTGCCAGCCACAGTCGTTTGGCCATCCCTGATGCGGAAGAGGTAAGTTGATGCGTTTGCATGGGGCAGGCGCGCGGCGTCAGTCTGCACACGCGACCCGCGTTGACTCAATCCAGGCCAAGATAAGCCAGAATGCCCTTGGCGGCCTCACGTCCTTCGTAGACGGCAGTCACCACCAGGTCGGAGCCGCGCACCATGTCACCGCCCGCAAACACTTTCGGGTTGGCGGTCTGGAAAGCATGTTGCTGGCCTTTGGCAATGACGCGGCCACCCTGATCGACGGCGATCTGATGTGCCTCGAACCACGGCTGCGGATTGGGGCGAAAACCGAACGCCACGATGACGCGGTCGGCCGGAATGATTTCTTCCGAGCCGGGAATCACGACCGGGGTACGGCGGCCGCGTGCATCCACGGGGCCGAGTTCGGTGGTGACGAGCTTGACGCCTTTAACCTTGGTGTCGCCGACGATTTCCACCGGCTGGCGATTCCACAGGAATTGCACGCCTTCTTCCTTGGCGTTGCCGACCTCGCGCTTGGAGCCGGGCATGTTGGCTTCGTCGCGGCGGTAGGCGCAGGTCACGCTGGCCGCGCCCTGGCGGATGCTGGTGCGGTTGCAGTCCATGGCGGTGTCGCCGCCGCCGAGCACGACAACGCGCTGGCCTTTCATGTCCTGATATTCCTCGTCCGGCTTCATCAGATCAAGGCATTTGCGCACGTTGGAAATAAGGAACGGCAAGGCCTCAAGCACGCCGGGCAGGTCTTCGCCGGGGAAGCCGCCTTTCATGTAGGTGTAGGTGCCCATGCCCATGAATACGGCGTCGTAATCCTGAAGCAGGGTTTCGATCGAGACATCCTTGCCGATATCGGTATTCAGCCGGAACTCGACCCCCATGCCTTCAAGCACTTCCCGACGGCGGGTCATGACCCATTTTTCCATTTTGAATTCGGGAATGCCGAAGGTGAGCAGGCCGCCGATTTCATCATAGCGGTCAAACACCACCGGCTTCACGCCGTTGCGTGCCAGCACGTCGGCACAGCCCAGGCCGGCCGGGCCCGCGCCGATGACGGCAACTTTTTTGCCGGTTGCAACGACATGCGACATGTCGGGCCGCCAGCCTGCCTTGAAGGCTTCTTCGGAAATATATTTCTCGATCTGGCCGATGGTCACCGCGCCAAAGCCACCTTCGTTCGGGCCACCGCCGACGGCTTCGCCGAAGCCATCGGTATTGAGGGTGCAGGCGCCTTCGCACAGACGATCCTGCGGGCACACGCGGCCGCACACCTCGGGCAGCGAGTTGGTCTGATGGCTCAGGTCGGCCGCTTCAAACAAACGGCCTTCGGTCACCAGCTTCAGCCAGTTGGGAATGTAGTTGTGCACCGGGCACTTCCACTCGCAATACGGGTTGCCGCAACCGAGGCAGCGGTCGGCCTGTTCCTGCGCGTGGCCGGCATTCATCGGCGCATAGATTTCGCGGAACTCGTGCTTGCGCACGACCGCCTCGGTTTTTGCACCGTCGCGCCGAGCCTGCTTCAAAAACTGAAATACGTCACCCATCTTTATGCACTCACTGCTTCACGTGTCTGGCCGGGAATATCCTCGACCAGATCTTCAATGGAAATTCGCTTCGGCTTGACCAGCCACACCTTGGCGAGCGTAGCGTCTAAGTCGGCCAGCAGGGCCTTGGCGCGCGCGCTGCCGGTGAGCGCCAGATGCCGCTCGATCTGCACTTTAAGGAAAATGCGGTAGGGCTCGGTTTCGTCGTTGAGGATGCGCACCAGTTCGACCATTTCCTTGTTGGTCTTCGACACGAAATCGCCGCTGTCGTCGACCACGAAGGCCATGCCGCCGCTCATGCCGGCGCCGAAGTTGAGGCCCGTGTCGCCCAGCACGATGACGGTGCCGCCAGTCATGTATTCGCAGCCGTGGTCGCCGATGCCTTCCACCACCGCCAGCGCGCCGGAGTTGCGCACACCGAAGCGCTCGCCGCCCATGCCGGCAGCGTACAGCTCGCCGGCTGTCGCGCCGTACAGGCAGGTGTTGCCGATCAGCGTATTGCGATGACTCTCATAGCTGGCAACGCGTGGCGGATACACCACCAGACGGCCGCCGCCCATGCCCTTGCCGACATAATCGTTGGCATCGCCTTCAAGCGTGATCGTCAGGCCCCTGTGGTTCCACACGCCGAGGCTCTGGCCGGCGGAGCCGGTGAGATGGATGCGAATGCTGTCGTCGGGCAGCCCCTTGCCGCCGTGCGCCTTGGCAATTTCGCCGGACAGGCGCGCACCGATCGAGCGGTTGACGTTCCTCACCGGGTAGCGCAGCTCGATTGGGGTGCTGTTTTTGATCGCAGCCAGCGCGTCGACCACCATCTGCTCGGCCAGCTCGCCCTTGTCGAACGACGGGTTGCGTTCCTGCTGCGAGAAGCGCGGTGCGTCGGCCGGGGTGCTGCCTTGCGACAACAGCGCCGCCAGATTCAGCCGCCCCTGACGCGGCGTGTCGCCTGCCGACACATCGAGCAGATCGGTACGGCCGATCAGGTCGGTGAGCTGGCGGATACCCAAAGATGCCATCAGCTCGCGCGTTTCTTCGGCGACGAACTTGAAGTAGTTCACCACCATCTCGGGCAAGCCGATGAAGTGGTTTTTACGCAGCACCTCGTTCTGCGTGGCGACGCCGGTGGCGCAGTTGTTGAGGTGGCAGATGCGCAGATATTTGCAGCCGAGCGCAACCATCGGCCCGGTGCCGAAGCCGAAGGACTCGGCACCGAGAATCGCGGCTTTGACCACGTCGAGGCCGGTTTTCAGGCCGCCATCGGTCTGCACCCGCACGCGGCCGCGCAGGCCATTGGCGCGCAGCACCTGTTGCGCTTCGGACAAGCCGAGTTCCCACGGCGAACCGGCGTATTTGACCGAGGCCAGCGGGCTCGCGCCGGTGCCGCCGTCGTAGCCGGAAATGGTGATGAGGTCGGCGTAGGCCTTCGCGACGCCGGCAGCGATCGTGCCGACGCCGGGCTCGGCCACCAGCTTGACCGACACCAGCGCATCGGGGTTGACCTGCTTGAGGTCGAAAATCAGCTGCGCCAGATCCTCGATGGAATAAATGTCGTGGTGCGGCGGCGGCGAAATCAGCGGCGTGCCCGGCTTGCAATGACGCAGGCCGGCGATCATGACCGACACCTTGTCGCCCGGCAGCTGGCCGCCTTCGCCGGGCTTCGCGCCCTGGGCGATCTTGATCTGCAGCACTTCGGCGTTGACCAGATAGGTCGCGGTGACGCCAAAGCGGCCGGAGGCGATCTGCTTGATCTTGGAGGTTTTGCTGGTGCCGTAACGCTTCGGATCCTCGCCGCCTTCACCCGAGTTGGAGCGGCCGCCGATGCGGTTCATCGCTTCGGCCAGCGCCTCGTGCGCTTCCGGCGACAGCGCGCCGAGCGACATGCCGGCGGAGTCGAAGCGCTTGAGGATGGCTTCGAGCGGTTCGACTTCATCGAGCGGAATCGGCGTGGCGCCGGGCTTGAGCTTCATCAAGTCGCGCAGCATCGCCACCGGGCGGGTGTCGACCAGCGCGGAGTATTTTTTGAACTCGGCGTAGTCGCCCTGCTTCACGGCCTTTTGCAGTTGCTGCACCACGTCCGGGTTATAGGCGTGGAATTCTTCGCCGAACATGAACTTGAGCAGGCCACCGGCCGACAAGGGGCGCAGCGGATTGAATGCGGTTTTGTGCAGCAGTTTCTGGTCGGACTCGAAGTCTTCAAAATGCGCGCCAGAAATCCGCGATACCGTGCCGGTCAGGCACAGGGCAACCACATCTTCGTGAATGCCGACGCCTTCAAACAGTTGCGCGCCGCGATAGCTCGCCACCAGCGAGATGCCCATTTTCGACAGCACTTTGTAGAGGCCTTTGTCCATGCCTTTACGGAAGTTGCCCAGCGCCTTGTCGAGGTTGGGTTTGATCTCGCCGGTTTTGACGAATTCGCCGATCACCTGATAGGCCAGATACGGATAGACGGCAGTCGCACCGTAGCCGATCAGGCAGGCGTAGTGATGCGGGTCGCGCACGCTGCCGGTTTCGACCACGATGTTGGCGTTGCAGCGCAGGCCGGCGGCGATCAGTGCGTGGTGGACCGCACCCACGGCGAACAGCGCGTGGATCGGCAGCCGATCCTTGCCGATATTGCGGTCGGACAGGACCAGGATGACCTTGCCGGATTTCACCGCGTCGACCGCACGCGCGGTCAGCGCCTTGAGCGCGGCTTCGAGCGTGGTCGCTGCAGGGTCGTACTGGAGGTCGAGCGTGACCGCGGCAAATGCCGGGTCGTTGAGGTTCAGCAGTTTGTCGAACGCCTCCTTCGACAGCAGCGGGGTATGAACCTCCACCCGGTGTGCATGGTCAGGCGTTTCCTTGAACAGGTTGCGCTCGGGACCAAAGCTGGTGTTGAGCGACATCACGATCGCTTCGCGGATCGGGTCGATCGGCGGGTTGGTGACCTGTGCAAACTGCTGGCGCAGATAGTCGAACGGCGAACGTACTTTCTGGCTCAACACGGCCATCGGCGTGTCGTCGCCCATCGAGCCAATCGCCTCGGCGCCGTCCTCGGCCAGCACGCGAATGATCTGGTCGCGCTCCTCGAAGCTGACGTTGAACAGCTTCTGGTGGGTCAGCAGGCTGGCCGCGTCCATCACCGGCAGATCGGCGTCCTGATTGATCGACAGCTCGAGTTTGACCGCATTGGCCTTGAGCCACTCGCGGTAGGGCTGCGTCCCTTTCAGTTCGTTATCGATGTCTTCCGGCATCAGCAGACGGCCGGTGTCGAGGTCGGCTGCAATCATCTGGCCAGGCTTGACGCGACCCTTGCGCTCGACATTCGCCGGATCGATCTGCCACACGCCGACTTCGGACGCGATGGTCAGGATGCGGTCCTTGGTCAGCACCCAGCGCGCCGGACGCAGGCCGTTGCGGTCGAGCGTACAAGCGGCGTACCGACCGTCAGTTAAAACGATGCCGGCTGGGCCGTCCCACGGCTCCATGTGCATCGAGTTGTATTCGTAGAACGCACGGATATCGGCGTCCATCGATTCGACGTTCTGCCACGCCGGCGGAATCACCAGGCGCAGCGCGCGGAACAGTCCCGCGCCACCCATCACCAGGCCTTCGACCATGTTGTCGAGGCTCATCGAATCGGAGCCCTTGGTACCGACGATGGGACGGATGTCATCCATGTTCGGGATCAAGGGAGTGGCGAATTTCTGCTCGCGGGCGCGGCTCCAGTTGCGGTTGCCCTGCACCGTGTTGATCTCGCCGTTGTGCGCCAGATAGCGGAACGGCTGCGCCAGGCGCCACTGCGGCCAGGTATTGGTGGAGAAGCGCTGGTGAAACACCGCCAGGCTGGAGGCGAAACGCGCATCGCTCAGATCGGGGTAGAACACCGTCAGGTTCTCCGGCATCACCAGGCCTTTGTAGCTGATGACGCGGCACGACAAGGTCGGCAGGTAGAACACCGGATCGCTCGCTTCCAGCGCCTTTTCGGCGCGGCGACGTGCGATGTAGAGCTTGCGCTCGAAATCGTCGGCGTCCATGCCCGCAGGCGCATTGACGAACACCTGTTCGATATGCGGCAACGAGGCCAGGGCGGATTCACCGCACACGCTGGAGTCGGTCGGCACCACACGGAAACCGGCGACGAGCAGACCTTGCGCTTCGAGCTCGGTGGTCAGCGTGGCACGCGCATGCGCTTGCGGTGCGGCGTCGCGCGACAGGAACACCAGGCCGGCGGCATACAGCGCGCCCAGCGTGAAGCCTGCTTCGGTTGCCACCGTGCGCAAGAACGCATCCGGCTTCATGAACAGCAGGCCGCAGCCGTCGCCCGACAGACCGTCCGCCGCGATCGCGCCGCGGTGGGTCATGCAGGCGAGCGAGCCAATCGCGTTTTGCACCAGCGTGTGGCTGGGCTGATTGTCCATCTGCGCGATCAGGCCGAAGCCGCAGCTATCCTGTTCAAAATCGGGTGAATACAGCGTCCCGTCGAGCCAGCCTTGTTGAGTTGTGGTCATGCGTGTTCCAAAAACAAGCGCGGCCAGCCAGATTTGGCCAGCCAAAATTTAAGCGAAAAGTTCGATATTTTAATCCCGACTGTGGCATCGGGCAATGCGCAACCCGGCCAAGGCCTTGAGGGCGAAAGGGTTACGCTCACACATCCCTCTTGCACGTGACCGTTTCACGATCAATTCAATAATGAAAACGGGGACCGAAGTCCCCGTTCAAGAGTGGTTGGCTGCGCCCGGATTAATTCGCGCAATCCTTTCTGCGACGAACCGCGGCACCCACCAGGCCAAGGCCTGCGAACAGCATGGCATAGGTTTCGGGTTCGGGAACCGCAGCCGCCAGATTGACTGCTCCATTCTGGGCGCCGAGATAATTGCCGAGATCAACCGTCTTGGTCGGATCATAGATGGCTGGATCACCAGGATCGTTGGGATGCGAGTCGCTGAACGTCGCGAACGCTTCGTGCGTTTCCGGATCGTACTCGCCGGAATATTTGTAGAACTCGTATCGACGCACGATCGATGCGGCATTCGGGCCAACCGGCACACCATAACCGCTCTCCAGTTGACCGGAATCGGGGTTACCCGAGTCTGTCTGCAGCAATTGCCATTCCACCTCGGTGACGGCCTGCTCGATTATCAGATTTCCCCCGATGAGGTCTTCCAGCGCAACGGGGTCCTCAAGTTCGGTGGTGAACACCTTGACCCAGATGGCTTCGCCAAACTCGATATTGTTTTCCGGCGCCGGCGCCTGGATTTGCGCAGCAACGACAGGAGGATTGCCCGCGACAGGATCTGCAATCACATTCCAGGCGGGAGCCGGCAACGAGACAACGCCATTGCTCAATACCCCTGGAGTGGCTGTTTCGAGCAGCCAGCTATAGGTCGTCTTGGTGGCATTCACGGTCGTACCCACGCCGAAGTGATCACACGGCGTCGCTGCGCTGTAGCCCACGCCGCCGCCTGACCAGCAATTGTCTCCGGGCGTAATGAATGTGCCGCTTGGGGTGCCGTAATCCCAACTGCCGCTGGTGCTGTCATACAGGCCAAAGTAGGTCACTTTCGTGCCGAAGGTCGAGCCGTTCGAATACTCGGTGACAGTGGGCGCTCCATAGCGCTGTACGCTTGTAACAGGATCAAACCCGCGTCCACTCGGGAAGCCGCGCCCCTCACCACCAAAGGTATCGGTGATTTCATAGCTGTGCACGCCTTCGAGATCGATCTCGAAACCGTGCGCAACCGAACCCGTGTCGTTGATGACGTCAAAATTGCCCAAATAGCCAAATACCGAAGCCAAGCTCACGCCAGGTGCTACGGCCATGGACACGGCCACAACCATGGCACAGGATTTTGATTTGAACATGATGCGGTTCCCTGAATTTAACTGGCATGAAATGTTGACAGCCATCCGCGACGGCCTCGCCCCCCAACAAAGAAGAAAGCGATCAAGACCATCCGGCTGCAGTAAAAAGATAATCTCATCTCTTTATTGCGGCCGTCAATACCCATTCTGCTACCAATGGAATTAAGACATGCCGTCACAGCCAGAGAACGGCGATTGACTGACGGTTTGACAGAAAATTATTGTGCCTAAAGCGCAAAGCCAACAAGCTATCGGCCAGTTTTCCGGGCTTGCGGTGCGCCTGCGCTTCTTGGGGTTATTTGCATTTGTAATCACCAATTCGCCCAGCCCAGCGCGGCAAGCTGGTCAAGGAACGGTTATTCAACGTGGCGATATTCCGATACCAATCAGCCCTGCGCCAACGGCCCGAGCGCCGCAACCCGTTCGGCAACCTCTGCGCCGCTCGGATCAGGGCCTCTACCAGCGCATCGTCCACATCCAGGTCGCCTTCGTATTCGGCGAGGTTGCGTTTGTTGTGCGCCTGATCAAGCACCCGCCACTGCGCTGCGTCAAGCACCAGCGTGTGCGTCAGGCTCTGGAACACCAGATAGCGGTTTTCGGAACGGTAGCCATGCCAGCGCAGCGCCGCCAGAGACAAGGCATGCGCCGCGTTGTAGGCCAGGTCGAAGCGGCTCTCCAGGGAAAGCGTGGCGTTCTCCGCATCGCGCAAGCGCACCAGACCCGAACGAACCAGGCCATCGAACTCCGCCTGCGCCGGCGCCTCAGCCTTGAGCTTGCCGATGCGGACCAGGTTATCCAGCGGCGAGGAGGTCATCACGGTCTTCCGTCAACCGGATGGTTTCACCCGCCAGCACCTTGGTGAGAAACGGGTTGCTGCCAGTCCGGCGGCGGCGGAATTCCGCCACGCTATACAAGGTCGGGCTGACGCGGCGGCCGAGCTGCTGCTCCACCGGCGTCAGCGCCTCATAGACCTGTTCCAGCGTCAGCGCGTCGGACACCAGCAACAGGTCAATATCGCTGTGGGCCGTGTCGCTGCGTTTGGCCACCGAGCCGTAAACCAGCGCCAGCCGCACCGTATCGCCCAGCGGTAGCAGTGCCGTGCGCAACACCTCCGCCGGCCCCAGCTTCTTGGTCACGATGCCGCACAGCTCATTGAAAATCGGTGCCGCCGGGTTGGCCTGGTAATGCTTCTGGCTGCCGAGACGCGTCACCGTCACCAGCCCGCTCTCCACCAGCCGCTTCACCTCGCGCTGCACCGCACCCGACCCTGCACCCACGAGTCCGACCAGTTCGTTGGTAAAGAAACTGCGCCCCGGCTGGCCGAACAATAGCGCCAGCACGCGCTGCTGCGTTGCCGAAAACAATGCATCGGCGATCCCCGTCCGTGCTGGAGCGAACGCGCGCGTCGCGACGGCATCTGGCTTGAGAGGCTTGGCTGTGTTGATCATACCCATTTAGGGCATGTTGATACCCTTTTTGGGTATAAGGCAAGCTTCGCAGGGGCCGTTCTGTCGCGCGACAACGAACAGCAACGGTTTGGCCAGATGAAACTTCCATCTGTGTGGTGGACGTTTTCAAAGTGGCGGTTCACAAAAGTTGAAATTGGTCTTTAATAAGACTAGCTTATCCTTTTAAAGTGGCACGCGTGCGTAACCGGCCTGCGCGACGGTGAGTGTGCAAGGCGCTGCCTCCCCAGAATCTTTTTTACCTCGACAGGACATTGCTTTGACTACCAAGCCCTCTGCCAGTACTCCCGCCAAACGTTCCCCGGCTCGCAGCCGCAATACGAAGCCCCGCATCGCCGCCGAAGGCGATATTTCGCCCATCCACACCCGCAAGGGTGTCGAAACCTTTACCGTGGACGAGGCGGTGAGCGCCGCGCAGGAGTCCAAAATCGTGGCGGTGAAGGACATCCTCAGCCAGGCCGGCAACGGCAGTCCCGAACTGATCGAGTCGCTGAAGGCCATTCTCGCCGGTGCGTCGCCCGAAGACGCGGAGGTGCTGCGCAATGCGCTGCTCGCCAAGCCGCCGCTCGGCAGGCCTGGCGTGCCGTTCGATCCGGACGGCGAGCTGGCCGAAGATTGGCGCGAGGGCGGCTATCCCTACAAGAACCTGATGTCGCGCAAGCGTTACGAGGAGCAGAAATACCAGTTGCAGGTTGAACTGCTCAAGTTGCAGGCCTGGGTGAAGGAAACCGGGCAGAAAGTGGTGATCCTGTTCGAGGGCCGTGATGCTGCAGGCAAGGGCGGCGCGATCAAGCGCTTCATGGAGCATCTCAATCCGCGTGGTGCGCACGTGGTCGCGCTGGAAAAGCCGAGCGAGATGGAACGCGGGCAGTGGTATTTCCAGCGCTACGTCCAGCATCTGCCGACGGCGGGCGAGATCGCCCTGTTCGACCGCTCCTGGTACAACCGCGCTGGCGTGGAACGGGTGATGGGCTTCTGCAATCAGGAGGAATACCTGGAATTCATGCGCCAGGCGCCCGAGTTCGAACGCAACCTGGTGCGCAGCGGCGTGCATTTGATCAAGTTCTGGTTCTCGGTCAGCCGCGAAGAGCAGCGCCGCCGCTTCAAAGAGCGCAAGGTGCATCCGCTCAAGCAATGGAAGCTGTCGCCGATCGACCTGGCGTCGCTCGACAAATGGGACGATTACACCAAGGCCAAGGAGGCGATGTTCTTCTATACCGACACCGCCGACTCGCCTTGGACGGTGATCAAGTCGGACGACAAGAAGCGCGCACGGCTTAACGCCATGCGCTACATCCTGCATCGCCTGCCCTACACCAACAAGGACGTCTCCCACATCGGTTCGCTGGATCTGCTGTTGGTCGGACGCGCGCACGTGGTGTACGAGCGCGGCGAACATCAGGCAAATCCGCTGCTTTGAGCCGGGCTGCGTCGATGCGCGCACGCTTCAAACGGGCCTGAATCATGAGAAACCGTCAGTTACCGTCAGATTGCAATGGACACCACGGGATAACGTTGGATGAAAAAAGGCCGCAAACCTTGTATTTATTGGGGTTTGCGGCCTTTTTAGTGGACTACTTTGGATTATCTTTTGGTGGGAGGAGGACTACCAAATAGCGGTCTACATCACCTTAATTTAGTGATTAGTGTACTAATCAAGGTGAACTGTTACCCCCAAAGATACCCCCATGCCTATCCGGCAGCTCTGGACATGAATGCCTGGCTGTTCAAAGGGGCCGGGGTCAATCAACTATGTGTTGGAAGCCGTTGGATATGGGATTTGTTTAATTTTAAAAACAACAGTTACCGTCTATTTTTCCTGTTACACGGCTTCAATTCCAACGGCCTTTCGATTGACCGCGTCCGCTGTAGTCGCGAGACCGGTTGTTGGCTCGCCTCACGCTCCTGAACGACCGCTTTCCTCAGTTCAGACTGAACGGCAGCTTTGGTCACCGGCGAGGGACGGCACCCGACCCATTGCAGACAGTCGCACATCGACCTCGCCAAAGAAAAACGGGAGCCGAAGCCCCCGTTCTAATCGCGCAAAATTGACGATTCAGACTTTGGCTAATTTCCTGCGTCGTACTGCCACGCCGACCAGTCCCAACCCGGCCAGCATCATGGCGTAGGTTTCAGGTTCAGGGATTGCTGCGATACCGACATCGCCAGGACTTACGGCCAACGCATAGCAGCAGGGATATTCCTTGGCTTCTATTCCTTGGTCGCCGGCGTTGAAGTTGAAGGTCCATGCGTATACATCGGATGGTGCGCTCTCGTCCGTGTATCCCGTGGCAGACCAATAACGGTCAGCCTGAAGATTGGTGAAGGGGCCACTGTTTGTCAGGCCCCAACCAGATTGGGGAGCAGGTAAACAACTTGTGCCCACTGGGCAATAGGATTTGTTGTTGAGAGTGGTGTAAAACAAATGTGCCATCTCGCTAGCAGTGCTGCTTGCAAAGACGGTGCCTTGTTCGCTGATATTGTAGCTGTTACCGAAGAAGCCTCCATCGGTGCTGCCGTCGTAGCTCAAGGCGTAATTAAAGCTGCTGCCATTGACGGGATTCACGGTAGGCAGTCGCCAGTTGTCGTAAGTGAAATTTTTGTCAGTGTCGACAATGCTAAGTCCGGCCGCCCAAGTATTGGCTGTATCCCAGGTCATGGGTTCATTTACGTTGGCATCAGCCAGCCAAGTAATATTGAGGTCGGTGTCGTAGTAGGCTTCGAAGCTGTCGATGCTGCCGTTGAGGTCGCGACCTTCCAGGGCTGCGTGAGCTGTACCCGAGATAAGGCTGGCAGCAAGCAGAGCGGATGCTATCAGGGGGGGGCGTGTGTTCATGTGGCTCCTCGGGTAGTTGTAATTGGTGTCTGGCTAGGATGCGTTGACAGCAGCCATATCAAAGCATGAACCATGCTACCAGCAAGGACTAAGCCGGTGGTTAGTGTTTAAGAGGGATGTTTCTGGAAAGTGATGTTGCGCCAAGGTAAAGCTGTAAAGTATTCCGACAAGCCCGCACGGCTTCATTCTTGTCTGAAGGTCTGCTCATGGCCGACTGCACGCATACGGCATCTGTCCAGAAAGCCGCCATCCGCGACTCGGTAACACAATCAGACTCCCATCAACCACGAAGGCGTCTGACATGGAAACCAATCAAACTTGGGAACCCTGGAACAAAGGCAAGCTTGTCGGCCAAAAGCCACCACTCAAGCCTAAGGACATCTGGGCCATCCGAATCCATCTCCAAAACGAACACCAGGTTCGTGACCTGGCCATGTTCAACCTGGCGATCGACAGCAAGCTGCGTGGCTGCGATCTAGTGAACCTGCATGTTCGGGACGTGACGTACGGCAACCAAGTATTGCCCCGAGCGATGGTCGTGCAACGGAAGACCCAACGTCCGGTACAGTTCGAATTGACCGAGCCGACCAGGTCTGCCGTCACGGCTTGGGTCGAAAAGGCGAATTTGAGGCCGGAGCACTATCTGTTCCCCAGTCGCCTGGCGAAATCGCCCCATGTTTCTACTCGCCAGTACGCCCGGATCGTTCATCAGTGGGTTGCAGCCATTGGCCTCGATTCGACGGTCTATGGCACACACACCATGCGACGGACCAAGGCGACACTGATCTACAAGCGAACCAAAAACCTACGAGCCGTCCAACTCTTGCTCGGCCATAGCAAGTTGGAAAGCACCGTTCGACACCTTGGGATCGAGGTGGACGACGCACTGGAAATCTCGGAGCAGACCGAGATCTAGCGGCGGGAGAGTCGGCCGCACGCTACGTTCCTCGATGAGCTTCGTGCGGCCGCTTTCTGCATGATGCCGTATGCGTGCAGTCGGCCAGGAGCAGACCTTCAATAAAAAATGAAACTGCGCGGGTTTGTCGGAATGCTTTACAGCATCACCTCGGCGCAGCGTCACTTTCCAGATGCATCCCTCTGAAATACTGCCCCCCGGCTAAGTCCTTGCTGGTAGCATGGTTCATGCTTTGAGATGGCTGCCTGTCAACGCGTCCCAGCCAGACACCAATAACAACTACCCGAGGAGTTTCATGAATCCCCCCCTCATAGCATCCGCACTGCTTGCCACAAGCCTTATTTCGGGCGCCGCCCACGCTGCCCTGCCTTCTTACACATTCACCGACCTCGGCACCCTGGGGGGGGCATACAGCAAAGCCCTAGCCATCAATGCCTCCAGTCAGGTCGTTGGCTATGCCGACACTACCGACAGTATCGACACGGCTCAGCACGCCACGCTGTGGAATGGCACCACCGCCACCGACCTCGGCACGCTGGGCGGGACTTACAGCACCGCCAACGCCATCAACGCCTCCGGTCAGATCGTCGGCATGTCCTTCACCACCGGCGATGTGGCCTCGGCTACGCGCGCCACGCTGTGGAATGGCACCACCGCCACCGACCTCGGTACGCCGGGCGGGGAGGCTAGCCACGCCTCCGCCATCAACGACTCCGGTCAGGTCGTGGGCTTTTCCTATACCACCGGCCTTACTCGTCACGCCACCCTGTGGAATGGCACCACCGCCACCGACCTCAGCACGCTGGGCGGGACTTACAGCACCGCCAACGCCATCAACGCCTCCGGTCAGATCGTCGGCTGGGGTACCACCGGCAATGGGGCTATGCACGCCATACTGTGGAATGGCACCACCGCCACCGACCTCGGTACGCTGGGCGGGGGGGCTAGCAGCTATGCCCGCGCAATCAATGACTCCGGTCAGGTCGCGGGCTCTGCTACCACCGGCAATGGGGCTATGCACGCCACGTTGTGGAATGGCACCACCGCCACCGACCTCGGTACGCTGGGCGGGCGCGCCAGCGAAGCCTTCGCCATCAACGACTCCGGTCAGGTCGTGGGCTTTTCCTATACCACCGGCGATGCGACTGCTCACGCCACACTGTGGGATGGCACCACCATCATTGACCTCAATAGTTTGCTGGATGCGAGCGCCGTGAGTGCTGGTTGGGTGCTGAATTTTGCCCATAGCATCAACGACAACGGCTGGATTGTTGGGGAGGCCTCCAATAGTATTTTGGGCATACACCAACACGCCTTCCTTCTGTCGGTAACCCCCGTCCCTGAAGCATCAACCTACGCCATGATGCTGGCGGGCTTGGGGTTGATAGGTGCGGTAGTAATGCGTAGGAAACACGCCAAAGTTTGAGGTTTATTTCGCAACATAAAAACGGATGGGCTGTGTCTCATTGATACAAATAACGACCCACATGGAGGAGATACAAAATGAATTTCAAAAAAGCAATTTTTACTCTGGCAATCGGTAGCGTTGGTCTTATGGGGGCGATGAGTGCGCAGGCGCATAACGGAGGATTCGATTTTCTGGCTGGCAACAGGACGACGCTGGCCGGTTCCTGGTTCAGCATGCTGGCGTCTGATACGGATGAGGACATGATTCCTGACGCCAACGTCTACACGATGCTTCGCGGTGCTGGCACGACCGGAACGAACCCTGTGACCGCAGGTGGCACCCTGTACTTTGTTCATGCCAATGCTGCTGGAACGATTGACCGGCCTTGGTCCTTCTTTAATGCGGCGGGAACTCATTGGAATAATCAGGCTCTGGAATTAACTTCTGTTGATGGCAATACGCTTAACGTCAACATGGATGGCTGGACCGTGTACTGGAACGGCGGCGACATCGACATGGGCGCGGGTGGACCGGCCGTGATCTCCAACGTGGATGGCATATGGGGCAACGGCAACGATACGCTCGATTACGCTGCGGTTGTGCCGAGCGGCGGCTTTGCTGGCGTGCAATACGCGCTGCACTTGCAAGGTTGTATGCCAATGCTTACTCATGATGAGTATGCTGGATGTCAGGTGGCTAGCATACCTGAGGCCTCCAGCTACGCCATGATGCTGGCGGGCATTGGGTTGGTCGGAGTGACGGTACGACGGAGGAAAACAGCCAAAGTCTGAAAGGTCAACTTTGCGCGAATGGAACGGGGGCTTTGGCTCCCGTTTTTCTTTGGCGGGGCCGATGCGCGACTGTCTGCAATGGGTCGGGAGCACTCATTCGCAAAGGAGGAAGCGGTCGTTCGAGACCTTCGAGCGGTTAACGTCCGTTCTTGGTTGCACAACGGTCATGAGCATAGCTGTCCCACATCCATCCTGCACGCTCTACTCTTTGGCCGCTGCGCTAAGTAGGGCCACCTCATCATGCTTTGGTAATAGCTCCGTACAGTTATTGACACAAGTCCAAGTGGATCTAGGCTCAGGTATTGTGGAAACTTCAAATTCAGCGTTTGGGATGCGTTCTAAAGGCAGTGCATCTAAGGGGCGTCGCTCTATGCGCCATTGCACAAAACGTGTCGGGATAAACAGGTTTCCGTATTGCACCCCTTTGATTTGCCACCCTAAGGGCTCCCCATACTGTCCAGGCTGATCGTTCCATAGGCGGGCGACCCTAAGGGCATGGTCCTTACGCCGAGCGAACGGCCCGCCCATGAGTGTTACGTAGGCTCGCCATTCCCCTTGATCGGCTACAGCGGATAAGTCTGCAAGCTTGCCCTCAGGACCGCTGCCCTTAAGGCGGCGAAGCTCACGCCATGGGCCAACAGGTGGCCCGCCAATTTGCTGAAACTGGCGAATGCCCCACGTGCTGGCCCAAGTCACAACGCGTTGCGCGCCTTCAATTGGGTCTTCGCCATAGACACCAGAATCAAGGGCGGTGCCGTCGATATTCTTTGAGACGTATTTGGCGATGTACCCGACCGCGCTTCCCTTGTTGCTGTCTATGGCTACCGCCGTAAAGCGATGTTCTTTCGCTCCGTCTTCGTCGCCGTCGGTTTGCAGCGCGTAGTGCTGAAACAAGGCCCTTAGCGTGTCGATATGGTCTGGGTGCACGAACAGCAGCAAATGCCAATGTGGCGTGGCATCGTGCTGGGGCTCAGCAATTCTGAATCCATATATTTCAATGCTTCGGCGCTTAAGCGCCGAACGAAGGCGGGTCCACATTTTGGCCAAATACGCTTGGGCTTCTCTCGGGGTTGTCCCGTCATACTTCGGAATGGGTGTGCCAGACTTCGCGTAACTACGGTGCATGCGTGAAGGGCAGGTAACGGTATAAAACTCGGCCACATGCCCAAGTGATTTGGCTACTTCATCAAACCCTCTGGCACGGGTCATCAGTTCAGCTCGCCGGATACGTGGATTCGATACAGTGAGGTCTGATAACTCAGCCAGGCTTAAGCATTCTCCGTCCTCACTTACCGCTTGCATGGATTCCAGGATGCGGCGATTTCGTCTGTTCTGCTGGCGCTTGCTCGCCACCGTTTCATCACTGGCATAAATGCCGGCCTGAGCTTTGACTAATCCAACCTCAATTGCAGCGGCCTCAACATAGCGCCCGTGGAGACTGCGTAACTGCCTTCGCCACCATCTGCTATCCCTATCGGTAACACGGCGGATGAATCCTGTAACGGTAAGGGAGGTTTGCCCCACTCGGATGCGAGGCTCTTTCTCTGTAACGGTATCTGTGCCGGTAAAGGCGGCATCCAGCCCGTACCCCTTACAGATACCGAGAAGCAGCCTGAGAACTTCATCAACATGCCGTGGATAGAGTTCCATTGCTTCACGGCAATATTTGCTGGCCCGTTCTGCTTCCGATACCAAGTCATCATCGTTCCAGGCGAGCGCCATGTTGGCGGGCTTGAACTTCTCCTCCTTGCCCAGCAAGAAAAGATTGGCTTCGCGTAGCCCTTGGGCTTGGTGACGATTCAGATATGCCTTGGCTACCGCAAGCGCAATTCTGTTTGGCCATTGCCGGAAAATCTCATGCCTAAAGCGTCGATCATCACCATCACTGTTATCCAAATGCCAAAGGATGCGCTCAGCCTCAGAGGCCCACGTGGACGGTGGGCATACGCGTTTTGCGGGCCACATAGCTTAAAGCCCTTGGCTGAAAGCTGATTTGCGGGCTGTCTCAAGTGTTACCACCAGAGCGCAAATCTCAGCATCGATCATGCCTGCAATGCGTGCCGCATTGAGGGCGGTAACTTCGGATGCAGGCCAGCCCACGGAACGCGGACCAAGCTTTACAGGCCTGGGCCAGAGGCCTTGCTGGATGCGAAGGTAGATTGTTGAGCGTGATGCGCCGGTTTCGGCCTTGACGGCAGGTAGCCGGAGGATTTTGTATGCCATGCTTTTTCCTTGGTGTTGGATGTTGATTCCAACTATCCAGAATGCATGGCTTGCTTAGTCGAAATTGCGGAAACAGCTTACGCAATTGCGATTGAAGTCTAGTGCTGGCGCTACTTTCCGGGCATCACCTATTTCCGCAATTGCGGGAATGAATATTCAGAGGGAGCGCTTTTCCAATGCACGGGGAATGCGTTTAAGGTGCTCTTCGATTGTGCTGGCTTCAACGCGGCTTCCATGGCGCATGGTTAAGCCTTCGATAAGTCCAGCAGCTTTAGATGTTTTTGAGGTGTCTATGTCGAGCTCCATGGCGAGAGCTGCAATTAGGAACAAAAGTGTAGATCGTTCTTTTTCGCGTAGTGGCTTGTTTACTGCTATTCCGATGCGCTTTAAGTGGTTTTCAATGGCACGCGCTGAAACACGGGCTCCGACTCTCGTCGTGAGATCTTCAATAAGCCCAGCTGTTTTGGACGGGTAGGTGATATCCAGCTTTAGCTCTTCGGCAAAAACAGCAATCAAAGTCAGGAGAATTGACCGCTCATTTTCATCCGATGAACTTTGGTCCTTGGATATAGAACTATGGGCAGTTGTGCCGGGAAAATTTGGGGGCAATTCAACCTTGAATGATTTGGCCCACTTAACGAAGTTGGAAAACCTTATTTCGCTATCCGAAAGACTATCCCAGTCAATAACAATGGGTTTCAACACACCATTAGCAGAGATGTTGTTTATAGCTAACGTTAGGAGGCTAGTAAATTGCGGGGGCTGTTGAGTGAATTTAGTATCCAGCTTGCCTGTCCTGAAATAGTCGAAATGCTTTGGCTCAATGTTCCGCGCCAATGCAACGGCCACCCATAGCTTTGCTTGTTTTACGCTTTTCCATCCATCCCAATTTGGCTTGGGGGGTTCCCAAAGTATCCGGTCGGCTTCGGTGGTAGATGATGGATTGGGTGGCAAAGGGGCGGAAAAATTATCGTCGCTCATGGTTTTCTCTAAGCAGCACTATTCAGCGGGATGATTTCTGCACCGGCTTTCAATTTGTCCAGGTAGTCGGCCCATCGCTGCATCATTATTCGACGCTCGGGGAGATGCTTCGTGCGGTTATAAGCGCGCCCTAAGGGGTCCTTCACACCGTGAGCTAATTGATGTTCGATGATATGAGGCTCGAATCCTAATTCCTCATCGAGCAGGGTGCGGGCAATAGCCCGGAAGCCGTGTCCGGTCATGGTTTGCTGGTCGTATCCCATATACCGAAGCGCGGCATTGATGGTGTTCTCACTCATCGGTCGATCATGGGAGCGAAGGCCGGGGAATACATACACACTTCGTCCTGTCAGGCCGTGAAGCTCTTTTAGAGTTTCTACCGCCTGTGTGGCCAACGGAACAATATGCGGCGTATTCGTTTTGGTAACGGTGTAGCGCCATTCCGCATTGCCTAGGTCGATTTCCTCCCATTTGGCTTGCCGGAGCTCACCAGGGCGAACAAACACCAGCGGCAAAAGGCGCAAGGCGGATCGGGTTATCAGGTTGCCTTGGTATTTATCCATTGACCGCAACAGCTCAGCCAACTTGGATGGCTCAGTTAAAGCCGGGTAATGTTTGGGCTTCCAAGGGGTAAGCGCACCCCTTAAATCGGCGCTAGGATCACGCTGAGCGCGGCCGGTTTGCACTGCATAGCGAAATACCTGCCCGGAGTTTTGCAAAGCCCGGTGAGCCGTTTCCAGCACACCACGAGCTTCAATTCGGTGTAATGACTGCAACAGTTCGGGGGCAGTGATTTCTGAAATAGGGCGGGCACCCAGCCAAGGGAAAAGATCACGTTCTAATCGCCGAATGATTTTGTCTGCGTGGCCCTTTACCCATCCAGTCGAATACTTGGCAAACCACTCCCGCGCCACAACTTCAAAACTGTTAGTGGCTAGTTCAACGCGTGCTGTTTTCTTTGCCTTGCGATTCTCGCTTGGGTCGACGCCGTCAGCCAAAAGCTTACGGGCTTCATCCCGGCGTGCGCGAGCATCTTTCAGGCCTGTATCAGGGTAGACCCCTAACGAAAGCAGTTTTTCCTTGCCATCGAAGCGGTATTTCAGCCGCCACCACTTACCCCCACTGGGGGTAACAAGCAAGAAGAGCCCCTTCTCATCCGAGAGCTTGAGGGGCTTGCTGCCGGGCTTTGTGCTGCGTATTGCGGTGTCTGTTAGAGCCATTGGGGGTAACTCCCTCTGCCACTTGGGCTGTTACCCCCAACCTTACCCCCAGTTACCCCCGGATTGCAATGTATTTTACGGGATGACCCTGGACGAAAAAAAGGCCGTAAACCTTGTATTTACTAGGTTTTACGGCCTTCAGTGAACTGCTTTGGATTATCTTCTGGTGGAGAGGAGGAGGATCGAACTCCCGACCTCCGCATTGCGAACGCGGCGCTCTCCCAGCTGAGCTACCCCCCCGACGCGGGGAAGTATAGCGTCAGCAGCGTGATGCGAAAAGCGTGCTGAGACGTTGCGGCAGGTTGGGGCTCAGGCGCGCGGCCAGCCAGCCGAGCAGCATGCCGCTGCTGTTGGCCAGCACGTCGAGCGCGTCGGTTTGGCGGTTGGGGGTAAAACCTTGCAGCCACTCGATGAGTATGCCGAACAGCACCACGGCAATGGCGAGTCGCCAGCGCCGTTGCGGGATGAGCTGCGCCCACCAGAACATCAGCAAGGCGTAGCCCGCCAGGTGCACGATTTTGTCAGTGTGTGCGACGCCTTCGTTGAACGGCGACGGCATCAGCGAGACGAATAGCGTAATGAACACCCCGAGCCAGGCGCAGGCCCACCACAGACGATGGATCATGCCGCACGCTGGCCGGGTTGACGGTGCGCCCAGCGCAGCATGATGACGCCGGCGACGATCATCGGCAGCGACAGCCATTGCCCCATGCTCAGACCCAGCCCCAGCAAGCCCAGGAAGCTGTCGGGTTCGCGGGCGAATTCGGCGATGAAACGGAAGCTGCCGTAGCCAATCAGGAACACGCCGGAGATCGCGCCGACCGGGCGTGGTTTACTCGAATACAGCCACAGGATGAGGAACAGCAACAGGCCTTCACCGGCAAACTGATACAGCTGCGAAGGATGGCGCGCGATGCCGTCCGCCGCCTGCGGAAACACCATGCCCCACGGCAGGTCGGTGGCGCGTCCCCACAGTTCGCCGTTGATGAAGTTGCCGAGCCGCCCGGAAGCCAGCCCCAGCGGCACCAGCGGCGCGATGAAGTCGGTGACGGCAAGCCAGCGCAGTTTATGGCGATGCGCGAACAGCGCCATGGCGATGATCACACCGAGAAAACCGCCATGAAAGCTCATGCCGCCCTCCCACACCTTGAGGATGTTGAGCGGATGCTCCAGATATTCCAGCGGCTTGTAGAACAGCACATAGCCGAACCGGCCGCCGAGGATGACGCCGAGCACGCCGTAGAACAGCACGTCGTCGAGCATTTTCGTGTCCCAGCCCAGCCATGGCCGATGCTTGATACACCAGCGTCCGAGCAGGATCACCTGCGCAAACGCGATGAGATACATCAGGCCGTACCAGTGGATGGCGACGGGGCCGAGCTGCAGGGCGACGGGATCGAATTGCGGGTGAATGAGCATGTGGGAGGCGTCAGGATTCGGGGATCAGGATTCAGGGAGATCAAAGCCCGGTAAAATATCCGGCTGATTATATAGACAGTCGGAAGACCACCATGCCTGATTACCGTTCCTGGACGACTACCCGTGGCCGCAACATGGCCGGTGCCCGCGCGCTGTGGCGCGCCACCGGCATGAAAGACGGCGATTTCAACAAGCCGATCATCGCGATTGCCAACTCGTTCACCCAGTTCGTGCCCGGCCACGTGCACCTGAAGGACATGGGGCAACTAGTGGCGCGCGAGATCGAAGCGGCGGGCGGCGTGGCGAAGGAATTCAACACCATCGCGGTCGACGACGGCATTGCGATGGGCCACGGCGGCATGCTGTATTCGCTGCCGTCGCGCGACCTCATCGCCGACAGCGTCGAATACATGGTGAACGCGCATTGCGCCGACGCACTGGTGTGCATTTCCAACTGCGACAAGATCACGCCGGGGATGCTGAACGCCGCGCTGCGCCTCAACATCCCGACCGTTTTCGTCTCGGGCGGACCGATGGAAGCGGGCAAGGTGATCTGGGAAAGCAAGACCATCAAGCTCGATCTGGTCGATGCCATGGTGTCGGCGGCAGACAGCAAGATCAGCGACGCCAAGGTCAACCAGCTGGAACGTTCAGCCTGTCCCACCTGCGGTTCGTGTTCGGGCATGTTTACCGCCAATTCGATGAACTGCCTGACCGAAGCGCTCGGCCTGAGTCTGCCCGGCAACGGTTCGATGCTCGCCACCCACGCCGACCGCAAGAACCTGTTCCTCGCCGCGGGTCGCCTGATCGTCAGAAATGCGCGGCGCTACTACGAAGAAAATGACACGTCCGTGCTGCCGCGTTCGATCGCCAGTTTCGACGCGTTTGAAAATGCGATTGCATTGGACATCGCGATGGGCGGCTCGACCAACACCGTGCTGCACCTGCTCGCCGCCGCGCACGAAGCAGGCGTCGATTTCACGATGAAGGACATCGACCGCATGAGCCGCCGCGTGCCGCATTTGTCGAAAGTTGCGCCGTCGATCCAGACCTATCACATGGAAGACGTGCACCGCGCCGGCGGCGTGATGCGCATTCTGGGCGAACTCGAGCGCGGCGGGCTGGTGCATCGCGACTTGCCGACCGTGCTGTGCAAGACGCTGGGCGAACAGATTGACACTTACGACATCCGCCGCACCACCAACCCGGACGTCAAGGAATACTACCGCGCCGCGCCCGGCGGCGTGCCGACGCAGACGGCGTTTTCGCAGAACAAGCGCTTTGCCAAACTCGATGACGACCGCGTCAACGGCTGCATCCACGACCTCGAGCACGCCTACTCGAAAGACGGCGGCCTCGCGGTGCTGTACGGCAATCTGGCGCTCGATGGCTGCATCGTCAAAACCGCTGGGGTCGATGAACACATCCTCAAGTTTTCCGGTCCCGCCCGCGTGTTCGAATCGCAGGACGCCGCGGTGGAAGCCATCCTTGCCGACAAGATCGTCGCTGGCGATGTGGTGGTAATCCGCTACGAAGGTCCGCGTGGTGGCCCCGGCATGCAGGAAATGCTCTACCCCACCTCATATTTGAAGTCGAAAGACCTTGGCAAGGTCTGTGCGCTGGTGACTGATGGCCGCTTCTCGGGCGGCACCTCGGGCCTCTCCATCGGCCATGCCAGCCCCGAAGCAGCCGAGGGCGGCACCATCGGCCTGGTCGAAGAAGGCGACATGATCGACATCGACATCCCCAAGCGCACCCTCAACGTGCGCGTGTCTGACGCCGAACTCGCACGCCGCCGCGCCGCGATGGACGCCAAGGGCGCACTCGCCTGGAAGCCGGTCAACCGCATCCGCGCCGTCTCGCCCGCGCTGCGCGCCTACGCCTCGATGGTGACGTCAGCAGCCTTCGGCGCGGTGCGCGATGTGTCGCTGGTGGAACACGCGACTGAGGCGCAAATTCACGCTGATCCGCTCGCACGTTTCGCCATTGCCGGCCAATTGAGTTTCCGCGTTGGAGCCGGTGGCCTGACCTACGCCGACATCGACAACCACGGCGGCCGCGCGACGATCTGTCTGCAAGGCGCGCATGTGGTGAGCTACCGTCCGAAATCGCAGCATGAGCCGGTGGTATGGGTGTCCGATGCGGCCAAGTTTGCGAAGGGCAAATCGATCCGCGGCGGCGCACCGGTATGCTGGCCGTGGTTCGGCGCGCACGCGACCGAAGCGGCATTCCCTGCGCACGGTTTCGCCCGCACGGTGGACTGGGAAGTGACCGCCTCGCGCAAGCGCAACGACGCCAAAACCGAGATCACCCTGCAGCTCGTGGACAACGAACAAACCCGCGCGCAATGGCCGCACCCCACCCGGCTGACGCTGACCGTGGTGGTGGGCGACAAGCTGGAAATGCAGCTGGCCACGACCAACACCGGCGCGGCATCGATCCAGATTGGCGAAGCGCTGCACACCTATCTGCATATCAGCGACATTGGCGCGGTGAAAGTCAGCGGCCTCGAAGGCGCGACTTTCCACGACAAGGTCTACAACTTCGCCACCAAAAAACAAGGCGGCGCAATTGGCTTTAATGGCGAAGTGGATCGCGTCTACGTGAACACGCCGGCCGACTGCGTGATCCAGGACGCCGGCCTGAAACGCCGCATCCGCATCGCCAAGACCGGCTCGCTGTCCACCATCGTGTGGACGCCGTGGACGGAAAAGGCCGACAAGATGGGCGACATGGGCGCGGGAAAATCCGGCAATGGCTGGCGCGAAATGGTCTGTGTCGAATCCGCCAACGCGATGGACAACCTTGTCACGATTGCGCCGGGCGCGACCCACACGCTGGCGGTGACTTACAGCGTCGAGCCGCTATAAACAAGGAACGATCATGCGTGTGATTCTGGTGGCGAACCCCAAGGGCGGCAGCGGCAAAACCACGCTGTCGACCAATCTGGCGGGCTATCTGGCGTCGACCGGCAAGCGGGTAGCGATCCTCGATCTCGACCGGCAGAAGTCCGCCACCCACTGGCTGGCAATGCGCGACATGGCGCTGCCGGACATCGAGCTGATGCGTGAAGGTCAGCATGAGGACAGCGACTGGCTGGTGATCGACTCCCCGGCGGGGCTGCACGGCAAGAGCCTGGTGCGGGCGTTAAAGCTGGCGCACAAGGTGGTGGTGCCGATCGCGCCGTCGCTGTTCGATATCCGTGCCAGCCAGGATTTTCTGGCTGCGCTGCATGAAGAGAAAGCGGTGCGCAAGGGACACGCCTTTGTCGGCGTGGTGGGTATGCGGACGGATCCGCGCACCCGCGCCGGGGTCACGCTTGAAGGGTTTATGGAACAGCAGGAATTGCCGGTGCTGACCTATCTGCGCAACACGCAAAACTATGTCAACGCGGCGTTCGAGGGCAAAAGCCTGTTTGATTTGCCGCATCACCTGGTCGAGCGCGAGATCGAGCAGTGGCAGGGCTTGATCGACTGGCTCGATCACTGATCGAGCCAGTCGCCGCACGACTCAGTGCGAGGTCTGCTTCATCAAATTGACGACTTGCGGCTTGGCCACGCCCTTGGTCGACGAGCAGGAACCATCGACCGACACGCCGAGCTGCTGCTCGGCTTCGTGCAGCAGGTTGATCACGTCGACGTAGAACTTGTCGTCCGCCATCATGCGCGCGGTGCGGCCGCCTTCGTTTGCTGCCAGCGCATCGGCACCGTTGTTGATCAGCCATTCCACCACCTCAGCATCGCCGCCACCTGCTGCCAGCATCAAGGGCGTGATACCGAAGAAAATCCGTTCGTCGAGCGATGCCCCGGCGCCGTGCAGCACCTCGATCACTTCGACATAGCCACGCTCGGAGTCACCGTTGTAGGCGGCTTTCGCCAGTGCGGTCCAGCCTTGCGGCGACTTGGCATTGACGTCCGCGCCGGCCGCGATCAGCAGCTTCACCGCAGCAACGTGACCGCCGTGAGCGGCATGCATCAGCGCGGTTTCGCCCGCCTCATTCGCGGCGGCATGATCCGCGCCCGCATCGAGCAGGCTTTTGAGTTGAGCGGTATCGCCCGATTGAGCGGCGGCAAATAATTCCTGGGACATGGGGGGCTCCTGCAATTGTCGAATGCACGGGAGCGTACAATAGTTGACTAAATCAATCAACTATTGCGCCGCCGCGTGCCATCCATCATGAAAAACCGCCTTGCGACCGAACCCAGTCCCTATCTGCTGCAGCACGCCGACAACCCGGTCGACTGGTATCCGTGGGGACCCGAAGCACTGGAAAAGGCCCGCCGCGAGAACAAGCCCATCCTGCTGTCGATCGGGTATTCGGCCTGCCACTGGTGCCACGTCATGGCACACGACTGCTTCGAGGATGCCGAGGTGGCGGCCGTGATGAACCGGCTGTTCGTCAATGTAAAAGTGGATCGCGAGGAGCGCCCCGACCTCGACCAGATCTACCAAACAGCCCATCAACTGCTGACCCAGCGCGGCGGTGGCTGGCCGCTGACGATGTTCCTTACCCCCGACCAGTCGCCGTTTTACGCGGGCACCTATTTCCCCAAAACGCCGCGCTATCAGTTGCCGGGGTTCATGGAATTGATGGAGAACATCGCCCGCGCCTGGCACGAGCGGCGCGGCGACGTGCTGGCGCAAACCGAAGCGGTGCGCAACGCGCTGGCGCAGCAGCAACCTGCACCCGGCGCGCAGCAGGGTTTGAGCGCGGCGCCGTTTGCCGGTGCGGTTCGCGACCTGTCGGAAAACTTCGACCCGAAATGGGGCGGATTTTCGCGCGCGCCCAAATTTCCACGCCCCGGCGAACTGCATTTTTTGCTGCGTGAATACGCCCGCAATGGGCAAGACGTGGTGCGCGACATGGCGCTGTTCAGTCTCGACAAGATGGCCACGGGCGGCGTGCGCGACCAGATCGGCGGCGGCTTCTGCCGCTACTCGGTCGATGACCAGTGGGCGATTCCGCACTTCGAAAAAATGCTCTACGACAACGGCCCGCTGCTGCACCTGTATGCCGACGCCTGGGCGCTGACCGGCGACCCGTTGTTCAGGGAAACGGCCGAAGACCTCGTCGCCTGGCTGCTGCGCGAAATGCGCGCGCCCGAAGGCGGCTTTTATTCCGCGCTCGACGCCGACAGCGAAGGCCATGAAGGCAAGTTTTATGTCTGGACGCCAGACGAAGTGCGCGCCCTGCTGAGCGACGAAGAATACGCCGTGGCCGCACCGCTGTATGGGTTTGACCTGCCGCCGAATTTCGAGAAGGTAAGCTGGAATCCCATTCTCGCTCAACCCTTGGACAGCATCGCCACCAGACTGTGGCTGAACACAGACGTGGCCACGTCGCGGCTCCACAGCGCGCGCGCCAAGCTGTTCGCCGCGCGTGAAACCCGGGTGCGCCCGGGACGCGACGACAAGCAGCTCACCAGCTGGAATGCGCTGATGATCGGCGGCCTCGCCCACGCCGGGCGCGTGATGGCGCGCCCCGACTGGGTTGCGTCCGCGCAGGCCGCCATCGACTTTCTGCGTCAGAACCTGTGGTGCGACGGTCGTCTGCAAGCCAGCTATCAGCACGGCGAAGCACGCCTCAACGGCTATCTCGATGACTACGCCTTTCTGCTGGACGCGCTGCTGGAAAGCCTGCAGGCCCGCTACCGCGAAGCCGACATGGCCTGGGCGTGTGAACTGGCCGATGCGCTTCTGACCCACTTCGAAGATGCGGAAAGCGGCGGGTTTTTCTTCACCAGCCACGACCACGAAACCCTCATCATCCGGACCAAACCGGCCTACGATCACGCCACCCCGTCGGGCAACGGCATCGCCGCGTTCGCCCTGCAGCGGCTGGGGCACCTGCTCGGCGAGACGCGTTATCTGGATGCCAGCACACGGTGCCTGCGTCTGTTCCAGTCGCAGTTCACCCAGCAACCGATTGCCTATCCCACGCTGCTGGCTGTGCTGGATGAAGCGCTGGTCCCCCCACGCATCGTCCTGCTGCGCGGTCCGGCGGCAGACCTGCAGAAATGGTTCGCCGCATTGCAACCGCAACTCGGCCCGCACGACCTCCTGCTGGCGCTACCCAATGGCTTGCGGGTGCCGACGGCACTGGCAAAACCCGAGTCGCCGCAACCGCTTGCCTGGGTGTGCAGCGGCACGGCGTGCCAGCCTGCCGTGACCGACCTATCGGCCGTTCTGGCCTGATTGGGCGGCCAACCCTTTCATCACAAATGGGGTGAGACGATATAACAACGTTTTATGCGTTTAGGCGGTAAATACCAGACGCCCGGCTTGCGCCGCGGCCTCTTTTCCTGAATAGTCGGAAAGCAGTATTTAAAATGCCTCAACCAGATTTCTACGGAGATTGCACATGATGAAAACACTTACCCTGACCGCAGCATCGGCTGCCCTGTTACTGATGTCCGGCATGGCCTCTGCGGTTGACGGCATGGCGCTGGCGCAAAAAAATGCCTGCATGTCCTGCCACGGCGTCGACAAGAAAATCGTCGGCCCGGCTTACAAGGATGTCGCCAAGAAATACGCCGGCGACAAGAGCGCACAAGCCAAACTGGTCGCCAAAGTGAAGGCGGGCGGCAAAGGCGTTTGGGGCGAGATTCCCATGCCGCCGAACCCGCAGGTCAGCCCGGCCGACGCAAACACGATTGTTGCCTGGATTTTGACGCTGAAGTAATTCACAGCCGCATGGACCATGACAAGGCCGACCTCGCGTCGGCCTTGTTGTTTCTGCGCAGCAGACTTGCGCAAGGCAGGTCAGGACTGGCTTATGGTATAAATTCTGCGTTCACATTCGATTGCGGAAAAACCACGATGACACGCCAGACCTTACGTTTAACGGCATTGGCCGTTGCAGCCCTGATTGCCGGATGCGGCGACAAGCCCCAACAAAATGGCGATCCCGTGGTGCTGATCGGTCAGGCCTCCCCGCTCACGGGTCCGCAGGCACATCTGGGCAAGGACAACGAAAACGGCGCGCGCCTGGCGCTGGATGAAATCAACGCGGCCGGATTCACCCTGGGCGACAAAAAAGTCGTCCTCGAAATGAAAAGCGAAGACGATGCCGCCGATCCCAAAACCGCCACGACCGTGGCGCAAAAGCTGGTGGATGAAGGCGTGGTCGGCATGATCGGCCACCTCAACTCGGGTTCCACCATCCCGGCCTCGAGGATTTATGCCGACGCCGGCATTCCGCAGATTTCGCCTTCCGCCACCGCCATCGCCTACACCGCATCAGGCTACAAAACCGCCTACCGCGTGATGACCAACGATGCCCAGCAGGGCAGCGTGCTGGGCCATTTTGCGGTGACCAAACTCGGCGCAAAGAAAATCGCCATCATCGACGACCGCACTGCTTACGGCCAGGGTCTGGCCGACGAGGTTGAAAAGGCTGCCAAGGCCGCAGGCGGCGAAGTGGTGGCGCGCGAATACACTTCCGACCGGGCGACTGACTTCATGGCGATTTTGACGTCGATCAAGGGCAAGGCGCCCGACCTGGTGTTCTTCGGCGGCATGGATCCGCAGGCTGCGCCGATGGCCAAGCAGATGAAACAGCTCGGCATGCGCGCCAGGTTTCTCGGCGGCGACGGCGCGCAAACGCCCAAATTCATCGAACTGGCCGGTGCCGATGCCGAAGGCACCATCGCCTCCAACCCCGGTCTGCCGCTTGACGTGATGCCCGGCGGCGCTGCGTTCAAGAGCAAGTTCGAAGCCAAATACGGCAAGATCCAGAACTATGCGCCCTACGCTTACGACGCCATGTATGTGCTGACCGAAGCGATGAAGCGCGCCGACTCCAGCGACCCGGCCAAGTATCTGGCCGAGCTGCCCAGGACGGATTATCAGGGCGTGACCGGACGGGTGCGGTTTGATGCCAAGGGCGACGTCACCGGCGGCGCCGTCACCCTGTATCAGGTGAAAGACGGCAAGTGGGTGACGCTGGAAACCGTCTCCAGCGCTCAGTAAGCCGGCATTCCGGCTGCGCCACTATCCGGCGCAGCCTCGTCCCACATCCCCTTGCGGCACAGCCCGCGCGCCTCGCAATGCCGGCACACGCCATCGACGCCGCCTGCGGGCAGCGCTGCACCGGCAGCAATGGCCTCCAGCAGTTCCGGCAAGCGGCGACAGATCGCCTCAATATCGGTTTCGCCGTTGAGCTCAAGCGGAACAACCGGCGTCTCGTTGATTGGCAGATAGGCGGCGGCGGCTTCGGCAAGCCAGGCATAAAACGGCAACTGCACTGCTTCGGCGGGATTTTTAAGCCGGGCTTTCAGGCCTTGCGCCGCGCCGGTTTTGTAATCGATGACCGTCAACGCCTCATCCCCGCTTGAATCGATACGCGTGTCGACGCGATCGATGCGGCCATGCAGGGTGATTTCGCCAAGACCTGCCACCACGTAAGGCAGGTCGAACGCGGTTTCACCCGACAGATAGCGCCAGCCCTGGGCCACGCTCGCCAGCCAGGCATCGATGTAGGCGGGCTGAATACGCTCCCAGCGCTGCGCCCACACCGTTGCGGTATACGCCGGCAGCGTCGCAAACTCGATCGCGGATAGTTCGGACAGACGCGTTAACGCAGCTGCACGTTCCGCGGGCGGCTGGCTGTCATGAAAGACTTTGAGGATGCGGTGCAAGGTGTTGCCGTAATCGCTCTTGTCGAGCGCATCGTCGGCTTCGTCGAGCGCATGGATGCCGAGTACGCTTTTGACAAAAAACCGGTACGGGCAGTCGATCAGGGTTTGATACGCAGTCGGCGAATAACGCTGCGGCAGCTGCGCGGCCAATACGCTCGGCGCTGCCCGCACGCAGGCAGCGGGCAGCAGGCTGGAACAGGCTGGCGGCTCGGCACCAGCCTGTTCCGGTAGCGGCTGGCCCCAGGCTGCCAGGTGCAAGGCCTGCAAGCGCAAGACCAGCGGCGAGGCCGGGTTGGGCTCGTCGTTATGCCAGGCTTGCCAGCTCAATAACGCACTGCCCTGGCTCAACAACTGGATCAGGTCGGTGGTGGCCGCGGTGGCTTCATCGGCAGCGGTGGGGAGGCCGAGCTGTGCACGGGTGGACTGGCTGAACAGCCCCGGCGCCGGATAAACCGGCAGGTGGCGCGCATCGGCACCGATAAGGGCGACGGCTTCGAACACGCGCCCGCGCGCAGCGGGCAGCGAGGTCAGCACAATCGGGCTGGCCACGCTGGCATCGATGAAACTCGCCGATTCCAGCGCCAGATTGAGCCAGCGCCGCCATTCGCCGAAACTGTATTTTTCGCTGTCGTCACCCAGCTCGCGACGCAGGGTCTCCAGCGTTTCGATCACCCTGGCACCTGCAGCATCGGCCTGCAAGGTGACATCGAGCAGGGCAAGGCTCTCCAGCAGCCGGGTGAGCCAGATGGCCAGCGGCGCACGCGTCTGGGAAAAGCCCTGGCGGGCGCCAAACAAGGCAGCCATCCAAGGCGGCAGCGACCCGAACTGGCTGTGCGCAACCCGCAGGATATCGGCCATGCCCTGCGCCACCCCCTGTCGTCGCAGCGCAAGTTCGAGTTGCAGCACCTGATCCTGCCGTGCCGCCAGATCGCCCAGCACGAAGGGGGATTTCAATAAATCGAGCAATTCAATGTGCGGAAAATCGCTTGCCACGCATTCCAGCCAGCGATCGACGACGGCCGCAGCGGCAGTGGTCGACAGCGTCCAGCCGGTTTCATCGGCCACCAGCACGTCCATGCGCTCGAGCAAGGCACGCACACGGCGCGCGGTCTCGCGATCTAGTGCGATCAGCGCCAGATCGCGTTTTCCCTCCTCAAGCTGTGCCGCCACCCAGGCAGCGATCGTGCGCGCTTCGGCCTCGAGATGCGGCGCGGGATTGAGGCTGAGGCGCGCTGCCAGCGGCATGGCGGGGTAAGCACTTGCCAACGCTGAGGCCCGCTCTAAAAGAGGGGGCTCAGTACATTGCCAGGCTTGATGCAGGATATGCGTCACGGCCGCAGCGGGGCTGGCTGGCGCGCCGGCCAGCTCGAACAGCGTGATCGTTGTGAGCCCGGCGCAGCGATCGAGAAACTGCTGTTCGACCGCAGTCAGCATGCCCAGTGCATAGCCATAAACCGGGCGCGGGACGGCGGCAAGGTGCGCCAGCAAGCGCTCGAGCGCCGCCGCGTAACGCGCTTGCGGATCATGGCCGCCCGTGTTGAGCGCCTGCCACACCGCTTCGATCAGCGCCGTCTCGCGATCGAGCGTATCGGCATGCAAGGCACGGACCTCTGAGCCGATATCGCCGCCGAGTCGCGCCGCAGACAGCTCATCTGCCAGCGCGAGGAGTTCGTTTGCCAGCGTCCACTTGTCGATATTCCCCAGCCAGTCGACACGCCTCAATACACCATGCAGGCGCGCCAGACGCCGCGCCTGCGGTTCGCCGCGGCCATCCGACAGCGGCTCGGCCCAGGTCTTGAGCGGACTAATGTGCGGCGGAATCAGCGCCGGCAGACCCGCTGCCTGCATCAGTGCCCGGGCAAGATCCTGTCCCGCACGATGATTGGGAACGAGCACCGTCAGCCCGGATAAATCGGGCAGACGGTCAGCGTGTTGATCAAGCAGGTAACGGGCAACGGCGGATGGCAGCGACGTGCCGCTTAAGGCATGCGATTCCATCCCGCGTTGCGGGACTTCAGCGCGTAGTGGAGCAGCGTCCTTGAGGGGAATCGTGGCGATTCCCATTGTGTTCAACGCTCAAGATATTGCAGCTTGTCTTTCACGCCGGCCCACTCGTCGGCATCGGGTAGCGCATCCTTGCGTTCGATGATGACCTTCCACTCTTTGGCGAGTTCGGCGTTCAGCGCAATGAAGGCACGCTGGTCGTCCGGTACGTCGTCTTCAGCATAAATCGCCTCGACCGGGCACTCGGCCACGCACAGGGTGCAATCGATGCACTCTTCAGGATCGATCACGAGAAAATTGGGGCCTTCGTGGAAGCAGTCCACCGGACACACATCGACACAATCGGTGTATTTGCACTTCACACAGGCTTCGGCTACAACATAGGTCATTCGTATTTACCGGGTATGGGTTGATAACGGGATCGGGGGAAACGCCCGGATGCTTGCAGGCGGCCATTTTGATGTAGCATATCGGCACAATTCCGAATTTTCCAGCATTACCTTCTGCATCTTCAGGCCGAGCCCGGCCATCCCCACTCTTTAATTTAGGAGCTTCACCAATGAGCGAACATGTTCATTACATATCCGACGATTCTTTCGAACAGGAAGTCCTGCAAGCCGGCGTCCCCGTGCTGGTGGATTACTGGGCCGACTGGTGCGGCCCCTGCAAAATGATTTCTCCCATCCTCGACGAAGTTGCCAAGGAATACGCCGGCAAGCTCAAGGTCTGCAAACTCAATATCGACGAAAACCAGGCGACTCCGCCCAAGTTCGGCATTCGTGGCATCCCCACCCTGATGCTGTTCAAGAACGGCAACGTCGAAGCTACCAAGGTCGGCGCGCTGTCCAAGTCACAGCTCACCGCTTTCGTTGACAGCAACATCTAAGAAGGCGCTTTTACTGGGCGGCGCGCCCAGCGCGCCATCCGAACCCGCCGCCCCTGCAAAAGCAAAGCCCAGGGCCACGCGACCCGTCATCGATGCCCTTCCGGTCGCCTGCCCTGAAGGCGACCTTGGCACAATCCCATCCGGTACCCCACTCTCCCATCCGGCTCTTTCAAGCGAGCCCCTCCAGGCCCCGTCCATGTATCTTTCCGAACTCAAGCTAAAACCGATCACCGAGCTCCTCGAGCTTGCCGCCACTTTCAATATCGATAACGCCAACCGGTTTCGTAAACAGGAATTGATTTTCGCCATCCTGAAAGCGGTGGCCAAACGCGGCGATACGATTTTTGGCGATGGCGTGCTGGAAGTGCTGCCGGACGGATTCGGATTTTTAAGGTCGCCGGAAACCTCTTACCTGGCCAACACCGACGACATCTACGTGTCGCCGTCGCAGATCCGCCGCTTCAACCTGCACACCGGCGACAAGATCGAAGGCGAAATCCGCACGCCGAAGGACGGCGAGCGCTACTCGGCGATGACCAAGCTCGACAAGATCAACGGCGAGCCGCCCGAGGCAAGCAAGAACAAGATCCTGTTCGAGAACCTGACCCCGCTGCACCCGGACGAACCGCTCAAGCTGGAGCGCGACATCAAGGCCGAGGAAAACCTCACCAGCCGCGTCATCGACATCGTCGCGCCGATCGGCAAGGGCCAGCGCGGCCTGCTGGTCGCGCCGCCAAAGTCGGGCAAAACCGTGATGCTGCAGCAGATCGCCCACGCGATCAGCTCCAACCATCCCGACGTCGTGCTGTTCGTCCTGCTGATCGACGAGCGCCCGGAAGAAGTCACCGAAATGAGCCGCACCGTGCGCGGCGAAGTGATTGCCTCGACCTTCGACGAACCCGCCAGCCGCCACGTGCAGGTTGCAGAAATGGTGATCGAACGCGCCAAGCGTCTGGTTGAGCACAAAAAGGACGTCGTCATTCTGCTCGACTCCATCACCCGTCTTGCGCGCGCCTACAACACGGTGCAGCCCGCTTCAGGCAAGGTCCTCACTGGCGGTGTCGATGCCAATGCGCTGCAAAAACCCAAGCGCTTCTTTGGCGCGGCACGCAACATCGAAGAAGGCGGCAGCCTCACCATCATCGCCACTGCGCTGGTTGAAACCGGCAGCCGCATGGATGACGTGATCTACGAAGAATTCAAAGGCACCGGCAACCTGGAAATTCACCTCGATCGCAAAATGTCCGAGCGTCGTCTCTACCCGGCAATCAACGTCAACCGCTCTGGCACCCGCCGTGAAGAACTGCTGATCCCGCCGGAGTTGCTGCAAAAGGTCTGGGTGTTGCGCAAGCTGCTTTACCCGATGGACGACATGGAAGCGATGGAATTCCTCATCGACAAGATCCGCGCGGCTAAAAACAATGCTGATTTCTTCGACTCGATGCGGCGCGGTTGATCAGGCAGCATGCTGAAAAACAATAACCCCGGGCCTTGCGGCACCGGGGTTTTTTTCGGCCTCACACTGGCTGCCGCAGCCAACTCAGGCTATGGAGCTTGACGACAACGGCGTGCTGTCAGAAACACGGTACGGGCTCGTGATGGCATCCCGCAATGCGGAACAACGGATGGGCAAGCAGGGCCGGAATCTGGGCTATCGAGACGGCACGAAGAAGGGGAACCATATGGGTGTGCAAGGGCTTTCGGGGCAGACAGGTTCGTTGTGCCGTCTCAGTAGGGGCTGTTTTAATTGATTATTGCTTCGGCCGGTTCACCGTCCCGGCCTTGCATATCCGAGTCGGATTCCTGGCCACCTCAAACCGCATCTGGCCGAATCAATAACGGGGCGCAGGCTGGTCTGGCGTAATTGCGTCGACCAGAGCGCCTGCGGCGTCGGCGGTGGCATGTCTGCGATCACGCCGCGGGTTGTACTCGACGATTTCCATCGCCACAAATGACGGGTCGCCGCGCAAATGCGACAACGCAGCGACAAGCTCGGCACGATGCAGGCCACCGGGCACCGGCGTGCCAACGCCCGGCTCCTCATCGGGATCGAGCGCATCAAGATCCACGCTCACGCCGAAGCCCGCCGTGCCGTGCCGCACCCTGGCGAGCGCCTCGTCGAACACTGCGGCCAAACCGCGTCGGCGGACTTCACCCATGTCGAACACTCGCACCCCCAGCCGCTGCAGCAGCGCCGCTTCGCCCGCTTCGTAACTGCGCACGCCAATCAGGCACACATGCTCGGGACGCAGCTTGGCTTCCGGGCCGTCGATTGTGGTGAGCGCCGCTGCGCCGTGACCGAGCAGGCAGGCCAGCGGCATGCCGTGGATCTGGCCGCTCGGCGTGGTGGCGAAAGTGTGACTATCCATGTGGGCATCGATCCAGATCAGGCCGAGCGGCCCCTTGTCGGCCAGCGCACGATGCACGCCGCTCCAGGTGCCGATGGCGCACGAGTGGTCACCGCCCACCACCAGCGGGAAATGTCCCGCCTGCAGCACCGCTTCCACTGCGGCGGCGAGCCGGGCGCCGAGCGCCGCCACCGCATGGAGCGGCGTGTCCCGCACGTCGCGCGGCACACGCAGGATCGCGTCCCATTCCACGTGCTGCAGCGGGGTGTCGTGAAACACCTGGTAACGGCGCAATGCTTCGGGGCCCTGGGCACAACCGGGATCGGGCGCGCCAGCCCCGCTGGCGGCGCCGATGACAATGATGTTGCGGGGAAGGGAGACGGACGTCATGCTATTCCTTGGCAGCCGTTACGGCTGATCCCAGCCCGCCCAGACTCACGTACTTGGTTTCCAGATAATCGTCGATGCCGCTGCGTCCGCCCTCGCGCCCCAGCCCCGATTGCTTGACGCCGCCAAACACTGCCTCGGCGGTGGAAATCACCCCGGCGTTGATACCCACCATGCCGTAATCGAGTTGCTCCGCCAGACGCCAGGCGCGGCCAAGATCACGAGTATAAGCGTAGGCCGCGAGGCCGAATTCGGTGTCGTTGGCCATGCGGACCACTTCCGCTTCAGCGGAAAAGCGAATCAGCGGGGCCACCGGGCCGAAGGTTTCGTCGCGGCAAATCCGCATGTCGGGGGTGCAACCGCTCAGCACCGTCGGCTGGAAAAACTGCCCGCCGAGCGTATGGCGCATGCCGCCAGTCAGCAGCGTCGCACCGTGCGCGAGGGCATCGGCAATGTGGGCCTCGACTTTTTCCAGCGCGGCGGAATTGATCAATGGGCCGGTTTCCACGCCGGGCGTAAAGCCCTCGCCCACTTTCAGTTGCGCCACCACTGCGGTGAATTTTTCGGCGAAGGCGTCATAGATTGTGTCCTGCACGAACACGCGATTGGCGCACACGCAGGTCTGCCCGCTGTTGCGGTATTTGCTGGCGAGCGCGCCGGCCACCGCTGCGTCGAGATCAGCGTCATCGAACACAATGAAGGGCGCGTTGCCCCCGAGTTCGAGCGAGACGTGCTTAAGCGTGGCAGCGCTCTGCGCGAGCAACTGCTTGCCCACTGCCGTCGAGCCGGTAAACGACAGCTTGCGCACCAGCGGGTGCGCAGTCAGCACGCCGCCAAGGGTCGCCGCATCCCCTGTGACCACATTTAGAACACCGGCCGGCAGTCCCGCGCGCAGCGCCAGCTCAGCCAACGCCAGCGCGGTAAACGGCGTTTGCGATGCCGGCTTGGCCACCACCGTGCAGCCCGCGGCGAGCGCCGCGCCCGCCTTGCGCGTCAGCATCGCGGCGGGGAAATTCCACGGTGTGATCAGCGCCGCCACCCCCACCGGCTGGCGCAAGGTGAACAGGCGCCGGTCCGCCCACGGCGACGGCACCACGTCACCGTAGACACGCCGTGCCTCTTCGGCGAACCATTCGATGAAGCTCGCCGCGTAGTCGATCTCGCCGCGCGCTTCGGCATAGGGCTTGCCCTGCTCGCTGACCATGATCGCAGCGAGATCGTCGCGGTGGATGAGGATCAGGTCGAACCAGCGGCGCAGGATCTGCGCACGCATTTTGGCTGTTTGATCGCGCCAGACGGGGAAGGCAGCGTACGCGGCCTCAATGGCGCGTTCGGTGTCACGCAGGGTGCAGCGCGGCGCGTGACCGACGATTTCCGCGTTGGCCGGGTTATGAACGGCGAAGCATGCGCCGTCGGCGGCATTCCTCCATTCGCCGCCGATCAGCGCCTGCTGCCGGAACAAGGCGGGGTCAGTGAGTTTCACGATAAGTCGCTTCCCTTATGTTGGGCACAAGACAGGGTGATTATTGTGCCTTGTCCGCACTCACCTGCCGATCTGCTTTGGCTATTCAGTTTTCCCGATACGCCTCCACCCGGATACGCAGCCTGACGTCGTCGCCGATAAAGGGCAGGGCAGTGCGCATACCAAAGCGGGAACGCTGGAGCATACCGCTTGCATCGGCTCCGCAACGCCACTTTCTGGAAACCGGATTCAATCCGCACTTGACCCTGGCGATCTCCAGCCGCATCGGCTGCGCAACGCCAAGCATCGTCAATCGGCCCTCTATCGCCATCAGACGATCCTGCTCGAACAAAAAACGCTGGCTTCGGAAGGTGATGCTGGGGTAGCGGCCGACATCGAACCAGTCTGCTCCCCTGAGAACGGCATCGCGCTCATCGTTTCCCGTATCAAGCGAGCTCGCATCGATGATGACCTCAAGGCTTCCAGTGTGTTGCTCGACGTCGAATTCAAGCGTGCCGTGGGCACGGTCGAACTGGCCGCGCTCGGTGAACAACCAGAGATGGTCGATTTCAAATTGCGGGATGGTATCGCCGGGGTCGAGCTGATAGGTCGCAGACCAAGCCGGGGCGCTTAACAACGCAACGAGGAGAACCTTCAGTTGGCGGATTCGCAGCATGGCTTTTCCTTTGTAGGAAAGGCCAGCAGGAAGCACAAGACACCCGGCCTGACTATTTTCTCAACCCGCATGCCACATCCACACGTAGCGCGCCATCTAGAGTGGAGTACCGGTGTGGCGGGTTGGCAACAGGGGCGAAATGACCCGAAATTATTACCTATACTGGGCCAGCAGAAAAATTTCTGCGCAATGGTTCAACTAACTTTTTCGAAGGAGATTGTAGTGAATAAACAATTGCTGTTACTCGCACTTTCTGCAGCACTGGTCGTATCGACCGTGCAAGCTGCCGATACTGGATTCTATGTCGGCGGCAGTCTCGGACAAGCCAAGGCTAAAGACTTTAGCGGCTCCGACATTGACGCTGAATTATTTTCTTCTTATGGGATCACTTCCAGCACCAGCACGGACGACACCGATACCGGCTGGAAAGTATTCGCCGGCTACCGGTTCATGAAATACCTGGCTGTCGAAGGCGCCTATGCGAACTTGGGCGAATTCACTGCGCACAGCACCGTTACAGCACCAAGCGCGGGGATTGTCGACAGCAATGTCGAGACTACCGCCTGGACGATTTCTGCCTTGGGCATCCTTCCGCTGGGCGATCGCTTCTCACTTTTCGGTCGCGTAGGTGTCAATGTCTGGGACGCTGACATTTCTGCTACAGGTACCGGAGGAGGCGTTACAGCAAGTGCCTCCGATAGCGACGATGGCACGGACTGGGTCTATGGTGTGGGCGCAGCCTACAGCTTTACCGACAACCTGAGCCTGCGCGGCGAATGGGAGCGTTACGACCTTGGCGACGGTGACATCGACCTCTTGTCCGCTGGAATCAGCTGGAATTTTTAAAGGCTTGCACTGAAGCGAATGAAAAGGCCGGATTGTCCGGCCTTTTCATTTTGGTCATGCCCCAACAAAGCCCGCATACGACGCAATGAGCGCAAAGTTTGCGCACATCAAGCGCCAAGTCTGACTTCGTCGACCAGCTTTTCGAGCAGCCCGATCAGCGCCTGCCCCGGCGTATCGCTCGCCGGCAAATGCCGCACCGCAATTCCGCGCGCCTCACATGCGGTCGCATCAACCACAGCCGGGCCGGTGATGATGATGCGGACGAGCTTGTGCAACTGGCCGATGGCATCGGCGTCGATCGGCGTGGCGTGGGTGATGGCGGTGGTGGACCAGAACAGGCGCGGCACCAGGTCGGCGGCTTCGGTGAAGGGGTATTCGCTCCAGTTGTGCTCGAAATCGGGGATGGGCAGGTCATCCGCCGTCAGGGCGGCACGATCGAGAAAGGCAATGCGCTCTTTGCCGCTCATTTTCCCTCGCCGACCAGCCGCTCCAGCGCGCGCATGATGGCCGACGAATCGAGTTCGCTGTCGCCGGCGCCCATCAGCGCGTTCATCTGCTGTGCAATCAACGCGGCGCCCGGCAGCGGCGTGGCGGTTTCCTGCGCGTTGTCCATGACGATGGCCATGTCCTTGTGGTGCAGTTTGACCTTGAAGCCGGGCTTGTAGTTGGAGTCGAGCATGCGCTGACCGTGGACTTCAAGAATGCGGCTGCCGGCGAAGCCGCCCAGCAGGGCTTCGCGCATTTTGACCGGGTCGACGCCGTTGCGCCGTGCCAGCAGAATGGCTTCGGCAACACCCTCAAAGGTGAGGCCGACGACGATCTGGTTGCAACATTTGACGACCTGGCCGGCGCCGTGGCCGCCGACGTGGACGATGTTTTTGCCCAGCACTTCGAACAGCGGCCGCACCTTCTCGAAGATGGGCGCTTCGCCCCCGACCATGATGGAAAGCGTGCCCTCGCGCGCGGCGATTTCACCACCCGACACCGGTGCGTCGAGCATGTGTACACCGCGCTCGGCCAGGGTGGCGGCGATACGCCGGGTGGCAGCGGGCGCCACGGTGCTCATGTCGACGATGGTGTGGCCGGGCTTGGCGCCGTGAATCAGGCCACGGTCGCCAAAAATGATCTGCTCGACGTCAGTGGTATCGGAGACAACGGTGAAGCTGATGTCGGCCTCGGCGGCGACTTCGGCCGGCGTGCCCTTGCCCAGGGCACCGGCGACCAGCATCGGTTCGAGACGGTCGAAGCGGCGGCCGTAGACGAACAATTGATGTCCCGCGCGCAACAGGTTTTCCGCCATCGGACGCCCCATGATGCCACTGCCGATAAATCCGATTTTCATGATGCAAGCCCTTTCACGACGACCAACCAGAATGGCAGCGTAACCAATCCCGCCAGCGTTGACCAGCCCATGATGAGTCCGGCCAGGCGGGTGTCCAGCCCGAAGCGGTCGGCCAGCGCAATGACCATCACCATGGTCGGCATGGCCGCTTCCAGCACGCCCGCTTCGCCGGGCTCGGTGAGCGGGCCGGGCCACGCCAATGCAATGCCCAGCGCCAGCAGTGGCATCAGCGCGAGCTTGATCGCCAGCGCGACGAACACCGCTTTTTGCGGACGCAGGTCGTGCCACGGAATGGTCAGCCCCAGTACGAACAGCATCAGCGGAATGGTCGGGCTACCTGCCCAGCGCGCGGCCTCGATCAGCGGGGTCAGCGGCAGGCCGGACAGATTGACCGCCAGCCCGGCGGCAAAGCCCCACACCGGCGGCAGCTTGAGCCACATCGACAGGAACGAGGCGTGTTCAGCGTGCTTGCCACAACGAAAGGCGATCCACACGCCGACCGACCACACCAGCGGCGTGGCAGCCAGCATGTCGGCGAAAAAGGGATAACGCGCGCCGGGCTCGCCAAACACCGTGGTGAGCAACGGGTAACCGAAAAACAGCACGTTGCCGAACCCGGCGGTCAGCATGATGGTGCCGCGTGCGGGGCTCGACAGGCCGCGCCCGAGCGGGGTGGCGAACAGCGCCAGCGCGGCCAGACCCAGGCCAGCCAGCGTAGCCACGCCCAGAATCAGCGGCACCTGCAGCAAGCTCAAATCGACGGTGGCGGCCGCGCCCGCTGCAAAAAACAGCATCGGTGCGAAAAAGTTCAGCACCAGCCGGTTGATTTCCCCGCGCAGACCGACAATGGAAATGCCGCTTTGCCAGCGCGGCCAGATGCCGCCTGCCGCGATCAGCAAAGCCAGCGGCAGCAGGGTTTTAAGCAGCAGTTGCTGCGCGAGTTCGGGGGACATGCAGGAAACAGGCGGGCGCGGAGAAATTCATCATAACGCCGCCTGCTGGCTGCGGACGAGCGCCGCAGCCAGGCTGGGAACAATTCAGGTACGCGAAGCGGCGGGGTGACGGTTATCCGCGCGGTGCGCCGGGCTGTTGGACTCCAGCCAATGCTTGATCCGTGCCGCATCACCTGCGCGACGGTTGGAGCCCGTCGCATCCAGCAACACGATGATGACATCGCGCTGCGCCACCTGCGCCTGCATCACCAGGCAATGTCCCGCTTCGTTGATGAAGCCGGTTTTGGACAGCCCGATATTCCAGTCGTCCATCCGCGTCAGCCGGTTGGTATTGTTGAACCCCACCGTGCGATAGCTCACCTGCGGTTGATGACGCTTTTTCTGCACCACCACGCGCTGGCCGTCGAGGCTGTAATGACCCGAGGTACTGATGTGGCGGATCTCGGGAAAATTCTGGTGCGCGTAATCGGCGAGCTTGGCGAGATCCATCGCGGTCGAACGGTTCTCGCTCGACAGGCCCGTAGGTTCAACATACACCGTGTCCTTCATTCCCAGCATGCGTGCCGTGCGGTTCATGGTGCCGACAAATCGCTCCAGGCCGCCGGGATAGGTACGCCCCAGCGCATGCGCGGCGCGGTTGTCCGATGCAATCAGCGCCAGATGCAGCAATTGCCCCCGGGTATAGCTCGACCCCACGGCCAAACGCGAACCGGTGCCCTTGAGCGTGTCACGATCCTCATCGGTCAGGGTGATGATTTCCTCCATCGGCAACCCGGCATTGAGCACCAGCATTGCCGTCATCAGCTTGGTAATCGAAGCAATCGGCGTCTGCATGCTGGCGTTTTTCGCCAGCAGGGGCTGGCCGCTGGCCTGGTCAAACACCAGCACCGATTGCGCCGAGAGTTCAGGCATGGCGGTGAGGTAAGCGGGTTCTGCAGGCTGAACCGACACGCCCGGATGGCTCCATTGCAGCGAAGCCTGTCCATCGAATGCGGCGGCCCCGGTGCTTGCGCCCAACAAAATCAATCCGGCCAGAACAATTTTCATATGCATTCACTTTAATAGGATGCGACGTGGGATGCCACGCCATGGCACTAATACGGACACTCAGTCCAGAACTTGAAAACAACAGTTCCCGAGTCGGACTTAAAAATCCGTGGCTACAGATTGACGGTGTAGCAAAAATCAATATATAAAGCAATCACATGCGAGAACTTCCGGATAAGTTACTAAAAAAGTCGGAGCTAACGATCTGTCTTTGTGCCCCCGGCATTGTTGCCGAGGCCCTGGAGCACTTGATGCGCGGGGATATTGCGAAGACCGAGTTTGCCGCCTGCGTGCGCTGCGATCCCGTGCTTGCGCTACGCTTGCGGCTGCTGCCTGCCGATATGACCGCCCAGCCGGATTTGCTGCGGGCGCTGCTGCTTGCCGCGCCCGTTGCAACGGGCGCGGCACAGGTGGCCTATTCAGCTAATTGGCGACAATCGATCAGCGTGGCCCATCTGGCACAAGCGCTCGCGCTGCGTGCAGCCATCGCCGATGCCGATGCCGCCTGGACGGCGGGACTTGCCCACAATCTCGCCCGTTACCTTGAACCCGGAACCGTCGGCATTACCCCGCTCACGCGCACGCACCCAAGCGACTATCTCGCCGAAATCGACCCCAACGGCTGGCTGGGCGACGCCGCACGTTTTCATGCCGAGCCCCTGGCGCGCGGGCGGGCGGCGCATCCGCTGGTGCGCGTCGTTCAGCTGGCGTACCAACTGGTGGCGCGCGCCGATGCAGTGGACAGCGTGGATGTGCGCGCGGCGCTCGCTGCATTGCAGATGGGGGCCGGCGAAGCCGCCCAGTTGCTGGCCGATACCCAGATGCAGACCCGCCAGCTGGCCTTGCGCTTTGGCCTGCTCGATGCGACTGCATCCAGCCAGAGCGCGGGGTTTGACCGGCTGGCGCGGCTGTATGCCGGGCAGGCCGCCCAGTCGGCGATCAACAGCCATTTCCGCTCCGCCAACCGCGACGCGCTGCCGTTTTCCCTGTTGCAGGACACGCTGCAAGCTTTGTTCGGGATCGAGCGCATCTGTCTGTTTATTCCCGCTGCCGACGGTCATTTGCGGGCCAGCGCCCTGCTCCCGACTGCACCCGGCTTGAATGCATTGGCCATTCCGCTCGATGATGGGCATTCGGCACTGCCCCGCTCACTGGTGCGCAGCGCGCCGCAACAATTTGAATGCGGCGCGACGGATGGCGCCCTGGTCGATGAACAGATTGCGCGCCTGCTTGGCGTGTCGCGACTGCTCTGCCAGCCGCTGACGCTGAGCGATGGCCAGACGGGCGTGCTGGTAGCAGGCGACGCGAATCCCGAGTTGGGCATGTCCACGCTGTGGCGCTTTACCGTGGCTGAATATACCGAGACCCTGCGTCCCCGCATGGCTGCGCCCGCCGCCGAGGTGATCATCCCCCCCCTGCCGGTCACCCCACCTGTGGCGAGCGACGCCATCCCCCGCGAGCGTGCACGCCGTGCCGTACACGAAGTCGCCAATCCGCTCACCATCATGCGCAACTACGTCAACCTGCTGTCTGACAAGTTGGGCGCGGACTCGTCCGTGCAACGCGATCTCAGTATCATCGGCGACGAAATCGAGCGCGTGGCACGTATCGTTCGCGGCATCACCGCCGCCGAAGAAATCCCGGCCCCCGTATCTGCCGCCGGGCTTGAGCTGGTCTCGGTCAACAGCATCGTTTCCGAACTGGTACGGATGTCGCTTGGCACCCTGTTCACGCCGAACAATGTCAGCGTGCAGATTGACCTCAATCCGGAAGTACCGCCGCTGCCCCTGCAAAAGGATTCGCTGAAGCAGGTGCTGTTCAACCTGGCAAAAAATGCGGTGGAAGCCATGTCTGCGGGAGGACATCTGAAATTCTCCACCCGCCTGATCGATGCTAACGGCCAGCGAGAAATCGAAATCGAAATCGCCGACACCGGCCCGGGCTTGCCCGCCGCTGTCGCCGCCCACCTGTTCGAGCCCCTGGTCAGCGAAAAAGGCGGCGACCATGCGGGCCTCGGCCTGAACATCAGCCACAGCCTGATCGAACGCATGAGCGGCCAGCTCAGATGCGAGAGTGGCCCGCAAGGCACACATTTTTTCATCCGTCTGCCCACCCTTCAAAATGGCCAGACAACCCTCACCACAACGCGCTACGGGTCGATGTAACCCACGCTCAGGAGAACTTCAAACATGTCCAGCAGCCCCATCGATTCCGAACCACACGCTCACTCAGTCAGCACTTTTCCGGTGCGCTCGCGCTTGTTGCTGGTCGACGACGAACCGCTGATCCTTGAAGGGCTGTCACGCCTGCTGACCGCTCGTAATTACGACGTGGAGACGGCTGATGGTGGACGCGCCGCCCTGCTCGCCATCAGCAAACAGCAGTTCGATGTCATCCTGCTCGATCTCGGCATGCCCGACCTCAACGGCAACGAAGTGTTGCGCTTCATTACCGACCGCGCCATCGACACGCCCGTGATCGTGGTCTCGGGCGAAAGCGCAATCGACGCCGCGATCCGCGCGCTGCGCGGCGGCGCAACCGATTTCGTGCGCAAGCCCTACGAACCCGAAGAACTGCTGCGGCGCATCGACAACACGCTGACGCAGCGCCGGCTGGAACGGGAAAACAACCACATCCTGCAGCGTCTGCAACAGTCGGAAAAATGGCATCGCTTTCTGGTCAACAGCTCGCCTGATTTTATTTATACGCTCGACATCGAAGGCCGTTTCACCTTCGTCAACGATCGCGTCGAAAGCCTGCTCGGTTACCGCAGCGAAGATTTGCTGGGGCAGCATTACAGCCTGCTGGTTCACGAAGACGACATGACCCGTGCCGAACATATTTTCAACGAACGCCGCGCCGGCGACCGCAGTGCGCGCAACACGGAAATCCGCCTCAAGTGCAACCCCGGCATGCGCCGCCCACGGCTGATGAACGGCCTCTGCAAATCAGTCGAACTCACCGCCACCGGCATGTATGACGAACAGGCCAGCGCCTTCGAGCAGCGTTTCATCGGCAGCTACGGCGTCGCCAAGGACGTCACCGAGCGCAAGCAGGCCGAGGAAACCGTGCACTACCAGGCCTATCACGACCTGCTCACCGGACTGCCCAACCGCGCCCTGTTCCGCGACCACCTCGGCCTCATGCTGGCGCAGGCCAAGCGCAACCAGCAACCCCTGGCTGTGCTCAGCCTCGACCTCGATCACTTCAAGGTCATCAACGATTCGCTGGGCCATACCGTCGGCGACGAACTGCTGCTTGCCGTGAGCACGCGGCTACGCCAATGCCTGCGCGAAGGCGACACCCTGGCGCGTCTGGGCGGCGACGAATTCGCCGTGCTGCTGCCGACCCTGGTCTCGCGCAGCGATGTCGAACACATCTGCCGCAAAATCACCCAGGTCTTGTCCAAACCGGTGCATGTCAAAGGCCACGAGGTCTACATATCGGTCAGCATCGGTGCATGCGTGACACCCGAAGACGGCGAAATGATCGACAGCCTGATCCGCCAGGCCGAAATCGCCATGTACCAGGCCAAGTCCCTCGGCCGCAGCCGCCTGCAATTCTGGGAATCCGGCATGCAGGCGCCGTATTCGGACCGCATGCAGATCGAGGCCGACTTGCGCCGCGCACTGGTACACAATGAATTCATCCTGTTCTACCAGCCCCAAGTAGACGCCCTGAGCGGCGAAGTACGCGGCTTTGAAGCCCTGCTGCGCTGGTGGCACCCGCAACGCGGCCTGCTCACCCCCGGCGAATTCATTCCGGTGGCCGAAGAAGCCGGCATCATCGTTCCCATTGGCGACTGGGTATTGAGCCAGACCTGCGCGCAAATTGCCGCCTGGCGCGCCGCCGGGCTGCCGCAAGTGCGCGTGTCGGTCAACATCTCGGCGCGTCAGCTCGAAACGGCCGACTTCGTTGAAACCATCATGCGCGCCCTGCAGGTGTATTCGCTCGACGGCAAACAGCTCGAACTGGAAATCACCGAAAGCCTGTTGATGCGCGATTTCGAAGCCAATGCCATCAAGCTCGGACGGCTCTCCGCCAGCGGAATCCGCCTCGCCATCGACGACTTCGGCACCGGCTACAGCTCGTTCAAATATCTGTCACGCTTCCCGATCCACACCCTCAAGATCGACCAGTCCTTCATCCAGGAACTCGACCGCGAGGAAAACGTCTCCATCGTCAACGCCATGGTAGCCATGGGGCGCGGCATGCACCTGAATGTCATCGCAGAAGGTGTGGAAAGTGAAGCCCAGTTGCTGCGCCTGCAACAGATGCAATGCCACGAAATACAGGGCTACTACTACAGCCCTCCGATTTCCGCACACGAAGCCTCCGAGCTGTTAAGCCATTGCATGCGGGGGTTTTCCCACCAGGACAAGATGGCTGCTGGCTGAGGGCGCGCGAACCACGTCCAGCAACCAACGCATGACGTGCGGCCAATAAAAAACCCCGCAAATACGCTTGCGGGGTTTTTTACGTTTTCTGCCGATGACGCCATGCAGAAAACAACATCTTGGTGGCCAGGGGCGGAATCGAACCGTCGACACGCGGATTTTCAATCCGCTGCTCTACCGACTGAGCTACCTGGCCGTACTTGCTGGTTTCGATCGAATCATGGACAGACATCCACAAGGAAAACCGAAGCCCGGCATTAAAACCTTAAACACGGTGTTAGTCAAGAAAGGGCTCGGAGTTTCTGGAGAGTGCCGTCAGTTCGTGAGGCAAGGCTATTGCATGCCGCAGCATGATCGGTAAGCATTCCGCTCCTGATTCACTTGAGGCCATTTGGCATACGCATGGATGAATGGTTTATCTGGTTGGCCCGTTTGATGTTTCTCGGCATTTTTCCTCTGGGCATCGGCATGCTTTACCGTGCCTGGGCGATCCTCGTTCTCAAGGATTATCGACACGTCGCCGATTGGCGTGGCCGAACGATTCGGGATGGAAAACAATGGGCCAAGCTGGTGACGGGAATCAATGGTGCAGGGGGGATCGGCTTACTGCTGGTCGGCACGCTGGTCATCCTGGCAGGCCTGCCCTTTGCGATTTGGTCGGGGGCAACGGCACTCATTCTCTGGAGCTATTACTTCGCCCTGCAATTCATTGTGCAGCGTGCCGGACATTCGCGGCCAGCAACCTGAAGGCTTTACCGGCTTGCTGCGGGTCGCGGTCAGCGGACTCCGAAGCCCGATTGGCCGTCTCATGACCAGACCGAAGGCGGTATAAATCAACCATTACCCGGTAACTTGATGGAAACCCTGATGCGGCAGGAGTATGGTTCGACACAGCAAAAAACGGTGGGGTTACCTGTTCATCAACATGAAATGAAAAAAGGGAGATAACGATCGATGTCCAAACCGCAAAACTTTGACCCCAAGGCTTACTGGAGTGCAACGCTCCGGCTACTTTTCACAACGCTTGTCATCTGGTTCGTCGTTTCTTTCGGCGCCGGCATCTTGTTTCGCGATGCGCTCGACAACTTTCATCTCGGTGGCTATCCCCTGGGCTTCTGGTTTGCACAGCAGGGTTCCATCTTTGTCTTCGTCGGCCTGATTTTCTGGTACGCGCGCCGCATGGACAAGATCGACCGTGACCACGACGTCCACGAAGAATAAGGGGAGACAAATATGGATCTGCAAACACTGACTTACATCGTGGTGGGCCTGTCGTTCATCCTCTACATTGGTATCGCCATCTGGGCGCGCGCCGGCACCACCAAGGAGTTTTACATCGC